>NZ_JBFBGU010000011.1:0-53086 GCF_040684855.1 Actinoplanes sp. NPDC089786
ACCGCACCGACGCCCAGAACCTCACCACCGCCGCACCCTGGACCTCACCCTGGCTACCCCAGAGTTACGGGAAACAGTTCCTGCCAGGGGCTTAGGCCTTCGCGGGAGACGGCCCGTTCGCGTTTCACAGGAACGACGGGCGGCGGTGACCGGGCGGGCCGAGTTCCGCGCCCGTACGGACCTTTGGTTCCCGGACACGACGGACGCGTGGCTACGTTCGATCTGACTCGCAGCATGGGCGGAGCAAGGAGGATGATGAGATGGTGAGCACCGAAGTCGCGTTCTTCGACGTGCACGAGGACCGAGCGGACGAATTCATCGAGGTGTTCACCGGTAAGGCGGTCCCCCTGCTGCACAAGAGCGGCGCCACCGATGTTGTGATCTACCAGAACCAGCGGAAGCCTGGCGGCTTCGTGTTCATCTGCGGGTGGCCGACGCCGACGGCGCGTACCGACGAGTTCGAGAAATCCGAGCACTATCCGGAGTTCATCTCCGTGCTGGGCGAGTTCGTCTCCAGCCCTCCGACGATCGGCGACTTCCGTACCGTTCACGTCGACCGTTGAGGGAGTCGGTCAGCCCGCCACGAACGTGTCCGTCGTGTGCGGGTACTACATTCAGAGATCCTTTGGTGGTGGGTCGCCTCGGCGTCGGTAGTGGCTGATTTTGGCTCTGGTCTGGAGGGCGCGGCGCCAGTTGTCGATCGGCGTCGCCTGGTCGGCGTTACCCTGCGTGTCGAACTCCTGCATGCTGACCTTGCAGCCCAGGTTCGCCGCGTTGAACTTCTTCACGGCCATCTTCGACCCGTTCAGCGACGGCAGCACCGCGCCCGCGTTCGCACCCGTGAAGGCACCGAAGATTGCGATCTTGCCGCCGCACGCTGCGGCCGCAGTGTCGCCGCCGCCGCTGCCCGAATCCTGACACCCGGCCGCCGCGAGATTGTTGCGGCAAGCCCCACGGCTGCCAGGGCCCTCACGTAGTTGCGCCTCAAAGCATGTTCCCTTTCCTCTGTGCAGGACGCGGATGGCGTTGCCATGCGCTGGCGTGATCGGTTGACCGTCCTTGCACTGCGCACTGAACGGCAGTACGTACGGCCGAGTTCATGCCGTGCAGGTGCATCGACCTTTGGGGCAATCACCTAGGTCTGGGGTCGCTTCGCAGGCGGCTGTAGACGACCATGTCGTGCCAGGTGCCCTTGCGGAACTGGGCGTGCCGGGCGATGCCCTCGCGCTGGAAACCGGCCTTCTCCAGAGCGCGCTGCTCGGCGATGTTGCCGACGTCGGTCTCCGCCTGCAACCGCTCAAATGTCGTAGTGCCGAACAGGTAGTCCGCGAGTAGTGCCTGTGCGGGGCCGCCCAGGCCACGGCCACGGAAGGCGGGACGGAGCCGGATGCCGATGTTCAACGCGAGCGACGGCGGGTTCGGTCCGTGCGGCACCGGGAGCCACGAGACCTTGCCGGCCACTACGCCGTCGGAGTCTTCGACGACCAGTGTCCCGCGGTCGTAGCCGATGAGCCCGTCGGCGGCGAAGGCCCGTTCCCACGCGTTCGTGGCGACGAAACCGAAGGTGTCGATCGGGTCGGCCGCGGCATCGACGACCAGCAGTGGCAGGTCTTCGCGCAGGGCGGCGCGGAGTTTGACTTTAGACATGAGTTGATCATGCAGGTCTGGAGGCCGCGGACGCCTGGCGTCGAGCGAAAGGTCAAGGAATCGAGCGCCTTCGTCCGCGTGGGTCGCCGGTCACGCAGGAGATCGGTAAAGATCGCTGCTTCAGCCACGCGCCTCATCCCGTTGCTCACTCATTGTCGCGCCCAGCGGTGCCGTCGGCCGTACGTCAGCGACCCGCATTCAGCACATCGTCGTCGCTCGCACCAGGAAGGTCCATATCCGGCCCGGGCGCTTCGCTCGTGTTGGCCGGCAAAGGCTCCCGAAAGGTGAACCCTCGTACGCTCAACGCGTCCTGCAAAGCTCGGAGCGCGTAGAACGTTCTCGATTTGACGGTCCCTTTGGGCACATTGAGAAGTTCCGCCGCCTCGGCAGTCGAGCGCTCCAGGAAGTAGATTACTACCAGTACGGTCCGGAGCCGTTCCGGCAACGACGACAGCGCCGCGCGCACCTCCTCGGCGTCAAGCGCGCGGTCGAGGCTGTCGTCGGTGGCCGGGAACCAGTCGATGTCGTCGATGATGTATTCCGGTGGCCGAGCTACGGCGGCGCGCACGTGATCGATGGTGATTCGGCGGGCGACCCTGAAGAGCCACGACCGGTTCCACCGCCCTTCCGCGTTACGTGCCTTGGGGTTCTTCCATGCCTTGACAATGGTTTCCTGGAGGATGTCCTCGGCCCAGTGCACGTCGCCTTTGGTCAGCCGGGTGACGTAGGCCAGAAGAACCGGCCGATGCACTCTGTGGAGCTGCTCCATCGCCTCGGTCTCGGAGGCTGCGGTCAACGTGCCGGTCGGCTCCCGGCAGAGCTGTGGTGAATTGCTCAGCATGGGCGATCCGTTCCGGATGGTCCTCAAACGGGAAGCCACCGGGGTGGCGGCGGCATCCGAGCCTGATCGGTCATGGAACGCCGCCGTATATGTCCGGTTTCTTCAGCAAACCGGCGGCGGCGCCCCTGAGTGTTGAAGTCGCGGGTGACCAGCTTCGCCGACTTCAGCCGGGAGATGTCGCTCGAAATCTGGCTGACGTCGGCGCGGCATATCGGCGCCAGCATCGGCCGAACCTCCTCGACCGTGTTCGGGGAACCGGCCAGCATCGCGACCAGTTCCCCTCTCGGCCGAAACCCGCGAGCCGCGCTCGACGCGACGCGACGCGACGCGACGCGACGCGTGGAGCGTTCCCAGGGGCAATGGGAGGCGGCTTCTAGCGGGCCGTCGCCTCGATGATCGAGAACGGTGACGGGCGGTCGAGGATCCGGTCGAGCCGGTACCCGCCTGCCGCCAGCAGCTCCGCGAACTCGTCAGCGGTTCGTTCCCAGCCCCGGGTGATTCCCAGCATGGTCAGATCGATCAGCTTCATCGGGTGCGGCGCGTCGTCGGCCGGGACCACGCCCTCCACGATCACCAGCCGGGCGGCATCGGCGGACCTTCGGATGGTGTGCAGTAGTTTCACTGCGGAATCGTCGTCCCAGTCGTGAAGAATCATGCTGAGCAGATAAACGTCTGCCGCTGGCACTTCCTGGAAGAAGTCACCACCGATAACCTTGACCTGATCGGCCATCCGGCGGACCGTCATCGCTTCCGTCGCGACTGGTACGACGGCGGGTTGATCGAATACGATGCCGCGACGCTCCGGCCGGTTTCCGATGAGTTCCGCGAGAACGCTGCCGTCGGAACCGCCGATGTCGGCCACGAGTTCGCCCGCCGGGAGTTCGTAGCCGTCGAACAGGCCTTTGCGCATACTTCCCGTGACATCGGTCATCGCCTGGGCGAACTGCGCGGTACGGCCCTCGTCCTCGCCTATCCAGTCGAACAGCGATTGACCGAAGAAACGCTGTGCCGCCGGCTCGCCGGTCCGCACTGTGTGCAACAGCTCCCCGAAGGGCGCATAGTGAGTCTCCATCCACATCTCGGCCACGTTGCAGAGCGTCTCGGGGTGGTTGCGCGACAATGTCGCACCCAGCGGCGTCGTCTCGACCAGGTCGCCCTCACTCCGGAACAGCCCGAGCATGCTCAGCGTACGGATGATCCGGCTCAGCGGCCGTACCTGCGCGCCGCTCAATTCGGCCAGCTTGGCCGTCGTCTGGGGACCGTCGTCGAGCATCGTGCAGATGTCGAGTTTGGCGACCACATATAAGGCTTGCGACACTTGAAATCCAGCGAGCATCTGCGTCATGACCGCGGTGATCGGCGGCGCTGGCTGTGGCGAATATTCAGACAAGGCGCTTCCTTCTACTGCTGGGACGACCGCCCGATACGGACATCATTAAATGACTTGCGCGTACGGCAATTCGCCCCGCGCCGATCCGGCCAGAATAATTTTTCCGGTCGGCGCCTGAAACCCGTTTGACCGGAAGCGCAGACTCCTCTGCCCGACGCTACGTAGCCGGAAGTCCCGGAGGAAGCCCGTGCAGATCGCCACGCGGCCGGCGGGTCACGGCTCTTGCCCAGCCGACCGCGATGAAGGCCAGCGCCGCCGCGTAGGTCGCCATCACCAGAATGTCGTGTGCGGGCACCCGCAGGCCGGCCTTTCCGAAGCCGATCAGCAGGTCGGAGGCGAGAAACAGGACGCCTCCGGTGGCAACCCGGTAACCGTTGCCGGTGGCCGCGCAGGCCATCGCGATCAGCGCCAAGCTGTAGACCAGCATCGGGATGCGCAGGTCGCCGAGCTGCCCCCACAAGAGAGCGTTGACGGCGAGCCAGAGCAGACCTCCGATCAGGATCGTCGGCCACCTTGGTCGTGACCGACGCCGGAAAGCAACGATCAGGCACAGTTGGTTGCCGAAGAAGAACAACATTCCGATCAGAAACATCACCTGGCCGGAGCCCAGCAACGCCACATCGCCGGCGAAGGCGAACAGCAGCGCGACGGGCACCAGATCACGCACGCCGGCGCGGAGAAGGAACGCGATCAGGAGCGGTGCGAGCACTGGCTTGGCGATCCATTCGAGCACGGTGAGGCCCATCGCCACGGCGATCAGGTCGAGGATCGTGACCACGGCGAAGAGGCCGAGCAGAAGGCTCGGCCGGGTGACGTCGAATCGACGGTCGTTCGGTGACATGGCGGCTCCGGCATGTTGATCGAATCCCGACCTTCGCCGACCTCCATGGTCGCCGACCGGGGTTCCGACCTAAAGGGAACGATTCCGTGCCTGCATTCCGTCGTCCACCGGCAGTTGCCGCCACGAGCACCCGGACCGGTCGATGTACATCGCGTCCCCGATGTGCCGGAAAGGATGCTTCGGGACCCGCCCCGGCTGCCGTGCCGAAGCCGGCTACCCCGTTGCGGGCGATCGGCTGGGGGCTCACCCAGTTCAGGGTATCCATCGCGCCGGACGACAGTTCAGTAACCGCGGAGACTTTTCGCGCGACTGCTGTCCGGACCGAGTTTGCGGGCCGCGGCTTGGCGGATCGGGATGGTGATGAGGATGGTGGCGGCGGTGGTGATCACGACGCCGGCGACGATGTACGGCAGTGCGACGCCCGCGCTGCCCGCCAGGAGGCCGGCCATCGACGACAGCACGGCCGCCCAGACCGCGACGTTGAACAGCGAGGGACGCTCCGTCGCGTCGGGCGGCCGGATCGCGTACACGTCGGGCCGGAGGGCCCACCGCAACCACTCGTCGGGCAGAGGCAGGGTCTCGGACGACAGCGATTCCTGTTCGGGGGCCTCCCGGAAAGGGACGCCACGGCCGAAGCGTACGGTCGCGTCGGCCGCGAGCACGGGGTCGAACCGGCTTCCCGCCAGGTGCCGATACGCGACGATGTGGCCGTGTCGCACGATGCCGACATAGTGCGTCCGGTGCGTGCCCGCGCCACGACGGTTCTGAGCTCGGAAGTACACCATCACGTCGACGGCTGACCACGGCACGAAGAGCTCGGGCCGGTTGGCGTCGTCCCGCCCGAGGTGAATCCCCCGAGAGTCGATGACGAGAAGACGTGCCCGCCGGGCAATCCCGCGGATCCGGTGGAAGAGGGCGAAGCCAATTATGACGAGGCACACCGCGCCGATGTATAGGGCGTTGCGGTACGCCGGCCATTGCCACACGCCGATGGCGATGACGACGACGGGCAGGCCGAAGTACTGCAGGGTCCGTACGGCCGAGAGCGCGTCGAAGTGCGCCTCGTACGAACCAGGCTCGTCCGAACTGGACATGAGTGCTCACCTTGTCTTTTAACCGTTGCAATCGGCCTGGCGGATCGCGAACACCTACCGCGTGCCTAGAACCGACCGTCGGACCGCCCGCCGAATCTCTCACCCGGCAGTAGCGTCCGAGCCGGGGCGGCGTCACCCGGCGGCGCCGCGATCCGCGAAGCTGAACGTGGCGGGGGTGCCGCCGGCCCGGGTCAGGAAAAGGTCGCCGTCGTGGTCGGTGCCGTCAGCGACGATCGGTCCCTCGTAGGTGGCGCTGAGGTCGCGGCCGGCCGGCACCAGGTGAATGGTGACCTTCCGCCGGCCCGCCAGGATCGCAGCCAGCTTCGGGTCGGGACTGGCGGTCGCGAGCGCGCTCGGAGAGGCTGAGGCGGACGGCGCCGGGGCGACCGGTACCTCAGCCGGAGGGTTCGTACCGCATCCCTGCACCACCGAGAGGACCGCGGCCAGGACGACACCCTGCCGGTTGTGCTTCCGGAGCACTGCTCATCTCCACATCTGCGCGGCAACGAAGACGAGCAACTGTCGCGTATTTCTCGAACGGTGACCATGCCGAGTGGCGAAACGGGCACCTCGACGACGTGCGTACGAGCAAGCGGCCGGGCGGTCAATGAAGGCTCAGGCGAGCCGCCCCATCCGGCTTATGACCGGCCGTGCAGGGTTGTGTGCGCCTCCGCACAAAGGCGGTCCGCACCGTTCACCGGGAAGCCAGGATCCGGCACCAGACAGTTCTCGACGCGAGGATGTGTGATGGACGGACTTGAGGTGCTGCCGGTCCGCGGCATCGGCGACATCTCGGCCGGCGACGACCTGGCCGACATCATCGTCGAGGCCGCGCCCTGGCTGGCCGACGGTGATGTGCTGGTGGTGACCAGCAAGATCGTGTCGAAGGCGGAAGGTCGTCTGGTCGAGGTGCCGTCCGACGGACCGGAACGGGACGAGGCCCGGGCCCGGATGCTGGCCGCCGAGACCGCCGAGGTGGTGGCGCGTCGTGGCACGATCACCATCGTGCGCACCCATCACGGTTTCACCATGCTCGGCGCCGGCATCGACGCGTCCAATGTGGATAAGGCCAGACTGGTCCTGCTTCCGCTCAGCCCCGACGCGTCCGCGGCCGCTCTGCGGAAGGCTTTCCGGGCGAAGGGATTGAACGTCGGGGTGATCGTCTCTGACACGTCGGGGCGGCCGTGGCGTATCGGACTGACGGACCTTGCCTTGGGGTCCGCGGGCGTCCGGCCGCTGCGTGATCACCGTGGCGAGGTCGATCCGTACGGGAACGAGCTGCAGTTCGCCCGGATGGCGGTCGTCGACGAGCTCGCCGCCGCCGCCGAACTGGTGAAGGGCAAACGTGATCAGGTGCCGGTGGCGGTCATCCGCGGATTTCCGGCGGGCGACCTCGGCGAGTACGAAGGCGTGAGCGCCCTGTTGCGGGATCCGGCCGACGACATGTTCTCGATGGGCGTCGCGGACACCCTTCGCGGCGCGGCGCGGATGGCCGACGCCGCGCCCGCGATGATCGTGGACGCGGCGGCCGTGCTGCGGGCGCTCGACACGGTCGGCGGGCACCTCGACGCCGGCACCCGCGTTCGGGTCGAACTCCTCGAGAGCAGGCTGATCCTCACCACGGAGACACCGACCCCGGACGCCTTCATCAGGCTGGGAATCGACGCCCACCGGCTGCGGGTCGCGCTGGCCGCCGAGAAGGTCGGTTCCCGCCTGAAGCTGCGCGACCACAGCCTGATTCTGGAACTTTGAGCAGGTGGAAAGGAGCCGTCCCGCCGTACGCCGTCATGGCGACACCGGCTTCACCGGCAGATGGCCAAACCCGCTCGCCGCGTTGTGCGGAACTCCGGCTGTCGTTCCATCGTTGCCGTACCCTGCGGACGTATGCCGGATGATCTGCAAAGAGTGGTGGATGGTGTCGGACCGCGTCTGCGCGCCCTCCGTAATCGGCACAACCGGACCTTGGAGCAGCTCGCCGAGGTGACGGGCATGTCGGTCAGTACCCTCTCCCGGCTGGAGTCGGGGCAGCGCCGGCCCACCCTGGACGTTCTTCTCCAGCTGTCCAGGGCGTACGGAGTGCCGCTCGACGAGCTGGTGGGCGCACCGGCGATCGGCGACCCCCGGATCCGGCCGCGCCCGGTGAATCGGAACGGAGTGGTCTGGGTGCCGCTGTCCGGGCCGGCCGGAGGCCCACGCGCGTTCAAGCAGGTTCTGCCCGTGACGGCCGGCAACAAGGACCAGCTCGACCTTCAGACCCACGAGGGTCATGAGTGGTTGTACGTCCTTTCGGGATTGGTGCGCCTGGCGGTCGGTGACAAGGATTTCGAGCTTTCGACCGGCGAAGCGGCCGAATTCGACACCAGGGTCCCGCATGCGGTCGCCAATGCGGGAACGGTGCCGGCCGAGTTGCTGATCCTCTTCGGCCCGCAGGGCGAACGCGTTCACCTGAAGGCTCGCACCATCTGATCTTCGGGCCCTCGATCGAACGTATGCGAGTTCGCGCATCTCGCAAGTTTTCTCGCCTCCCGTGGTGGGCGTCCGCAGGATGCAGACATGAGCGAGATTTTCAAGCGCGATCCCGTGGATGTCGTTGTCGTGGGCGGCGGCCTGTCCGGCCTCGGGGCCGCCCTCACACTGGTCCGGGCCCGCCGTTCGGTCGTGGTCATCGACGCGGGCAGCCCCCGCAACGCCCCCGCGGCCCACTCCCATGGCTATCTCACCCGCGACGGCGCCCCACCGCTCGAACTGTTACGCCTGGGACGCGAAGAGATTCGTGGGTACGGCGGTGAGATCGTCAGTGGCGCCGTCGAATCCGTGGCACGGGCCGGCGAGCGCCTGTTCCGGGTCACCACGGCCGAGGGCGACCGATACGCCGGACGTCGCCTGCTGATCACCACCGGCCTCGTCGACGTCTTCCCCGACATCCCGGGGTTGCACGAGCGGTGGGGCAACGACGTTGTGCACTGCCCCTTCTGCTTCGGCTGGGAGCTCCGCGATCAGGCGCTCGGCGTGCTGGCCACCGGCCCGCAAGCGACCATGCAAGCGCTGATGTGGCGGCAGTGGAGCTCGGACGTCACCCTGTTCCTGCACACCGCTCCTGAGCCCACGGATGAACAGCGGCAGCAGCTCGCGGCCCGGGGAGTGCGCGTCGTCGGCGGCGAGGTCACCCGGGTCGAGGTCGAGGACAACAAGATCACCGGCGTACGCCTCAGCCACGGCGAGGTCGTCCCCAGGCAGGCGATCATCGTCGGACCGCAGTTCCAGGCGCGGCACCGGTTGCTCGATGGACTCGGTGTCGAGGTGGTCGATCATCCGATGGGCATCGGGCGTCAGGTCAAGGCCGAGCCGAGCGGATTCACCGGCGTACCCGGCGTTTGGGTCGCCGGCAACGTGGCCGATGTGACCGCCGGCGTCATGCAGTCGGCCGCCTCCGGGGTGACGGCGGCGGCCACCCTCAACGCCGACCTGACCCAGGAGGACGTCGCCGTGGCGGTCGAATCCATGCGTACCGCCGTATCCGCCGGACTGTGATCGGAGCCTTTCATGTCCTCGACAGCAGCGGAAACAACAACCCCCGTCCTTGATCCACACCGATGGCTGGCCCTGGCTGTCATCGCCACCTCGACGTTGATGGTCGTGCTGGACTCCTCGATCGTCACTATCGCGCTGCCGGACGCACAATCCGAGCTTGGGATCTCCGACACCGACCGGCAGTGGATCGTGACCGCCTACGGACTCGCCTTCGGCGGGCTCCTTCTGGTCGGCGGGAAGATCGCGGACCACTTCGGCCGCAAGCGGATGTTCCTCGTCGGGCTGGCCGGATTCGCGGCGGCGTCCGCTCTCGGGGGTGCGGCCGACGGCCAGCAGATGCTGATCGTGGCCCGTGCTCTGCAGGGCGCCTTCGCCGCCGTCCTCGCCCCGGCCGCGCTCTCGATGCTGGTGGTCACGTTCACCGACGAACGCGAACGAGCGAAGGCATTCGGCGTGTACGGAGCCGTGCAGGGCGCCGGCGGTGCGTTGGGCCTGGTGGCCGGCGGCTTGCTGACCGAGTACGTCGACTGGCGCTGGTGCCTGTACGTCAACGTACCGATCGGCGTCGTGGTCGGCCTCGTCGCGATTCCCTTGCTCGCGCATAGCCGGCCGGACCGTACGCACGGCCATGACGTCCTCGGCGCTGTGCTCGCGTCCGGGGGCCTGGCCGTACTGGTGTTCGGCTTCACCCGCGCCGCCGACCCGCGGGCCGGATGGCTGGACGGATCGACCATCGCGATCCTGGCCGCCGCACTGATTCTCCTCGGAGCATTTGCCCTCGTCGAGTCCCGCGTTCGGCACCCGATGCTTCCGTTGCGCGTCATCCTCCATCGTGATCGGGGCGGCGCGCTCCTCGGACAGCTGCTGATCTTCAGCGGGATCTTCGGGCTGTTCCTCTTCCTGACCTTCTACTTCCAGGTGAACCTGGGGTACACGCCGGTGCGAGCCGGCCTGGCATTCCTGCCCTTCAGTGCGGGGATCGTCCTGACCGCGGCTCTCGCCTCGACGCTGATGAGCCGTTTCGGTGCCAAGAAGATCCTGGTGACGGGTACGGCGGTCGCCGTGGCCGGCCTGCTGTGGCTGACCCGTCTGGACACCGCCGGCGGCTTCATCGACGTCGTACTGCCCGCTGAGATCGTCATGAGCATCGGCATCGGGCTGGTCCTGGTGCCGGCCACGGCGCTGGCGCTCGCCGGCGTGCGGCCCGGCGACGCCGGCGTGGCCAGCGCTCTGGTCAACACCACTCAGCAGGTTGGCGGAGCCTTGGGTACCGCGCTGCTCAACACGTTGTATGTCGGCGCGGTCGCCCGGTACGTCAGCACGCACGGCGGCCAGACGGCGCTCGAAGCCCAGCTGCACGGCTACCGCGTGGCATTCCTCGCCGGCGCAGCCCTCCTGGCTCTGGCCCTGGGAATCTTCGCGACCCTGATCCGCCGCGACGGCGGCGCACTATCCCCGACCGGAGGATCATTGTGAGAGACACGGAGAATCTGGCCATCATCGGCTCCGGGCCGGCCGGTTACACCGCCGCCCTCTATGCGGCCCGGGCGAACCTCGAACCCCTGGTGATCGAGGGATCGCAGTCCGGCGGCGCGCTGGTCAACACCACGATGGTGGAGAACTATCCGGCCTTCCCGGACGGCGTGCTCGGACCGGACCTCATGACGGCCATGCGCGCGCAGGCCGAGCGGTTCGGTGCCCGATTCGTCAACGACGACGTCACGAGCGTCCAGCTGACCGAGCCGGTGAAGACGATCGACATCGGTGGGACGGTGCACACGGCCCGGGCGGTGATTCTGGCGACCGGCTCGGCGTGGCGTCCGCTCGGCGTACCCGGGGAGATGGAGCTTCTCGGCCGGGGTGTCTCCACCTGCGCCACGTGTGACGGCTTCTTCTTCCGCGGCCGGGAGATCGCGGTGGTCGGTGGCGGCGACTCGGCGATGGAGGAGGCCACCTTCCTCACCCGGTTCGCCGACCGGGTAACGATCGTCCACCGGCGGGATTCCTTCCGGGCCAGCAGGATCATGGCGCACCGGGCGCTCGCCGACCCGAAGATCACCGTCCGGTGGAACAGCACTGTCGAACGGATCCTCGACGACGATGGGGTGGTGACGGGCCTCGAGGTCAGGGACGTGCGTGACGGAACGTCCGATCGGCTGGGCGTCTCCGGCGTCTTCGTGGCGATCGGTCACACCGCGCGCAGCGACTTGTTCAAGGGTCAGGTGGCTCTCGACGACGACGGATACGTGCTGGTCGACCATCCGACAACCCGCACCGGCGTGGACGGAGTATTCGCGGCGGGCGATCTGGTGGACCGAGCGTACCGCCAGGCGATAACCGCGGCCGGAACCGGCGCGGCCGCCGGCCTCGACGCCGAACGCTACCTCACCTCACTTGAGCCCTGACCGCAATTTCTCTGCCGTACGCCCCTCGGTGGGCTGCTACGGCACCGATGGAAGGAATGAACAATGAGCACTGCCCCTGGAAACGACGTCGAGTCGAGGCGCGCGGCAGTCGGTGCTGTCGACGATTTCGTCGCGGGCTGGAAAGAGTGGAAGGCGGGTCGCGACGGGTTCCTCGCCCAGCCGTTCAGCTGGCTGTCGGCCGTCGACACCATCTGGCTCGACCGGGCCCCGCAGCAATACCCCGGCGTGCCGGGAGAATGGTGGCAGGGCGATGGCGTGGCCTATGTCGACACCCTCGGACAGGCGATGACGTACGAGGGTGAGGAATTCACCGGGGTCCGATCGTTCGACATGGCCGGCAACGCCGGCGAGATCCGGGTGACGGCCGGCCGGGTGCAGATCGGCATCTCCTACCGTCAGGACTACATGATCATCCTGTACGACCCGGATTCCGAGGCTCGCGCTGAATTCACCGGTGTCCCCGCCTACCAGCCCGACCCGGCCTGGGTGCTCACCGGACATTTCGAACCGGCCGCGGCGGGCTCCAAGACAAGGCTCGAAACCGTCGGCTGGCAGGACTTCGACTACGACTCGTACGGCCGGGTCCACCTGACGCTGGCAGGCAAGCAGTACTCCTTCGTCGCCATGCCGCATCCGATGGGTGGAATGACGACCGTCTTCACCGACGGCACGAGTGGGGTGACGACGTACCCCGCATGCCGCTCGCTCGATTTCCCGGCTCCTGACGACGACGGCAACGTTGTGCTGGACTTCAACCGCGCAGCGAACCTGCCGTGCGCCTTCTACGACAACCCGGTGTGCCCGATCCCGCCGCCCGAGTCCCGCCTGGAGGTGGCGGTCGAGGCGGGGGAGAAGACCCCCCAACGGCGCGCCGGGTGAGCTGAACCCGGTCACCACGATGGTCGGCCGGCCCGGCGTTCCCGGGCCGGCCTTCCCCGGCGCGGCGTTTCCCGGGCCGGTGCAGTGATTGCCTGCACGGCTCGGTGATGTGAGGCGCGGCCGGGTCGTGGCTCCGTGGGTCCTGGTTGTTGGACGGTGGATCCGTTGTCAGGTAAAGGGTTCGGGTAGCGCGGTGAGGCGTTGGAGCGTGACGACGAGCTGGTCGGTTTAGGGCCGGCGGGCAGCGACGCGCAGGGTCGTGGTCCGGGCGGTGCGGGTGAGTTTCGCGGCGGTGAGTTCGACGATCTCGGCGCCGTCGCGTGGGCTGCCGTCGCCGTCGAGCGCTGCCACCCAACCTTGCGCAATGGTGATCGCGGCCACCGACCGGCGGTCCTCCGGCTGCTGCGCCCACGGGCCACGCGGTCGGGTCCGAGGCCACAGGCCCGAACAGGCCCAAGCACTTGAACGAACCGCTGGTCAAACGATCTTGTCGGCCAAATCGGTGAGCAGGCGGTGCCGGTACGACCGACCACACCCCGAGCGCCACCAGCAACGACAACCTTCGGACGCGTACGAGTATCCTGCGCTCTGCAAGTGCCTTCCGATCTGGGACGAGTGCGACTCTAGTACTCCAGCCCGGGATCGTGATGTAGACCTTGGTCGATGGCTGAGGTGACCTCGGTGGCGGTCGTGGTCGGGCTTGTGTTGGCAGTTTGGGTACCTGGCGTGATCGTGTGTCTAAATTTGGGTTCTTGCCTGCTGGATTTGCCGCACGATGGCATGGGCGCCGTGCGCTTGGGCGATGGCGTTCGCCTCGTCGAGTGTCGCGAGCGCGTCCGCGTGGCGGTCCTGGGCGGCGGCGATGTAGGCCAGCCCGACCATGTTGGCGGCCAAGCCCGGCAGCGCTCCCACCTCTCGGCGCAGCCGTGACGACTCCTCCAGCTGCCCGCGCGCTTCGTCCAGTCGACCGGCCATGTGCGCCGCGATGCCCAGGTGCCGCAGTGCCTCGGCCTGGGTCGACTTGTCGCCGATCTGCGCCGCCATCTGGCGGGACCTTTCCAGGTGTGGAACCGCGGTCACGTTGTCGCGCCGGATAACCTGATGCAGGCAGCCGATCCAGAACAGTGTCTCGGCTTGGCCGCGCGTGTCGCCCAGCGCCTGGTACAGCTGGGTCGCATGCTCAAACAACGGCAGTTCATCCGGGTCCTCGACGGGTGACGGGCCGCTGCTGGCGCGTTCGTTGAGGAACCGTGCATGCAGGATCCGCCCACGGGCCAGCGCGGCGTCGGCCTCCACCGCGTCTAGGTCCCGCTCGGCGTCGGCCAGCACGCTGGCATCGCCGCTGAACACGGCTTGTTCATAGAGCGTCCTGGCCCGTTCGATGCGATCTTCGGCGTTCATCGCCGCCCCCGTCCTGGCATCGCCACTGCATGCTGGGTCAGCAGTTTAGTGGTCCAGCGTCGGGTGATGTGGACGGTCAGCGATGGGTGGGGGGCGAGCTCGGTCCGCGCGCCTACGGGCATGCAGACGGCCACCACGTGATCATCGGTGACTTGTGGAGACAACTTCAGATTTCGTGGCGACCGCTGGGCAGAGCGTAGCGGCCGAGGAGTGGTTGGCCGAGTTCGACTCGGGGTTCGCCCGGATCGCGGGCCGATTCGGTCGGGTCGAGCCGCGCTGGCGGGCTCGGGCGCACCTGTTCGGCTTGGTATCTGATGTGGACACACAGACGTGTTGGCAGTTGGCGGAACAGGCTGGAGAGGCCTCGCCGCACCGGATGCTGGCCCGTGCCGCCACTGCTGGCGTGCCCGCCGCCTGGGCCACCGCGGACGAGTTCTACGGCGGAGACCGTGCACTACGCCGGGACCTGCAGGCCCGGCTCATGGGCTACGTCCTGGCGGTCGCGAAGAGCCACCGCGTGACCGCCAGCCCGGCTCTCGGGCCGCAGCGCGCTGATCAGATCACCGCCGCGCTGAGCCTGCCTGCGTGGAATCGGTACAGCGCCGGTGCCGGGGCCAAGGGGCCGCACGACTACGACTGGGCATGGGTGGCGGTCACCCCGCCGGCCGACGAGCAGGTGGGGCACCACTGGTTGTTGGTACGCCGCCGCATCTGCGACGGCGAGCTGGCGTTTCTACCGCTGCTGGTCACCGACTCCGGTCGCGCTGCCTACCCTGGTCCGGGTGGCCGGCGCCCGTTGGTGCATCGAAACCGTGTTCCAGACCAGCAAGAACGCCACCGGGCTGGACGAACACCAGGCCCGCCGATGGGACTCCTGGTACCGGCACACCACCCTGGTCATGCTCGCCCATGCGATCCTCACCGTGATCGCCGCCCGTGAGCGCAGCCGCATCCAGCCGGACGACCAGAAGCTGATCCCGCTGACCGTAAACGAGATCCGCCGCCTGTTCGCCAGACTCGTCGCCACCACCCACACGATCAGCCACTGGCTGGCCTGGTCCCACTGGCGCCGCCTGCACCAAGCCCGTTCCCGGGCCAGCCACTACCGCCGCCGCGACCAGTAACCCATTCACTCGTAGTGAACAGATCCCGGGTCCGAACCAACCGCGCATCGACCGCCTTCTACATCACGATCCTGGGCTGGAGTACTAGACTAACCGTGACGCGTGGACCGGCCTCGTCTGATCGATTTTCGTTATATGGACACAATGGAACTGGCGCGGGTTCGGTTCGGGTGAGGATCTGCGGTGCGGCGAGGTGGCCGCCCGGGCGTGCCGGAAGGGCACGCCCGGGCTTTGAGGTTCCCGGAGCACGGATTCCCTGCGGGGCGATGTGTTATCGCAGGAGATTCAGGACGGGCTCACCGTAGCCGAGCGAGGGATCCTCTGCCGCGAGCCTCGCGTGGAAGACCACCACGACGTCCTTCGGGTTCACGCCCGGCGATGCGCTGAGCTTCTCGGCGAACGCCTTCATCGTGGCCAGCTTGTCGAACGCCTGACGCGGATCCGACAGCACCTGAATGATCATGAAATCGTCCGTGCGGGGCTCGCGCACGCCGAAGTTCCGGTCGTACTTGAAAGTATCGTCGTCGAGCTCCTCGAAGATGTGGAACTTGTCGCCTTCGGCGAGGTTGTACTTCTCGCGCATGGCCGAGTAGATGCTCTGCGAAACCGCCTCCAGGTATTCCGGAGACCTTCCGTTTTTCAGGGTGATGCGAACAATAGGCACAGTAATTCCTTCGGGTTCGACCGATTCATCGGCCCCTGTTTCGAGTCGAGCGGCAGCTTTCCCCTTGGGTGAGCAGCCCTGAGCTGAGGGTGTTGCGCTCAGGCGACACCAGCATGAAGCGGCGGACGGCGCGCGCACCTCTTGCCCGCGCGAGCCGGAGGCAACAGTCGCCTCGCCGCCCTCCACCTCCTAATGATGTCGTCTAACATCAAACTTATGATGATCGGCAGCATCATTGCTTGTCAAGGGCGGGACCCCATCTTTGATGTCGGCTATCATCACAACAGTCGGGACGTCACCTGCCCCGCCGAGGAGGTTTCCGAGATGCCCCGCATCACCCAGGAGCAGAAGAAGCTCAACCGCGAGAAGATCCTCCGTGCCGCTGGCGAAGGCTTCCGGCGACGCGGCGTTGACGGGGTCGGCATCGAGGAGCTGATGAAAACCGCCGGCATGACCCACGGCGGCTTCTACAACCACTTCGCCTCCAAGGAAGACCTCGCCGTCGAGGTGTTCCGCCAAGGCTTCGCCGACTCCCTCGACGCCCTGGCCGCCATCCGCGAGGCCCGCCCCCGCTCCGCCCGTGCAGCCCTGAACGACCTGATCGACGACTACTTGACGCCCGACCATCGCGACCACCCGGAAACCGGCTGCGCCTCGGCCGCCCTCGCCGCTGACGCCGGCCGCCACGGCACCACTCTCCAAGCCGAATACCGCGGCGGTCTCGGCGGCTACCTCAGCGCCATCACCGACCTGATCCTCGACCGCGCACACCAGTCCGGCGCCGACCTCACCCCGGCCCAGGCCAGGGAACAGGCCATCGCCCTGTTCTGCCAGATGGTCGGCACCCTCGTCGTCTCCCGCGCCGTCACCGACGCCGACCCAGATCTGTCCGACGAAATACTGACCGTCGGACGTGCCCGCCTCCGGCGACGCTGACGCCCATAACGATCTACGGCTGGAGTACTAGGCAAGCCAGGTCATCCCAGGTCAGAAGCGACTTTGCGTTCCAGGACCCCGCCCGCCACCCTTGATGAAGGCCCGAGGCTGGCATTCCAATTGTGCCGACGATTTTCAGGACCAGGCCATGGTGGACAGCATCTATGCGTTCAAGCGGGTCACTGGCGTAGGCTCAGAAACCGAACTTCCAATCCTGGTAATCACCGCCGCAGAGGTGCACGTCCGCCACACTCGGCGTCGTGTCGGGCGCCTGGTTATTAAGGCAGTAACCGGGCTTATTCTTGTTCTCGAAGGTCCATGTTTGGTAGACATTGTCGGGCCTGTTCCATAGTTTGCCGTCCCACCGCGTAGTGCTATTGATGCCGCATTCTTGACTGGTGGTGTAGACGGAGTCGGGCCTGTTCGTAGCAAGACACCAGCCGTTCACCCTATTTCGAATCACAGCATCATTATTCTCGACGGAGATTTCCCACAGCTGGTGGTCGTTGGTGCCCGGCACGCTACAGATATTCATGTACACCACTCCGTTATTGGTGTCCAAGCAGCGTCCAGTTTTCCAGCTCCGGAGGATGTTGGTGCCCAAAGAACCGGCAGCGCTGGCCTGGGCCGGGGCCGGTGTTAGGGTTAGTGCGGATAATGCCACGACGATCGCTGCAAACAGAAATTTCATGCGGCTGATAAACAACAGCTTACCTCTCGTTTCGTTGCGGGATTCAATTCGCGCACCTTGGCGAACTCTTTCCACTGATCACGCTTCCGGTCCACGGCCAGTCGGGCTAGGCGATCCAACTTAAAGGCATCTAATATTGCACTGGAGTACAACCGCTCAATGGGAAGAGTCAAAGCGCTGTGCTGGCTCAATCGGAGCCGGGCGCCTACGTCACTTACGCGTACGCGCGCCCAACCTCCGACTTTCGCGCGTCCAGCAGAGTGGAGGTGGGCTGGCGTAGTCGATCTTGGGCTGGAAGCCCGTCGTCGCTTGCCGGTTGAAGTCCGGTCCCCGAATTCGCCGGTGAAGGCCGTGGAAGCGGTGTAGCGCCGGGATCACAGCCGTGAAGGACTCCCCGGCGTATGAGGCGCGGCACTTTCTTACGCGTCCAGGCAGCGGCGTTGACCGAAGGGGAATCGTCCGGTGCGCGCCCGCGCCGAATCTGCCCCGCTCGATTCCGCTGGCGCCCCGGAGCGGGAATCGTTCACCACACGACACCGAGCCGGAAGGAGTGGTGAGCTGATGGCCCAGTCCCCCGAATATCCGGACCTGACATGGATGCCGCCCAAGTCATGGACCGACGCCAATCGATCGAGCGTGCAGCTGATCGTCATCCACAGCACCGAGGGCAGCAGCCACTCCAAGTCCGCGGAGGACGGCGCCGGCTATGACCAGCGGCGTACCGATGGGACGTCGGCGCACTACTTCGTGGACAGCGACTCGATCGTGCAGTGTGTCCGCACCGGGGACCAGGCTCACACCGCCCGGCCGCAGGGCAACAAGCGTGGCATTCACTACGAGCTGTGCGCCCGGGCCGCGTGGAAGTCCGAGTGGCGGGAGAGTTACGCCCAGGCCATGCTCCGCCGTGCCGCGCGCCAGGCGGCCCGGGACGCGAAGAAGTGGAGCATTCCGGTCCGGCACCTCTCCGTCACCGAAGTCCGGGACGGGGTGAAGGGATTCTGCTCGCATGCGGACATCACCCGTGCGTTCCCGGCCGACAACGGCACGCACACCGACCCGGGACCGAACTTCCCCTGGACGCAATTCCTGAACCTCGTGCGGGAAGAGCTCGCACCCGACAGTGAGGAGACCGGAGTGTCGGTCGCAGATGTGGATGCCTACTTCGCCAGTGCGGCGAAGGCGATCCGGCAGGATGGCGAGTACGGGCCTGCCGACAAGCAACGCCGGGACAACGTCGCCGCAGTGTTGCGGTTCGCGCTGGGGCTCGAGTTCGACGACCAGTCGGTGGAGAACCTGCCGTCCGGGCCGAAGGGTCAGCTCAATCAGATCAAGGCTTTCGTCGAGCAGCCGCCGCGCTGACGGTGCAGGGCTGACCGGGCCGCTCGCCGAGCCGGCCCGGTCAGTCCCTTTCTCAGCGATGACCTCTGAAGGTGCGGCGGAGATCCACGACCCACTCGTCCGGATCACGCGTCGCTTTTGCCATCCGGGCCGGGTTCATCTCAGGTGTCGCCGCGCCCTGGGCGCGTCAGACGGTCACCGACAGCTCGGCGAGTCCGTGCATCAGGATGCTCGGCCGCCACCGCGGCCGGAAGCCGTCGGTCAGTTCGAGGCCGGGGATCCGGTCCAGCAGGCCCTCGAAGACGATGCGCGCCTCCAGACGGGCGAGCGGCGCGCCGAGGCAGTGGTGGATGCCGTGCCCGAACGCGACGTGGGACGAGCCGTCCCGGGTCAGGTCGAACGAGTCGGCGTCGGGGAAGCGCTCGCCGTCGCGGTTGGCCGACAGGATCGAGATGAGCACGGTGGATCCCGCGGGAATCAGGTGCTCGCCGTACGTGACGTCCTCGGCGGCGATCCGGTGGGTGCTCAACTGCACCGGGCTGTCGTACCGGAGCATCTCCTCGATGGCGGCGGGCAGCCGCTCGGGGCACTTCCGCAGCAGCTCCCAGCGCTCGCGGTCCTCGAGCATCCGGTACGCCCCGTTGCCGATCAGCGCGGCCGTGGTGTCGTGCCCGGCGAGCAACAACAGGTAGATGGTGGAGATCACCTCGTTCTCGGTGAGCGAACCGTCATCGCCGCCCGGGGCGATCAGGAGGGAGGCCACATCGGTGGCCGGGAACTCGCGTTTGGCCGCCAGCAGGGTCCGGATGTACGCGATCAGGTTGGCCTGTGCCGCGGGCAGTTCCGCCCGGCGCGCGGCCCCGGCGACCAGGATGTGGGACCACCGCGCGAAGTCGTCACGGTCCTCCGCCGGTACGCCGAGCATCTCCGAGATGACCGCGATCGGCAGCGGGAAGGCCAGCTCGGCCATCAGGTCGTGCCGCCCCGGCCGGGCCAGATCGTCCAGCAGCCGGTCGGTGATGGCCCGGACGGCGGGCGTGAGCGCGGCGATCGCGCCCGGCGTGAACGCGGGCCGGACCGCGCGGCGCAGCCGGGAGTGGTCCGGCGGGTTGACCACCAGCATGTGGTGGCGGGTCGCCTCGTCGATGTCGGGCGGAACCACGGGACGGTAACCGACCGGGGAGAGCAGGCCGTCCTTGGTCAGGCGCGGGTCGGTCAGCGCCCGGCGGACGTCGTCGTGCCGGGTCAGCAGCCAGCCGGTGCGCCCATCCGGCAACGTCAGCGGCGCCACGGGTTGTTGTTCGCGGTAGACCGCCAGGACGTCGTAGATGTCCTCGGTGAGGAAGCCCGCGAAGGGCTCGGCGGCCGCGGCCGGGTTCACCTGGTGGTTCACGAATGCCTCCCGTTTCTCACGGCCGGCTGTCCCGCGGGCTCAGCCACAGCCGGATGACGGCTTCGCGGAACGCGGCGGTCAGCGGCGGATCGATCAGGATCGAGGGTCCGGCCGGGTCTTCGTCGTGCACCTGACCACTGTCCCGCCCCGGTGGTCGGGTCCCCGCGTGGACGACGGACCGGGCCGACATGTCTGCCTGTTCGATCAATGGTCGTTGCGGCGGCTCGCCGCGCGAACGAGTCTGTCTCCGGGCGTGCCTTCGCGGTACACGATGCATGGCGCCAGGGCCGGGGAGCTCAGGTTCCCCGGCCCTGGGCTGTCCGCAGGCCCGCGCCGACCGGTTCAGTGATGTGCGAACAGCTGCCGGTGCCGGGTCGGGGTGATGCTGGTCGCGCGGCGGAAGTGTGAGCGCAGGTTGGGTGGTGTGCCCAGGCCGACCTGGCGGGCGATCTCGTCGACCGTCAGGTCGGTGGCTTCGAGCAATTCCTTGGTACGCCCGATGCGTTGCTGGTGCAGCCAGACGAGTGGGGTCATCGAGGTGCGCTCGACGAAGCGCCGGTGAAACGTACGGGCGGACATGTGCGCCTTGGCGGCCATCTGTGCCACGGTGATCGGTTGACCGAGCGACGCCAGCATCCACTGCTGGGCCGTCGCGACCGCGTCGTCGGCCGGGGGAATCGGTGGTGCTTCGAAGAACTGGGCCTGCTGGCCGTCCCGGTGCGGGGCCATCACGATGCGCCTGGCCACCCGGTTGGCGATCGACGCGCCCAGGTCCTTGCGCAGGATGTGCAGCGACAGATCGACCCCGGCCGTGACCCCGCCGGAGGTCAGCACCGATCCGTTGTCCGCGTAGAGCAGCGCCGGATCGACGGTGGTGTGCGGATACTGCGCGGCGAGCTGGTCGCAGAGTGACCAGTGGGTGGTGACGGTCAGCCCGTCGAGCAGGCCGGCCTGTGCCAGCGCGAACGTGCCGGAACAGATGGAGACCATGCGGGTGCCGCGTTTCGCGGCCGCCCGCAGCATGCCGACCGTCATCGGGTCCAGCCGTTCGGTGGCGGCGCCTCCATAGCCGGGAACGATGACGGTGTCCGCGTCGCGGGCCAGGTGGATGTCACCGTCGGGGATGAGGCTGAGGCCCCCGGCCACGTCCACCGGTTTGCCGTCCGCGGTGGCTGTCCGCACCTCGTAGAACTCCGGCGCCTCGCGGGCGAAGATGTGCATCGGGATCGCGAAGTCGAGCGGCAGCACCTGGTTCAGGAGGATCAAACAGATCCGGTGACGAGCCATGGCAGGATCCTACCTCCAGGTGTCATTCCTGCCACTGTTCGGGCGGGAAGCTTCCGCCGAAGATTGTTGGCATGACTACAAATCAACCTTCGATCGTGCTGGTCCATGGAGCTCTCACCGACGCCTCGGTGTGGCACGGCGTCATCGGACGGCTGCTGTCCCGGGGCTATCCGGTTCTGGCACCGGCCATGCCGATGCGCGGGCTCGCCTCGGATGTCGCCTATCTCCGGAGCTTCCTGGAGACGGTGGACGGACCGGTGGTCATCGCCGGTCATTCGTACGGTGGCTCGGTCATCTCCGATCCGGCCGCCCTGACCCCAGCGGTGCGGGCCCTGGTCTTCGTGGCGGCGTTCCAGCAGGACGAGAACGAGACCGCGGGCGAGCTCAACTACAAGTTCCCGGGCAGCAAGCTGACGCCCGAGACGACGGTGACGCGTCCCTACCCGGGCGGCCAGGACATGTATCTGCGGGCGGAGAACTTCGCCGAGGTGTACGCCGCCGATCTCGACCCCGGCACCGCGGCGGTGCTGGCCGCCGCGCAGCACGCGATCGACCCGGATGCTCTCGGCGAGACCCTGTCCGGCCCGGCGACCTGGCGTTCGCTGCCGTCCTGGGCTCTGGTGAGCGCCGCCGACCACTCCATCCCGACCGAGGCACAGCGGTTCATGGCCGAGCGCGCCGGCTCCACCGTCGTCGAGATCGACACCGCGCACGCCGCGCCGGTCGCCTTCCCGGCCGAGACCGCCGACCTCATCGAGTCGGCCGTTCGCGGTAGCCGATAGTGAGTCGTACGGCATGCCGGCGGGCCGTGCTCACCGGCATGCCGTCGTCGATCGAACGGGAATCGTTCGCTGTCCACCTGTCCGGGAGCTTGCTTCTTCCGTTTCGCCCCGGCGAGCATCGGCGGTGACACGAGGCGAAATGGAGATCGGATCATGCTCGACAATCCGCCGTACACATCGGCGCGCATCCCTGAATTCGGGGCGATCACTTATGTGGACGTCTTCTTCGACGACCTCGACTGGCTCGGGATGCTGCACAACAGCCGGTTCGGCATCCTGGTCGAGCGAGCGTGGTCGATCTACTGGCGGCGGCAGAACGTGGCGGTCTCGTCGGACTGGACCCTGAAGGAAAACGGCTTCATTCTCACCAAACAGTTCTCCATCACGTACGACAACCCGGTCCCGCACCCCGGCCGCTACGCCGTCCACCTCTGGGTCGAACGACTGGGAACCAGCTCGATGACCTACGGCTTCAAGCTGCAGAGTCTGGACGGCGGGACCGTGTTCGCGCATGGGAACCGGACCCTCGTCAATCTGGATCCGGAAGCCGGGGTGCCGACGCCATGGAGCGAAGAAGGCCGATCGGTGGCGTCGAAGCTGAAGCAGTGACCCCCTGAGGACGCCCACCGACGAGCAGCTCACGACGGCGGTGGCGCGAAGGTTGTGAGCAGCGCGAGAGTCTCGGCGATTGGGGCGGATCGGGGACCGGCCGGGCCATCGTTCCGCTCGAGAGGAAGACGGCGGCCGGTCCTCATCCACCACGCGACCTTCGCAGCGACGGAAGGACCGGGCCCGGTCGCTGCCTTTGACCGAAGGGGAACGATTCGGTGCCTACAATCCGTTGCGCTTGCCGTGGCTGACGGCCGCATACGACCATCCTGGTCATGTCGAAGACGTGGTTCATCACGGGAGCCTCACGGGGCTTGGGGCGCCAATGGACTGAGGCGGCGCTGGAACGGGGAGACTCGGTCGCGGCGGCTGTGCGGGATCTCGCGTCGGTGGAGATGCTGCGGTCGCGCTACCCGGAGACCCTGCTGCCGGTCCGGCTGGACGTCACCGACCGCGACGAGGCCTACGCGGCGGTCACCACGGCCGCAGAACGGTTCGGCAAGCTCGACGTCGTGATCAACGCGGCCGGGTACGGGCACTTCGGCGTGATCGAGGAACTGACCGAGGCCGAGGTCCGCGCGCAGATGGAGGCCAACTTCTACGGCATGCTGTGGGTGACTCAGGCCGTACTGCCGCTGATGCGGGCGGCGGGATCGGGTCACATCATCCAGGTCTCCTCGTACGGCGGGGTGACGACCTTTCCGGTGGTCGGCGCGTACGCGGCGTCGAAGTGGGCGGTGGAGGGACTCAACCAGACGCTGGCGCAGGAGGTCGGCGACTTCGGCATCCGGGTGACGCTGGTCGAGCCTGGCCCGTACGCCACCGACTGGGCCGGCTCGTCGGCCCGGGCCAGTGTGGCCGACCCGGCGTACGCGGACGTCAAGAAGCGCAACGCCGAGTACTGGGCGGCCGCGTCCTTCGGGGACCCGGCCGCCACCCGCGGCGCGATCCTGAGGCTCGCCGATGCGCCACACCCGCCGTTGCGCATGTTCCTCGGGCGTGCGCCGCTGGACATCGTGTCCCGTGACTACGAGGACCGCCTGGCGACGTGGCGGAAGTGGCAGCCGGTCGCTGAGGAGGCCCACTGACCGCGGGCTCCAAGGGATAGCACCAAGGTGCCCGGGCGCCCGCCGGTCGGCGATCGGCCTTTCGCAATGACGACCTCGCCGACCCGGCGCAACCCCGATATACCGTGAGCCAGCTTCGCGACCTGCAACGCCTGGTGAGGAAAGCGGCACGCACGCTATCACCGTCGATGGAGACGCACGTCGCATTCCATTCGTGCAGGGGATTCTGGCCGAGGCGGTCAGGCAACTCGGCCGCGGCTGACAGCGCGCCAGTGCGGTGCCGGACGGGCACCGCACTGGCGCACCACCCTCAGCCGCCGATGACGTTGATGCCGAAGTCGCGGCTGGCCGTCTCGAAGTCCTGGAAGAGCACTCGGGCGCGGTTCTCGCCGAGGTGGCCGCTGAAGGTGCCCTTGGCGATCGCGCGGGTGTTGGAGTCGAGCACATAGAGCGGCCCGCCGCTGTCGCCTGCCAGCGCGGGGGTGCCGTTCAGCTGGTCGGCGATGACCAGGTCGTCGACGCACAGGCTGCCGTCGGCGTTGCAGCCCGACCACTGGAAGGTGTCGCTGACCCGGTAGTTGCAGACGGTGCCGGAATAGACGCCCTCGCGACAGAGGAATTCGCCGGGGAAAGTGCCGGCCCAGCCGCCGACACCCAGGGTTCCGACCGCATCAGCCCGTGCGCCGCCGAACCAGATCTTGCCCTCCACCGGTGCGGAGATGAGCATCAGGTCGTGCGACCTGTGCTTGGCCGTGGCGGTCCCGATCGGCTGGTTGAGGCCGCCCCGGAACTGCGAACCGACGTCGCCGCAGTGGCCGGCCGTCAGCAGGTACGTTCCTGAGCTGTTGGCGACGGAGAACCCGGACGTGCAGCCCAAATTGCCGGTGTGGATATCGCTGCCGCCCTGGAACGGCGCGGGGTCGTCGACCCGGTTCTGTAGGACGAGGGGGCCGTCGGTGCGAACCTTGACGTCGATGCCGGCCGGAATGCCCAGTCTGGACCGGCTTTCGGCCGCCGTACGCCGGGACGCCGAGGCGGTGCCGTTGAGGACAAGACCCCGGCCGTTGTACGCGATCTCGACGCTGCTGAACGCCGACCCACCGGCGCGGATGTGGGCCATGGCAGTCGCCGCGGCTGCGGTCAGCTCGGCCCGGGAGTGGGCGGCGACGGCCATCTCGACCGGCGCAACGTCGCGGGCGGCGGTGACTGCTGCTGCGACCCGCGAGGGCACCGCACCCTTCCACCACACCGTCACGTGGTCGTCGTCAAGGGTGATCCCGGCATAACCGGCGGGCGCCGTCCCGCTGCCGTCGACCGCGACCCGCCGGATCTTCTCGGCCGCCGCGCTCAGTGGCGCCTGAGCCGCCATGACGGCGCGATCCGAAGGTGAGATCCGGGCCGTCGCGCTGACCGGAGCCGGCTCGACGGACACCTGTTCGGCCTGGCCACTCGCGGCCGGGATGAGCGCGGTCACCGTAGTCACCGCTACAGCGAGGGCTAGAAATCGATGCTTGTAAATCATGCTAGGAGAATAGGAGCGTTCGATGGGGCGAAGGGCCTCCTTGTCCAAAGGGGAGCGAGTGTCGACCCGGGTGTTCACCACGCCTGGTTCGTTCTCGCGGGCAGAAGTCGGGGTGGGAACAGGCATCGGTCCGCCCGCCTGATCCATCCCGTTGACCGGGCGATGCGTGCTAGGTGATGCATCGGTGTCTGCCTGGTTAGACCAGCCTCGTCGTTTCGGGAAAGTGTCGTGGCGTTTTAGATCGCTGCCCTTGCTCGTCGGCCCGGACAAAGCTTGGCTGTGTCGCATGGCGGGTGAGACGCGAGGCACAAGAAGCGATCAATCTTCCGGTTATGCCGGTGACTTGTTCCTCCAGCTGGCCGAGGATGGCCGGCTGAGGATGAATCCGGATCTGGCCGACCGTATGATCGCCGATCTCGAGCGAACCCTGGCGGTGCTTAACGCCCGCATGCGAATGATCCGCGTCTGGCGGTCGGCCTCTGTCGATGCCGAGTTCACCGACGCTGTGATGGACGCCGTGTTCCAGGAGCAGACGTGTCCGGGACAGCTGGAGCGAGCGGTCATCGAGCTACCCAAGTATCTCCAGGCGTTGCGCCTGGCCAGGCAAGTCTCTCCGTGAATACAGCCGGCGCTCGTTCCCCGGACGGGAACGAGCGCCGGTGTGGTCCACACGGGGGAGTGGACCAGATTGTGGTCTGCGTCAGTCGGAGGTAACCCGGATCACCTTGGGTCGCAGGGTCATGTAGGTGGCGGCACCGCCTCCGACGAGCACGGTGGCGACGAGGATCAGCCACCACACGTTGGGGCCGGTCAGCGGAAGGCCTCCGGCCGAGCCCCCGGCGCCGGGCGCCGCCGATGAGGACGGCCCGGTGGAGGGTTCCGCCGATGGCCGGGGAGTATCGCGCAGCAACATCCACTCCAGGACCTTGTCGGGAGCGCCGACGGTCGTCACGAGGGCCGTCAGGTATCCCTTTGTCTGCCCCTCGAGCGTGGGGTGCAGCACGGTCCGGTTCGGTACGCCTTCCGCACCGACCAGCCACGACGCATTCCCGCAGACCTCGTGGCCCTGGAAAGGCTTGGCGACGTCCACATACACGGCGCCCTTGATGGCCGCCAGCTCGAGGTAGAGCTGATTGAGGCCGGCGATCGCGGCGTTGCCGCCGGCGAGGGCCTTCGCCGGCAGCGGGAGTTTCGGGCACTCCGGCGTGAACGGCAAGGGATAGCCGACCAGAGCTACCTTTGCCTTCGGCGCCTTGTCCTTGATCGTGTCGACCAGGCGGCTCAGTTCGGCGGGCAACGCGGCGCTGAGTGCGGGAAGCGCCTCCAGCCGGGCCTCGCAATCCTTCGTCTGGCCCGGGTCGGCGCAGGACTCCAGCGTGGTGATGAGTTCGAGGTCGTTGACGCCGACCTGCAGCGTCACCAGGTCGGTGTCCTGGCCGAGTTCGCCGAGCTGGTTCTTCCTGACGTCGAGCGTCGTCGCGCCGCTGCAGGCGTTGACTTCGAGCTTCACCGCGTCCGGGTCGAGCTGCGACCACTGGGCGGCGTAGGCGCCAGGGGTACGCCGGCACTCACCGTCGGTCTCGGTCCCAGCCCCCACACCTGAGGCGTACGAGTCCCCGAGTGCCACGGCGTCCACCGTGACGTCCACGGCCTTCGCCGAGGCCGGTGAGCCGGGCAGGAGGGTCGCCAGGGCGACGCAGGCCACGGCGACGGCCGATGGCCACCTCGTCACGGACGTCCTTACTAATTGCATTCGCTGCCTTTCCAAGGAATAGCCGGAATAGCGTCAGCTGTCATCGGCGGAGTGTCGGCCGTGTAAACGCAGGCCACAGAATATAGCCGCACAAAGCGTCGGCGAAACGTTGGAGCTGATTCGATCAAAGGCGCACGAAACGCTGCGCGGATGGGCACCCGCCAGGTCGGTGCCAATCAGATGAGCCCGGCGCGGATGGCGAAAGCCACCGCGTGTACCCGGTTGCGTAGCGACAAGCGGCTCATGATGCACCAGAGAATGTACTTGAGCGTCCGTTCGGACACGTTCATCGCCTTCATGATCTCGTTGGTCTCGAGCCCGGCGGCCAGGTGGCGGAGGACGGTGATCTCGCGTTCCGAGAGGACGGGCCGGGCCGGGTCTCCGCCGGTGATCGTCGCCAGGCGCCGGATCTGGTCGATCAGGTCGTCGCGGGTCACCACAACCCCCAGGCTGTCCATCGCGGCCGCGTTCCGGATGGCCGACTGGAGGTGGTCCTGGGTCGCCTCGGTGACGTGCAGGACGGTGACAACGCCCGCCTCGAACATCGCGTCGGGGTCGGCCGCCCCGCCGTCGGTGACGATGACCGCGACGGATCCGTGCCTCTGCGAAGCCTTCCGCAGGGGCCCGAGAGTCTGCACGACGAGGCTGCTCAGGTCGGCCACGACGACGTCGCTGGGCACATCCGTGGAGAACGGCCGGACGGACAGCTCGGGCAGCCACTCCAGCATCGCGGTGATGCCCACCTCGCGTAGCGGCTCGGCGGCCAGCACGGACACCGCGATCTTGTTGCCCATCGTTTCCTTACCCCGTTTCGCATGCCCGGCCGCCGACATCGGTAATGCCGAGAAACGTCCATTGAAAACGGGCCGTTCGTTGTCTGGGAACCAGAGAATAAAGTTCTTCCGGGTACGAACGAACGTGCTCGACCCGAAGTGCAGGATTGACTGCCTGTCCGTTCGAAGATGTCATACCGGGAACGTTCTCGCGTATCCACGGAAAGGAGATTCGCTTTGGTAAACGTTGTAGTCGCTGCCACGCCGCTGTCCGGCCATGTCATTCCAGTGCTGTCGGCGGACGGTCATCTCCGGTCGCTGGGCCATGACGTCGAATTCGTCGTCGAGGACCGTTTCGCGGAGCGCGTGCGCCAGGCCGGCGTCACCTTCATTCCGCTCGAAGGTTACGGTCGCGTCGGCGTCCGGTCGGTGCTCAGCGACGAGCGATACCGGCGAGCGGCTCGCACGATCAGCGACGAGTTCGCGCGTTACCGGCCGCTCGCGACGATCGCTTCGTACATCGTGTGGGACGGGGAGCACCCGGCCGGCTCGCGGGCATACATCTCTGCGCCAAAGGACAACGCACGTGCGTGCACCCGCGCTCGGCACCATCCTCAAGCGGCTCGGGTGTTGTGGCGGTCGAATGAGGGGTGGCATGGCGAAGGCGCGTAGGGGGCTCACCGGCCGGATGCGGGCGCGGGCCGAGATCGCGGGCCTGACGGCGCTGTTGCTCGCGTGCGGCACGGTAGCGGCATTGGAAGTGGCGCCGGCGATCGCGGATCCGCACCGGCTGATCGGCGGTCCGGTGCCGGACGGCGATGTGCAGACCATCGTGTCGGCCGCACTGTCCTGCCCGTCGCTGACCCCGCCGAAACTGGCCGCCCAGCTGATGGAGAACTCCGGGTTCGCCAACCGGACGGCCGGCGGGGTCAAGGGTGTCGCCGGGCTGACCGACGAGCAGTGGCAGCGGTGGAAGCCCTGGTCGTACGCGCGGCGCGGTGACCGGCAGGCCAACATCGTGGCCCTGGCCCACGGCATGTGCGAGACGGTGGGACAGCTCCGTGCCGCGAACCTGACCGGTGACCTGTGGAAGCTTGCGATCGCCGCCGCCCGGACCGGGCCGCAGGCGGTTCTCGACGCCCATGGCGTGCCGGCCCAGGCGGCCCGCTACACCGACCGGGTGGCCTCCTATGCCGTCCACTACGCGCGCGAGAAGCCCTTCCGGATCGAAGCGCCCACCACACCTCGGGCCGACCCGGGCACCAGCTTGCCCGTACCGGACGTCTATCTAGCCGACATCAACGCCGCGGGCCGCATCTGCCCGGCCGTCACTCCCGCGCGCGTCGCCGCGCAACTGCGGGCCGCGTCCGGGTTCAATCCCAACCTGCGCTCGTCGAGCGGCGCCGAGGGCATCGCCCAGTTCCCGGCGCGCCTGTGGAACAGCTACCGGACGGGCGCCGACACCTCGGTCTGGCGGCCTGCCGACGCCATCAGCGCGCTCGGCGCCGCCCTGTGCGATCTCACCAACCAGTTCAGCGGGCTCGGGGGCGCCGACCCGTACAGCCTGGCCGTCGGCGCGTTCCAGTGGGGCCCCGATGTCATCCGCCAGGCCGGTGGGCTGCCGCGCGCCAATCTCACCCAGCTGCCCGTGGTGGTGCAGCAGCACGTTCCCGAGTACGAGAGGGACCCGCGCCTGACCGTGTCCGCGGCCAAGCCCAGGCCCACCGTGAGCGTCAAGCCCGGGTCGTCCCCGGCTCCGACGCCCAGCTCCGCCGCCACACCGCGATCATCGTCACCGGGCGCCACCACCAGGCCCAGCAAGCGGGCGACCGCGAAACCGAACGTCACGTACCAGATCGAGAGCTACTGGGCCCACGCCATCGTGGAGGCGCGCGGTGTCGACGACAACCACAAGGACGGCGACCGGATCGACATCGCCGACAACAAGCATCAGAAGGACCAGTACTGGCGCATGCCGGCGGCGCCGGTACCCGGTTACGTGCTCATCACCAACGCGTACAACAACATGTCGTTGAGCACCGAGAACTCCTCCACCGACAACCTCGCCAAGATCGTGCACAGCGTCACCAACCGCGACGACCCGCACCAGCATTGGCGGATCGAGGACGCCGGCAACGGGACCGTGCGCATCTTCAACCGGGCCAGCGGCAAGGCGATGGATCTGCTGGGCGAGGACCGCGACCCGCCGTTCGCCGACGGCACCAGCTGGAACACCTACTTCGTCCAGCAGTACGACGTCGATCCGACCGCCCAGGACATGCTCTGGATCCTCCACCACTGACCGACGGGTCCGACTACGGTGCGCCTTCGGTCGGGACCCGGGTCGGCGCCGGCCCGGCGCACTAGCCTCGGTTCCTGGCCCGGCGGGTACGACGATGGCTTGGGACGGTGGGGGAGAGGTTGGTCCGGTGGCTTCGCCGACGGGAACAGCCGTCCGGCACTCTCGTCGTCGACTGGAACGGCTCGTCCGCGGTGATCTCACATCCGGACGACTCGCCTCTGGTGCTCTGGCAACTGTTGCGTGATGCGGCCGCGCCCGGTGACGACGTACTGATCATGATGTCCGGCCGGGCTGTGCGCGACACGTACGGCGGTTCGGCGATCCGTGGCACCGTCGAGCGCGCGGCCCGATCCTGGCGTACGCGGCGGGTCTGGATAGCCGCGGACGGTGTCGGACGTCCCCGCGGCGCGCATGCGGCCTGGTTGCACCGGCTGGCCGAGCGGACGGCAGTGGAACTACTCGTCCCCGACGGATCGGTGCGGGCGACGACGGACGGCACCCTCTACGTCGCGCCGGATGCGGGCGCGGCGGGCTGGCGGTCGTTCCGGACCGGCGGCACCGCGACCGTGGCCGCCCTTCGCCACCCGGTGCCCTTCTGGGAGCGGATGGTTCCCCGCGCCCCGGTATCGCTGGCCGGTCTCCTCGGTGATCCCGTGCCGGCCGGGTTGCTGCTGCGTCTGCCCCATCGGGCGCCGGCCGGCGACGACGACGCGTACCGGCTGCCGGTGGACCCCCGCGGTCCCGCCGTGGTGATCCAGGACATCGGTGTGCCGCCCGTCCACCCGTCGCAGGTGGCGGATCTGTTCGGCGGACTCCCACCGGGCACGGTGGTGCACCTGGAGACGAGACTGCTCGATCGGAGGTTCGCCGGGCCGGAAGCCGCCTGGGTGGAAGCCCTCGACGTGGCGCTGGTGGCGCGGCAAGCGCGAAGCATTCCGGTGGATCCGTACGCGCGGCTGTCCGTCGAACGCCGCCTCCGCGGTGACGGGCCCAGTCTCGTCGACCAGGGATGGGTACGTGTCGGCAAGCGGCGCTACCAGCACGTGAGCGAAACGGCGTTGGTGGCCGACGTGAAACCCGCCGGGATCATGCTGCGTCTCAGGGATGCGGGTAAGCCGGAAGACCGGGCGTTCGTGCACCCGGACAAGGGCGTCCTGATGCTCGAGTCCGCGGCCTCGGCCGGGCTGGCCGAGTCGCTGCGCCGGGTCCTGGCCGGCCTGGCCGGCCTGGCCGGCCGGGCCGGCGTCGTGGTCGCGGGCGGCCATGACGGAGCCAGGCGGCTGGTGGAGGTCCTGGCCGGTGGTTACTCGCCGCCGTCGTCCACGACGAGCGACGCGACGGTCGTGTTGTCCGCCCCGCCGAGCGATCCGGCACCGGCTCGGCCGAGCGACGAGGACAGCTCGACGGCCGTCGTCAGGTCGCCCGAGCCGGGCGCACCCGAGGCCGGCGCCGGGTGGCAGATCAAGTGGGCCGCGGACGGCACTCCGTGGGCGTCGCCCACCGGAGGCGCTGGTGAGCGTGGGTGAACTTGTCCGATCAATCGTTCGGCACTGGAGGGTTCATGAAAGGCACACTGCTACGGCGGGCCGCGGCGATGCTCGTATCCGCCGCACTGGGCGCGGGGCTGTGCGGTGCGCCGGCGCACGCGGCCTCCGACGACTACGTGCACTACTACACGGTGGCGTCCGCGTCGGAGAACCTCATGGAGATCGCGCAGCGGTTCCTGGGCTCGCCCGCGCGTTCGACCGAGATCTTCAACCTGAACACCGGCCGGCGGCAGCCGGACGGCGGGCGGCTCGCCGATCAGAACAGGCTTCAGGCGGGCTGGTATCTGGTGCTGCCGTGGGACGCGGTCGGATCCGGCGTGGCGTACGGCATCCTGCCGACCGGGAAGCCTGCTTCGACGCCGGCTGAGACACCGCCTGCGAAGCCTCGGGTTGACCTTCAAAGCGTTGCGCAGACGAAGATCAAACCCAAAGGATCGGCGACCCCGGGTACGTGCACCGCGGCGCCCGCCACGGGTAAGCCCTCCCGCTGGGGGATGCTCAAGCTGGCGGCCGAGCAGGCGTGGAAGCACAGCCGTGGCTCCGGACAGCTGGTCGCCATCGTCGATTCCGGCGTGGACGGCCGGGCTCCGCAGCTGTACGGCCGGGTCACGACCGGCGCCGACCTGGTGACCGTCGGCCCCGGTGACATCGACTGCCTGGGCACCGGCACGGCGATGGCGGGACTGGTGGCGGCCAAGCCGCTGAGTGGGCTGCCGTTCGGCGGCATGGCGCCCGACTCGAGCGTCATGCCGGTGCGGGTGGTCACCGACGGCAAGACCGTGAGCAGGACCAATCATGCGGCGGCGATCGAGACCGCCGTGGGGGCAGGCGCTTCCGTGATCGCTCTCGGACCCTATGTGGATCTCGACGACGGAGCCGTGGTGCGGGCCGTACGAAACGCGATCGAACGCAATGTCGTCGTGGTCGCCCCGGCCCCGGTGGCGGGTCAGGCGCCCGGCTTCGCGGGGCTGCCGGACGCAGTGATCGTGGTGGGCGGTGTGGCCGAGAACGGTATGCCTGCCGCGGTGTACGCTCCGCGAACGGTCGACGTGGTCGCGCCCGGCGTGAACATCACCAGCATCGGCAACAACGGCGCGGGGCAGCGGGCGGACAGCGGGACGCGGTATGCCGTGGCACTGACCGCGGGCACGGCCGCGCTGGTCCGCTCGGCTCACCCGGAACTGACCGCACCACAGGTCGCCCACCGGGTCACGGTCACCTCGGACCGGATGAAGGGCGCGCAGCCCGGCGACAGCTACGGCAACGGCATGGTCGACCCGGTTGCCGCCATCACCCGCGAGCTCCCCGAGGAGGCCACGTCCGCGAGCGGCCTGGGCGGCCGGCCGGAGCCTGGCAACCGGCTGGCGTGGTTGAGCCTGGTGCTGATCGTCCTGGTGGGAGGGCTGCTCATAACGCTGCTTGTGTTCCGGATCCGGCATGCGTTCCGGGCCGGTCCGGCGAGCCCCGATCAGCTGGACCTCGACTGGCCGGCAGACCCGGCGCCGAAACTCTGAACTCCAACCTGGTCAGCGGAACTAACCACCGGCCAGTTGCTCGGTCCGGTCAGCCCGATCCCGTCACCACATCACGTTCGGCGGGGGTTCGAGCGGGCCACAGTGCACCCTCGATGAAGAGGTGTTGTCGGGCTCCAGGTGCTGCGCGTGGACCAGTCTGCGTCCGGCGTACGTGTGCTGGTAGTTACCCGAGACGGCTCGCGCCTGATTCTGGCCCGCAAGCTGCTGCCGTCATCGCCCGGGAGGCGTCAGACCCCGTTCCGTCGGCGCATCCGTCACGGCCGCAATGAGCGGCCGGGGCGCCACGTCCCTCACGATTGAGGATGAGACGTGACGCCCCTGGGCGCATCAGGTGGTCGACGGGACGAGTTCGTCGGGGGTGGTGCGCTTCTCCTCCAGTTTCGGGTCGCCTTCGTCGGCGAAGTAGTCGTCCGGCTGGGTGCTGTCGATGCCGTCGGTGGTCTTGGCGGCCCGCAGGATCAGCGTCACCACGACCGCGACCAGCAGGTTGACCAGGACGGTCACGAAGCCGACGTAGATCGTCTTCTTGGTGTCGAACCCGAAGTCGGACAGCGGGAAGGCCGAGCCGCCGAAGTGCGCCCGCTTCGTCGCCGGGTTCGGGATCTGCCACAGCATCCAGAAGCCCAGGCCCATACCGGCCACCCAGCCGGCGATCAGCCCGCCGCGGTGGAACCACCGGGTGAACAGGCCGAGCGCCACCGCGGGGGCGGTCTGCAGGATGATGACGCCGCCGATCAGCTGCAGGTCGATGGAGAACTGCGGATCGAGGAAGATGATGAAGCCGACCGCGCCGACCTTGACCAGCAGCGAGACGACCTTCGCGACGCTTGTTTCCTGCGCGTGGGTGGCGTCCTTGCGGAAGTACTCCTTGTAGATGTTGCGGGTGAACAGGTTGGCCGCGGCGATCGACATGATCGCGGCGGGGACCAGCGCGCCGATGCCGATGGCGGCGAAGGCGATGCCCGCGAACCAGGCCGGGAACTGGGTGTCGAACAGCAGCGGCACCACCGTGTTGGTGTCGAGTGTCCCGGCTTTCGCACCCGGCAGCGGTTTGACCCCGGCCGAGATGGCCGCGTATCCGAGCAGCGCCAGCAGCCCGAGCAGGAGGCTGTAGGCGGGCAGCGCCGACATGTTGCGCTTGATCACGTTGCGGTTCTTGCTGGCCAGCACGCCGGTGATGGAGTGCGGGTAGAGGAACAGCGCGAGCGCCGAGCCCAGGGCGAGCGTGATGTATTGAAGCTGGTTGTTGGCGTTGAGCGTGATGCCGTCATTGGGCGCCGCCGAGGCCGCGAACTTGTCCTGCGCGTTGTCGAAGATGCTGCCCCAGCCGCCCAGCTTGTAGGGCAGATAGACGATCGCGACCAGGATCACGATGTAGATCAGGGTGTCCTTGACGAAGGCGATCAGCGCGGGGGCGCGCAGACCCGACTGATAGGTGTACGCGGCCAGGATCGCGAACGCGATGATGATCGGCGCGTGCCGGGCGATCACGCTGTCCCCGGTCATGCCCATCGTCTTGAGGACCGCTTCGATGCCGATCAACTGCAGCGCGATGTACGGCATGGTGGCCACGATGCCGGTGATCGCGATCAGCAGCGCCAGGGTCCGGGACCCGAACCGGTTCCGCACGAAGTCGGCCGGGGTGACGTAGCCGTGCCGGTGTGACACCGACCAGAGCCGGATCAGGATCAGGAAGAAGATCGGGTACATCACGATGGTGTACGGCACCGCGAAGAATCCGGCCGCGCCGGCGCCGAAGACCAGGGCGGGTACGGCGACGAACGTGTAGGCGGTGTAGAGGTCACCGCCGACCAGGAACCAGGTGATCCAGCCGCCGAAGCTGCGCCCGCCCAGCCCCCACTCGTCGAGGTGGGCCATGTCCTTCGGCGCCCGCCACCGCGCGGCGACGAAGCCCATCGCGCTGACCAGCAGGAACAACAGCGCGAAGACGATGATCTGGGTGATGTGCTCACTCATCGGGTCACCGCCTCTTCGTGGTCATGCGGTAGACCACGGTCGTGGTGGTCACGCCGAGGAGGATGAACAGCAACTGAATCCAGTAGAACATCGGGAAGCCGCCCAACCGGGGCGACTCGACGTTGAACAGGGGAGTGAGCAGGGGAACCACGGCCGGGACGATCAGCAGCCAGTTCCAGGGGCTGCGATCCGAACGCGGGTTTGGGGTTGTCATAGTGGGTTCGGCCACCGGCCGTACCTCCGCCTTGAGCAGCAACAGAGTCGTCGAGATGCTAACGACGACTCATCCCGAAGCCTACTAATGTGGCCGTAAAGGCACGAAAGGTGAGCTGGCGGCACACGCCGCCGCCGGCATCATCCAGCTGAAACGTGAGAGCCGAGGCGGGACGGTGCGGAACTTCGGCGGCCGGTCCGAACGCTTCTCGGGTGGTGTACACCGCGCCACCGGGCCGATCTCTTCGAGGCGCCTCCTCGTGCGGTGACACCCGGCTCTGTGTGGTCGATGAAGCGCCGGAGGCGCCGCACGAGACCGAACTCGCCGCGATCGACCTGGCGACGTCACGGGAGCTTTGGCATGTGCCTTCACCGCATCGCGGTTCGCCTGCTGGAGACCCACGGGTTGGAGGTCCGCCGCCTCGAGCCGTGACGGATCGCCTCGGCCTCACCCCACGCCCCCGGCCCGCCGCCGACAAAGGTCTCTCGCGACTGTAACCGACCCGGCGGTTCGCGAGTGTCCAGTGCGAGGGCGGGCGCGGATGCCGGCCGAGGCCATGAATGAGGCGAATTGGATGACCTGGAGGTCGCGTCACCGATCAGCGTGTCGGTCCTGGCGACAGAACCATTGCGAGAGGCCGGGATCAGGGAGGTGTTGCGTCGATCGGCCGGCGTGACCCTCCGGTCGTTCGTCCCGGGTGAGCCGCACGAGGTGATCGTCGCCGATCTGGGCCGGCTGGTGGATGACTCGCTGCGGCCGCTGAGGCGATCCCACGAACGGTACGGATCGGTGACGGTGGCAATCGTCGACAAGACGACGGAGGTGGATCTGCGAGCGGCGGCAGGCGGCGGCGTGGTGGGGGTGATGCACTCGCTCGACACCGGCCGGAACGGTTTGCTGTCCGCCGTGCTCCGTGCCTCCGGCAAGATCGGCCGGCCGGGTGCAGCACGACTCGATCAGCTCGCCGAGCAGATGCGCCGGCTGCGTGACAGCCACGCCGACGTCCGAGCCGTACCGGAGCTGTCCGACCGTGAGGCCGAGGTGCTGCGCCGGATCGCGGGTGGCCTCGACACCAACCTGGTCGCGCAATCCATGCGGCTCTCGGAACGGACGGTGAAATACACCCTCTGGTGCATCATGCGGCGCTTCTCCTTGCACAACCGGGTCCACGCGGTCGCCTTCGCCATCCGAGCCGGCGTCATCTAGATCCAGCACAATCCCGCAGGGTCGTCAGCCGCTGTCCATCCTGCTCAATCTCCGGGAATCGTCAGCCCGACGCGGTACGCGCGAAGGACGGCCACCCGCAGCAGGCCGTGGACGGCATCGCTCCAGGACTGCCCGTCGGAGAGCACGGTGAGGTACCGGCGCAGCACGTACCCGGAATTGACACTGAGCTGGCGTACACCCTTGATCTGAACCACTCGGTCTGCGAATTGCTCGTTGATGGTCATGAGATCGATGCCAGGAATCGGCGAGCCCGCTGAAGTCCCTCGCGAGAGGGAGAGTGCGTCACCCGTCTGATCTAACGGGCAGGGAGTCTGTCCATCGGGTCCACCGCCCGCGTCTCGATTGTGGACCGCCGCAGGAGGCCGATACCGTTTCGTCGTGTCCGAGAATCGTACCGAGGTCCTCGCTGATCGTTACCGGTTGGTATCACTCGTCGGTGAGGGCGGCATGGGCCGTGTCTGGGCGGCGAGGGACGAGCTTCTCGGCCGTGAGGTGGCGATCAAGGAGCTGGTGCCCCCGAGCGGCCTGACGGCGCGGGAGCGCGAGGATGTGCGCGAGCGGGTGATCCGGGAGGCGCGCGCGATCGCGTTGATCAACCATCCGAACGTGGTCCGCGTCTTCGACGTCCTGTACGAGCGGGGCGAACCGTGGATCGTGATGGAGCTGATCCGGTCCCGGTCTCTGTTCGATGCGGTACGCGAGGACGGACCGCTCGCCCCGGAACGGGTGGCCGAGGTCGGGCTGGGCGTGCTGGCCGGCCTGTGTGCCGCCCACGAGGCGGGATTGCTGCACCGCGATGTCAAGCCCGCGAACGTGCTGCTGGCGTACGACGGACGGGTGGTGCTGACCGACTTCGGCGTGGCCCTGGTCGCCGGGGACAGCGCGATGACCTCGGCCGGGGTGCTGCTCGGCTCACCGTCGTACCTCGCTCCGGAGCGGGCGCTGGACGAGCCGATCGGGCCGGCGGCCGACCTCTGGTCGCTCGGCGCGACGCTGTACGCCGCGGTCGAGGGCCGGCCTCCGTACACGAAGTCCTCGGCGGTCGCGACCCTCACCGCGATCGCCGGTAGCGAACCGCTACCCGCACCGGCCCGGGCCGGTGCGCTGCGACCGGCGCTCTACGCGTTGCTGCGCAAGGATCCGGCGGTACGCGCCGACGCCACGACCGCCGAGCGACTGCTGCGGGCCGCCGCGGAGGGCAGGACGCCGGCCGCGGTGGCGAGTCCGGCGGAAGCGCCGGTGGCCGGGCGCAGGCGATGGCCCCGGATCGCCGTCGGTGCGCTGGCCGCCGCGCTGCTGGTGCTTTCGGTGACCCTGGTCCTGAACGGGCGGGAGGATCGGCCGCTGATGGTGACGCCGGTCGCGCAGCCCTCCGTACCCTCGGGTCCGCTGGAATTCAGTGCCGTACCACCCGCGCCGCCGCTAGCGTCTTCACCCGCCGGACCCGCTGCCGCGCCCGTCGCGCCGGCGAGCCCGGCCGTCCGCAAGGCTGGGGAGCGTCCGCGGCCGGTGCGATCGTCGGCGGCGGCGAAGCCCGCCACGAGCAAGAAGGCGGCGGTCGGCGGGATCGATCCGGCCCGGTGGTACACGATCTCCAACCGGATCAGTGGCATGTGCGTGGACGTCCGCGAGTCGAACACCGCGGTGCGAACCCCGGTTCAGCAGTTCGCCTGCACGACCTCGGAGGCGCAGAAGTTCCGCTTCGTGCCCACCGATGGGGGGTACATGCGCATCGCCACCCGCCTCGACACCACCAAGAATCTGGACGTGAAGGACGAGTCGAAGGCCGATCACGCCCTGATCCAGCTCTGGACCTACAACGGCGCGCAGCAGTGGCGCGCGGTCTCCGAAGGCGGCGGCTACTACCACTTCATCGGGCGGGCCAGCGGCAAGTGCCTGGACCTCCCCAAGGCCACCACCGCCGAATGGGTCCAGCTCGAGCTGTACACCTGTCTCGGCAAGGGCGCTCAGAGTTTCCGGCTCAACGGACTCTGAAGCGCATCGCCGTTTCCGCGGGGGGATATGCCGGCGATGAAGCCGTCGCGTACGACGCCGACGAAGCGGGTCAGCCCGAATCCCGACTCGTTGCGTCGCCGGCCGCCGAAGTGCACCACCACGTCGATCGAGGACCAGGATTCCCATTCGTCGGTACGGCCGTACATGTAGACGCCGAGGAACACTCCGCGCGAGTCGCGGTGTCGTAGCCGACATCGCGAGACTCGCCATGCCCCGGCAGGTCGAGGGTCAGAACCCGACGTCCCGGCACAGTCCAAAAAGGATCCGGCGTTCGAATACCCAGGATGACCGGCCGCGCACGCTTGCATGTCCCTCCGGACAAACGCCGTCCCCACCATTCGGAAGGGCGTCAGGATCCAGAATCGCACGGAACTCTGAGCAGAGAGGTGGAACGGCAATGCGGATCGTCAGAGCCATCGTGGCCGGGCTGTGTGCCGTGGTACTCCTCGCCGCTCCGGCACCGGCGGCATCAACGACTCCCGATCCTGGGGCGTCGGGTCCCTACTCGACGGTCTCGGGCGAATACGACCTGCCGCCGGTCGCGATCCCGGACGTGCAGGAACCGTCGGAGATGCGTGCGCTCGTGGTCGCCCCGCGCAACGTCAGCGGGTCTGCGCCGCTCGTCGTGTTCCTGCACGGCTTTCACGAAGTGTGCTGGAACGGGGACGAGACCGGCCTCCTGTGGCCGTGTCCCGCGGGCTTTTCCGCGGTGCCGAGTTACCGCGGCTACCACGCGATCCAGCAGCACCTGGCCTCCTGGGGCTATGTCACCGTCTCGCTGTCCGCCAACGCGATCAACGCTTTCGCGTATCAGGACAACGCCGAACAGGCCCGCTCGTCCCTGATCCGGCTGCACCTGTCCCGGTGGGCCGACTGGTCGGGCGCGGGCCGCGGCCAGGCGCCCGAGGCGGTCCGGGCGGCACCGCCGGTCGACCTCTCCCGCGTCCTGCTGATCGGGCATTCCCGGGGCGGGGACGGCGTCAACCGGGCCGCGATGGACAGTGTGGTGCCCCCGTCGGCCGAGGTCGATGGCGCCCCCGGCCCGGCCCGGTGGCGTATCCGTGGCACGGTGCTGCTCGGAGCGAGCTCCGTGAGCCGGAATCCGGTGTCCGACGTGCCCTCGATGAGTTTCCTCCCGGGATGTGACCGGGACGCCGCTGAGCTCCAGACGCAGGTGTACGTGGACGGGACCCGCGGCGTGGGCCAAGGCGTCGCCCTGCACAGCGCGGTGTTCCTGCCCGGCGCGAACCACAACTTCTTCAACTCCGAGTGGACGCCCGGCGAGGCCGCCGCCCCGGCCCGCGACGACGTCACCAGTACGACGGATCCGCTGTGCTCGCCCGGCGCGCCGAGCCGGCTGACCGCCGCCCAGCAACGAGCGGCCGCGGCCGCCTACTTCGTGGCGGGGGCTCGGCTGTTCCTCAACGGTGACGACCAGATGCGCCCGTTCCTGGACGGGTCGGTCGCCCGGGCTCCGGCGCTCAGCCACGCGCTGGGCGGGTTCCGGTCTCCGCTGCTGGTCCCGGCGGCGGGAGTCGGCGTCAGCGGTGACGGTACGTTGTGCCGGCTGACGTCGTGCGACCTGGAGGCTTCCCCGCACGTGCTGACCGGTGACCCCGGCGTGCGGTATGCCGTGTCGGTCTCGTGGTCCACTGCGGGACGGCCGGTGCTCCTGCGCCCGGCCCAGCCGACCAAGATCACCGGGGCCACCACGCTGGCCATGCGCGTCGTGGTGCCGCCGAACACCTCGAGCACGACGTTCGACGTCGCGGTGAGTGATCGTACCGGGCGGCGCTCGGTGCTCGGCACAGTCCGGCTCGACGGACTGCCCGGCTCCCCGCTCACCCGGTCGGCCTGGGCGCAGGAGGTACGCGTACCGCTGCCCTCGGCGGTCGACCGCGCCGGTATCACCGCGCTCGAGCTGACTCCGCGCAGTGCTTCCGGCCGCTTGTGGCTGCTCGACGCGTGGGGCTGGCGGCCGGGCACCCCCGATCCCGGTACGCCGGTCCCGGTCCGGGTCGATCTGTTGGACGGTGACGACTCGGTCGGGGCCGCTCAGCTGACAGTCCCGCTGCGGGTAGCCGGCGCGGGCACCGGCGAGGTGCTCTTGTCCGTTCGGAAAAGCTCAGTGACCGTCGCCACCCAGGTGGTGACCGTGCGGCCGGGTGACTCGGCGGTCGAGGTGCCGGTCGGGGCGCTCAGCAGTGGCAAGTACGTGGTCACGGCCACGGCCACACGGAACACCGTGGCCGGCGACGTCAACGGTGACATCAACGTGAGATGACGTTCGTTTCCATTCCCGGCGAACACGGAGGTTACGGTGACCGAATCGGTCTGGGGGACAGCGGATGAGCGCATGCGTGCGCTGCTGGGGCGGCTGCCGGCGGACGTGCCGGCGGTGGTGGACCAGCTGACGAAGCTGCAGGATGCTCTGGAGCGGGTGCCGCCGCTGCTGGCGGGAAACCCGCTGGCCGACTTCAACAAGCTCTACCTGAACATCACGCTCGACGTGCTGGCCCGGCTCTCCGAGAAGCGCTTCGAGGACCCGGCGTTCATCTCCCGGCTGGACGTCGAGTTCTCCGGGCGCTACTTCGACGCGCTGCGCGGCTTCACTGACGGCGGCGCGGGCTGCCCGCGGACGTGGCAGGTGTTGTTCGCCCGGGTCGCCGGCCCTGACGCCCGGCCCCTGCCCTCGGCCGCGGCCGGCGCGAACGCGCACATCAACTTCGACCTGGCGTTCGCGCTGGTCAGCACCTTCGACCAGGCCGGGCCGGGCCCGGCCGACGACAGCGCCCAGCACCGTGACTACCTGCAGATCAACAAGATCTTCGCGGACGCGATCCCTCAGCTGCGCCGCGGCTACCTGGACAAGTGGCAGCTGCTGGTGGACACCATGAACGGCGAGCTGGACGACTGGTGGCAGGGCGAGGCGATCGCGTACACCCGTAATGTCGCCTGGCGCAACGCCCAGAAGCTGTGGACGCTGCGCTCTGATGTCCAGGCGACGGCTCGTTTCCGCGACACGCTCGACGAGACCACGGCGGCGCTGGGACGCCTGCTGCTCTCACCGATGGGCGAACTCCTGCAGTAGAGGCCGACCGGCGGCCCGGCTTCGTGGGGAGGCCAGGGCCGCCGGTCGGCTGCGTCGATTCGCGCCGGCTCAGGCGGACTCGATCGGCGGAGGAGTCATCAGCTTGGCGACCGCCCGATGTACGTCGACGTCGTCGACGGGCGGCACCCGGTAGTCGCTCGCCCTGACGTGGTCCATCAGCCGCGGGTCGGGAGCGATGCCGTAGTTCTCGGCGTAGTAGGGGATCGCACCGGTCCAGACGAACGTGCCGTCGGTGGTGAAGGTCTGCGGCACGACGAGTCCGAGCGACTGGTCGAACAGGTCCGCGTCGCGCTGCGTGGTGGTCAGCATGACCGGGCACGAGCGAAGGTAGTCCAGCAGACGCGCCGGCTGGTCCGAGTCGGCGAGCAGCGGATGGTCGACGTCGAAGGCCGGACCGGTGCGCGGATCGAACCGGTCGAAGACCCGGGCCACCGTGACCGGCCGCAGCGGTTTCGCGGCCCACAACAGCGCCGACCGGCCGAGGGCTTCACGGTGGTACGCCTGAGGCTGCGAGCCCGGACCCAGCGCCTCCACCTCGGCATCGCCGACACCCTCGTCGGACAACGCGGACTGGAGGACCTCGCCGCCGGCGATGGCGCTCAGATCGTCGACGCACTTCAGAACGAAGACCGGGACCGGTTCTCCGTACGGCTCCGCCGGATCCCGAAGACGCCAGGACCGCCACAGGCCGTACGCGCCGCCGACGTCCTTGACCGCGGCCACGGCGACCTCATCGGCCGGCTCCAGCGTCGCGGGGTCCGCGGTCAGGTCGAGCAGCACGGGCACGGCGGCGCCATCCGTCACCAGCTCGGGATCCAGCGCCAGGAACTCACGGGCCGCCGATCCGGCGTTCCGCACGACCAGCGGCGTGGCCGGGCCGACCTCGTCCACGGAGACGAGCGACCCGAGCAACGCCACCTCCGACGGCGAGATCGACACACCCTCATCGGCCGCACCCGCGAGAAACACTTCCGCCGCCTCGGCCAGCCGGCCGTCGGCGACCAGCCACCGGACCTCGGACAGAACCGCACCGGACAGCCGCCCGGCGGCCGCCAGAGCGAGATTGTGGAGGCCAAGGACGGTCGCGTCGATGTCCTCGGATACCAACATGAATTACTCCTTCACAGTCGGGGTGCGGCACGGAGTGCCTGGCGTACGGCGTCCATTGGTTCGGGAAGCGGGCCCGGCACGGCACCGGTCGGGGGGATGGCGTCTCACACCGTTCCGCCCTCGGGCCCGCCCGGTTCCGAATCCCGATCGGTGCGCGGCAACATCTCCGCCAGCGTCTCGGCGTTCATGCCACTGCCGGCGGCGGCGGCGATCTCCTCATCTCCGACCCCTCGGGAACGGTGGCTGATGACCAGGGCAGCGAAGCCGTCGAAGCTGCCCGCCGCGAGCTCAGTGCGCAATGCACGGCTCTGTCGGGCGTTGAGCGTGGCAGCCGGCCGGGCCGCTCGAGCGGCGCCGCTCGAACCCTCACCGGCCGCCTGAGCGTGCCGAGCCCGCGCTATGCGTTGCGGATCCTCGAAGTCCTGCGGGTCATATGCGCGCGAACCGCTGCCACCCCCTGCGCCAGCGGGCTCGAACTCGGAATCTTCATCCGAACCCGCGTCGGACGACTCGCCATCCAGGTGCATGCCCGACATCGTGACCGACAGCTCCGAGGACGCGGAATCCTCCTCGGAGCTGTCGTCCGACATTGCCGTGAGGTTCCTGGCGTAAGCCGAGAACCCCCGGTCATACACATGTAGATCATCCGACAGATAGGTGACGGGATAGTTGTACGAAAGCATTTCCAGGATGAGCCGGTCGGCCCGACGACCGAAGCCGTCCCTCGGCACGGCGATGTTCGGTCTTCCTGGTCTCCATTGCCGCCACTGTCGGGCGAAGTCGGACGGGAGAGCGGCGTGCAACTCGTCATAGAGGAGACCGCGCCGGGCGGCGTCACCGGACATCTGTACGTCGCCACGCCGCGCGAGATAACTGCGGAACGTGGGTTCCGACCAATGGAGGACAGCGATCAGCCGGCTGATCGGATGGGGGTTCGGCTCGGCACGCAGCTCATCGAGATGGGCGAGGAATTCAGCACGCCGACGCGGATTGTCCAACGCCGCATCGGCCAGCGCCCGCAGGCGGACGGCATCGAAGCCTTCCGTATTCGCGGCGGAATTCGGTCGAAGACCTTGACGGTCGGCGTACGCACCCATGTCTCTGTAGTGGGTGTGCAGTTCCTTGGCGATCCGGGTAACGCTGACCTTGCCGGCGAGCAGCTTACGAATAGCGTCGTCCGCCCGTGGTCCGAGGCTCGATCCCGTACTGTCCCGGTTCCCTCCACCCCGGCGGACCCCGTGATCCGGGTGCGGTAGCTGTATCAGGTTCTGGCCTTCCCGCCACGACCGCCAGCGCTCGGTGAAGCCGGATGGCCATCCTTCGAGCAACTGCTTCCAGAGCGCTGGGCCGGCCTCTTGCTCGCGCTTGTTGAGCAGGTCGACACGGTTGTTGATGTCAATCAGGTGGACCCCGGTGATACGCGTCAGCTCACGCATGCGCTCGCCGCGCTCGTGATCGTTTTGTGCGGCCGCTAGATGTTGACGCAGCCGTACCGTGAAGTTCCGCTGCGGTGAGCGCTTCCGTGTGCCTCTGGTGGCTGCGGCCAGACTCTTGAGTTCTGCGACCTCGGCCGGCGTGAAGTAGGAGTCCTCCGCACGCCTCTGCCGTTCCGCCTCTCGTTTGGCCAATTTCTCCAGCCGCTCCTCCAATTGGTTCACCGGCCGTTCGGTGAGCCGTGCGAGGTCCCCGATGCCGACCCCGCGGCGGCGGAAATCCCTCAGCCGCCGGGTGAAACGATCGGCGACTGGTTGGGCGTGATCCTCGCGAGCCGCGGCGGCGGCCCGCAGCAACTCATCGATCTCGGCGTCGGACATGCCCAGGGCGCGGATGCGCGCGATCCGATGCTCCGGCACGCTCTCTCGCGCGGCCAGAGTCGCCAGGCTTCTTCGCAAACCTTGCGTGTCCCGGCCGGTTACCCAGCCGAGGTCTTTGATGTCGGCACCACGATCGATGAGGGCCCTCACCCGGCGGCTCAGATCCTGGTAGAAACTTCCCTGCTTGGACGCCCTCGCAGCGTCTCGCACCGCGTTGATCTCAGCGTCTGTCACACCCCTGAGCCGCAGTCTCAAATACGGTGCGTGCCGGTCGGCCACGTGCGCGATCTCGTCGATGTCGATGCCTTCATCGAGATGGCGCTCGACGAGGCGGTTGAAGACATCGCCGGCAGCACCGGCCGGGTCGGTACGGTCACGGCTCGACGCGTCTCGCAACGCCGCCTTGTCGGCCGGGGCAAGGTTGTCACCCAGGCGGCGCCGCCCGAGTGAGTCGAACACCTTGATCTGGCGATCGACCATTTTGCGGGGACGTGAGACGAACCCTTGTTCGGTCTCGCTGACCTCACTGTTCGACGGCGTGTTGTCAGGCTTGGCCGGCGCCTCGTGAGGGTGGACGACCTTTTCCGGACCGTGCGGCGTGCCCTCGTAATGACCTGGTCGGGGAGGCTGACGACGGTACGCCGACGAGCTGACCAACTCATTGGCCTTCTGCCTGAGGTAGTCGAGCATGTAGTTGCCGGGCCGACCGCCAGGGTGATGCATCGTCCAAGGAAGGTGCGTCGCCACGTTCTGCATGGCGGTGTGACGCAAACCCCCGTGGTTGGGGTTGTAACGCACGTCGTATCCGGCGTCGGCAGCGTGACGCAACACGCCCGAGCACACCATGCACGGCCGGAATTTGCCGTACGTGCGGACCCGGCCCGCCTCGCTCGGATCCAGCGAACGCAGCGCGATCATGTTCTTGAGTTCAGCGTGCATCACGCCGTCGGCCGGCGAGTGCCTGACGAAGACGATGTGATCGGCGAATTCGTCGCCGATCAGCACGTTGCGCAGATGTTCCTGCTCGGCCTCGGTCCGCGGTTCGGCCTCGACCACCGTCCAGCCCTTGAGGTTCCGCAGAACATCTGTGGTGTCGTTGTGCCGGTCCCCGTCGTAGCCCTCCCGCAATTTCACGTGCGCATCTTCCAAACCGTCCCTGTAGTTCGTCGCCGCATTTCCATCCTCGCCGAGGCCACGGCCGGCGTCAGGGTGCCCAAGTGCCAGGAACGACCGGAATTGCTCGGCCGGTGTCTCGCCCGGCTGCTCGCCCAGCAGCCGGACCGCCTCGTCAACCGTCGAGTTCTGGTTGGAGGCAATCAGGATCCGGCGCCACAACCACGTGGTCTGGATCTCGTACTCATGGTCCTCCGCCTTGGTGGCCTTGCCGGCCCGGCGAGACTTTCGGCGCCGCTGAGGCTTGGCGGCCCGCTCGGATGCCGAACTCTCCGGTTCCGACTCGCCGTACGCGTCATCGGTGCTGTTTTCGCTCTCACCGCCGCTTTCGTACGCGCTCGAGTCGTCCTCACTGGGCTCATCACCGCTCTCGTACGTGCTCGAGTCGTCCTCACTGGGCTCATCACGGCTCATCCGGTCGTCGTCGACGCTGACACGTTCACCGGCGTCGGGGAGTTCGATATCGCTGGACTCCAGATCGCTGAGCTCACTGTCACTCGACCCGGGGTCGCTGAGCTCACTGTCACTCGACCCGGGGTCGCTGAGCTCACCGTCGCTCATTCGGTCATCGGCTCCGGCCAGCTCGTCGTCGCCGCCGTCGGTCGGCAACTGCTGGCCCTGCCGGTGAAGCACATCGAAGAAGGCGAGAGCGAGATGCCTCTGCGACTGCTCGGCCCGCTCCTCCGGGGTCCGGTCGTACGGGCGCGGGTACCGCTCCCGGATCGTCCCGGTGACACGCGGCGCGAACGGGTTGCGGAGCCGCTCGAACCGGCCGGCCACAATGCGGTACTGAGTACGGAATTCCGGCGTCCAGCCGTTCTCGGCGGGCAACTCGCCCCTGGCGCGTTTGTTCGGTCCCTCGCCAGGATCGGATCCGGACTCGGCTCGCCGCTTGCCCTGACTCGACGGCAGGATCCGACGCGACCCGGACTGACCATCCTGCTGGTTCATCGCGCCGCGAGGGCCTCGGCTGGAGTGCCGCTCAACGTCTGAGTCCGACTCGTCGGCCACAGCCATGATCGCGTCACTTCCGGATGCCGCGTCATCGTCGATCGACGGGCGAACCCTCGATGTCTCACCGGTCCGACTAGTCGCCGGAGGCGCGGGAGGGGAGGTCTGTGATCGCTGCTGGCGGTCGGGTTTGGTCCAGTTGGTGGTGGTGTGGGGTGGGGGTAGGGGGTTGGGGATGGGGGTGGGTTGGGTGGTGTGGGTGAGGGTGTTGGTTCCGGGTTGGCGGGTGAGGATGTTGAAGTGTGCGGGTTCGAGGTGGGGGGTGCCGTTGTGGTCGTAGGTGAGGGTGCCGACGAAGCCGGGGGGTTGGTCGGGGGTGGGGTTGATGGGGGTGTGGTAGGTGGTGTTTGGTGCGGCGATGCTGGGGTGGTGGGGGAGGGCTTTGAGGGTGTTGTTGAGGTAGGTGGTGGTGGGGCCGCAGGCGATGAGGATGATTTTTTTGCCGGCTGAGTCGGGGTGTCTGGTGATTGTTTCGGCTAGTTGTTGTTCGGTGATGTGGTGGTTGTTGAGGTGGGGGCCGTGTTGGTCGGCGTGGACGAAGGCGCCGTATTCGTCGGGTTCGAGGTGGTAGTTCTTGGCGGCTGTCTGGTTGTCGGTGTCGCTGGGGTGCAGGAGTAGGACGCGGTTGGGATGGCTGTGATCGGCGAGGTGGTGGGGTGTGGCGGGGAAGGGCGGCCTCACAGTGGGACTGGAGGGGGCATTGTTATGGGGCCGCAGGGTAAGCACGTCCTCTGAGTGTGCTTCGGTCGCCGGCGTCGACTGACCGCCTGCGACACTCCCGGGGGTCGATGCTTCGGCGATGGTGGACCACAGGAGTGATCCGTGTCGGCCGTCGCTGACAGCGGAATCGATGGTCTGGCGAGTCTCCATGAGCCGGTCGGTGGTGATTCCGTCGAGGCCGTATTGTCGTGCAGCTGCATAAGCCGCATCGAATAGACCTTTCACGGATGCCGCGCCGACGTGCGCTGCCAACGCAGAGACGTCGGTCAGAGCGGATGACACCCGTTCGTCGGCGCTGCCCAATCCGTCAGCCACAGTTATCAACCTCGAAGCAAGATCACCGAGTACGAATCCGGCGTCTGCATTGCCCGCATAATAGTAGAGGTCTCGGCTGTCCTGACCCAAGGCTGTAACTGCCCAACCGTCGGCCTCGGACGATCGTATGGAGACACCCGCAGCCTCGTAGAGCTCCTTCGTGACCTGAAAAGCGTTTGTTCCCGGGTTGGCGTGGATCTGCAGAATGGCGGGATCGTTGAGTGCGTCCGCTCCCCAGTCGCGGACCAAGGATCGCACGGCAAGTGCGACCACTGTCGACGTCGCAACACCGGCAGCGCCGACCATGATCAGGGGGGTTGCACTACCGAACGACGGAGGCGAACCCTGGAAATCGGCGGGACGTACCCACCAGGTTTCGGTTGGCAAAACTTCGACGACCCAGGAGGCGTAAAACTCGAATACCCGCGGCTTGGATGTGGCGGCGAAGATTCCCTGCCGGGCCATGTCCATCGGACTAACGAAGTCGATCCACTCCTCGAACCGGGGCTGCTGTCCGCGAACAAGCTTGAAATGCGCCAGCGCTGAATCGGAGAAGATTGGGTCGAAACCAAGCATGTCGGCCGGAACACGGAGCCGTCCGCCTGGGCCGAGCAGAGCGAGTTGCACAGTTACGTCGTCGCGACTCATAGCTGTCGTTATTGTGTCGGGCAGGAACTGTGTGCCGTTCGGAGCGCCCTGCTGCGGCTTTTCCTGCCCGCCCCGATTCCAGCGTGCTTGGAGCTCTTCCAGGCCGAACGAGGCGGCTTCGGCCGCGTTCTCGCGGTAGGCAAAGTCAGCTGCGATGGCCAACCGTGCGATAGCTCCCAAAATCTTGAGCTGGTCGGCAACGTCGGGCGACAGATGACTGGCACCGTCACTCAGAGCCCGCTCAATGTTATCGATGGCCCGATCTAAACGTTGATCGAGCAGATTACGCAACACCCTCAGGTCTGCGCCTGCAGACGATGGAAAGTTTTCAGACGCGATCGCTACGGCGAGCCCATATTGGGGATCGTCGCTGATCATCGGGTTTGCCCATGCCGCGTCCAGAACGCGCTGAGGAGTCCTAGGGAACCACATCCTCAGAACGTCCGGACTGCCCCAGCCTGCGACCATCCGTGCTACTGAGAACCATTGCTCGACGTGACCAGTCTCATGGAGCACAACGGTGCTTAGTTCTTCAACACGCGTTGCCGCGTCGATCCATATTTCCCACTCATCGCGGGAGAAACTTCCAGCCCTGCTGCCTAGCTGATCAATTTCAACGTCTGGTGTGGAGAACTGTCCTTGATCGGCCAAGAAGTTGACCAGCTGACTTGCTGCGGCCTTCGTGTCGCCGGCCAGCGACAGCCCCGTCGCTTGCGACTGGATCAGCTCGTCGTAGCCGTGAAAGACCTCATCCGACGCCAGGCGTGAAACAATCGGCCGATCCGACTCGGGAGCATTAAGGCGATTCGACGGGGCCGAGACGTGGACGGTGAGATTCAACTCGGCGAACCATCGTCGGACGTGGTCGAACGACAAGTCTCGGTCAAAGGCCGACCGGGCCGCCGACGCGAACTGGCTGTTCGCTTGCCACTCCTCAAGCACAACGTTGTTGCCGTCGATCGAGCTGATCGGCCATGCGCCGGCAAGGACGTCGCTCGGCACCAACCCCGTGGTCTCCACGTCGAACCCGATACTGCTCGTGCGCCCGCCTCGGAAAACGCCGATATACAGGTGACTTCCCGCTTCGGGCCGGCCACGGAGACTGTCCGTCTGCCAGCCCGTCACGGCATCTGCCCCGGAACCGCCGCCGGGCGGATACAGCCCCATAGCGAAGACCACCGCGGGAGGCGCCTTGGACACCGTAACCGCAGTCGACGCAATCTTGATGGAACGTTCCCGTCCGATGGCCTCATCAAGTGTCCGAGCCTCCGCAGCGAAGGGCGGTGACGGGACAGCCTCACGGAGCGCTTCAGAGCCGGGGCGTCCTTGGATCGCGGAACGTGGCTGCGGAAGAGACTCCTTGACCTGTTCTGCGGTGAAGGGACTCGAGGCATACACCTGCGACCATAGGGGGAGGTGGTCGTCGCCGTCTTCGAGGCTGTGGAAGGTCACCGCGTATTCGCCCGGCTGGCCGTTCGGGTGCGGCGTCGCAGTCCAGCGCACATGAGTCAGATCTTCAAGCTGGGTGCCTACCGGCAATCCCTTCCCCGACACGGATATATGACGCTCGGAAATCGTGAAGAAGCCATCAGCGGTGTCTCCCCTGGGCTCGCGGGTGATTTCGACTGTTTGTGGGCGGCCGATGATTGGTAGGCGTTGGACGGCCCAGGTCGTGGTGTGGTTTGCGGGGAGGGGGTCGGGGATGGGGGTGGTGTGGGTGGTGTGGGTGAGGGTGTTGGTTCCTGGTTGTCGGGTGACGATGTTGAAGTGTCCGGGGGTGAAGTGGGGGGTGCCGTTGTGGTCGTAGGTGAGGGTGGCGGCCCAGCCGCTGGGTTGGTCGGGGGTGGGGTTGATGGGGGTGTAGTAGGTGGTGTTTGGTGCGGCGATGCTGGGGTGGTGGGGGAGGGCTTTGAGGGTGTTGTTGAGGTAGGTGGTTGTGGGGCCGCAGGCGATGAGGACGAGTTTTTTGCCGGCTGAGTCGGGGTGGGTGGCGATTATTTCGGCTAGTTGTTGTTCGGTGATGCGGTGGCTGTTGAGGTGGGGGCCGTGTTTGTCGGCGTGGACGAAGGCGCCGTATTCGTCGGGTTCGAGGTGGTAGTTCTTGGCGGCTGTTTGGTTGTCGGTGTCGCCGGGGGGCAGGAGCAGGACGCGGTTGGGGTGGCTGTGGTCGGCGAGGTGGTGAGGGGTGACGGGGAAGGGCGGCCTCGCAGTGGTGCCGGACGTGCTGTCTTCCGCGCTCCAGCGGGCGGTGGAAGAGGACTGCGTGGCGTTGTTGCCGGCGGTCGGCGTCGACGGAATGGCTGACGCAGCCTCCGGAACGCCCCACACCGCAACCTTGCGGCGGTCGCTGGGGCTTGACACGTCCGGACGGATGCCTTCGGGGGCAATGGATGGACCGTCTCCACGCGAGGTGAAGATCGGCACGACGGCCGCGAGTTCCTCCTCGGTCAGGAGTTCAGCCAGTTCTGCGCTGAGCTCGCTCCAAACGGCGCGCGCACGATTATCACCCTTGTCCCGGGCGTGCTTAGCGCCCCTCCACGCTCGACTGCCGCCGCCTTCAAGCATGATGTTGTAATCGCGGAGAGCCTTCAAGGGTTTTGTTTTAGGATTGATTTTCACGTGCGAGGCGATCAGTCTGGCCAAGACGCGTACTTGCCCATCCTGGCCACTTCGCATCGCGTCGTCGTCCATATCGAAAGTGGCCCGGATCTGGCCGAAACTGGGATCGAGCGGGTCGACACGACGCATCACGTCCTGACGCAGCTCGCGACGATTCTGTTGGAGGGCCGCCCGCGTGGAACCCAATCGCACATTGCGGCCATACGTCCGCAGCTCCTGTACCACGAGGCCTTCTGGGAACCGGGGCGCGCCGTCGGAATCGCGGTTGTAGTCCAACTCTGGGAAATAAAAGCGGATCCCCAGAGCTTGGTATTGATTCACCGGTTGGGCGTCGGGAACGACCGCGCTCCGCAGGTAGTCGGCCGCAGTCAGATGACTGTTCCTTAGTAGGGCACCTCCCGGATTGCGGAATTCCTGCTCGAAACTGCGGGTGATGCTATCCATGATTTCTTTGCCATGCTCCACGACGTAATCCCGAACGTCTTTCGGAAGGCCTTCGCGATAGCCGTCGAAGTTCGTACGTTCGACAACGACCAGGTTTGACTTCCAAGCGTCATTCTTCGAGGACTTGACTACTGCACCGAAATGGGTGTAAAGATGCGTTATGAAGCCCTGAAGAGATTCTGCTTCCCTACCGTTGAGACCGGCCGAAGCGCCGTACGGTGCGGCAAAGGAGCGGGCCTGGTCGAGCAGATCTTCGGCATCGTGATTGTAGTTCGTGCTTTGTGCGTAAGTCAGGAAGTCTGGAACGACGTACGGTGGCGTCCCCACCGAGAATTGCACTCCGAGGATGATCGGAGACCCCGGGTCTGGTCGCCTGACGCGGACCATGCTTGCGAGGTGTTTGACTGCGAAACCGTAATGCCTCAGTTGATCCAGAGTGGTTTCCTGATCGATGCTCTCAAACCAGTCGAATATCTCGTCCAGGGCCTGCTCGACGTCTCTGGTCGCCAGATGCCCCACGTCGCCGGCGAACATCTTGACCGGCTTGGTCACCACTTCCGGTATCCATTTTCCGCCGTGCTCCTCGACCACGATCTTGAGGTACTTGTTCTCGGCGAGGACTTTCGATCGGGAATCAGTCTCCAGCATCAGATCATTGATCGTCTGCTGGTTCATGATCAGCTCAACGTTCGTTGCTTCGCCCTCGGTGCCTTCGGCCAGGCGGACGCCGCCGGTGGCGCCCGTCGGCTCTTCGGCGGTCACGCCGTCGAAGGGCCGGCCGCCGTCTACTTCGTTCACGACATCCCAGACGTCGCGCCCGAGGGTGCGGTTGGAGGGAACGAACAGTAGCCAGCTCTGGCCGCCCTTGGTGACCAGGACCGCGCCGTCGCGGCCGGGTGCTGTGGCGCCGGCGGTGACGTCATCGACCGCTGCCACCACGTCGCTCTCGCGGGCCTCGGCGAACCGCTGCGCGATGCCGTTCGGCAAACCGCCGGCGCAGGACAACAGCCACACCGTCTCACCCGGGGGCAGATGTGGTGCCGTCAGCTCGTGCAGTTCCTCGGGTGTGACCAGTCTTTCGCCCGTGCCCTCTGTGACCCGCAGCCGGCCGTCCGCGGCCACGCCATGCACCAGGATCATCGGAAACTTATTCTTGCCGACGGGCAGATTGCCGTGCTCGAAGATTCGCTGCAACTCGTCCGGCGAAACCAGTGCTACGACACGGCGTCCGCCTCGATCAAGCACCTGCGCCGGGCCCAGGCTCGGGGCATGCACAGGAGACGGCTCGCGATCGGTGTGGTAGTCGGATGTTA
>NZ_JBFBGU010000011.1:53182-250092 GCF_040684855.1 Actinoplanes sp. NPDC089786
GTTATGGATTGTTCGAGGGCGTTGGTGAGTTCGGTGCTGTCGTCGGGTTCGGTGGTGGGGCCGGTGTGGTAGTCGGATGTTATGGATTGTTCGAGGGCGTTGGTGAGTTCGGTGCTGTCGTCGGGTTCGGTGGTGGGGCCGGTGTGGTAGTCGGATGTTATGGATTGTTCGAGGGCATCGGTGAGTTCGGTGCTGTCGTCGGACGCGGTTGACTCGTCGGGTTCGGTGGTCGGGTCTGGCTGTGGTTGAGGATCTGGTGCTGGAGTGGCTTCGGACGGCTGTTCGAGGTCCGGAGCGGGTTCGGCCGTGCCAGGTACAGCGGGCAGCGGTTTGTTCAGGTCGATGGGGTTTTTGACCGTGTCCGGCGGGTTGGGTTCGGGGGTGGAGTCTGGCCGAGGCTCCGGTGCCCGCTCGGGTGCTGGTCGGAGAGCCTGGGATTGTGAAGCCAACTTCGGCACGAAGCGTCCAGCAGCTTTCGGTTCGCTGGGTTCGCCGGGAGAACCTCCCTGGAGCGCTTCAGACCGGGGCCCAGGCAGGGAGACCGCCGGAGGGACGTCATCACGGCGATCGGGCGAGTTCGGTGAGTGTGGACGGCCCGCGCCTCGGCGGGTATCACCCAAGTCCAGCATCGCGCTGATCTGCGAGGATGAGCCGACCGTTGACGGTAGTCCGGCCACTGGTGTTCCGTCAGTCTCGACGACCTGCCATCGGAGATCGACTTGAGTGCCCAGGATGGCGCGGGCGCGTTGTTCCAGCTGATCCGCCGGGAAGGAGCGAGGGGGTTCTCCGCGGCCATCTCCAGGGTCGAACGCGTGAAGCGTCCCATCCGGCAACGACATGACCGCGAAGACGTGACCGATCTGGCCGAACCCTGAGCCGAGTGAAGGCCGGCCCATCGAGACCACCGCCCGCCTGCCCGGCACTGCGCCGCCGAGCCCCTGACGCACCGCCGCGAAGCTGGTCACCGGTGGCCAGGATGCCGGGGGGACCGCGCCGCGCCACACTGCGCCCCGGTCCCGCGCGTCGGTGTCGGCCGCCCTGCCTTGAGCGGACCGGGACGGCACCGACAGTTGCCAGAACTCGTCCACTACGGCCAGACACCACTGCGGCCCTACCACGCCCGGGGCCCGTTTGCCCGCGGCTTGAACGGCCAGGCGCCCCAGGTCCTCGATGTCGGATGGCTTCTCGATCGGCCGGCGGGTGCCGAACGCACCCTCGGTCGAAGGCTCGGCGCGCGCGTGAGTCGCCTCGGCTGTGGAGGCCGACGGTTGGGTCGCCGACTCGGCCGTTGCGGGAGCCCTGACCGAGGTTCCGTGCGCGCTGGACTCCGCGTGCGAAAGCGGAAGCGGTGTGTCAGCCGCAGTCGGGCCGGCAACTGTGCTCCGGCTCGAGGGGGCCGGCTGACTACTCGCTGACGTGGGTGCGGCGGTGTTTTGGGCGGTGGTCGGATTCGTGGTTTGTGAGGCGGACGCCGAGGCCTGGGGTGCCGGGTTTTGCGGCGTGGCGGCCGAGTCCGCGGTTGGGTCGGTAGTGCCCGATTGCGGGGCAGCCGGCGTTGTACCGGATTGAGTTATCTCCTGGCCCTGGTGAGATGGCGGTGTGGTGGTGGTAGTAGTAGCGGTGGTGGCGTTGCTGGATGTGTCGGCCGGTGGCGGCGAGGGCTGGTTCACGGCAGCGGCTGCGGCGTTGCCGTCGTAGTGCAGGGGCAGGCCCGCCTGGGCGGTCGTCGGCGCCGAGCTGGAAGAAGCCGCCGGAGGCTGGTTGGTTGGGCTGGTGGGCGAGGCCGCGTTGGAGAGGCCGGGGTCGTGGCTCGTCGAGGCCGACGACGTGTGGCTCGACGCCGACTGTTGTACCCCGTCGGGAGATGTGGTCACGGTGCCTACCGGTGTAGCCGGTGGTGCCTGGCCGGGTGTGTCCGCCGTGGAGGTGGCGGCCACGGCATCCGGAGCCGAAGTCGTCGGCTGGGCGGCGGCGCCTGCGGCCGCGTCGGCCGGCGCCTGGTGGGTGGCACCGGAGGCCGGGGTTGTGGTGGTGGCCGGTGTGCCGTTGGGAGTTGCTGCGGTTTGGTCAACGGTCTGGTTGGTGCTGGTGGTGGGCTGTCCGACGGTGGCGGCTGTGCCGTCGCTGTTGATGGCGGCGTTGCCCTGGGTGCTGGCCGAACTGGCCGGATTACCGGCTGCGGGCGATGCGGAGCCGCCGTCGACTCCTCGGCTGGACGACGTGGCTCCGGCCGTCGTGAGGGTGCTGGTTGGTCCGGTCGTGCTAACGGGCGGGTTCGATGCTGCGCCTGCGTGTGCCCCGTTGCCGTTCGTGCTGCCGGTGGGAACAGACCTTGCCCCGCCCGCGGCGGCCACAGGGGGTGCCTGTAGCCCGGGATTGGCGGCTTCCTCGTACGCGGGTGGCGCCGGCGAGTAGGGGGGTGGTGCGTCGTCGTAGTCGTGGCCGCCGGTGTTGCTGTCGTTGTGGCGGGCGACTTGGATGCCCAACATGCGCTCGAGGGCGTGGTGGAGTTCCATGGGCAGGGCGCCGGTGAGGAAGGCGTTGACGAAGGTGGCGCCGAGGCCGCCGAAGCTGCCGCCGAGTACGCCGATCATGCCGGCTTCGACAGGTACTTCGGCGGCGCCCTCGAGCAGGCCTTGGACTCTGCCCCGGTGCATGAAGTCCTTGCCGAACATCTTGTTGCCGATGAGGTTGTATTTGGAGATGAGCAGGCCGATGAGCAGGCCGGCGACGAAGTCGGTGATGGCGCTTTCGGTGTCGAAGTCCTTGGTGCCCTTGCGCTTTTCCTGAGCGTACTGGACGGCCTGGGCGAAGATGTTCTCGGAGATTTCCTGGACGCCTTCTTCGGCGCCTTCCTTCAGCATTTTCGCGGCGATGTTGATCAGGCCGTGTTTTTCGAGGGCCTCGCGGACAGTGGCGGCGGAGAACACCTTGGGGATGCTGCCGGTCTGCTGGGCTGCCCGGAGGAGATCCTGGAGGTTGCTGGGCCGTCCGGCGGCGCCGGGCACGGGGGTGCCGCGGAGCTCGGCGAGTTTCACGGCCGTGTTCATCAGTTTGGATCGGCCGGCGACCCGGGTGGCGTAGAAGAGCAGGCCGCCGAAGGCGATCCATTCCATGGCGATGGCGAAGCCGATGCCGGGGTAGGTGACGGCCTCGGCGAATTCGACGGCGATGAAGGCCATGCCTTGGATGAGGGTGATTTTGGTGTGCTCGGTGGTGAGGGCCAGGCCGAGGGTCAGTTGCGCGGCGATCGACATCAGCGCGAGGTCGTCGGCGACGCCCTGCATGACGGTGCTGGTCTCGGCGTAGGCCAGGTCGGCGGTCTCGCCTTCGAGGACTTGCGGGATCCGCGCGGCGAGATGTTCGACGCCACTGGAGGCGCGGGCGTAGTCGGCGGAGAAGGCGGCCATCTTGGCCTCGGCCGACCGTATCGTGGATTCGCTCTGTGGGGGGTAGTCCTCACCCATGGCGAACCACTTGATCATCCCGTAGACCCCGTACAGCTCGCGAGGAATGTCGAGATCGCCGTACGGCATCGGTCAGTCGCCCCTTTGAAGCTGCAGTCGTCGAAGGTACGAGGGGAATGCGCTCGTTCAGTCCTGCTGCAAGAACTCCACGATCTCGCGGGGCAGCGTCGGCCCGGCGGCCGGCAGGAACGACGCCGGGTCGACGTCGCCGGCGAGGAGCTTCTCGACGTCCACGCCGGGTGGCAGTCTCGGGGCGAGCACCTCGGCGAGCTTGCCGGCCACCTCCTTCGCGGCCTCATCGATCGTCTCCATCAGGAGCGTCGCGAGCTCGGCCGGCGCGAGCCGGCGGTAAGCGGTGCCGGTGAACTTGATGTCTCGTACCGCACCGGAATGCGAGACGGTCACGGACACCTCGCGCCGTGCAGAGGTGGCCGTCGCCGAGATGGCCTGGATCTGCCGGTAGCGTTCGGCCGCCGACTCGCGCTGCTTACGGAATGCGCTCAACAGCTCGTCATGCGAGAAGCTCACAGGTTTGCCTAACTTCCGAAGATAGTGGACCGACCGTCATGCAACGGCGTCCGAAGTGATGGTGGCAAGTGTGGTCCGGCGTGGACGGACGAACGCGCAATCATTCCTACCCGCGAGATCGTTGGCCCAGCGTCGAGCGTCGATCAAAGGGGCACCCATGCCAGCCAGGGAGCCAATGGGAAATCCCGTGACTTGCACCAGATGTCGACTGCCGTGACAGTGGTGTCGGCGCGACCGGCCGGTTCGCGCCGACACGCTCCGGCATCGAGGAGAACCGTGGTTGACAACAGTGGTATCGGTAGCGATTCAAGAACTCTCCACGCCGTTTACGGCCAGCTGAGCAGTTCGCGTGGCGGCATGACCAACGCCCAGGCGAGGGTCGAGGATGACGTGGCGATGCTGCATAAGGTGTTTCAGGGGGACTTCGGGTCCAAGGAATACTTCGATGCCATGAACGTATGGAACGAAGCCTGCGGATCGATCACCCGCAGCCTCGATGCGATCATTCACAAAATGCAGGAGGAGGTAGCGGCGCTTGCTCACACCAGTGGCGACGCCTCCGACGCGGCCACGCAGGTCGGATCGGTCGTCCGCGGCCTTCCCATCTGAAATACGTAACTGGTTGAAATACGAAAGGAGTCGTCATGGTAAACCTGCAGATGAACCCGGGTGCGGTTGACACCGTAGTCGACAATCTTCAGCGCTCCAACGGCACGATCAGGGATCAGCTGTCGGCGATCCATGATTTCGCGAACCAGCACCGCGACACTTGGCACGGCCCGTCTCGTGAAGCCTATGACAAGGCTCAACTGCTGTGGGGCAACAGTGCGCAGAATATGAACAACGCGCTCGGGGTGGCTGTGACCAAGCTGGCCGAGATGAAGGCGGCGATCATGCGAGGCGAGGCTAGGAGCGCGAGCGGCTGGGGCGACGTCAGCGCTGGTCTGCCCCGATAGAACGCAGCGGGACATCTGGCGTGCGGCCGCCGCTGCGGCCGGCCTTCGAACCGGAGCAAGGGCCCGACGTAAAGGCTAGGGAATGGCTATTGAAGACTGGCATAGCAAACTGAAGTACAACGTGAATCCGGAGGATATTCACAAGGATTATCCATCGGATTTCAGTGATGCCGACGTGCACAATGCCACGGAGTTCTTGAAGCGATACGCCAGCGGCTACGGCGACAACCAGTGGATGAACTCCAACTGGACGAGCCTAACTGAGCTCGATGATGAAAAGGCCGCGTATCTGAAGTTTCGTGAACTCGTCGAGAGAAAGTTTCTGGAGGATCCGGCGTCGGACGGCGCATACGGCGAGGGCACCAATTACCTGCCCGGGGACGGTCAGCAGGAGAAGAAGGAAGAGGCGCATCCCCCCGAAGACGGAGACCTGCCACCGCCGGTCGCCGGCGGCGAGGATGGTGATGCCAAGCTCGCAGTCAACACCGAGGCCCTCAAGACCTTTTCTTCCAACCTGGAAAAGCTGCGCCTGCGCCTGGCGACTGTCGCCAAAACTCTTTCCGAAGACGGTCCCATCAAGCCTGGGACGGCTTTCAGCGCGGCCGCTCTCCTGACGGACGCTGTCGAGGGAGCCGCCGGAGTCCGACCGGCCACGACTGACTATCTGACGAAGATCGACTACTCGTTCACGCTCATCTGCGACAAGATTCAAGAGATCAGCAAGGATTACGACAACGAGTCGGAAATGAACAAGATGACGGCCGAGAAGCTCGCAAAAGTCATGACCGAACCCTTCGGGCAGCTTGGCGGGCTGGAGAAGAAAGAGGCCTGAACCTCTCCGTCCTCGTCGCGCCGAAGATCCGCGTCATCCAAGCTACGTTATCGCCGATAGGGTTTCTTCAGTAATGACATCCCCTTCGCCGTTCAAAACCGGCGCCGACAGCTCCGTCGTTCTTGACCCGACGCAGAAGGCCGCGGCCAACGCCGCTACGACGAGCGACTACATGGGGTTCGACTGGAAGCAGATCAAGGCGGGGCTGTTCGGCTCCGGCGGGCTCACCGGTTCCGATACCAACGCCAAGACCGGAGCCACGGTGGGACAGGGGATGGTCGACCCGTCGTCGCTCATCACGGCGGGCAACGTGTTCGCCCAGGCGACCGTCGAAATGGAGGCCATCGCCGACAATCTGCTGAAGCAGGCACGCGGTCTTGCCGGTGAGGGCCGCCCTTGGACGGGGCCGGCGGCCGAGGCGTTCCTGGGGAAGATGGAATATGTCGCGGCGTCCATGAAAGCGCGGGCCGCGACTCTCTATGGCGCACCGCTGACGTCCGAGGTGAAGCTCGATGGCGCCACCAAACCACCATCCAATGTGGCAACGCAGCTGTGGACGGCGGGTAACGCGCTGTCGTGGGCGCGCACCGCGGTGACAAAGATCGAGAGTTTCTACGCGAATTACGCGGCCACCGTCGAACCGCACGCCGTGCAGCCCGACGGCACGGTCTTCGTCAGCCTGGTACCTGGGGTGCCGGAGAAGATGACGACGGCGATGCGCAAGGTGATGACCCAGTTGGTGGCGAAGTACAAGACGGACGTCTATCACGCGCCTGCCCCGGACCCGGCCGACTTCAAGCCCCCGCCGCCCAAGGCGCCGGACATTCCTCTACCGAAGGTACCTCCTGCGAAGGAGCCGCCGCCCGATGTTCCGGGTGCTGACAAGCCTCCGGGTGCTGACAAGCATGTGCCAGACATCAAAGTCCCGGGTGACGACGACAAGGATCCGAAGCCCGAAGGGCCGCCCGACGACAAGAACAACCGAGTCGGCGAACACATCCCCGACATCGAGATTCCGCCCGGCGACCCTCCGCCCGGATCCGGCCAGGGCAAATCGGCGCCGGACGAGTTGATGAACGCCCTGAGCCCCTACGTACCGCCGGGTTCGGGTTCGAAGGCCGGCACCGGCGGAGGTGGCGGTGGCGGCACGGCCGACGTCAAGGTTCCCGACTTCCCAGGTGCGGGTTCGCCGCAGGACATCGGTCCCGGGCCCGGTCCGGTCGGTTTCGCTCTGGGCGGAAACGGTCCGGGCGCGTCCGGCGGCGGCGCTTCGGCCAACGAACGCAAGGCGGCCACGGTGCCTCCGAAGGTGCCCACCATCGAGAACCTCGGCTCGCCGCCGGAGGCCGTTTCGAGTCCGATCCTTCCGGAGGGTTCTGGAAGCACGACCGTTCCTGATCTGCCACCGTCGAGCCTGCCGCCGGCCGCGACCGGCGGCGGAAAGACGGGCGACTCCGGCAGCGGATCCGATTCTTCCGGTCTGTTGCCGGGCAGTACTGATCCGTGGGTGCCGGATGCGCCCCCCACCGGAACGCCGGCCGGAGTGGGCGGTGGCTCAGGTTCCGGTGCGTCGGGTTTCGCCGGCGGCGGTGCCGATGTCGGCGGACTGGGTGATGCGGCCGGCGGCGCCGCGATTCCGGAAGCGCCGCACGTCGGGGGCCTGGACGGGAGCGGCGGCGGAAGCACCGCGGGGTCCAATGCTGGTGCTGGTGCTGGTGCTGGTGCTGGTGCTGGTGCTGGTGCTGGTGCTGGTACGGGTGCCGGATCGGCGGCCGGGCTCGGTGGCGGCGCGGGCACCGGTGGTGGGGTGCCGCCGATGATGCCGATGATGCCGCCGGGTGCGACCGGTACGGGTGCACCGGAGCGTTCTGACGCCGCGGGGCTGCTGGCGACGGATACCGCGCCCTGGACGACGGGCGTGGGTACGGATCTGGTGGGCGAGACCTTCCCGGGCACGCCTGGCGGTGAGGGCGGTGCCGCCCCGGGTGGTGCCGGCTTCGACGGCACAGCGCCGGGTCTTCCGGCCGGTTCCGGTGTGGGCGTCCCGGAGGACGATGCAGCGGCGGGCGGTGGCGTGACGCATCCGGCGACGCCGGAGCTCGGCTCGGCGGGCGGTGTGCCACCGATGATGCCGATGATGCCGCCGGGCGCGACCGGTACGGGCGCACCGGAGCGCTCTGATGCCTCCGCTCTGGTGGCCACGAACGCGGAGCCCTGGTCGGGCGACACGGCGCCGCCGGAACAAGCGAGGGGTGGAGCCGGCCAGGCTCATGGGGGAGAAGGCTTCATCGGCGCTCCGCCCCCGCCTCGGCCCGCGCCGCCGCCCCCAGCCGAGAACAGGCCGTCCGTGCCGCCGGTGCCGGCCGGCCTCCCGGCCGTCCCCGAAGAGGCCGATCCGCCGGCCGACCGCGTCGCGGTCGTCGGGGACGGCGACGACGACTTCGGGTCATGGGACCAGGACGGGCTGCCGTGGAACACGCTGGACGACGGCGAAGACGATGAAGACGACGATGCGCTGTGGTTCTCGCCGCCCCCGCCCGTGACGGACCAGCCGATGATGGCGGTCGCCGCCATGTCACCGTCGCCGTTGCGGGCGTGGCGTCCCGAGCGGGAAGGCAGGACCAGGTCGGACGGCGATGTCGAGGGCACGCCGCAGATGTCCGCCGCGGAGCCGGACGACGACACGCTGCAACGGCTCATGGCGGAGCGTGATGCCGCGGCCGAGGCGGCCCGTACGCGAGGCGAAGCCGACCAGGACGACGGCGAGGACGACGCCACGGCCGGTGACCAGAAGTCCGCCGACCAGCGTCAGGCACTGAGGCTCCTGCAGGCCGAAGACGACATCTGGCCGACGCGCGCGGCGGGACCGGGGGTGATCGAATGAGTACGGTCACCGTCAAGCGCCCGCCGCGCCTGGAGGGCCCGCCCCTGCCGACCGGCGACGTCGAGCTGCAGGAGCCGCCGGTCATGGCGGAACCGGCGCCACCCGACATCCGCGCCTTCCTGATGGCCGTGCCGATGGCGCTGGGCATGGGCGGCATGATGCTCATGTTCGGCATGTTCAGCCGCTCGCCCGCCATGTACGTGATGGGCGGCGTGATGTTCGTCGGCATGATCTCGATGGGCTTCGTTCAGATCGGCAAGGCGACCGGCGAGCGCAAGGCCAAGATGAAGTCCGAGCGGCGCGACTATCTGCGCTACATCGCCCAGCTGCGCAAGAAGGCCCGCGCCGACGCCGACGAGCAGCGCAGCGCGGTCTTCTGGAACAACCCCGACCCGGCCCGGCTGTGGTCGATCGCCTCCGGCAGCCGGGTCTGGGAACGCCGGCCGGTGCATGACGACTTCGGGCGGGTACGGATCGGGCTCGGCACGCAGAACTCGGCGATCCACTATGTCCCGCCCTCGACCAAGCCGATCGAGGACCTGGAACCACTGTCGGCGATCTCGCTGCGACGCTTCTCCGAGGCCTACCTGACGATCGACGGAATGCCGACGGCCATCGGCACGCGGAGCTTCACCAGCATCGAGTTCGCCGGAGAGTTCGCCGCGTCCATGGATCTCTGCCGGGCGATCGTCGGCCAGCTGGCGACCTTTCATGCCCCGGACGAGCTGCGGCTGGCGGTGCTGACCGACGGCCACGCCGACGACTGGGAATGGGTCAAGTGGCTGCCGCACAACGCCCATCCCACCGACACCGACGCGGCCGGTCCGGTCCGCCTGTTCGCGCACGATCACGACGAGCTGATGGCGCTGCTCGGCGCTGACCTCGGCGAGCGCGGCGAGCACGACGCCACCGCCCGGGTGGGAGCGTCCGAGCCGTTCATCGTCGTCATCGCCGCCTCGATCGAGATCCCGGAGGTTTCACGGCTCCTCGGTGAGGGAATCCGCAACGTGCTCCTGCTGGACGTGACCGGCCGGCTTCCCGGTGGCGCCAAGGTGCTGCGGCTGACCGTCCGGGACGGAGCGGTCGAGTACCCCACCGGGACCAAGACCGGCCGATCGGAGGCTGACGCGCTGAGCCGGGCCGAGGCGGAGGTCCTGGCCCGGATCCTCGCGCCGAAACGGACCAGCGGGACGCTCGAGGTCGTCGACGAGTCGCTGGAGTCGGACTTCGAGCTCACCACCCTTCTCGGGATCAAGGACGCCTACTCCTTCGACGTCCCGGCGATCTGGCGTACCCGCCACGCCCAGCGGGCCCGGTTGCAGGTGCCGATCGGCGTGACCGAGGGCGGCGAGGTCATCGAGCTGGACCTGAAGGAGTCGGCGCAGGGCGGCATGGGCCCGCACGGGCTGGTCATCGGTGCGACCGGTTCGGGCAAGAGCGAGCTTCTGCGTACGCTCGTCTGCGCGCTCGCCGCGACCCATTCGTCGGAGATCCTCAACCTGGTGCTCGTCGACTTCAAGGGCGGCGCCACCTTCATCGGCATGGAGAAGCTGCCGCACACCTCGGCGGTCATCACCAACCTGGCCGACGAGCTGCCGCTGGTCGACCGGATGCAGGACGCGCTCAACGGCGAGATGACCCGCCGGCAGGAGTTCCTGCGGGAGAGCGGCTACGCCTCGCTGTTCGAGTACGAGAAGGCGCGGGGCGCCGGCGCGCCCCTGGTCCCGTTCCCGGTGCTGCTGGTCATCGTCGACGAGTTCAGTGAGCTGCTCAGCAGCAAGAGCGAGTTCATGGACCTGTTCGTCTCGATCGGCCGGTTGGGGCGCTCGCTCGGCGTGCATCTGCTGCTCGCCTCGCAACGGCTGGACGAGGGCCGGATCAGCCGGGTCGAGGGCCACCTGTCCTACCGGATCGCGCTGCGCACCTTCTCGTCGATGGAGTCGCGGGCGGTCATCGGCGTCGGCGCCGCGTACGAGCTACCGTCCGATCCCGGAAACGGTTATCTGAAGGTCGACATCACCAGCCTGGTCAGGTTCAAGAGCGCGTACGTCTCGGGTGGCTACGCCCGTCGGATCGCACCGGCCGAGGAGGACGACCGGCTGCGGGTGGTGGCCGAGATCGTGCCGTTCGGCACCCGTACCATGTCGTCGGCGCCCGGCGTGTACGGACGACCGGTCGCCGTCCCGATCGAGGAACCGGCGCACGACGCCGCCCAGCCGGACGATCCGGCCCTGATGGACGTGCTCATCGATCGGCTGGCCGGGTCCGGCCCACCAGCTCGCCAGGTCTGGCTGCCACCGCTGGCCGACGCGCCGAGTCTCGACGCGCTGCTGCCGTCGATCGTCCCGGATCCGGAACACGGCATGATCGTCCAGCGGGAGGTGCTGCGTGGCCGGCTTCGGGTGCCGGTCGGCGTGGTGGACCGCCCGTACGATCAGACCCGGGATCTGCTCATCGCCGACGTCTCGGGCGCGCACGGCCACGTCGGCGTCGTCGGCGCCCCGCAGAGCGGCAAGTCGACGCTGCTGCGGACGTTCGTCATGTCGCTGGCCCTGACCCACACCCCGCGTGAGGTCCAGTTCTATGCCCTCGACTTCGGCGGGGGCGGCATCATGCCCATCGTCGGCCTGCCGCACACCGGCTCGGTGGCCACACGGATGGAGCGCGACCGGGTGGTCCGCACGATCGCTGAGATCACCGGCATCATGGAGCGGCGTGAGGCCGCCTTCGCCGCACACGGCTTCGACTCCCTCGGCAGCTATCTGGACGCGTGCGCCCGGGGCGTGCTGCACGATCCGCACGGCCATGTGTTCCTCATCATCGACGGCTGGTTCACCCTGAAGCAGGACTTCGAGGCACTCGAGGACCGCATCCGTGAGCTGTCCTCGCGAGGGCTGTCCTTCGGGATCCACATCGTCATCGCGGCCACCCGCTGGTCGGAGATCCGTACCTGGCTGCGCGATCTGCTCGGCACCAAGCTGGAGCTGCGGCTCGGCGACTCGATCGAGTCGGAGGTCAACCACCGCAAGGCGGCGCAGGTGCCCGACCAGGCCGGCCGGGGGATGACCAGCGACGGCATGCACTTCCTGGCCGCCGTGCCGCGGCTCGACGGGCGCAGCGGAAACGTCGACCTCGGTGAGGCGACCAAGGCGATCGTCGAGGAGATCGCCACGTTCTGGCCTGGGCCGCCCGCCCCGCCGGTGCGACTGCTGCCGGCCCGGTTGCAGGTCGAGGATCTGCCGCCCGCTCAGCCCGAGTTCAAGGTCTGCCTCGGTCACGACGAGACCCGGATCGAACCGGTCTGGCACGACTTCATGAGTACGCCGCATCTGCTCGTCATGGGTGACATCGAGACCGGCAAGACGAACGCCTTGCGGCTCGTGCTGCGGGCGATCGCCGAGCGGTATCGACCCGACCAGGCGAAGGTGGTGCTCGGCGATCCCCGGCGTGACCTGGACACCGCGATCCCGGACGAGTACGTCGTCGGCCGCGGTATCACCAGTGAAGCGGTGAACGAGCTGGCCAGGCAGGCCCTGGTGTCGATGCAGGAACGCATGCCGGGCACGGACATCTCGTCCGAGCGGCTGCGGCGCCGGGACTGGTGGGACGGCCCTGAGGTCTTCGTGGTGATCGACGACTACGACCTGCTGAGTTCCGGCCTGAGCAGCGTGCTCGAGCCGATCACCCCGGTCCTCGCCCAGAGCGTCCACATCGGACTGCATGTGATCATCGCACGGAGCACCTCCGGGGCGATGCGGGCCATGACCGATCCGGTGATCAGGCGGATCTGGGAGCTCGGCTCGCCCGCGGCCCTGCTGTCGTACCCGAAGGACGAGGGCCGGTTCATCGGCGAGGCCGCACCCATGCAGTTGCCGCCGGGCCGGGCCCAGCTCGTGACCCGCCGCGGCGTGAAGCTGATCCAGACCGGCATCGTCACGGCCGGCGTGACGGCGAAGGAAAACGCATGACGACCGCATTGAACAGCGACATCTGCCGGGTCACGGTCGTCGGCCCGGACAAGCGGATCGATCTCGCCGTACCGGTCGCCACCATGGTCGCCGCGCTGATCCCGGCCCTGGTCCGGCGGGTCGGCGGCGACGAGGAGGAGAGCGTCGGCGGCGAACGGATCTGGCGGCTCCAGCGACTCGGTGAGCCCGCTTTCGACCCCAGCGGTACGCCGGAGTCACTGGATTGGCTGGACGGTGAGGAGTTCCACCTGACCCTCAACGAGAACGCCATCCCCGAGCTGGCCTACGACGACCTGGCCGACGGGATCGCCTCGATGATCAACCGGCGCGACGACCGATGGCAGCCGGAATACCGCCGGCCCCTGTTCCTGGCCCTCTCGGGCCTGGCCCTGACCGCCCTCGCGGCTTTCCTGGCCCACCGGGGGACCCGAGTGCTGAGCGTCAGCGCCGCACTGACTCTGGTCGGCGTCTTCGGGCTCACGGCGGTGCTGTTCGCGCGCCGCAAGGACGCGATCACGGCGATGGTGTTCAGCCTGGCCGCGGTCGTCCTGTCGGGGGTGGCGTTCCTCCGGCTGACCAGCCCGGCGCCGGATCGCTTCGATCCCGGCGCGACGAGCCTGCTGGCCGCGAGCGACGCGATCGTCGTGAGCGCCCTGGCGCTCTACGTCTGCCATCTCCTCTGGGCGCGGCGCCTGCCGTACCCGCCGTTGCTGGTCCTGTTCCTGACCGGCGTCGTGTTCGGCTTCGAGCTGTCGATCGCCGGCTATTTCGAGATGAGTCACGCCACGGCCGCGGGCATCACCATGTCGCTGATCTTCTGCCTGGTGGTGTCGGCCGCGAAGATGACCCTGCGGCTGGCCGGGCTGCGCGGGGTCCAGCTGCCCAAGACCGGTAGTGAGCTGCAGTACGACATCACGCCGGCGAAGGCTGATGACATCCAGCGGCGTACCGATCGGGCTGACAACTATCTCAACGTGCTGTGCGTGACGGTGGGTCTGACCGCGCCGATCCTGCAGCACGCGGTGCTGGGTGAGGACGGTTTTCTCGGTCCGCTGATGGTGCTGGTCGTCTCGAGCTCGCTGCTGCTGCGGGCCCGGGCGTTCCTCGGTCTGTGGCAGCGCGTCTCGCTCGTGGTCGCCGGTGGCTCCGGCTACCTGCTGGTGGTGTTCCGGTTGTCGGAATCGGTGCTCGGCGACGGGCGGCTGCTGATCCTCACCGGACTGCTCGCGCTGACCGTGGTGCTGATCATGGCCGCGCTCCGGCCGTGGCCGCAGCGGCTCCTGCCGGTCTGGGAGTTCACCGCGACCATGCTGGACCTGGTGCTCGGCCTGTCGATTCTGCCGCTGCTGCTCTGGCTGGCCGGGGTTTACGGCTGGGCCCGCGGACTCTTCGGATAGGGGGCGGGCGATGCAGACTCAACGTGATCATGTGCACGCGCATGAGTTCCAGATGGGCCGGATGAGCTCGGCCCTGCTGCTCGGCGATCCGACTCAGCCGGACAGTCCCTCCAAGCGCACGGTCATGGGCATCGTCATCGGGGTCATCGTCGGGTTGCTGACCGCGGCGGGATTCGGCGTCTACGGGTTCCTGGTGCCGGGTGGGAGCAAGGAATGGCGTACGCCCGGGGTGATCATCCAGGAGAAGGGCACGGTCAACGAGTACGTGTACGTGGGCGGACGGCTCCACCGCACGCTCAATCACGCTTCGGCCCTGCTGATCTCCGGAGGGAACGGCACCGTGTCGGTCTCGGCGAAGTCGCTCGCCGGCGTACCGCGGGGCCGGCCGGTCGGTCTGATCGGTGCGCCGCAGCTGGTTCCGGCCGCCGGGCAGATCTCGACCGGGCCGTGGCAGGTCTGCACCTCGGGTGGTGAGGCCGCGGTGAGTCTCGGCTCGACCGCCGTGGCGCCGATGAATGACAACGCCTTCCTCCTCGTGTCGGCCGGCTCACAGACATACCTCCTGTGGCGGCAGCACCGAATGCTGGTGGCCGACACGGCGGTGCCGGTGGCGCTGGGCGCGGCCAGCGCGCTTCCCCTGCCGGTCCCGCCGGACTGGCTTCGGGAGCTTCCGGACGGCGGCCAGGTGTCGATCCCGAAGATGCCCGGGCAAGGGTCTCCCGGCGCGCGGGTCGCCGGTCGACCGGCCACCATCGGCCGGCTGTTCCGGCTGGGCGGCGACGGCAGCGATCAGCTGTTCGTGTTGCGCCAGGACGGCCTCGCTCCGGTCAACCGGACCGCCTTCGAGCTGTTGCAGGCGGTCTCCCACGGCGCCCCGGTGACCCTCAACGCCGCCGAGCTCGTGGCCGCGCCTCGCTCGCGCGACCGGACGTTGCTCGACATGTTCCCGGGACTGGACGCCGCGACCCCGGTGTCCCCGGCCGGCAAGATCGTCTGCCAGCGCCAGGCGTTCGTGGGCAACCGGATGGAATCGACGATCGCGATCGTGGAACCCGCGGCCATGGACGCGGCCACGCCCGGTCGCGGACTGCTTGCCTACGCGATGGACAAGTCCGCGGCCGCCGGCGACCCGGTCCTCTTCCTCATCACCGATGACGGCGTACGGTACCGCCTGTCGAACTCCAGGACCCGCGACGCTCTCGGTCTGGGGCAGGCACCGGCCGTCCCGATCTCGCGTTACGTGCTCGACCTGTTCCCGGCCGGTCCCGACCTGAATCGTGACGCGATCAACCTGGCCCGGCAGGGCTGACCGATGATGACCATGTCGCAACGATCGCCCGACGACAACACCGACTCTCTCGGACGGCAGACCATCGGCAACGCGATCGTCCTGCACACCTCGGAGGCGGTGAGCTCCGAGGCCCGCGAGATCGCGATGGCCGTACCCGTGGACCCGGACAACGAGATCGTCCTGCTCGATCTGCGACGCGACCTGTCGTACGCGATGTGGGAATCGATCGCGCGGGCCGTCCCCCGCAAGCGACGCGGCATCCGGCTGATCGTCTGCGGCGAGGAACCGGGTACGACCACCCTGGCCGGGCAGTTCCTCTCGGCCCGGCTGGACCGCGTGGTCATCGCCCCGCACGGCCAGATCGTGCGGGGTACGGCCGGAGCCCTCTTCATCCATTCCGCCCAGCACAGCGGCTGGGTGCGCTACCGGGCCGGAAAGCCGCCGAGCTGGGAGGCGAAACGTTTCCCCGTCCCGGTGTGGGACCGCGCCGCCGTCACCCCACTGCAGACCAGTGCGACCGGCGTTGCCGAACCGATCCCCGGCGGCGTGTGGATCAGGGACACCCGGGCCGAGAGCGCCGTCCGGGACCACTGGAACTGGCTGGTCGCCTCGTTGCCGTGCCAGCCGGAGCGACTCACCGTCGTCCTCGGTTGCCCCGGCACGCCGCCGATCTCGCTCGACGACATCGCCCGGTTCTGGCGCGACTTCGACGAGGAGAGCCGGGCGCGGGCAAGGTTCGTCACCTACGGAAAGGTCTTGGCGCCCACCGCGGAACCCCTCGGGCAGGTGCTGGCCGACCTGTTCAAGAGGCAGGTCGTGTGTTTCACCGGCATGCCGATCGGCGACCCGGTCCAGCCGAAGATGTTCACCGTCCGGGAGAACGGGAACTTCGGCTGGCAGGTGTTCGCCGAGGAACTGGCCTACCGGCCCCGGGCCCGGGCCAACGACCCGGCGCCGATGCCCGAGGTCCTGAATCACCGCGCGCCGCTGGCCTCCGGTGATCCGATCGAGCCGCTGGTCTACTGGTACGCCGGCGACGCGGTCGTCGAGGTCGTCCAGGCCGGTCTGTGGATGCGGCCGACGGCCGTACCCGGGCACGCCGAGACGATCCGGGCCACCCGGCCCACCGCCGACAACAACACGGTCATCTTCGACGACACGACGCCGGCCCGAGCGGTACGGATGCGGGTGCTGGCCGAGGATCTCATCGCGCGGCTCGACCGGACGACGATGGAGCACAGCCGGCTGGTCGCAGCATCCGCGGTCACCGCCACCTCGAGCAGTGGCGTGGCTGACGCCGGAGCCGACGCCGCGTTCCGGGACAGCCCCCCGGAGGACCGGACGCGAGCGGTGGCACGGGCCGGGGTCGAGGCGCCGACGCCGGTACCGACCGCATCGCCGGTCCCGGCCGTGACGATGGTGCCCGCACCCCCGTCCAGCACCGCACTCCGGTCTGCGCCGGCCGACGACACGGAAGCCGAGCCGACAACGGCCATGAGGATCGTCCGCGTGGCGCCGCTACCGGCCGACCGGGATGATTCCCGTGGCAGGGCGGCGGCGGCCGTACCGGCCCCGGCGGCCGAGCCGCCGCCGGCAACGTCGATCGCGTCCTCGACGCCGAGTCCGCTCTCGGTCGAGACCCACCAACCGGCACCGAATCCGGATCCGGTGCCGGCCGCGGACCTGCCACCGGGCCCGCTGGCGGTTCCGCCGGTCCTGGATCCCGAGCCGACCGGCTCCCGCCGCCCGCCGCGGTTGCAGCCGACTCCGGTGGCGGCCTCGTCGGCGATTCCCTCCGCTCGAGGCCTTCAGGAGGAGCGGGCGTGGCTGCGACGGACGCTGAGCGACGACTTCGACCGGGTCGCGTCGTCGGTGTCGCGAATGCTGTCCGAGCAGCCCGCGCTGCAGACCGGCGACTCACGGACGCCCGCGGAGATCCTCAGCGACTGCGTGGCCGTACGCCTGTATCTCTCCTCGCAGGGATCGGCGATCGACGCCGACCTGCGCGCGGCCCGCAAAGGCCCGCACGTCCCGTTCGCCCGGTGCGTCGTGGCCGGGCTCGGCCCGATGCCGTCGCACCGGGGACCGGCGTCCTTCACGACCTCGTTGTCCGCCGCGCACTGGACCCTGCTCCACAAGCACAAACTGCTCACCGAATGGGGCTTCCTGAACGCCCTCACCGAGCCGTCACCGGACCTCAAGGGTGACGTCGAGATATTGGTGTGGGCGATGACCGCCCGGCGTACCACCGGATTCGAGCCCCAGGGGGATGAGCGAGCCGACAACCGGGTGCTCTTCCTGCCCGGAACCAGCTTCAAGGTGCTGATGACCACCGAGCCGAGCGGCGCCGCCCGTGGCCGGGTGCTCCTGCGGGAGTTGTCGCGCACCGAGATCGCCGCTGACGGCCGGGTCGCCGGTGACCGGATCAACCTCGACGAACTGGCGGTGGCTTCGCTGCAGCGCTACGTCGAACGCTGGACCGGCAAGGACCGGCCCGCCCGGGTCGGCACTGCGGCCGCCGGCCGGTTCGTGCTCCCGCCCGGTATCGCGTAGGCGATTCATGAGACTGCAAGCCGAAGGTGGTTGACATGCGTCAGAACGCTCACCCGATGGGCCGACAGGTGATCATTGTCGGCGGCGGCGCGCCGGGCGCCTGCCCGACCATCGGCGCGGCCTTGGCGCGCGCGGAGGACGGAGCCTCGATCGTCGTCCGGGCGGGACGCTACGAGGAGCAGCTGACCATCACGAAGCAGGTGACGATCAGCGCCGAGGACGGCGCCGGGACCGTCACGGTGCACACCGCGGTAGGCAGCGTGCTCGTGGTCAGCGGCACCGGGGCCTCGTTGCGTGGCCTGGTGCTGTCGAGCGACGACGAGAAGCTCGCGGCCGTGGATGTCCACCAGGGGGAGGCCGCCCTCGACGACTGCGAACTGCGCGGCCGCTCCTGGGCCACGGTGCTGTCCCGTCTCGAGGGATCGGTCGCCATGCGCGGATGCCTCATCACCAACGGCGCCGGTGCGGGTGTGGTCGTCACGTCCAGCCGGGCGAGCACCGTCGAGGACTGCCGGATCACCAATGTCGGCTCCTCGGCCGTGCTCGTCACCGATGTCGGGTCACTGGCATTGCGCCGGTGCCGGATGACCGAGGTCACGGGCAACGGCATCTTCGTGACCGGAACCGCGGTGTGCACCGTCGAACTGTGTGAAGTGATCGGATCGGACAAACCCGCGGTCGTCATCGACGAGCACGGCGCCGCGCGGATCACCGAGCTCACCGTGAGCGACAGCGTCTCCGTGGACGTCTTCGTCCGCGGCGACGGCGAGGTCACCGTCACCGACTCGACGTTCAGCCGGGCCGGCGCTCAGGCGGTCCACATCACCGGCGCGGCCGCCCCGACGTTCCGCGACTGCCTTTTCACCGATGCCGGCAAGAGCGCCGTGAACGTCGCCGGGACCGGCGCACCGACGTTCGAGAACTGTGTGATCGCCGGCAGCCCGTCCGGTGTCCGGGTCGACGGCGGTGGTGCTCCGGCCTTCCGGCAACTGAGGATCTCGGGTAGCTCCGAGCACCTCGTCGAGGTGACGGCGAAGTCGGGCGTCGTCCTGCACGGAATGCAGGCCGAGGTACGGCAGGGCCGGGGGATCGTACTGGCCGGCGAGAGCACCGGCGAACTCAGCGACCTCGAGCTCTCGAGTCACTGTGGTGCCATCGTGGAGACCTCGGGCGGTGCCCGCCTGACGATCCGGGACGCCCACCTCACGGCCACGGCCGAGGCAGCCGTGACCGCGCGGGACGCCGCGCGGATCGAACTCGCGGGCGTGGTGGTCCGCGGAGGCGGACTGCTCGTCGAGTCGGCGGCCGTCGCGATGCTCGACGACACCGAAATCATCGACGCGTCGAGCGACGGTGTCCGCATCACCGGCGGGGTCCTGACGGCCAGCCGCGGCCGCGTGCGCTCGGCGGGCCGGCACGGCGTGCTGGTCGAGGCCGGTGGCAGCGCCGACATCGTGGAGAGCCAGATTCTCGACAGCGCCGAGGACGGGGTCCAGGTCACCGGGCTGGAGCCGGTCCGGCTGACACGTTCCACGGTGCGCGGCAGTCGCGGCCTGGCCATCCGGGACTCCGAGTCGAACCGCGTGATCGTGAGCGACGTACGGAGTGAAGCGGTCCCGGCCGAGCGCGACCCGTCGGCCGCGCCGTCAACTGCGTGGGACGAACAACCGAGCACGATGGGAGAAACCAGGATCGCGACCTCCGGACCCCTCGCCGACCTGGACGTCCTGGTGGGCCTGGCCGGTGTCAAGGCCGAGGTCAAAGGCCTGATCAACCTCATCACGATGGCGCAGCGGCGGCAGCAGCTCGGTCTGCCGATGCCGCCGATGAGCCGGCATCTCGTCTTCGCCGGTCCACCCGGCACCGGCAAGACCACGGTCGCCCGGCTCTACGGCGCCGTGCTCAAGGAGCTCGGCGTGCTGTCCCAAGGGCACATGGTCGAGGCGTCGCGCGCCGACCTGGTCGGCCAGTACATCGGTTCCACCGCGATCAAGACCACCGAGCTCGTCACCAAGGCGATGGGCGGGGTTCTGTTCATCGACGAGGCGTACACCCTGTCGGCCGGCTCGGGCGGGTCCGGGCCGGACTTCGGCCAGGAGGCCATCGACGCGCTGATGAAGATGATGGAGGACCACCGCGACGAGATCGTGGTGATCGTGGCGGGCTACTCCGAGCTCATGGAGCGGTTCCTCGACTCCAACCCGGGCCTCGGCTCCCGGTTCACCCGCACCATCGAGTTCCCCAACTACAGCGTCGACGAGCTGGTCACCATCACCACCAACCTCTGCCGGAAGCACTACTACGAGCTCACCGACGACGCGATCGAGGCGGTCACCGAATTCTTCGAGCGGACGCCCAAGGGATCGACCTTCGGCAACGGCCGGGTGGCCCGCAAGCTGTTCGAAGCCATGATCAACCATCAGGCGTCCCGGCTGGTGGTTTCCCCACCGGCCAAGGACAACGAGCTCAACCGGCTGACGGCGGCCGACCTCGCACCGGAACTCGCGGAGCTCGCCGGTGCGCCGGTCGCGCCCGCCCCTCAGCTCGACGCCACCGGTGACCCGCGGCAGGCCTTGCAGGCGAGCGTCGCGTGGCGGCGGATCGGCGAGCTGGTCGGCGCCGAGGAGGCCCGGCGGGGGATCGCGGCGAAGGTGACCGCGCTGGCGGTGAAGGGCCGCCCGGCGGCCCCTGGCGACGCCAACGTCGTCCTGGTCGGACCGGCCGGCAGCGGGCGCCGGGAACTCGCGAGTCTCTATGCACGGGCGTTATCCGAGCTCGGCTGCCTGCCGACCGGTCATCTGGTGACCGTCTCGGCCTCCGGGGCCTTGGCCGCGCGCTGGCCGGGCCAGGCGCACAGCCTCGTCGCGAATGCCCTGGGCGACGCCGAGAGCGGTGTTCTGGCCATCCGCTGGGACGTGTCCGCGACCGACGCCTTCGTGAGCGAGATGGTCGATGAGCTGTCCCATGCCGTGCACGGGGTCAGCGCGCCGGTCACCATCCTGATCACCGAGCCGGAGACGGTGGATTCCGTGCCGGGGCGATTGCTGGAGTGCTTCGGGCAACGGTGGACCGTGCCGGCGTACAGCGTCGCCGAAGTGGGGGAGATCGCCGTGCGTTACCTGCTGAGGCACGGGCACGAGCTCTCCGCCGACGTCCGGGAAGCGGTGGTCAAGGGAGCGGCGGGGCTGCCCGACCGCAGCGTCCGCGCCGCCCATGTCTTCGCCGCCGGCCTGTCGCGGACGGCGGCGGTGAAAACATTGACGATGGCCGATGTGGGCTATGCGCAGGCGAGCGCGGGGAAGTCCGGGCTCGCTTTCGTGTGACAGCGGGACGCGGCGTCCGCCCGTCAGGACGGACGCCGCGGTCCGGCTCAGGGCTGATTCGGCTGCTTGGTGTACGCAATCAGTGGTGTGTTGAGCTCGTCCCGCTCCGCGAGCGTCAGTGGGTCGGGAGCCGGAAGCAGGACGTAGGGCTGACCGCCGTCCTGGGATTCGTTCTCCACCGACGCCGCGACTCTTTCCCCCGGCGCGCCCAGGGGCGGGGTAGGAGCGAACTGTCCTTCGTTCGGCTCCGTCTGGTGCCGCGGCTCCACGTGGACCGGGGTGAATCCATCGGCGTTCGGCACGACATCCGTGGCTCGTCGCCTCTCGAGGGGAACGCCGGGGCTGGAACCAGTGGTGCTTTCCGGGTGAGCCACGGCACCGGTGGTGCCGCCCACCGGGCTCGCCGTGCTTCCGCCGGAAACCGGGAGCTCTCGCACGGCCTTGGCGTACCCGTGCGCGTGATGGTCGACCTCGGCACCGGCTTCGCGGAAGTTCTTGCTGGTCGTCGTGAATTGGTTGCCGTAAGCCTCGAGCTTCTGCCGGCGTGTGTCGACGTTGGCGTAGACGGCCGTCATCGCTCCGGCGACGATGGGCTTGATCTGGGCGGCCGTCTCGTCGTCGGCCAGTCCCCAGAGCAGCGTCGCGGAGATGTCGGCGAAGGCCGGCGAGAGCGCCGCGAACTGCGCGGCGCTCGCGGCGTACGGGGACGAGAGCGCTTCGATGCCATCGGGGTCGGCGTACACCGAGTCGGACGTCATGGGGCTCCATTCTCGCGGCCGGTAGACACAGGTACCCAGCCCGACGATAGGCGGCAGCCGGCCCGCGGCCGGCCGGATCGTCCTTAGGGGAAGGAAATGGTGCGCGTATCAGGCTCGAGGGGTCGCCCCGTTGCACGACTCGCCGGCCGGGTTGACCGGGCGGGCACCATCCACTGCCTGTTCAGCGGTTCCGGCCGCGGGGACGGATGAGCGTACGGAAAAGTCCCGGAGAGTCTCGTCGCAGTTTTGCGGCGAGACCTGGCAGGAGCGTGTCTCGTCTTGATCGGCGTAAGCACATACCGGCTTCGATCAAGGAGTTATGACATGAACCGCACCCGCAGGAGCTGGCTGATCGCCTCGGTCGTGATGGCGGCAGCCGTCGTGGTGAGCGGGGGAGTGGCCACCTCGTCCGCGGCCGTGACGACGCCCGCGCCGGCCGCCACCGCGAAGCAGGCCCCAGCGCCGCACCGTCTGGGCGAGCTGATCTCGACCGGTCTCGACGCCACGAAGATCAGCGAGTGGGTGATCTACGGCGCGCCGATCACCGGCGCCGGCATCACGTTCGGCTTCACGGTGGCCGAGCGGCAGAACGACGGCAGCACCGAGGACTACGTGACCGTCAACGAGTACCGCGGCTCCGCTCTGGCACCCGGCTTCCATCCCGCCCACACCGCGATGCGTTACGACGGCGACGTGGTCCAGCCCGCGTTCGGCTACTACGTGGGGCGGCCCGCGAAGGTCACCGGCAGGTTCGGCGGGCGGACCGTCGCCGCGCACACCGCCGGGTGGAGCCACGACCGTTCCGTCACGGTGTTCTGGTTCGACCCGGCGGACCGTACCGAGGGCCCGATGAGCGCCCTCACCGCCGTCGACGCCGCCGGCCGCAAGCTGACCGCCGGTCACCCCGAGGTCTTCGAGAGCTGAGACGACGAGAGCGGGACCATGGCGCGTGGAGACGACGAGTTCGTCACGTTCGCCCGGGCCAGTCAGGCGCGGCTGCAACAGGCGGCGTACCTGCTGACCGGTGACCGGTATCAGGCGGAGGACGCGGCCCAGGCCGCTCTGGTCAAGACCTACGCTGCCTGGTCACGGGTGCGACGAGACGACGCGTACGCCTACGCGCGCCGCGTCCTGGCCAATCTGATCACCGACAGGTGGCGTCGACCCGTCAAGGAGTACGCCACCGAGGTTCTGCCGGACCGGGCCGATCCGCGTGACCTGGCCGAGAACGTCGCCCGCAAGCGGGCCCTGATCGCGGCCCTGCGGACGCTGACCGAGAAGGAACGCGCGGTCGTGGTGATGCGCCACTACCTGGACGTCTCCGAGGCCGACGTGGCCCGCGACCTGCGGCTCACGCTGCCGTCGGTCAAGAACCTCAACCTGCGCGGAATGGCGAAACTGCGAGCCGTGCTCGACCCCGAATCAGCCCGGAGCGGGAGGTTCTCGTGAGCAATGACCTCGACGACGAGGTGCGGGCGACTCTGCAGTCCCCGCCCGGCTTCGCACCACGGGCCCTGGATGTGGAGAACATCATGGCTTCGGGCCGGTGGGTCCGGCGCCGCCGCCGGATCGCGGCCGGCGGCGCCGCCGCGATGGTGGTCGCGGCGGCCGTCCTCGGCATCGGGCACCTGCCCGGCCGGTTGGGACGGGCGCCCGTCCCGGCCGCATCGGTCTCGGCGACGGCCCGGCCCGTACCGCCCCGGGTCTCCGGCGCCCTCGGGGACGCCATCGACACCCGGATCACCGCGGGCCGCGACCACACCTGGGTGCTCTACGCGAACCGGGTCCGCGATCCGAGCGCGCCGGGGACGACGTTCAGGCTCACCATCGCGCGGCACAGCACCGGCGGGAGGACGACCGATCCGTTCGAGCTCCACGAGGACGAGGGCTCGGACCGGGCAGCCGGCTTCCATCCCATGCAGGCACCGATGACCTACGAGAACGGCCTGATCCAGCCCGCCTTCGGCTACTACGTGGGCGCGGCGACCAGGATCACCGGCCGGTCCGGCGGTGGCGTGGTGACCGCGCGTATCGCGACCTGGAGCGTGGACACCACCGTGGCCATCTTCTGGTTCGAGCCGATCGGCGAATCGCCGGAGGACGTCACGGACCTCGTCGCCTACGACGCGGCCGGCACGGAGCTGCCCGCCGGAAACCCGAGGATCTGGAACAACTGATGCCGACACGGAGGAACAGAACTGTGAAGAGGACTCTCGTCGTGCTGGCGGCCGTGCTGTTGACCGGCGGTTGCGCGACCGGCAACGCCGGCACGACCGCGCCGAGCCCGGCGCCGAGCGGCTCCCTGGCCGTGGCCAGCGGCCGGCCGGTGCGGCCGGAGCCCGGCTTCGCCGACCTGGCGCGGGGGAGCACCGTCTCGGCGGTGAAGCTGTTCGCCTACGAGCCGGCCGCGAGGTCGGCGGTCGTGGAACCGATCATCTTCATGGGCGGCGCGGCCTACTGCAAGACATACCAGGTGAAGCGCACCGATACGCGATGCCAGGAGGAATGGACGACCGAGGAGAGCCGGCGCAAGGTCACCATGACGGTGGCGGCGAAACCGGCGTTGCTCACCTGGCAGGGCGAGGACGGCGACGTGTGCGCCGAATCGCTGGCCGACGGCAGCGGGGGCACCTGCCCGATCTCGGTGAAGGCGTTCGGCGACTGGATCGCCGACAACCCGGAATCCATGGTGCAGGCCACCGTCCAGGACGGTGCCATCACCAAGATGGCACTGATCTACACCTCATGAGGAGATGCCGGAGTACGGCGGGCCGCCGCCGCACCCGAGCCTGATCAGCAGCGGAGCTCCGCACCGGAGTCGCGCACCGCTTGGCGATCCGCGTCGACCTTGCTGCCTGTTCGGCCAAACGTTCGTGAGACCACAACTTCGCGAACGACGCTGTCTGCGGAAGACGTTCAAGCGGAAGGCAGAACATGGAACTGGGTGTCGGACTACCCAACGTGGGCGGACAGGTCGAACCGGCCGAGCTCGTCACGATCGCGCGGGCCGCGGAGGATCTCGGTTATGCCGCCGTCTGGGCGGGGGAGAGGCTGATGAGGCCACTGGCGGACGTGTCCTTCCATGGTGCGCCGCCGTCCCCGGTCCCGGGCCCGTACAAGTACGCTCTCGACCCGATCGAGACCTTGAGCCACATCGCCGCCGTCACCGAGACGATCAAGCTCGGCACCAGCGTGGTGAACGCGTTGCTGCAACCGCCCATCCTTCTGGCCAAGCGCCTCGCGACGCTGGACCAGTTCAGCTCCGGCCGGGTGATCGCCGGATTGGGGCAGGGGTGGGTGCCGCAGGAGTTCGAGAGCACCGGCGTGCCCATGGAGCGGGTCGGTGACGGCCTGGACGAGACCGTGGCGGCTCTGCGCGCCTGCTGGGCCGCCGACCCGGTCAGCTTCGACGGCGACTTCGTGCGCATCGAGCGGTCGGAGATCAATCCGAAGCCGGTTCAGCGTCACTTGCCGGTGCTGCTCGGATCGGTGACCGCGGCCGGCGCCCGCCGCGCCGCCCGCATCGCTGACGGCCTGAACCCGATGCTCTTCACCAAGGACGCCCTGCTCGGGCTGGTCAAAGTGTTCCTCACCGCGGTGGTCGAGGCCGGCCGTGACCCGGACTCGGTGTCGGTGGTGGTGCGGGTCAACATGCCCCTCACCGCGACCGATCTCGCCGGCGACCGGCCGTTCCTCGGCGGGTCAGCGGCCCAGGTGGCCGGCGACCTCGCCGAGCTGGAGGGCAGCGGCGTGACCCAGGTGTTCCTCACCAACGAGGCCTTCACCACGACCGCCGATCAGGTCCGCCTGCTCGGGCAGCTGATCGAAGCGTCGACCCGCGAGGGCGTGGCCCAGCGGTAGACGCGTGATCGACCTCGAAAGGCATGATCGCGCAGATCGGGCTGCGCGCGGCGAGTTCGGGCTGGATGCGCTCGCGGTCGACTCCGACGGCGACTACCTGATGGCGGAACGCTCGCGACTCGCCTTCGGGTTCGCGCGGGCCGCGATCGGCATCCGGACCCTTCCTCGGGCGGCGGGGTGGGGCCGGCCGACCTGTTCGGGCCGCACGAAGCCGCCGACGGGCATGGGCAAACGCAGAGAAGCAGGCCGCCGAGCACGTGCCGCCAGCCGGCCACCGCGCCGGGACGCAGCGCGTGGCCGATCAGGATCTGAGCCGGTCCGATGGTTCCCCAGAGCAGGGCGGCGCCGAGGACCAGGGCAACGCCTCGGGAGACACCGTTGTGCTTTCTCATCGACGAGCCAGTCGCCGGGCCGACGGTCACCGGCCTTTCGACGGCAGTGAGCGGGCCGTCCGGCCGGCGGAGGACGTCATCAGGAACACACAGGTGGCCGGGATCCGCATTTCTCCAAAATATCCCCGCTCGCGTGCGACGGGACGGTTCTGTCCACAAGGGAAGGTGAAGACTCTCCACGGGTCGACTGCCGGTCCGGCTTTGTCCGCGCCCAGGACTTCCACCTCCGCCGGGGACAACGAGTGCTCGAGCGAGAACCGGGGCGTCCAGAGGTTCCGGAACGCTATCCCGCGGCCACTACACCGATGTCGGCTCGGTGTAGTGGCCGCTGTGCCTCTCAGCGGTGCGACGGACGTCGACGATGCTGTCCGCGAGGACGGCCGGCTGGGAGAAGAACGGTGAATGCGACGAGTCCAGCTCGATCACCCGGGTCGGCCGGGCGGACAGGGCATCGATCTCGGTGATGAGGCGTCGCTGAAGGGCGGGGCGCAACGCGTTGTCCTGCCGGCACACGACGTACGTGTGCGGAATCGACCCGAACCGATCGGCGGTGACCATGATCGGCTCGGCCGCGATGCCGATCGGACCGTCCGTGCCGAGCAGCGTGAGAGCCGCTTCGGCCGTCCCCTCGTCCACGTCCTGATAGAACGCCTCGCGCAGCGCCGCCCGCCGCCCGGCATCGCCGGTGTCCAGGCGCAGCGCTCCGATCGCCGCCGGGTCACCGATCAGATTCGGTGAGACCAGCTCCCCGGCGTTCTCCTCGGAGAAGACGTATGCCAGCGCCGGCCGGCCGGAGGGAGCGAAGGCCGCGAGGTAGACGAGTTCGCTGATGAGCTCGGGAGCCAACTCGGCGGCCAGGGTCGCCACCGTGCCACCCATGCTGTGAGCCACGACCACGCAAGGCTGACCGCGACCGATCTGCCGCAGCTGGGCCACCAGCGTCGCGGCGGCGGACGACGCGTTGACGGCAACCACCGCGGAGACCTCGTCCGCGTACGCCGACGGGTCGAACGGGCGTTGCCAGCGCGCGGCGGGGGAGTGGTTCTTGAGTCCGTGCCCGTCGAGGTCCACGGCCACGGAGGGAACGCCGCGAACGGCCAGTTCCTGTGTGACGAGGCTCCAGCACCAGGTTCCGTGCCAGAAGCCGTGCACCAGGACGACGGGAGTCGATGACCCCATGTGAACCTCTTCCCTAGCTGAATCGGTGGAGTGACGACAATCCAATGGTGAAGACAACCCGGGCCGCGCGGGGATCGTTCGTCCACCGGGAACGAAAGACTGCCTGCCGAGCCACCGCGTCACCTCCTCTTTGGTCAATCGCTTCCGCCGGACAGCTCGGCGTGATGTCGCTCCGCGCCGTCCGGCGGTCAGATCAGGCCGGCTCGGATCGCGAAGGCGACGGCCTGGACGCGGTTGTGCAGCGAGAAGCGCTGCATGACACACCACAAGATGTACTTGGCCGTACGCTCCGAGATGTTCATGACCGCCCCGATCTGCCTGGTGCCCAGGCCTTCGGCAAGATGGCGGAGCAGGACGAGCTCGCGTTCTGACAGCTCCGGGCCGGCGCTGTCGGCATGGGCGGCGTCATCCAGCCGGCCGAGCTGCTCGGTGAGCGCGGCTACGCTCGCCGGCGCCGGCCGAGCGGCCGTGCGGCGAGCCCGGCGAACGGCGGCCAGCAAACGCTCGGGCGATGCCTCCGAGGGGTGCAGAACCTCGGCCACCCCGGCATTCACCGAGCCTTGGATATCGGCGTCACCCCGGCTCTGGACGATCGCCACCGTCGCCGACCCCTGTGATCGGTGCACCCGCTGCAACTGCCGCAACATGCCGCCCGCCAGCCGAGGCGACTCGGCGACGATCACCTCGATGTCACCGTCGGGGGAGAACGGCTGAAGAATGAGTCCGTGCGATGCCCGCAGCGAGCTGACGACTCCGGCTTCCCGCAACGGTTCCGACGCGATGACCGCCACCCGGATGACGTCGAGGCCGTGAACGTGGTTCTCGGCCGGGGCGGCCCCTGTAGTACGCATGTTGAAGCCTCTCGGCGACTGGCCGCGACCGTTGCGGAAGGGTTGTTTCACCGTAGGAATCAGGGATGGCAGTGGTAGTCACCTCGGTTGGGGGAACAGGCGGTCCCCCGAACCGGGGACTCGCGAGGCTGGAGCGTCCGCGGCGTGACATCGGGGCGTGACCGGCCGCAACGTTGCGGCCGGCCACGCCCCGATGTCACAGCGGGCGGTACGCCCAGATGTCAGCCGTCGGCCCGGTCGGGGCCGTTGTCGAAGCTGGCGTGGTACGACGCGACGAGGTCGGACTGGCCATGGCCCTTCTCGGCCGCGCGCCGGAAGCGCTCAGCAGTGGCCGCGGCGACGTCGAGGCGGACACCGTGGCTCTCGCCGGCCTCCACGATCAGGTTGGCGACCTGCGCGGCCGTTGTCACCTGGACGTTGGGGGGCGTGAACCGGCCGGCCAGGATCGCACCGGACATGACGCGCAGATATCCCATGTCGAGCGGGCCACACCAGCTTGGAGTCCACACATCGACCACCTGAAAGGCGGTCATGGTTACCGTGACGCGGATCGCGATCGTCGGCACCGGTCGGCGCGTGATTTTCATCGCGTCCGACTCGGCGTGGGCTGGGCTACCCCCTCCGAAAGGCCGGAGGCTACCGCCTCGATCACGGTGACCGTGGAGCCGGTGGGCAGTACGCGGCTGAGCGTCAACCCGGCCGCCGAGAACAGCGCCTCGAACTCGGCCACCGTACGTTCGGCGCCGAGGAACACGCTGGCCAGCACGACGTCGAGCATCTTGGCCGGGTCCGGTCCGTCGCCGGACGGAATGATCTCTTCCAGGACGACGACGCGGGCGCCGGCCGCACCGGCGTCGGCGCAGTTGCGCAGGATCGCGATGGCCTGTTCGTCATCCCAGTCGTGGAGGATGTGCGACAGCAGGTAGAAGTCACCACCGCCGGGCACCTTCTGGAAGAAGTCACCCGCGGCCGTCGTCCAGCGTTCACCGAGGCCGGGATCGGGCGCCTGCTCGATCACTGCGGGCAGGTCGAACAGGGTCCCGGTGAGGCCGGGGTGGGCCTCCAGCACGGTGCGCAGCTGCGTTCCGATGCCGCCGCCGCAGTCGACCACGTGACCGCCGCCGGGGAAGTCATAGGTCCGGGCCGCCGCCTGCGGCGAGTCACCGAGGTAGGCGGTCATCATGCGGCCGAACGAGGCGAACTCCTCCGGGTGTGACCCGTAGTACGCGAAGAGATCGCCGGAGCCGGTCAGATCGACGCCGGAACGTCCGGTGCGGAGCGTGTCGACGATCTGGCCGAGGGACGCGTGGAACACCGGGCTGCCCTGGGTCAGGACCAGGTCGCGGGCGAACGTCGGGTGCCCGTCGCACAGATGCTGGCCGGAGTCGGTCAGTTCGTACGTGTCCGGCTGGGTCGTCCGGAAGAGACCGGTCGATGCCGCCGTTCGCAGGACCTGTCGCAGCGGCCGTTCCTGGGCGCCCGCCTTTTCCGCGATCTCGGGCAGCGTCAGCGGGCCGTCGGCCAGCAGGTCGGGGACGCGGAGGGCGGTCAACGCGTACACCGCGCGAGACACCGCCGGGTACAGCGCGGCGGTCATGATTGATTCGGGAATGGTGGCCATGTCGGTCAGACTCCAGCCGCGCGGTTGCGGCTGGTACGCACGACCAGACGGAGAGTGGTGCCGGCCGAGATCTCGTTGTTCATGGATCCCGACGCTAGAGCGGTGGGCGGACGTCAGGGACGTATTACCGATACGGGTCAGGCGATGAGGCTCAGGCCCTTCAGCGTGTGCAGCAGCCTGGCCAGGCGGACGTCCGTGTCGGTGCCCGGCCGGGGCTGCAGCAGCATCAGCCGCTGTGTGGTCGACTGACTCAGCATCACGGAGCACTCCAGCTCGAGTAGCCCGACCCGCTCGTCATTGATGCGCTTGACGTTGCAGTGCAGAGCCGCCACGGTGTGGTCGTCCCACCAGGCCGCGAAGTCCGTGCTTGCGGACCGTAGTTCATCAACCATCATCACAGCTCGCGGATCTTTTCCTCGCCGGGCGACCACCGCCCGAAGGTCTGCGACGAAGGCCTGGCCGGTCTGCTCGTGCTGCTCGGGCGGTTCCTGCCAGTGCCGGTACTCCGCGCAGGTGAACCACTGCCAGATCAGATTCGTCGACCGCTTCCTCGGCCCGGTCAGGTCGCCGAAGATCGCGATGTTCATCCGGTTCTGGACCAGCGCGTCACCGAGCTCGTGGACGATGGCCGCGGGAACGTGTGGTGACAACGCGTCGAGGGCAGCCACCAGCTGAGGGTCGGGTTCGATGCCGAACTCGGGCTCGAACGGCGTGGAATAGCCGGCCAGGCGGAACAGGTGGTCGCGTTCGTCGGCGTTGAGCTCGAGTGCCTGCGCGATGCTGCCGAGCATGGACGCCGACGGATGCGGCCCGCGACCCTGTTCGAGACGCTCGTAGTAGACGAGCGACATGTTCGCCCGCTCCGCGACCTCGCTCCGGCGCAATCCAGGCGTACGACGCAGGGTCACGCTCTTGATACCGACCGACGCGGGCGGCAGGGACTCGCGTCTACGGCGAAGGAAATCTCCGAGCTCAGTCGTCGCTTCGGGCATATGTCAACAATAGTCGTACCGGCGACGGCGATCGGCACCATTGATCCGACGGGCATTCTCCGAGTGCGCGCCTGGATAGGATCAGGTCCCTCAGCCGTGGGCCACGGGCTCCGCCTTGAGCCATCCATCCGATCCTGTCCTCGCCGAAGGTGCCGAGCCCGTGGTCAAGCCGTAGCTGGCTGCGACCGGCGCCACCCCGCGTGTTGTCCTGCGATACGAGGACCTGATCCCCCCGCCGTAGAGGTAAACGAGGAGGTGGGCATAGCGCCGGGGTCACTATGCTTCCGCACATGGATCAACGTGATCAACAGAGCGACATCGTCCGGCAAATTCAGCTGCTCGAGGCCAAGCTGGTGGCCGCGACGCGCGCTCATGAGGTCGTCACACTTGCTGAGCAGGCGTCTACTTCGAAGTCGGCCGTTCCGCAGGTGATGGAGACTTTCTCACTTACCGAAGAACAGGCAGTAGTAGTCCTGGACTCACAGTTCCGTGCTGTCACCTCGACGGCTCGCGAACAAATCGAGGAAGAGATCCGAACTCTGAAAGCCTCCGTCGAGTCAAAGGGGAATTGAACGCGCGTGCTGTGCCGGCCTACGGCCCGGATGGATGATCTAGGCTCTGCGGTGCGGCGGGCTGGTGGACGTCGCTCCAGGTGAATGATGTCGGGTGAGGGAGTGGATGGTTTAGATGGCTCGTCAGACAATCACGGTGTTGACCGACGATCTCGATGGCGGGGACGCCGACCGGACGGTCGAGTTCGGGTTCGACGGGGTGACCTACACGATTGATCTGTCGGAAAAGAATGCCGGCAAGCTTCGCAAGGTGCTCGAGCCGTACCTGGCGGTCGCTGCCAAGGCCGGCCGTGTCGTAGGACGGCGTGGTGCAGCCGGAGTGTCGCGGGCGAGCAGCCGGGACGACAACCAGGCGATCCGGGAGTGGGCGACCAAGAATGGTTGGGCTGTCTCGGAGCGCGGCCGTATCCCGAGTTCCGTCGTCGAGGCATACAACAACCGCTGACCATCGGAAGACATCCCGCGGTCCGTATTGAGTGGCGGGTCTCCGTGACGCGTGGGGCGACGACCCGGCAGGTGACGCACGACGGGTCGGGTCCTGACGCGGCGCCGGGCGGCCGTTCCGCCATGCCACGACGTGACACGAGGCCCTTTGAGCAGTGGCGCAGGCCTTCGAGATCCTGAGCAGTGCGACTCGTCGACCATTTGTGGTGGGCGTAGGAACAGCCGATCAAGGCGACGGTTACGCTGGGTCAACAGCAACCCGAGGAGGTGTCTGCAGATGATCAATGTGCAGGAGTTCGCCCGGCGGCTCAGCACCCTCGGAGCCGATGCGTTCACCAGCGACGATGTCGTGGACCTGGCGACCGCCGCCGATATTCGTATCAGCGCTGACCTGGAGATTGACGCCGATCTGGCGCAGCGCCTGCTTGACCGCATCTCGCCCGCGCTTCCCGTCACCGGAGCGCAGATCGTGGCGTCGCAGTGGCCGCCACCGATGTCCTCCCGGTCTACAGCGCCTCCGATGACGTTCTCCAGTCCCGGTGCCGTCGATGGCCCGACTGATCAGCCGACTCGACCCCGCAGTTCTAGGCCTGCGCACAGCGGCCGGCGACCCGGCTCTCGACGACCTGGCAGGTGAATCGGCTGGCTTACCCCTCCCGAATGCCGCGGCGCCCGCACGAACCGCTATGTGGCGATCGCCAACATCGCTGATCTGCACCTGAGCGTCGGCGAGGTGGCCGAGAGCTTGGACGGCGGCCGTGCCTTCCGCCCGGAATCGGCGTCGAGGCCCTCGCCTACGGCGTACATCTTGAGGTCTGGGAGGTCGTCTTCGGCGTCGTCTGGCTCGGCGTCTGCCTGGCGATGCTGATCGGCAGCCTCGCCGTGGCGGGCATCCTGATCGCTCCGAACGCCCGGAAACTCTGGGCGGAGTTGAGGGCCTTGGGCAGGCTCACAGGAAGGTTCAAGTCCGAGGGTCGCGATCCTGACCGGTGACTACCGGCAAAATGCCGCAACAGCGCTTCGGGGTATTGCCCGCGTGGTAGGGGCTGACGCGGACCTGCCATTGACGGGCCGGTTCATCGTGCACGGCGACCGCTGCGCAGTGTGCGGTCGCCAGCAACGCCATCTCCTCGATCCGGCCGGCGGGGAGGATGGCCCTCAGCCGTCCAGTGCCGACGGCCCGCAGCCTTGCCCGCCCCTCGGCCACAACGGTGACCAATGTCTGCCCGCCGTCCGTGAATCGGTAGATCCGAATGGTGTCGATAGTTGGTGAGACTCTCTCCTGACGCCCGTTCGCGGTATTCCACAGGCGGGTAGCGCGCTCGTCACCCCGGTCAGCCAGTTGGCGGCCGTCCCGTGAGAAGTTCACGCTCTTCGGCCTCCAGACAGGCCACGGCCCCGGTGCTTCCGTTCAACGGATTGCGCTCGGTCATCGACAGGGGTTCGGAGGCGCCCTGATCGCGGCAGATCGGTCGCCGGAGCCGCGGAGGTTCTCGCTGGATAGGGGGGTCAAATCCTGTGGATCGTGATGAGGTCTTCGAGGCCTGCGAGATCGTCGGCGTTGCGGGTGTAAATAGCGGCGTCGTGAGCGTGCGCGGTTGCGGCGATGAGCAGATCCATGACTCTTGCTCGTGGCTGGCGGCCGGTCTCGACGACGCGTGCGGCTAGCCGTGCGTAGCTGTCGGCGATGGCTTCGTCGATGGGGAGCGGGTCGAATCGGCGTTGAATGGCGCTGAGTCGTGCCAGGCGCAGCGCTCTCGCCTCGGCGGTTTTCGCGATCAGAACTCCGAACTGGAGTTCGGCGAGACTCGCGGCGCTGATGGCGAGTTCGCCGCGGATCGGGGTTATGTCGGTGGCGATGAGGATGCTGGTGTCGAGGATGCCTCGACTCACCGTTCGGCCCACGGGTCGGCGACGGTGTCGTCGAGGAGGTCCCGGTCGTCGGCCCATCGAGGGTCGGTGGGTTGATCGAAGACTCCGGCGAGGTCGTTCCACTCGCGCCAGGTGCGAGGACTCACCGGGCCGAGCACCGCGGCCGGCCGGCCGGCAACGGTGATCGTCACTCGTTCACCCGCTTGCGCCCGGCGCACCAGGTCGCTGGCGTTCTGCCGCATTTCCCGCAGTCCAACTTCATGCACAGACCGAGCGTAGCACATGTGCTACCGGCCCTCGAGGAGTGCATTGCCGGATCGAGACCGATCGATCGGGCCGCCGTCGAGCCGCTTCGATGTCAGTCGCCCTCGACCGGGCGGATCTCGGCGAGATCAGGTGCCCGATCATCGGCAGATCAGTACGTGATCATGCGGTCTCGGCGAGCAGCCGGGGAACCGCTGGGCAGGGGTGCCGCGGTCGCCGTGTCCATCGCCCTGTTGTGGTTATGAACGGCCGCTCGCGGGGGTGTCGCCGTCGAAGCCGGCCTGGCGGATCGCGAACACCTGGCGCGTACCCGGGCTCTCGGTCATGGTGTAGAGGTAGTCCGGTACGCCGCCGGGGTCGTCTCCGGAGGACCAGTAGGACAGGCTTTCGGCTCCGCCGGTTCCGGGGTACGCGACCGGCTCGGCTCCTGCGGTGCGGTGCCAGTAGCGCAGCCGGGGGCTCGGCCCGCTGCTGCTGAACCAGAACCGGTCGTTGCGGGTCGTAGCGCCCTGCACGTGGGTGAACGGAAGATGGTAGGCGTCAACGGCGGGCGCCGGGGACGGCAGATGACTCACCGGGTCGAGGTCGAAGCGCCACAGGGCGATCGCGGGCTGCTCGACGTAGGCCGAGACGACCATGCGGTCCGGCTCCGACGCCCGGTCCAGCGCCAGCGAGGAGAACCGTACGCTCGTACCCGTGCTGATGATCGTGCCTACCTCGACCAGCACGTACCGGTAGCCGGCGGCGTAGAAGCGCCCGTCGGACTGCCGGCCGAAGCCCTCGTGCCGCAGGCTCGAGGTCTTGACCTCATGCAGGTGGTGCCAGTCGAACACCCGGATCGTGCTGGTGCTGGCCACGTAGAGCAGGTTTCCGTACCACAGGGCGCCGCCGGCGTGGCACGGTACGTGCTGGATGTTCCCCTTGCCGTCCGGTTGGACCAGCAGCACGTGCCGGTACCGGTCGCGGCCCGCTCCGTGGCCGCCGGCGGGAGCGAGGCTGATTCGCGATTGGACCGCCGCGTGGTCGTTGCGGGTCTTTCGCCGGTACCAGCTCAGGGCCACGGCCTCGGCGCCGTCGTATTCCCGGGTGCCGGCGGCGTCGGCCGTGGTGGTGATGCCCTGCGGATACCAGAGGAAGTTCCGGTCGTCGGCCTGGTCCTCGCTGTTCCAGCCGAATCCGTGCGCCGCGGACGGTGACAGGCCGTCCGGAGCGGGCCTCCGGGCCGCGGAGAGCGGCTCCATGGTCCGGTTGGCGTCGGCGAGGATCTCGGCGATCGTCCGGTGACTTGCGTCGCCGCCCAAGGCCTCACGGACGGAGGCCGCGTCCGGGTTCGCCTGATACGCGATCCGGTAGTCCGGGGCCTGCACCGGGGTGGGAGAGCTGGTCATCGTCGTCCTCCGGTCGTGCCGAGTCGGTCAGTTCCCGCCGAAGGCCGACGTTGCAACGTCGGCAGCTCGACGGGCCGGATGCAAAGCACAGCGGATATGCCTATCGCCAGCAGCAGACGAGCATTCGTCCACAACGGACCGCCGAGAGCGGTGACCGGCAGGATCATGCAAATGATCACCAGAACGATCCAAGCTACTCTTGCCCGGTGGCCGCGCACGGGTAGAAGGATCCCGAGAACGAGCCAGAACTGATGGTGGGTCCAGGAGACCGGTGACAGCACGATGCTCGCCGCGCCGGCGATGATGGCCGCCGTCAGCCAGTCGCCCGCCCGGGCCGCGCGTGCGGCTCGCCGGAGGGCCGCGGCGGCTATCGCGCCGCCTAGCGCCAAGGCCAGCAGGGGGACAGGAACTTCGGCGAGGGGCCGGAGCAGCAGGGCGGCCAACGGCGGGTAGGTGAAGGGCGCGTCACCGCGGGCGAAGTCGTACAGGCTTGGAGCCGTCACCGCACCCACGTACACGTGCAGGTCGGAAAGGCGATCGTCGACCGGGCGGGACAGCGACGCCCCAGCGGTCGCCGCAGCCGCGGCGGCCGCGGCGACCCACGCCAGTCGCTTGACACCCGCTGCCCGGGCGAGACTGATCGCGGTTGTCGAGGGCACGCCGGAAGGCTATTCAGGGACGCGGGCCGGGAGCGTTCCGTTGAGCCGAACGGTAAGAGGGTGGTGCCCGAAAGGTCATGAGAGCCGGGTCGCCGCCGGCGATGTGATCCAACGGTCAGCACGAGAAGTGCGCCTGCACAGAGTTGGTTGCCGGTGACAAGGCGGTCCGACACGCTCGTAGGAGTCATCGGGGAATCACTGTTCCCCAAGGAGGTAAGTCATGACCAACAACGTTCCGGCGCCCAATCCGACGACCTCTGGGGCCGTCCTGTCCTTGGCCATCAAGGCCGTTCTGGTGGCGTTGGCCTCCCTCGGTTGGGTACCTGTTTCGGACGGTGCCATCGCCGAGGTGACGCTGGCGGTCGGCGCCGTCGCCGACGCGCTGGTCTACTTCGGCATCATCAGGCCGAGGGTCGGCGAACTGCAGCGCGCAGCGGCCGCATCGCCGGCCGAGGTCAACCAGACGGTGTGACAGGGCTGCCGCCCGTACCGGGTCGGCGACAAGCCCCGCGCCGACCTGTGGAAGTGGATGCATCGGGCAGACCGCCCGCCGACGCGCTGCTCAGGCATCGGCAGATGAGGTGGCGGTCTGCCCCGAGGTTGATGCCTGTTCGGTCAATCGGCCGTGCCTCGGCTCCCCTCGCAGGGAGGCTTGGGCCGGAGGACGTTCGCGAGGAAGGAGCGAGATGAAACTATCCTCGTTGGCGGCGGGATTGCTGGGGTGCCTCATCGCGTCGATGAGTGGATGCGCTGGGCAGCGCGGTGACGACGACAGCAGTCCGGCCCCGGCGGCTTCCCGTCACCCGAGCGCGACCGGGCAGAGCAGCGCTACGGTGTGCCATGACGAAGACGTCTCCGCGGTGTTCCGGACAGCGAGCAAGCTGGACACCGGCGCGGAGGTTTACGCGGAACTCGTCGTAACCAACGTCTCTGGTCGGCCTTGTCTGGTCGGTGGATATTCCGCCTTCTTCCTGATTGAGCGATCAACGAGATTCGCTTGGAAGAAGGGACGGTCGGCCGGCGAAGCGTCGGTACCCTCGATCATCGAGCTGGCACCGGGTGAACGCGCGGCCACGACGTTCGTCTGGACTCAGTGCCGCGCCGGGGAGCATGGTTGTGCCGTCGGCGACGCTGTCGCCATCACCTTCGATCTGTCCCACCAAGCCCCCCGACCGACGTTGCCGGTCGCGCTCGAAGGGTTCCCGCCGAGGCCAGAAATCTCGATGAAAGATACGGCGCAGTTCCCTTATGAAAGGCGATGAGGCCAGAATCCAGGACGTGGGCCGGTAACAGCACCTCCAACGCGGCCGGCGGCTCGTGCGCGCGAGCACCCATGCCGCCCGGTGGCACCGCGGCCGGCCACGTGCGGACGGTCAGGACGTCGGAGAAGGTGGTGCCCGAGTCGCTGACCCGGACGGTTGTAGGTGGTGCCCGGGGGTGATCCCCGTGCGGAACTCGTACCACCATCCCGACCGCGAGTGGAGAGCCGTGGAGAAGGCTTCCCGCGGTCAGCGCAGGCGCCAGACCAGCATTCCCGCGATGTCCCCGAAACACCGTTGGCGGTAGATCACACCCGTGTGGAAGAGGTGGCCGTCCCAGACCGGATCGGCGATGCCGGGCTGAGGCTGTTCGGCGATGTAGTAGCAGCCGTCGGTGCGGTCCAGTGCGCCCCATCCGTCCTGCCAGCACGGAACCCGCACGCCACTGGACGAGCACCCGGGAGGAGCGGCGTCAGCGTGGTGTGAGTTCCCAGCCGCGGGCGTCGCGGCCAGCGCGACGGCGACGGCCGCCAGGGCAAGTGGGGCAGCAAATGGTCGTCTCGACATCGAGGGAACTCCGAAACCTTTGTCGGCGGTACGTCCGCCACCATCCGTTGGCCGAGGACCGCGAACGCGTTCACCGTGAACAGCGGCAGGTCGCCGTGCTGGTACACGTCCTGGTCGGCGAGCTGCTTCAACATCGTCGCGGCGGCCGCCGCATCCTCCGGCGACAGACCAAGACCCGCTTCGATGGCCCGGGCCGACCGTGCGATGTCGAGGATGGCGTCGCCGCCGTGCACCGGAACCAGCTCGATGTCGGAGGACGGGATGTCCCAGAAGCCACGCAGGCGCCCGAAGTCCTTGAGCAGCCGCCTGGTGTATTCGCCGTCGGCGCCGAAGAACCGCGCGGCCCGCGGCTCCGGGAAGAACGCCGCGTCCAGGTCGGCCACGTCGTACTCCAGGATGGTCTGGGCGCCGAGCAGCTGTTCCATGGTCCACCCGGCGGTCTGCGCGCTGATCCAGTTGTAGAACGGGGTGTCCTGGCTGCATTCGTAGTCGTCCGGGTCGATGACGCTCAGCGCGGTCGGATCGGCGTCCAGACCGGCCGAGGCGCGTCGCGCCTGATGGTCGTCCGGCAGCAGCTTCCGCAGTTGCTGGACGAGTTCGCCGGTGCTGCTCCTGGCGGTTGGTTGCTCGGTCGCCAGGACCGGCGAGACCGCCAGGCCGGTCGATGCCGCCGCGGTGGCAACGACGACCGGAAGGATCCACCTTCTCCGCACGTCCGTCTCCCTACGCTCGGGGTGTGGGCCGGTTGGCCTCACCGACCCTGACGCGGATGCGGGCCCGGTTCTCATGTGTTGTCCCGGAAAGGCAGCCGGGTAGGCCCGTGCGGACGAATCGGAGGCTCTCTGAACGGGGCTCAGGATGCCATCGGCGCGGCCGGGACCCGTGCGCTCGTGATGTGCTCGAGCAAGGCCGTGGCCACGTCGTCGGGGTGGGTCAACATGGCCTCGTGGGAGCCGCGCACCATGATCGGCTCTACGCCGAGGCGAGCCGCCAGCTCGGCGCCGGGAGCCGCCAGGGCGATCGATGCACTTTCCATGAATTCGGCGACGGAGGGCGACCGGGTGGGGAAAAGTCGGCTCTCGCGTCTCACGCGGTAGCGACGAAGGGGTATGGCGATGTCACATGGTGTTTCGCTTGGTCCCGGTCGCGATCGGCAGGGGAGATCGGCGCCGTCCCGGACAGGTGTGAAGGTCAGATCCATTCCTGTCCGGAGGTGACATGACCGAGGACGCCTTCCGCGACTTCTTCGCGGCATACTTTCAGCACGTCTGGTACTTCGCGGTACGGCGTACCCGAGCACCCGCCGACGCCGACGACGTCACGTCCGAAACGTTCGCGGTGGCCTGGCGCCGCCGTGCCGACATCCCCCGCGACGGCGGGGACCGCCTGTGGCTCTTCGGCGTCGCACGCAACGTGCTGGCCAATTCTCGGCGCCGCGCCGATCGGCAGGACCGTCTGCGTGATCGGATGGCCGCGATGAACGAACCCACACCGCCGATGGAGTACGAGACCGAGGATCCGGCCGTCTGGCAGGCGCTCGCCGCACTGACCGAGGAACACCGCGACCTGCTGCTCATGCGCTTCTGGAACGGCCTGGAGGTGGCCGACATCGCGACCGTGCTCGGCATCCGGGCATCGCTCGTGTCGTCGCGACTACACAAGGCCAAGGAGAGGTTCCGAGGTGAGTTACGGCGGCGAGATCGCGGCGCGGCCGGAGAGGTGATCGACGATTTCCCCACGGAGAGGAGCACTCGGCCATGAGCGATGACGAGCTGGACCGCTTGGCCCGGCAGGACGTAGCCCTTCGGTTCGCGCCGCCGGCGCCGGGATCGGACCGCTACCAGAGTCTCCTGGAGCGAGCCATGACCACGACTGCAACCGCACCCCGGCCGGTCGAAGCCCGGCCCTCACGACGTCGCCGCCGCTGGATCGGCTGGACCACCGCCGCGGTCGCCGCCGCCGCCTCGGTGATCGCGGTCGGCGCGGCCGTGGTCCGAGGACCGGCCGAGCCGGCCCACGCGGAGCCCCCCGCCACCACGATGCGGCTGGCCGCGCAGGCCCTCACCGAAGTGAAGTCGTTACGCCTCCGTGAGGTACCGGATGACGGCGGCCCCTGGTGTGAGACGGAGGTCGGCGGCGGGGACATCCACTACTCCTGCTTTTCCCCCGGTGAGACCGAGCCCGGATTCGAGTACACGAGGATCGACGACGACGTATACCTGACCGACGAGCGCGGCAAGATCACCAAGGACAGTTACCGGAAGCCTCGCGATCCCAAGATGGAATACGAGATCTCTGATTACGCGCCGTTCACCCGGTCGGCCGGCGACGTGATCGCGGCGGCGGCCGCCGACTCTTCGCTAACCGAGCTCACCGAACTCGGCGAGCAGGAGGTGACCGGAGTGAACACCCGCCATTTCCGGATCTCGGTAGCGGAACGGACGAAGGACTCCGACCCGATCGCGGCGATCGCACAGCTGCCGTCGGCGGAGCTGGCCTGGTTCGGGCTGGACGGGATCGACGAGGCGCAGGGCGTCGCCGTCGAGTTCTGGGTCTCCGGCGACCACCTGATCCGGCGGGTGGCCGTCTCGAACAAGCCGTCCATCGAGTTCTACGACTTCAACGCGCCGATCACCATCCGTGCGCCGAGCCCGAACTAGGCCAGTGGTGCAACGGTTCGCGCCGGAGGACCGCAGCGAGGTCATCGTCGCCGAGCTGCCCCGGTTGGTCGCTGAGCCGATGCGCCCGTTGGGGCGGGCGCATCGGCTGGTGACCGTTCCTGAGTGGAGCGGGAGGTCTATCAGCGGATGTCGTCGCGGCCGGCCGCCTTACGTGTCGTCAGGTGCGAGGGCCCACACCGAGTGATGCTCACCCGTCCCGGCCGGCTCGCGAAGGCTCTGGGTGAGGCCGCCTGGAACTCGGTCCACCAGTCCCTCGGACCGGATTCGCTGCGTCTTCGGTCAGCGGACGCCCCGATATCACGCCGTTGGTTCTTGGATGGCCGGGTGAGCAACATCGACAATGCGATGACCGCGTTCCGCACCGGGCAGAGCGAGCTGGCCGAGCGATGGAGCCTGGCCGAGCTGGATCGCGCCCGAGCGGACGGCGATCTGCCCGCCGAGTTCGACGCCCTGTGCATGCTCGCCCGGGTCGCGCTGCGGAAGCGGTGCCTGACCGACGCGTGGCGGCTCGCCGACAAGGCCCGCACCGTGGCGGCCCACTTGCCGGATCGACGGCACGATCGCGTGCCATCGCACATCGAGGCGGTCGCGGCCCGAATGTCCGGCAACCTGACGTACGCGCGACGGCTCTATCGCGAGGGCATCGAGCTCAGCCTGGCCGCCGGCGACGCGCGCACGGTCATCGCCGAACGGAACAACCTGGGGTACGTCGAATTGCACGCCGGCGACATCGATGCCGCCCGCGAACTGTTCACCCAGGCCAGAGTGGAGGCACTGCAGGTCGGGAACGGCCACATGCTGCCCGACATCGCCCTGGCGGCGGCGGTGCTCAGTGCATCCGACGGTCACCCGGAACGAGCTGCTCACTTGCTGGGAGCGGCCGAGGCCGGATATGCCGCCCTCGGCATGATCCCGGACCCCGACGACGAGGACGAACGGTCGGATCTGCTCATCTCGCTCGACCGCACGATGACCCCCGACGACTTGGCTCTGGCCCGGATCGCGGGGTCCGTGGCCGGCATTCGCCGGTTACTGACCGACTGGGCCTGACCGGCGGCACCCGCCACCGGGGGACTCGCCCCGCGGCCTTCCGGGCAGGTCAGCACCACCGTCAGCGGCGGCGTCTTCGCTCCCGGCGGCGAGGGCGTGGCCGGCACCGACATCGTGGTGCCGCCGGACAGCGCCGGGCTGATCGTGCAGACCGAGGGCGTCGACCCGGGCGCCAACCTCGATCTGTACCTCTACCGCGGCGGGCACGCCGCTGACCGGCGAGGTGTGGGCGTACACCGAGCTGCGGACCGGTGGTCAGATCGTCCCCGGTCTGCTGGTCAGCTCCCGGTAGGGGACGGACCCGCCCGGGAGGACGCGGCTTCCCGGGCGGATCCGCACCTCAGGACCCAGGAAGGCAGCCGACGTCGCGGAGCCAGCCGGAAATGGCCGCGTTGGTGTCGTCGGGCAGCTCCACCATGATCGTGTGGCCACCGTCCAGCTCGACCTCGCTGAGGTCGGTGCAGTCCTTGCGCATCGGATCGGCCAGGGCGCTGTACGACGTGTCGCAGACGGTGTCCCGGCGCGCGTGCACGAACAACGCCGGCAGCGAGATGACCGGCCGCGTGGCCTCCGCCGCGTAGATCCGGTTAGCCCGATCGTTGAGGTACAGCGAGACGTTCCCGCGGAAACCGGTGCATTCGTACCCGGCCACCAGGGCTTCGAAGTCGGCCTCGGCGAGCATGCTGGTGTCGCGCGGGACCGTCGGCGCCACGTGGGCCGGGCCGAACCAGCCGCCCCTGGCCCGTACCGTCGCCAGACTGGACGGCCGGCCCACGACATCGGTCGCCGTGCGCTGGTAGATGACGTTGAGCGACGCCCGGGTATCCGCCTCGAAGTCCTGCACGGCCCGCTCGAGGTTCTCGTGGTAGTTGACGTAGTAGTCCCATTGGCCGTACGGGTATTGGTCGGTGGGGTAAAGGTCCCGGTTCACCAGCGGTACCAGATTGTCCAGGGTCAGACCCTCGGCGAGGTACGGCGTGGTCAGGTTGGCGACGGCCCGGCACCGGACGGGGTGGTGCGAAGCGATCGCCCAGACGACGGCGCAACCCCAGTCGTGCCCGACCCAGACCGCGGGGCGGCCGCCGAGCGAGTCGTGCAGCTCCACCATGTCCTGGACCAGCTCGCGCAGGCCGTACGCGGCCGGATCGGCCGGCACCGCCGATCCGCCGAAGCCACGCAGGTCGGGAGCGACACAGTGCCAGCCGGCCGCGGCGAAGTATTCGACCTGCCGCCGCCAGACGATGGCGCTACCCGGCCAGCCGTGCAGGAAGAACATCAACGGGCCGTTGCTGGGGCCGGCCTCCAGGTAGGCGGTGCGATGCCGGCTGGTCCGCAGGACCCGCGAGCGGATTGTGGTGATGGTGGCCGGTCGAGGGACGGTCGCGAAGGGGGAGCCGAGTGGCACTGCTGCGGCGAGCGTCAGCACGTCGCGGCGGGAGAAGGACACGGGACCTCCGTCGGTGTTGATGACAACAACAAACCCCGGAGGAGATGCTCGCCACGGACGGGGGAGGGTGGAACCCCATTGTCCACAAGGGCAGCCGATTGAGGCGGTCAGCAATCCGGTTGCTGCCGGGCTCCGGCCCGGTCCGGTCCGTCCAGGAGAGGAGCGGCGGAGGGACTGCCCGGCCAGGCGTCGCAGATCGCCGGACCGGACGATGTGAAGTCGAAGTTTCCTGAGTTCCGAAGGACAGAAAGCAGAGCCGGAAGGGTGACCGCCGCCGTCAGCGCGTACCCATCGGTTGAGGGGTGCCAAGGTGTGGGCGTGCACCCGCCGGCTCAGGTGGCGTGACACCCCGGCGGCCAACAGGGCGGCAGGGGTGTTGCGGGAGCGATCCGCGCGGATGGCTGTGGAACTTTGCGCGTTCGGACCGGCGGCCGGTCAGGCCGCTCCGGCGACGGGTCCGGCTCGGTGCGAAGGCGGCGCTGCCACCTGCGTGGGCGCCGTGCCCGGAGGTGTGTGTCAATTCTTCTCGATCGCGGGTGCGTACCTGTCTGCCGGTGAACGGGCAATCGTTGCTGCCCGTTCGATCGAGCTCATCCGGGCCGCTGTCGTGTGCCGCGCTCACCGTGCGAATCTTCTTCAGCAGGTGCAACCGGCGTGGCAGGCCGACCGTGTCTCTCTAGGGGTGAGCTATGCCGGAGGATGACACCGGGGGCTTTGACGAGTTCTACCGCGACACGTGTCAACGCTTGCTGCGTTACGCATATGGGTTGACCGGTGACGCGGCGGAGGCTCAGGACCTCGCGCAGGAGGCGTACGCCCGGGCGTGGCCGCGCTGGCGTCGGCTGTCGGCCTACGACGACCCGGAGGGCTGGTTACGGCTCGTGGTGAACCGGCTGTCCGCGGACCGGTGGCGACGGCTCCGCCAGTTCCGGCTCTGGTCGGCGGCGTCGATGCCCGCGCCGCCCGTTCCGCCTCCCTCGGAGAACGTTGTCGTACTGGTCGAGGCCATGCGGGCGTTGCCGGACAACCACCGCCGTGCCCTGGTGCTGCACTACCTGTTGGATCTGTCGGTGTCCGACATCGCCCAGGAGATCGGCGTCCCACCCGGCACGATCAAGGCATGGCTTTCCCGGGGACGGGTGGCGTTGGCCGCGCAACTCGGTCCCGAGCCAGAGCAATCCGTCATCGCTGGAGGACGCCGTGAAGGATGACGTGGACAGCACCTTTACTGCGCTCCGTGAGCACATCGACGGGGTCCTGGAAATGCCCGCGGCGGCGACCATCCGGCGCCGCGGGGAACGCTGGGCCCGGCGCCGCGCCACCACGGCCGCCGCGCTGTGCGTCGTGCTGGCCGGCGTCGGTGTCGCCGTCGGCCACGACCGGCTGGACCGTCGGGGACCGAAGGTGCCGAGCGCACCCCGGCCGCAGGTGAGCGAACTGTCTCTGGTCGGGTCCGCCATCGACCTCCCGGACGTGGCGGGGCCGGTCCATGTGGTCTCGACCGAATCGCTGGCCGTCGCGGCCTGGACCGGCAGCGGCGGCACCACCCACATCATCGGCGTCGATCCGAGGACCGGCCAAGAGGCCTGGCCGATGCGAACCTTGACAGGGCGGGGTTCGCTCGGTGCGGCCGACGTGGTCGACGGCGCCGTGCTCCTGACCATGGGCCGGCAACCGGGCCGGTTGGTCGAGCTCGACCCCGCCGACGGGTACAGCTCATGGCAGATCTTGTCCGAGCAGGAGGACTACCGAATTCACCTGCGTGATCGGCTGATCGTGATGTCGGCGAGCACGGGCGTCACCCGAGCTGTCGACTGGCCGACCGGTCACGTGCTCTGGGAGGTGCCGGCCGGCTCGGACCCGCCGGTTCGGATGAGAGCTGTCCCGTCGGGCCCGGATCCTCAGCTCTCCGGCTGGCCGACCCCGGACACGTCCTCCGGCGAGCGGTTCCTGCAGCTGACCGAGAGTGGCAAGGTCCTGGTCCGGGACAGCCGGACCGGTGCGGTGCAGCGCACGGTCAGCAACCTCGGGACGGCGGAGGGTCTGGTCGTGGCCGGGGACCATCTCTACACCCCGGAGCAGGGCAGTGACTCCTACCGCATCCGGCAGGCGAGTCTCACCGGCCCGGACGCTTCCAGCGTGGTCTACACCGCGCCTCCGGGCCGATCCTTCCTGGGCGCGGCACCGTGCGGTGACAACCGGCTCTGCGTGATCGACGAAGCTCCGGAGGCGCCGCCGCACACCGAGCTCACCGCGATCGACGTGGCCACCTCCCGGGAACTGTGGCGGGTACCCGCACCGCCCGGAGCGGAGTCGCCCGGCTCACGCGGAGACCGCGTGCTGGTCAACGGCGACGACGGCGCCGGCGGCGTCACCTCGGCACTCTACGACTCCACCGGCCGCCAGTTGCTCGATGAGCCGGACCGCCGCTCGATGCTGCTCTGGAACAGCAACGACACCGTGGTCTCGCTGCCCGGCCTGCACGGTCCGCCGCAGCCGGGCAAGGCGAAGGGGCACGTGACCGTCATCTCGGCCGCCGACGGGAAGGCCGTCATCGAGGGTATGGCCGGCGACGCGCCCTTGACCTGCGCCGTCACCGCGAAACGGCTCATCTGTGAGGACGGTCATCGGTTGGAGGTCCGCAGCCTCGAGCCGTGAGAGGTCGCCACGGCCGCACCGGCCACCCGCCCCCACAAAACCCTGGCGCTGCTGTAACCGACCTGGTGGTTCGCGAGTGTCCAGTGCTGATGTTCCTCGAGGCCTGGCGGCTCCGGGAGACCATCCACCCGGACGGTGACAGCGTGCTGCCGTGCCGCCGCCTCGCCGGCGATCCCGAACGCCGGCGCGTGCGGGTCGCCCCGGCGCGGCGGGCCGCCGGAACTGACGGCCCGGCCGCCAAGGCCGGGACGACTTGAAAGGGATCATCGATCGTTGTGCTCGCACTCATCCTCGCGGCCCTGCGTGTCCGTGCCGCGCAGGCGATCACCCTCATGGCGCTCACCGCGCTGGCCGCCACGACCGCCGCGGCTCTGCCGTGGGCGGTGACCGGGAGTGCCGGCCGGACGGCGGCCGCACACGTCGCCGAGGTTCCGCCGGCCGGCAAGGCGCTGTCGGTGTCCGGGCCGCGGGGAGCCGGGTCCGACCCGGAAGCCGCGGTACGCGAGTTCGCCGCCCTGGTCGGCGAGCGGTTACCGATCAGCGGCGCGACGCCGGTCCGGGGGCTGGTCGAGAACATGTCGGTGGTGGTCGGCAACGATGTCCGCAACGCGCCTGTGGCTTATCGGGACCGGTTCTGCGAGAACGTACGGGTGACCGGCGCGTGTCCCGCGGCGGCCGGCGAGGTCGCGATCAGCGCGGCCAACGCCCGCGCCATCGGCGTGGCCCCGGGTGCCCGCCTGACCCTCGCCCGGACCGGCGGCGACGAGACGCTCGAGGTACGGGTGGCCGGCACCTACCAGCTGAGCGACCCACGGGACGCCTACTGGAGCAACGCGTACTACCGCGCGACCACCGACCTCGACCCGATCTTCGGGACCTCGGCGCTCTTCGCCGGCTCCGGTCCGCGGCCGGCGACGCTCACCTACGACGTGACGGTGCCCGATGCGGTCCTGCGCGGCGACGGCGGCGCTGACCTGCGCCCGGTCCTGGCGGCGGCCGCCGGTCGGCTCGGGGGCGCCGAGGTCACCGTGGGACAACCGCTTGGCGCGCTGCTCACCGACGTGGCCCAGGACCGCGCGGCCGTCCGCTCCGGCATCGCCTTCGCCCTGGCCCAGGTGCTGCTGCTGGCGCTGTTCACGATCGCTCTGGCCGCGTACGCCACCAGCCGCTCGCGGCGGGCCGACGCGGCCCTGCACAAACTGCGCGGCAGCGGCACCCTCGCCACTCTGCGGCTCACCTTCGGTCAGCACCTGGTGCCGATGGCCGCCGGCGCCCTGGCCGGCCTGCCCGTCGGGTTGCTGCTGGCCCGGCTGGCCGCCGGCCCGGTCAGCGCGGCGGACACCGGCCCGGTGGTCCGCCTGGCCGCCCTCGCGGTCGCCGCCGTGCTGCTGGCCGCGCTACTGGCGGTCGCCGCGGTCGAGGCGGTTCTGCTGCGCTCACCGGTGTCCACACTGCTGCGCCACGTTCCCCTCCGGCGCCGCGCCTGGCCGGCCACCGTGCTCGACACCGCCTTGCTGGCCGCCGCCGTGGCCGCGATCTACCAGACCCGCTCCGGCGCGCCGCGGGCCGGCATCGCGGTGGCCGCACCGACGATGACCGCCGTGGCGGTAGCCCTGCTGCTGGCCCGGGCGCTCGCCCCGCTGGCCGAGTGGTCCGGTGGCGCCGCGGTGCGCTCCGGCCGGTTGCGCTGGGGCCTGAGCGCACTTCAGCTGACCCGGCGGCCGGGCTACCAGCGGCTGTTCGCCTTTCTGGTGGTGGCCGTGGCGATGGGGGTGACCGGCGCGGGCGCGTGGGTGGCGGGCCGTGAGGAACGGCTCGCGCGGGCGCGGGTCGAGCTGGGCGCCGACCAAGTTCTGACGGTACGGGTGGCCAACCGCACGGCACTGCTCAGCGCCGTCCGTCGGGCCGACCCGGCCGGCCGCTGGGCGATGGCCGCGGTCGTCGACCCCACGGCGCACCCACCGGTGCTCGCCGTGGACACCGCCCGGCTGGCCGCGGTCAGCCGGTGGCGTCCCGAGTACGGGCCGGTCGCCCGGCTGCCCGCCGCCACGACCACGACCGGGGCGCCGGCGCCCCTGCCGCTGATCACCGGCACCCGGCTCACGCTACGTGCGGTCAACCGCGGCCGGGCGCCGCTCACCCTGACCGCGACCCTGCGCAACGAGATCACCGGGCGGCTGCGGACGGCGCGGTTCGGCCCGATCAGCGGCGCTACGACGATCACGGCTCACGTCGACGGCTGCACGCCGGACGCCGGCTGCCGGCTCGCGCGCTGGCAGCTCCTCGGTGCGCCGCACGGCGAGGTGACGGTGCGCGGGTTGGCGCAGGCCGACCCGCCGGCCGTGATCCTCGACCGCGACCGCCTCGCCGACATCGGACGCTGGCGTTCGACCAGCAACGGCGCGGCGGTGGACATCCGGGCCCGGGACGGGGGGCTGAGCCTGGCCATGGATGCCAATCCGAGGGGCTTCGCGACCCCGGGCCGTGACGTGATGGCCGTGGACGGGCCGACGCCGCTGCCCGTGGTGCTCGCCGGGGCACCGCCGCAGCAGTGGCGGCTCGACGACGCCGCGGTGTTCCTGCCGGACGGCGAACGCGTGCCGGTCACCGTGGCCGGCACCCCCGCGCTGCTGCCCGTACTGGGCCGGCAGGGCATGCTGATCGATCTGGACGCCGCCCGCCGGGCCGGGATCGACGACGAGTCAGGGGTCGCGTACCAGGTGTGGCTCGGCCCGGACGCGCCGCCCACCGCCGCGGCCACCCTGACCGCCGCCGGCCTGAGCGTGACCGCGGAGCGGACGGTGGCGCGGCGGACGAGCCTGCTCGCCGCCCAGCCCCCCGCGGTCGTCTCGCGGGTCAGCCTGCTCGCCGCGGGGCTGGCCCTGCTCATCGCCGCCACCGTCATGGCCATCACCTTCGCCGCCGACCGGCAACCCACCCGCGACCAGCTCGAGGCCCTGCGTACGCAGGGACTGTCCCGGCCGGGCGCGACCGCGGTGGCCTGGGCCGGGCCGGTCGCGTTGCTGGCCGCCGGGCTCCTCGGCGGGCTGCTCGCGGCGGCCCTCGCGGCGCCGGTGACCGGGCTGGCCACGCCCGGGTTCCCCGACGGCTGGGCGCTGCTGGCCGCCCCGGCGCCGATCGGGCCCACCGCCGCCACGGTCACCCTGCTCGCCGCGCTGGCCCTGTTCGGCCTGGCCGGCTGGGTGTCGATCCGTCCGCTGGCGCGAGGCCTGCGGTGATCTCCCTCGTCCTGGCGATGCTGTGGAGCCGCCGAGGGCAGGCGCTCGGCCTCGGCCTGCTGTCGTTGTTCGCGGTGGCCTCCGCGGTGATCGCGCCGGGCTATGTGGCGGCGACGGATCAGGCGGTGGCGGCCGGCCAGATGGCCAACGCCACCGCGGGCGAGCGCACCCTGGCCGTCCGCACGGTCAGCGACCCGCGTCGGGTCGATCAGGGCCTGCCCGACCCGCAGACCACTGTCCGTGAGCTCGGTTCCCTGCTCGGGTCGCTCGACGGTTTTCGGTTCGTGTACGCCGCCGAGATTCCCGCCGTCGGCGTCGAGCCGGACAACGCCGACCGGACACGCCTGGTCTACCGCCAGGATCTGTGCGACCACGTCGTGACGACGGCCGGCCGGTGCCTGATCGACGAGGGGGAGGCGCTGCTGGGCGAGGAGGCCGCCCGGCGGCTGGGAATCACGGCGGGCGACCGGATCGAGCTGAGCTTCGCGGCGTTCGACTCCGACCCGCGGCATCCCGGGTACGTCTCGAACGGCACGCCCAAATCCCTGACCGTGGCCGGGGTCTATCGCGTCGCCGACCGGGCCGACCCGTACTGGGGCGACCGCGGTTACTTCGCCTTCGACACCGGCAATCGTCCTGGCGAGCCGGTGTTCACCAACCGCGTCACCTTCGAGTCGACGGATCGGGGGGCCACGGACATCACGGTGGACGCCACCGCCACGGCGTCGGCGCTGTCAGTTGGGCATCTCGGGGCGCTGCGGTCCGACCTGGCCGAATTCCAGCAGCTCGTCCAGGACCTGCAGGTCCCGGTGACCGTCGAGAGCGGAATCCCGGACCTGCTGTCCCGGATCGACGCCGGCCGGCGCGAGGCCCGGACGATCGTTCCCCCGATCCTCGTCCCGCTCGTGCTGCTCGCCTGCGTCAGCATCTTCGTCGCCGCCCGCCACGGCGCGCAGGACCGCAGCCCCGAGCTGGCGGCGGTGTCGCTTCGCGGCGTCCGGTGGTGGCAGCGGCTGTGGCTGGCCGCCGGAGAGAGCACGCTGGCCGTCCTGGCCGGTTCGATCGCCGGGTGTCTGGCCGGTCGGCTGCTGGTCGGACTGGCGGCGGCCGCGGTGCTGCCCGGGTCGCGGGCCGACGCCGGCCTCACGACGCTGCGGTGGGCCCCGGTCGCCGTGGCCGCGGCGCTGGCCGCCGTCCTGCTGGCCCAGCGCCGCCTGCTCCTGGCGCCGGTGACGCTGCTGCTGCGACGGGTCCCGTCCGGCGGCCGGGGCGCCCGCGGGCTGTTCGCCGACGTGCTGGTCCTGGGGTTGACCGTCCCGGTGCTGGTGCAGTTCGCCGGCAGTGGTGGGGAGTTCACCGGTCTCGGCGCGTTGACCGTGGCCGCGGCGGTGGCCGTCGGCGCCGTGATCGCCGCGCGGACGATGATTGCCGTCGTGGGCGGCTACGCCCGCCGCGCGCTGCGCCGCGGCCGGGTCGACCTGGCGCTGGCCGGCCTGCAGATCGCCCGCCGTCCTGGTGCGGTGCCGCTGTTCGCTCTGGTGGTCGCGGCGGTGTCGGTCGCCGGATACGGGACGGTCGTGGTGGACGTGGCCGCGCGGGGCCGCGACGCGCGCAGCGAGGCCCTCGCCGGCGCCGACCGGGTGCTCGACGTGCAGCCGGTCAGCCGGGCCGGGCTGCTGACCGCCGTCCGGGCGATCGATCCGGACGGCGCCTGGGCCATGGCCGTCGCCAGACTGCCCGGCGGCGTGCTGGCCGCTGACACCACCCGCCTGGCCACCGTTCCGTTCTGGCCCGCCGGTGGGCCGGACGCCGCCGCGACCGCCCGGGCGCTGCGGCCGTCCGCGCCGTCGTCGCTGGTCCTGCGCGGCTCGGCGGTCGCGATCGACCTCTCGGTCGAGGGGTTCAGCGCGGACCGGCCGGTACGCCTGACCGCGGTGTTCGCCGCCGTCGACGGCCGGGACGCCGCGGAGGTCGAGTTCGGCATGCTGGCCGCCGGCCGCAATCGCTTCCGGGCGACGGTGGAAGCCTGCCGGTCAACCTGCCGGTTGGTGGGGCTGCGGCTGACCACTTTGCAGGGTACGACGGGGATCGCCGGTGCCATGGTCATCACCCGCATCGCCGGCGGCCTTGCCGAGGTGCCCTCCGATCAGCTGGCGGACCCGGCACGGTGGCGGATGAGCGCGTACGGCCGGCTCTCCGCCGGCCGCCCAGGCCTGCGGATCGAGGTGTCCGCACCGGCGGGGCTGCCGGACGGTGCCTGGCTGCGGTGGAACGACGGGCCGTCGCCACCACCGGCCGCCTACGCCGGCGATCCGGCCCCACCGCCGAGCCCGGGCACGGGCGGCGATCGGCCGGTCGAGGTCCGCCGCGTGCTACGGCTGCCGGCCGTGCCCGCCGCCGGTGGTCAGGCCCTTCTGGCCGACCTCGAGTTCGCCGACCGGGCGTCGACCGATGTCGGCCCGGCGTTCGGTCCGCAGGTGTGGTTGTCCGCGCGAGCCCCCGCCGACGTGGTGGCACGGCTCGCGGCGCAGGGTGTGGCGGTCACCGGCGACGTGCGTGTCGCCGAGGTGCACCGTCGCCTCGACCGGCAGGGCACGGCACTCGCTCTGTGGATCTATCTGCTGGCCGCGGCCCTGGCCGTCGCGCTCGCCACCGGCTCGCTGGTTCAGGCCGCGCTGTCCGACCGGGCCGGTCGCGCCGGTGACCTCACGGCACTGCGTACCCAGGGTGTCGGCCGGGCGGTGACGGCGCGGGCCACGGCGTGGACCTATCCGGCGCTGGCGGTCGCGGCCGGTGTGACCGGCATGGCGGTCGCGCTTCTGCTCTGGTGGGCGACCGGCTGGGCGCTGCTGGGTGCCTCGACGGACGAGCTGGGCGGGCCGCAGCCGTACTGGCCGCGGCCATGGGTCTTCGCCGGCGCCGGCGTCACCGTGCTCACGGTCCTGACCGGCGCCGCGGTGTCGATCGGCCGGCCCCGCACACGGTTCCCCGCACGGTGACGACCTCAGCACGAAAGACCTAGGTACCGACGGTACCGACCTTGCGAAGCAAGCCGAGCCGCGCCACCACATCTTCCGGGCCGGTGAGGACCCCCTGCAGGTCCGATCCCCGTCCGGCCAGGCTGTCGATCAGGTCGGTCGTGTTCGCCAGCAGGGTGGCCGGCTGTCCGGGCCCGGCAGTGATGGTGATGTCGTCCCCCACATGCGAGATTCGATAGCTCTCCGACGGGCTGCCCGCGAGGGCGAAAGAGGTTTCGAGGTAGCGGCCGGCCCACGCGTGCGGCGCCGCCGCGGACAACAGCGCGTAGAAGATCGCCGCCTGTAGATCGAGTTCGGTGTGGTCGACCGGTCGACCGGTCGGCCGAGAGCCACCGCGATGTCCGACTCGTGCAGCCAGGCATCCCAGAAGATGTGCAGCGAGAAGACCGACCAGTGCACCTTGCGGCGCAGGGGACTCCACCACAGGCGGACAGGCGGGTCGTCGATTCGCCGGTCGATCGACTCCGCCTCCTCGCCGGCGAGTCGCCGCAGGTCGTCCAGCGTCTGGGTGGTGGGCGTCCCCTCGGAATGCCGTAGCCACTGTGCCGGCGACGACCGCGGATCGAATGGGTCATCTCCGAACGGCGAGGGGCGGCCGGCCAGCCGCGCGGTGTGGATCAGCGCGAAGTCACGTATATGCCGGGCAACGTCGTGCACGGACCAGCCGGCACATCGCGACGAGCTCTCCCATTCCGCCACGGGTAGCTGCTCGAGCATTTTGATGGTGCGTGCTCGTATGAGATTCATGGCGGGCCGTAGAGCCTCTGGGCCGCAATCGAACCCTGCCCGTTCGGACACCGACTGAACAAGCGCCCCCACCGCCATGCTCCGTTCCCTCCGGCTGACCGAGCTGGTCAGATCCCACGAATTCCGCGATGTGGCGGAGTCATCGAGAACCTTAGGTAGGGAAGGCACGCCCGGCGCTGGTGATGTCCGAACGGACCGACGTTCATGCTCGATAGCGCGAGCCTCGGCGGGCTGTCGCGTGCGCTACCGGGGTGGACGCGGAAGACCGGCCAGGACCGTCTCGGCAATGCGCCGCAAGGCGTTCTCGTCGATCCCGGCCTTGCCGAGGGCCTCGATGCCGCGGTGAACTGCCAGCAGCAGGCCGGCGAGTTGCCGCGTACGGTCCGGGCCGACATGTGTGCCCGTTCGGTCAGTGGTGTTGTGGCGTCTCGCCGCGCCGAAGATTCTGCCTCGGGCGCAAGCCGTCACTTCGCAGAATCTAGGACACCGATGACCGAACCCCGCAATGCACCGACCGCTGATCTGTCGGGCCGCTTCGCGCTGGTGACCGGGGCCGCGGACGGACTCGGCCTCGCGACGGCCGCCGAACTGGGCCGGGCCGGAGCAAACGTCCTGGTGCACGGCCGGACCCGGCCCAAGGCTGAGCAAGCGATGCGGCTTCTCAGCGGCAGGCCCGGCCTGGAGGCGGCCAGGTTCGTCGCCGTACACGCGGAGCTGAGTTCTGTCGACGAACTGCGATCGCTCTCGTCGCAGGTGGGCGAACTCGCGCCGGACGGACTCGACGTCCTGGTCAACAACGCCGGCGCCCAGTTCAGTGAGCGGCGCCTGACATCGGACGGAATCGAGATGACGACCGCCGTCGTTCATCTGGCCACCGCGGCGTTGTGTCGTCTCCTGCTCGATCAGCTGAGCCAGGCTGCCCGCCGTGCGCGAGTGCCCGCTCAGGTGGTCAACGTGACCTCGATCAATGAGCGAATCGGCAAGCCGGTCAACGATTGGAGTTATGCCGCCGGCTACGGCCAGGTTCGGGCGTACTCCAACGCCAAGCTGATGGCCTTGGCCTACACGTACGCCATGGCCCGGCAGATCGACGAGACGCAGGTGACCTTCAATGCCGCCGATCCGGGCGCTGTCTTCACCGATTTCGGGCGCAAGGCCGGTGGCTCGGCCGGCCGGATGGATCGTGCGCTGCGTCCGGTCGCACCTCTGCTGATCGCCGGCCCGGAGAAGGCGGCCCGGAGGAGCGTCCTGCGCGCTCTGGCCCCGGATGCCGCCGGTCGCAGCGGCGGCTTCTACGCACGAGGCGCCCTGCGCGCGTCATCGAAACGGTCCAACGACCCTGCGGTGATCGCCGAGGTCCAGGCCGTCACCGAAGAGCGGCTGGCAACTCTCGGATTCTGATCGCATCCGAAACGGCTGGTGGCGCTAGCGCCACTACCAGAACGGATGTTGGTGTTATCGATCGAGCAGGTCGTTTCCCATAGCGTTGCTCCTACCCGAAAGGAGCAACTGTGGCTTACCGAACGTCAACGGGACGCTGCCCGCAGGTGGCCTCAACTGCCCCAAGCCGTAAGTGATTCAGCGAGAAAGCAGGAGATTTCGATGCGAGGTACGAAGTGGTTCATCTCGGCGGCCGTCGCGGCTCTCGCCGTCGGCAGTGGCACGGTTGCGCAGGCGGCGCTGGTTCCGTCCGGCACGGCCGCCCGGCATGGCACGGCGCTCGTCGATGATCTCAAGGGTGATCTGGACCGGTATCTGAACGAGCGTGGTGTGACCGAGCATGTGTCGGCGGTGTCGCTGCGGACGACCTACCGCGACCGCCGCGGGACCGTCGATGTCGCTGCCGGTACGACCCGGTACGGAGGCCGGCAGCCGGTGTCCGGTGCGGCGCTGTGGCAGATCGGCAGTAATACCAAGGCGTTCACCTCGGTGCTGGTGCTGCAGCTGGAGACGGAGGGCAAGGTGTCCGTCCACGATCGGCTGGGCAAGTGGCTTCCGCAGTACAAGCCGTGGCGTGACGTCACGATCGAGCGGCTGCTCAACATGACCAGCGGGATCTCCGACTATGCCAACACGGAAGCCTTCGGTACCAGGATCTCCGCCGATCCGGCGACCACGTTCACCGCCGAGCAGCTGGTCTCGTTCGTCTCCCGACAGCCGGTGGGCGGGCACGGGTTCAGCTACTCGAACACGAACTATCTGCTCGCGCAGATGGTCATCGAGCGGGTGACCCACGACAGTTATGCTCACCAGCTCACCAAGCGAATCATCACGCCGCTCGGCCTGCGTGATACGTGCTACGCGCCGTACACGTGCCGGGCGAACACCGTCGCGCGGATGCCGGCCGGCTACCTGAAGCAGGCGGGACTGCCCGCACTTCTGGACAAGCCGGTTCCGCCGCTCGCCCTGACCTGGGCGCAGGGCGCCGGCGGGCTGATCAGTTCACTCGCGGACATGGCGACCTGGGACCGGGCGCTGTACGAGGGCCGGCTGCTGCCGGCCAGGCAGCAGCGCGAGCTGCGGAGCCTCGTCTCGGTCAGCACCTCCGCACCGATCAAGGAGACCACCGCCACCGACCCGGTCGGATTCGGGCTGGGCGTGGCGCAGCACTACACCGAAGCCACCGATGCGGTGTGGACGTACGTCGGCGGCACGCTCGGCTTCCGGACCCTGCACATGTACTTTCCCGGCAGCGGCCTGATCATCGCGATCGGTGTGAACAGTTCGACGGACTCGGATGCCGACAAGCTGCCCGACCTGGCTCAGACGGTCTACCAGACCCTTCGCGAGCACGGCGCCGACCGGTAGCCCTCCGAGAATGTGGCGCGGCCGAAGGTGAATGACATGAAACGATGGTTCCGCGGGTCGCGCGACGTCCTGGTCATGGTGTCCGCAGGCCTCGCCGCGCTTGCCCTGATCCTCGCCACGCTGGCATCGGCGCTGCTGTGTCTGGTCGGCATCGGTCTGCCGTTGCTGGACCTGACCTTCAAGGCACTCCGGCGCCGGGCGAACCGGCGGCGCAGGCGCCTCGACGATGCACCGGCTCCGTACCCGGTGTTGCCCGACAGCATCGTCGGCCGCCTGCGTGCCCAGGTGTGCGACGTGGCCATCTGGCGTGATCTGACGTGGGCTCTGGCGAGTTTCGTCCTCCTGCTTCCGGGTGGCCTGATCATCGTCTATCTCTGGATGTCGGCGATTGCCGGCCTGGCGGCTCCACTGCTGCTGGTGTTCCGGCCGGACGGTGCGACGCTGAGTCTGAATGGGCAGCTGGTGACCGGGCCGGCCACCGCCGGCATGGTCGTCCTGCAGGCGCTCTCCGCAGGCGTGCTGGCTTTCCTTCTGCAGATCCTGCTGTTGTCCGCCGAACGTCTTCTCGCCGGATACCTGCTGCGGCCGACCCGGCGCGCGGTGCTCGCCGGCCGGCTCGCCGAGCTCAACGAGAACCGGGCTGACGCGCTCGACAGCTGGGAGGCGAAGCTGCGTCGCATCGAACGTGACCTGCACGACGGCGCGCAGGCGCAGCTGACCGCGCTGACCATGAACCTCGGCATGGCCGAGCAGCTGGCCGGGGAGGACGAGCCGGTCCGCCGCCTGGTCGCGGATGCCCGCGCCAGCGCAAGCACGGCGTTGGAAGGGCTGCGGGACATTGTTCGCGGCATCCATCCTCCCGTGCTGGCCGAACGGGGGTTGTCCGGCGGGCTGGAAGAGCTTGCGCTTGCCGCCGCCGTGCCGGTCCAGCTGAGCACCGACGTCCCGCGGTCACTCCCGGCGCCTCTGGAGTCCGCGCTGTACTTCACCGCGGCCGAACTGATCACCAACGCCACCCGCCACAGCGGCTGCGATCAGATCGATGTCACCGTCGCCACGAGGGACGGGATGATCCGGATGACTGTCCGTGATAACGGCGCGGGGGATATGGTTCCGCGAGCCGGCGGTGGCATCGAAGGCCTGCGGCGGCGCCTCTCCGCGCTCGACGGACGGTTGCGGGTGGATTCACCGACCGGAGGTCCGACCGTGATCACTGCCGAGATGCCATGCGTGTCGTGATCGCCGAAGATTCGGCCCTGCTGCGGGACGGCCTGGTCCGGCTGCTGAGCGCGTACGACTTCACCGTCGTCGCCGCGGTCGAGAGCGGCCCGGAACTCAGCGTGGCACTGCACGAACACGTTCCGGACGTGGCAGTCGTGGACGTACGTCTCCCACCGACGCACACCGATGAAGGTCTGCGTGCGGTCACCGAGGCGCGCCGGGCCATCCCGGGGCTACCGGTGATGGTGCTGTCGCAATACGTGGCCCAACTGTTCGCCCGGGAGCTGCTGTCCGACGGTGCCGGCGCGGTCGGTTACCTGCTCAAGGACCGAGTCGGTGACGTGGTGGACTTCGTCGACTCGGTCCGGCAGGTGGCCGCGGGCGGCACGGTGATGGATCCGCAGGTGATCGCCAAGCTGCTGGCCCGTCCCAGCCATGCGCGGCCGCTGACGACCTTGACGCCCCGCGAGCGCGAGGTGCTGTCGCTGATGGCTCAAGGCCGGTCGAACATCTCCATCGCGGAGCGCATGGTGGTCACCGAACGTGCCATCAACAAGCACATCAACTCGATCTTCGCCAAGCTCGGCCTCACCCATTCGGAGACGGAGCATCGGCGTGTCCAGGCGGTGCTGACGTACCTCGGCGGTGACGACGTCTGACTCGCCACAGCCGAGTCAGACCGTGCGCCGGCAGCGAACGGGTGTGCGTCGTGAGGCAATGACCGGCCACCCGTGGCGCGGCATGCTGCTCTTGCCTCGTGTGATGCCACGGCACGTCATGCCCGCGGCCACGGGGAGAGTCGCTCGCCATCGAAGGGACCATCGTTGAGCTTCAGCACATTCGTCCTGGGCGCGGATCTGCGTACCACGATCCTCACGTCCGCCGCGGACACCGACGGGCGCCATGACTTCACCGACAACGTCAACGCCGCGGGTTCTCGAACTGCCTTGCATGTCCATACGCGGTACGACGAGCGGTTCTGGATAGTCGAGGGGTCGCTCACCGTGTGGGCCGGTCCGGAAATGGTGACTCTCCGGCCGGGGGACTACTTCGCGATTCCGATGCATGTGCCTCACGCGTTGCAAGCGGGCCCCGAGGGGGTGCGTGCGCTTCAGATCTCGTCACCGGCTGGCTTCGCCGAGCTCATTGCCCGGGCCGGCACCCCTGCCGAACTCGCGACTCCCGACACACCCGTGGACGTCGAGCTTTTCACCAGGATCGCCGTGGAGATGGGCGACGTCATCCTGGGACCGCCTGGGGCGGTGCCCGCCGACCTCACCGACGGCGTGGCCGGGTAACACCACCGTACGGCTCCCGGTGCACCACGGCGCCGGCGCGATATGCACCGGGAGGAAGTCCGTACGCGGCCTTGAACGCTCGGTTGAAATGCGCGGGGTTCGCCATCCCCCAGGTGGCGGCGATGGCGTTGACCGACCGATGGTTCTGAGCCGGGTCGAGAAGTGCTGCCCGGCACCGATCCAACCGGCGTTGCCGGATCCAGGACGACAGAGTCGACTCCTGCGACTCGAACAGCTTGTGCAGGAATCGTACGGAGATGTGGTGGGCGTCGGCGATGAGCGCGGGGCTGAGCCCGGGATCACCCAGACGCACGTCGATGTAGGCGTGGATGTGGTGCATGAGGGCGCGACGCCGGGCGTCGGGTGTGATGCTGCCCGCGCGGCCGAGATGGGTGGACAACGTCACACTGACCAGGTCGATCACCGCGGCGGCAACGCGTACTTCCTCATCAGGATCGTAGTCCTCGAGGCGCTGCGGCAGTTGGCGGCTGAGTGACGACAGGAGCGCACCGCTGGCCCGGTCGCCGGCCAGGCGGACCGCGGTCATTGTCGCGATGTCCGTGGCCGGCAGCGCGAGCATCGTGCGAGGGAACAAAAGCCTGACGTGGGTGCATGCCGAACTGTTGTAGGCGACCGGCAGCGCCGGGTCGGTGAACGCGAGATCGCCGGCGCCCAGCTGCGCCCGGCGTCCGTTCTGCTCGACGGTCACGGTCCCGCGGCTGATCACGTCGACTTGATACAACCGCTGGTTCTGCTCGCCGATCAGGGCCGGGGTGCGGACGCACTCACCAGGTGGTGTGAGCAATTCGGACACTCGGAGAGGACCGATGTCACCCACGAGCATCTTCGCGTCGAAACCATCGGTGCCGGCACGGCTCTGTAGAGGTAGCAGCAACCGGCCGACGGCCTCACTCCACGCATCGATCCGGTGCGGAGAAGGACGTCCCGAGGTTCGGAAGTGCACCACCATGGGACGCGACGATACGCGGGAGGCATATCAGGGTGCGACGTCGTAGTCGGTGCTCAGGGTGAGATCGCGGTACTGCTCGACGTCGGCGCTCGCCTGGAAGTATGACGGCACGGCCTGGGCCACATTCCTGCCGTTGACCAACCGGGAACCGCTCAGCCGCCCGGAGTCACTGGCCATCGCCGAGGCACTGAAGCCGCAGCCCGTTCAGCCGGCCAGGGCGCACTACACCTTGGGTGGCTGCCGGACGGCATGCGGGTCACCGCGGCCCGCCGAAGCCGCACAACGCGCCGGCCAAGGGTCAGAACCTCAAGTGCACCGACGTGAACGGCTACTGCACAATGGTCCTCGGCGGCGGGTACGCGGCGCTGATCGTGGTGGTGGCGTTCGGGCTGGTCGGCGGGGCTGGGTTCTATCTCGTCCGTACGCAGGCGGAAACCCGCTCGGGGATCCTGGACGGTTTCGACCAGCGGGGTCGGCTCGCCGCCGGGCTGATCGGCGACAATCTCCGCGCGAGCGACCAGAGAACCAGAGAATACGCCAACACCGCCTTCGCCGGGCCGGTCTCTGGTCTTGGCGCCGCGCTGGCGAACAGCGTGAACGCCTCGACGCCGTGGCTGGTGGTGTTGGACAGCTCCGGGCGGGGCCTGGGCGCCGCCACGCTGGCCAGCTCGGCGCGGTTTGCCAAAGCCCGGCAGCATGACCCGCTCACCGGGCTGGCCAGCCGCTCGCTGCTGCACGAGCGGGCCGAGAACGCCATCGCGCACAGGCGCCCGTTCGCCGTCCTCTTCCTCGACCTCGACGGCTTCAAGCCGGTGAACGACACCTTCGGCCATCGGGCCGGCGATGAACTGCTCCGCCAGGTCGCCCAAAGATTGATCGCCGCGACCCGTCCGGAAGACTACGTCAGCCGGTTCGGCGGTGATGAGTTCGTGGTGCTCTGCCGAGGACTCAACGACGGCGAACACGACGCGCTTGCCGTCGCCGAGCGCGTTCAGTTGCACCTCAGCGAGCAGTACACGATTGACGGCGACACGGTTCGCATCGGGGTCTCCATCGGCATTGCCACGCCGACGAGTTTCGAGGACGACGCTGAACTGGTCATCCATCGTGCCGATCTGGCCCTCTATCATGCCAAGAACAGCGGGAAGAACCGCATCACGACGTTCGTCCCGAGATGGCCGATGATCACGCCTGATCCGCTGACGGCGGCTTCGGCCGCCCAGTCCCGGCGCGTCCACACGTCGAAGCGGTGGTTCCGGAGCTGACCGAGACGGCGTTCAGCGTCGTCGGATCGTACCCGGCGCCTTGTACGTAAGGTGTAGCCTCCCCGGCCCGCGGCGGAGGTGCCGGCGCAGGCGGCGACGGTGCTGTTCACCGGGCAGTCGGCAAGATGCCGACCGCTGATGACCGCCGGAATGGCCGCACCGGCCGAGGCGGGCAGGCCGGCCAGCGGCGCGCCGTCGACCGAGATGAGCCGGCCGCCCTTGGCGATGTGGGCCTTGACGCCGTTGCCGTAAGGACGAGCCGGCCGCGCTGCCATTTCGGTCCGGAAGCGGCCGCCCGGGCCGACAGGTTCTCCCTTTGGGACAAACCGAGCCTCCGGCCCTGCGGCTGCTCCTACACTGATCCATCCGCGAGGTATATGAGTACCGATCAACTACTTCCCAGGGAGAGATCGCCATGGTTCTGCTCAGGCTCCGGGCGGTGTTGGTCATGGCCGCGGTGGTGGTGCTGGCCGGGGCCACGCCGGCGAGAGCCATCAGCGGCGGTGAGGCCGTGGCGCCCGGTGAGTTCTCCTGGATGGTCCGGCTGCTGCCGGTGGACTGTGGCGGGACCCTGATCGAACCCCGCCTGGTGCTCACCGCCAAGCACTGCCTCGACGACCGCCCCGGAGACGGCTTCACGGTGGTTGCCGGCGTGGTCGACCTGGCCGACCCGGCCCGCGACACGGTGGCTTCGGTGGCCACGTACACGCCACCTGGCGAATGGTTCGACAACGACTGGGGCCTGCTGAAGCTCGCCGCGCCGATGTCGTTGCCCACGCTGCCGCTGGCGACCGATCGCATCGATCCGGAGACGGTCACCGTCACCGGGTGGGGTGCGGCGTCCTGGGAAGGTGAGCAGCAGCGTCACCTGCAGAAGGTGGAGTTGCCGTTCCTGCCCGACGCGCAGTGCGGGGAGAACCCGGACCACTACGACCAGTACCTGTGTACGCGAACGGTGAACCGGCGTAGTTTCTGCCACGGTGACCCCGGTGGACCGGGCCTTCGCCGGCTCGCCCACGGCCGATGGGAACAGGTAGGCATCGTCAGCTTCGGCTCGGACTGCGAATGGGAGAACAACGAGGATGCGAAGCCGGTCTTCACCGACGTCGCCTACTTCGCACCAGACATCAGGCGCGCGTCCCGCCGCCTCGTGTCCGGTGGCTGATCCGAGGAGTTGCGAACGACGTGAAGCGATGGACTCCTGGGATCCGCGACGTGCTGACCATGGTGTCCGCGGCCTCATCGCGCTTGCCCTGATCGTGGCCGTGGCGGCTTCGGCGCTGCTGTGCCTGGCCGGAGTCGGGCTGCCGTTGCTCGACCTCGCGCTTCGTGCGATGCGGCGGGTATCGAACCGCTGGCGGGCCCGCCTCGACGTTCCTGCTTCGTACCCGGCGCTTCCCGGCGGGCTCACCGCACGCCTACGGGTCCTCGCCGGGGATCCCGCGACTTGGCGCGACGTGATGTGGCACCTGGCGAATGGAGTCTTTCTGCTGCCGGTGGCCATCGTCAGCGTCGTTCTCTGGGTGTGGACGGCCGCCGGTCTGATGGCACCCCTGCTGCTCGCTGTCGGGCCCGACGGTGAGACGCTGAATCTGAACGGGTCACTGATCACGGGGCCGGCCCAGGCTTGGCTTCTCGTCATGCGGGCAGTGGGGGTGGGCGTACTGACGTTCTTCCTCCAGGGTCTGCTGTTGTCCGTCGAGCGCCGGCTCGCGAGGGTCCTGCTACGACCGACCCGGGGAGCCGTGCTCGTCGGCCGGATCGCCAAGCTCAAACGAGGACCGGGCCGACGCGCTCGACACCGGTGAGGCGAAGCTTCGCCGCTTGGAACGTGATCTGCACGATGGGGCGCAGGCACAGCTGACCGCGCTGAGCCTGAAACTGGGCATGGCCGAGCAGCTCGCCGGGGACGACGAGCCCGTGCGGCGCATGGTCGCGGACGCTCGTGCCAGCGCGAGCACCGCGCTGGAGGGACTGCGGGACATCGTTCGCGGTATCCATCCTCCGGTCCTGGCGGAGCGGGGCCTTTCCGGTGGCCTGGAGGAATTGGTGCTTGCCGCCGCCGTGCCGGTGCGGCTGAGCGCCGATGTGCCACGGGCGCTTCCCGCGCCGATGGAGTCCGCCCTGTATTTCACCGCGGCTGAATTGATCACCAACGCCGTTCGCCACAGCGGCTGCGATCGTATCGACCTCGAGGTCCTCACCAGAGGCGGCCAGATTCGGATGACTGTCCGCGACAACGGCGCGGGCGGTGCGGTTCCACGTCCGGGAGGAGGATTGGAAGGGCTCCGCAGGCGCTTGGTCGTCCTCGACGGAAAGCTGGCCGTGGAGTCGCCGTCCGGGGGGCCGACGGTGATCACGGCCACGGTGCCGTTCGGCTCGTGATCAAAGGCTGACCTGGTGGTCAGATGACACCGGCCCGGATCGCGGTAGCCACCGCGTGGACCCGGTTGCGTAGCGACAAGCGACTCATGACGCACCAGAGGATGTACTTGAGGGTCCGCTCCGAGACGTTCATCTCCTTCACGATCTCGTTGCTTTCGAGCCCGGCGGCCAGATGACGGAGGACGGTGGCCTCGCGTTCGGAGAGGACCGGCCCCGCTCCGTCTCCGCCGTTGATCCTTTCGAGGCGGCGGATCTGGTCGGTCAAGTCGTTCCGGGGCACCGCCATCCCCAGACGGTCGATCGCGGCCGCGTTCTGAACAGCGGACAGGAGGTTAGCCTGGGTCGCCTCGACCATGTGCAGGACGGTAACGACGCCCGCCTTGAACATGGCCGCGGGATCCGCCTCGCGGCCGTCCGTGACGATGACCGCGACCGACCCGTGTGCCCGCGCGGCCTCTTGCAGGGGCCTCAGCGTCGGCAACACGAGCCGGCTCAGGTCGGCCACGACGACATCGCTGTGTACGTTCGGGGAGAACCGCCGGACGGACAGCTCCGGCAACCGTTTCAGCATCGCGGTGATGCCCATCTCTCGCAGCGGTTCGGACGCGAGCACCGACACCGCGATCGATTTGCTCATAGTTCACCTACCTCCATCTTCGCCGGGGACGGTCGGCCATCAGAGCTCCATCCGCGCAACGTACGACGAACGCTACGGAGGACGGGCGTGCCGATCGATGACACAGGCATGCACGAATGCCGGTGGTGCCAGCGCCACCATCGGTACGAACCAGAGCAGGGATTTGCGCCTGCACCACCGTCGCCGACCACCGCAGGGACGCGGTTTTCGCCCCTACCGATCAGACGCGGGTGCGGCCAGCGTGCGTGCGTGGTCGCGGGTGAGGTCGTTCGTCGGGAAGAAGCATTCGATGCGGAGTTCCTGCAGCGTGATGTCTTGCGCGGTGCCGAGCGTGGTCACGGTCGAGAAGTAGTCGAACCGGCGCCCGTCGCGGGCGTACTGAATGGGTATGACCGGCAACGTGGGCGTGCTGGCGTCCAGCGATCGAAGTGAGGCCGGTACACCCGGGTATGCCAGCACCTCCCGGAGGATGGTTTGCGCGCGTTCGTCGGTGACCCCGCCGATGGCTTCACGGCGCACCCGGCGTACCAGGGCCTCGCAGACCTCCGGCCAGTTCGTCACGTATCGCCGGACACCGTCCGGGTGGAACATCCGGCGAAGCACGTTCGGCGGACCCGGCGCCGCGGCGTCATGCCCGGCCTGCAGAAACTCGAAGAATCGGGTGGCCGCGCCGTTGACCTGCCGGATGTTCCAGTCCCGGTCGATGACCAGCGCGGGATAGGGCTCCTGCTGGGCGAGGATGACGTCGAGGGCGCCGCGAACCGCGGCCAGTTCCGGAGCGTCGAGCGCCGACTCCGGGTAGACCGGCGCGAAGCCCGCAGCGAGCAGGAGGCTGTTGCGTTCCCGCAACGGCACATCGAGCACCTCGGCCAGTTTGAGCACCATCGTGCGGGACGGGCTCGACCGGCCGGTCTCGATGAACGACAGGTGCCGTAACGAGACCACGGAGCCGGCCGCCAAGGCCAGCTGACTCAGGCCCCGGGCGTTGCGCCAGTGCCTGATCAGCGTGCCGACCTCGGACATCACGCCACTATCCCTCATTCCCGGCTCCGCCGGCCCTCAGCGCTCAAGGTTCCAGCTGTGCTCGAGCAGCCGGTCCTCGAGCGGGAGATCCGCGACCGTCGCCGCGTAGTTGGTCATCGCTGAGATCGCCACCCCGGTGACCACCTCGAGGATCTGGTTGCGGTCGAATCCGGCGGCGAGGAACGCCGCGGTGTCGGCCTCGTCGAGGTGTCCCCGCCTGGTGATCAGGGCCTGGGTTAGCGCCGACAACGCGGCGAGCCGCGCGTCGGTGGGAAGCCGGCGCTGCCGGATCGCGTCGACCTCGGCCGGCGGCACACCGTCGGCCAGCGCCTCCAGCGTGTGGAACGCGACCGCCCAAGCGGAGTTGTTGGCGACCGCGTTCGACAGCAGCAGCACCTGCCGCTCGGCCGGGGAGAACGTGCCCGCGCCGCGGAAGTGGCCGAAGGCGGAGAAGAACGAGTTCAGCAACGGCGACGAGTTCGCCATCGCGCCCGCCACACCCGGAATGAAGCCGAAAGCTTCCTGAAGGATCGCGAACGGCTGCTTGGCGTAGTCCGGTGCGGTGTCGATCGTGTGGATCTCGTAGTTGGTCATGCCGGCAACTCTGCGCCCGCGGCCGCCGCCCAACAATTCCCTCCGAGGTAATACCTGGCCTGACCGGCCTTCCGCGACGCGGGGTAGAGCTAGCGGTACCCGCGGGTGGGTAGTAGGCGGGATAGATCTTGACCGCCGCCGAAAATAGCGTTTTCGGCGTGGTCGAGATGGGGGTTGTCGGCAAGCCCATCAAGGAGTTGCTGACCTTCCAGATCTACGGTCGCCTGCTGGTGCAGATGCATGACGAGTTCGACCTCAACGGCGACGGTCAGCTGACCGCCGTCGAGGCTGCCGATGGCCTGGTGGGTCAGCCGAAGGAGGTCGCCGACCAGCTCCGCTCCGTGCTGCTCGACGGCAGGAAGGTGCTGGCCCGTACCGACAAGAACCACGACGGCCGGATCGCGATCGTCGCCGACACCGCCGTCGCCGCGGCCGGCGACAAGGACCACAAGCTCGTCATCTACCCCGGCATGGCCCATACCATGAACGTCACCCGGAAGTTCTCCCCGGAGTTCGGCGAACCCGACAAGCAGGTCATCACCGAGATTCAGGAGTGGCTCGATTCACACCGCTGAGAAACCGCGAAGCGGCCGTCACGGGCGTGGTGCGCCGGGACGACGGCCGGCCGCCGGTGCCGTCGTGGCGCCGGTGGACACCGCTTTCGCCGGCCGGCTCGGGCCGATCGTCGACCCCTCGACCGATCCCCGGCTCGCCGAGCCGACCGACCGGGAACCGCTGATCTATTGGGCATTCTTTGAGTGCACGTCTGGATAAGATCAGGCTGACAAGCATCTCAACTTGTCGATGCGCCACCGGGTGCTCGCAGACGTCGAGCCATCGTCGCAGGTTCGCGCCGTTCGTGCCGCGACCACCCGATGTTCCCCGGTTGAACGAGGGCTCCGCTGCACGTCATGCGGCCAGACATCACCCCGAAGGGCTACCAGCGACATACGACAATCAGCCGCCGAGTCCTACTAGGACTCGTCCGTGCAAGGTCCTCAAGTGCCTTGCCCGATGTCCAGGGAGGGCGTTTGCGGGCGTGGGCGCATTTGATGAGGATCATGCCTCGCGTCCGGGGCCGTCCCGGGTCTGCTGGAAGGAAGTCTGTCGTGAGCTATCCCTCTGATCCCGTCCCTGCGGAGAACGCCGCGCCCGTAGTCAGAGAGAAGGTCGACCGCCTCGAACTGGTAGTCGCCGTTCTTCTCGGACTCGCCGCTACGCTGACCGCGTGGGCCGCGTTCCAGGGCAGTCTTGCGGGCGGGGACTCGCAGAAGGAGTTCACGAAGGCCACGCTCAGTTCCAGCGAGGCCGGTCAGTGGTACGACCAGGGTACTCAGCAGAACAACGCGGATCAGCAGCAGTTCATCCAGTACGTCATCGCGGCTCAGGATGACGACAGTGGTGTGCCCGTGTACCTGCGCGAAACCGTTATGGACGACAACCTGGTCAAGGCGATCGAGTGGTGGGAGAAGCAGCCCGATGACGGGGCGGACACTCCGTTCGACGATGTCGAGGGCAACCCTTACACGATCGAGCAGTGGGATAAGGGCGAGGAGATGGAGAAGCAGGCCGCGAGCGAGAACGAGCGCGGCGAGTTCCTGGACGAGTACGGCGACAAGTTCGACGGTGTCACGGTGCTGCTCGCCACCGCCCTCTTCCTGTTCGGTATCGCGGCGGTGTTCCGCGGTCGGAAGGTCCGCATCGGCACACTGGGCGTCGGGGCTTTCCTGCTGTTCGCCTCGGCGGTCCGCCTGGTGGATCTCGGCGTCTACCAGTGGACCGCCTGACCTGCGGCGTACCAGACGGGCGCCGGAGCTGCATGGTGCCCGTTACCGCTATTACCCAAGCCAGACCTGCCGCCTGACATCGCCGTCGCCGGTTGTGGATCGGTACAGGCCGTTGTGCCGGGTGCGGCTGGCACGAGCCGGCGGCCGGTCTGCCGGTCGTAGGCCCGACCTCGGCTTTTTCGTGAAGGATTGATGTACGACGCGGCACGGCCAGGTTTGGGCGTGCGTACGCACCGACCCCGTCGATAGGGCCTTGATCATGACCTTGACCGATGTGCTGGTCCGAGCCGCCACTGTCGCACCCGGCCAGGGATTGGTCCACGTCGGCGACAACGACCGTTTCACCAGTTATGCCGAGCTTTTCGCCGATGCTCTGCGCATCGGTGGAGGCCTGCGCGAGGCGGGCCTGCGCCCCGGTGACCCGCTGCTGGTGGTCGCCGATGACAGTGTCGACTTCCTGGGCCTCTTCTGGGGCGCGATCGTCGCCGGCGTCGTTCCGGTGCCCCTCCCGCCGGAAGCCCAGCGCCTCGCCGCTGTCCGCCGCCACCTAGGCGATCCGCCGCTGGCGGGCGACACCGCGACGCCCGGCGCCATCCTGATGTCGCCACGCGACCTGCGATCCGCGCATCCACTTTCCAGCCCCGTTCGGGTCCGTCCGGACGACCTCGCTTTCCTCCAGTTCTCCTCCGGCAGCACCGGTACGCCGAAGGGCGTCGAACTGACCCACGCCAACGTCGTCGCGAACCTGGAGCAGGCGGCCCACATCAGCCGCGTGACCAGCACGGACATCGCGGTCACCTGGATGCCGTACTTCCACGACATGGGCCTGATCGGCACTCACCTCGTGCCGCTGCACGCGGGCTGCCGCCAGATTCGGGTGAGCCCGCTCGCCTTCGCGAAACGCCCCGAGCTGTGGCTGCGCACCGCCTCCCGGCACCGCGCCACGATCCTGTCGGCCGCCAACTTCGCCCTGGCCCTGGTCAACCGCCGCGTTCCTGAGGAGATGCTGGACGAGTTCGACCTCAGCAGCGTCCGCCTGCTGATGGTCGGGGCCGAGCCCATCTCCCCGTCGGTCTGGGCGACGTTCGCTTCCCGGCTTCGCCGGGCACGGCTGGCACCCGACGCCATGAAGCCGGTGTACGGCATGGCCGAAGCCACCGTCGCGGTCGCCTGCCCACCCTTGAACGAGATCGCCGTCCCACTCCACCTGAGCCGTGCGGCGTTGTCCCGCGGCGTCGCCCTGCCTCTTCCCGCCGGCCCCACGGGCAACCCCACCGTCTCTGCCGCGCCTGGGGACTCGGCCGGCCGACGTGGTCTCCTGCCGGCCGTGTCATTCATGGACGTCGGTTATCCGGTGCCGGGCTGCGAGCTGCGCATCGTCGATGACACGGGCATGGTGCTGGAGGACTTCCTGGTCGGGCACATCCAGGTTCGCGGGCCCAACGTCACCCGCGGCTATCACGGCGACCGCGCCGCCACGGCCGCAGCCTTCGACGGTGACTGGCTCCGCACCGGCGACCTGGGCTTCCTGCGCGGCGGCCGCCTCTGCGTGACCGGCCGGGACAAGGACGTCCTCTTCATCCACGGCCGGAATTTCCATGCCGCCGACCTGGAGGAGGTTGCGTCCGCCACCCCTGGACTGGGCTCCGGCCCCGTCGCTGTGGTCGGCGTGACCGACCCGTCGCAGGGCCGCGAACAGGTCACGGTCTTCCTGTCGGCCCCCGCCGTCCGTCCCGACCTGGCGGGTCTGACCGCTCTGGTCCGCGCCCGGGTGGCGGAGGCCCTCGCCTATGACCAGGTCCGCGTCGAGATCGTCCCCACCGGCGCCTTCCCTCGAACGACGAGCGGAAAGCTTCGACGCCAACCTCTCCGCGACCGTCTCACGACCACGACCACGACCACGACCACGCCCGCCTCGTCAGCGGAGGCGCCGCCGCCGACCGGCCGGACCGTCGCGACCGCTGAAGCGTCGTTGGCTGCGGGAGCGCCTCTGAGCCGTGCCGAGGTGGAGAGCGTGGTCCGGGCAATCTGGGCCCGCGTATTGCGAATGCCGGTGGAGACGATCGAACCTGAGGACCGTTTCCTGGCGATCGGCGGATCGTCCTTGGCAGCCATGGAGGTGCTGGCAGCGCTGGAAGACGCGTTCGGCCGCACCCTCGATCCGGCGACGCTGAGGGACTGCGCGACCGTTTCCGCCCTCGCCGACCGGCTCCTTGCCGACGAGGCCGACGAGGCCGTCGGATTGACGCCTCCGCCTTCCCCGCAACCCGACTTGGAACCCGCGAGGGCCCAGGCCGCCTCGCCCCCGGATCACATCGGTCGGCGCGAGGAGTTGGCGGTTGTCGGAATGGCGTGCCGGTTTCCCGGGGCGGATACGCCGGAGGAATTCTGGGCCAACCTTGTGGCTGGGCGGGACAGCGTCACGCCGGTGACCCGATGGGCCGACGGCGGGCACGGGGCCTTCCTGGCGGATCCGGCCCTGTTCGATGCCGGATTCTTCGGGATCGGGGAGGACGAGGCGCGGTTGCTCGATCCTCATGCCCGGATCTTCCTCGAACTTGCCCACGAGGCGCTGGAACGGGCCGGATATGCCGGACCGCACCGCACGGGCCGGCGGATCGGGGTGTTCGCCGCTGTCGGCGAGAGTGGGTATCCCGAGATCGTCGCCGGCGCGCTCGGCGGCGCTGTCGGGGGCACCGCGGCGCATGCGCTCACCGGGACGCTCCGAAACCTGACAGCTGCCCGTGTCGCACATCTGCTGGACCTCCGGGGTCCGGCGCTCGCGGTCGACACCGCCTGCTCGTCCGCGCTCGTGGCGCTGCATCTGGCCCGGCTCAGCCTGTCGGCGGGGGACTGCGACGTCGCGGTCGTCGGCGGGGTGAACCTCAACCTCACCGCCACCGGCGAGATGCTGCTCGGCGACGCACGGGCGCTGTCGCCGACCGGGCGGTGCCGGGCGTTCGCCGTGGGCGCTGACGGGTTCGTGCCGGGGGAGGGCGGGGCCGTTCTGATCCTGACCCGCCTCGCCGATGCTGGTGACGATCGCGTGTTGGCCGTGGTCAGGGGCACCGCCGTCAACAACGACGGCCGCTCGCTGAGTCTGATGGCGCCCAATCCGTCGCTCCAGCGAGAGGTGATCGCGGACGCCTACCGGAACAGCGGTGTCGACCCGGCCGAGGTCAGCTATGTGGAGGCGCACGGCACCGGGACCGCGGTCGGCGACCCCGTCGAGGCACGTTCGCTGGCCTACGCGTTCCCGCCCCGGCCGGACGGTCGTCCCCGCTTCCTCGGCTCGGTCAAGACGAACATCGGTCACCTGCTCAACGCCGCGGGCATGCCGGCACTGGTGAAGGTGATCCTCGCACTGCGGCATCGGGAGTTGCCCCCGTCGTTGCACCACGACCGGCCATCACCCCGCTTCGACCTGGCCGCGGCCGGGTTCGAGGTGGTCACCGAACATCGGCCCTGGACCGGGGCGCTGATCGCCGGTGTCAACGGTTTCGGGTTCGGCGGGACCAACGCCCACGTCATCGTCGCGGCCCATCAGACGGATGATTCCCGTGAAGGCGACAGGGCCGACGGGCCGCATCTGCTGACGCTTTCGGCGCGATCCGGGCCGGCTCTGCGGGCGGCGGCCTCCGAGTTGGCGGTCCATGTGCGGAAGCATCCGGAGTTGCGGACGGCGGACGTCTGCGCGACGGCCTCGTCGGCCCGGGACGATGGGCCCTACCGGATCGCCCTGGTCGCCGGAGACGACCTCGCGGAGCAGCTCGCCGCGGTGGCGCCCGGGTCTCCGCTCGGACGGCCGGGCCGGTTGGCGTTCCTGTTCGGTGGACAGGGCACGCAGCGGCCCGGGCAGGGCGCCGACCTGTACGCCACCGCTCCCGTGTTCCGTGCGGTCCTCGACGAGATGTCCGCGGCGGCCGGCCCGATCGCCGGCCGGACCCTGGCCGAGTGGTGCATCGATCCGACGGTCCCGGTCGCGGAACTGGCCCGGACGGAGGTCACTCAACCGCTGGTGGTCGCCTTCGGGGTGGCCCAGGCGGCGCAGCTCGCCGCCTACGGGGTCCGGCCGGGCGCGGTCGCCGGCCACAGCGTCGGGGAACTGTCCGCCGCCGTCACGGCGGGCCGTCTGACCGCGGTCGAGGCTGTCCTGCTGGCGGCCCAGCGGGGCCGGCTCACCGCCGCTCTCGCCGCGCCCGGTGCGATGCTCGCCGTCGCCGCGTCCGTCTCCGAGATCGCCGGCCTGCTGACCCGCGACGCCGCCCAGGGCGCACCGGATGGGTTCGCGGCGCACGGCGTGGTCGTCGCGGCCGAGAACGGCCCGGAACGGGTGGTGCTCGCCGGCACGCTCGAGGCGATCGAGCAGGTCACGGCCCGGCTCGGCGCGCACGGCGTGGTCACCCGCCGCCTCGCGGTCTCGCACGCCTTCCACTCGCCGGCGATGGAGCCGATCACCGATCAGCTCGGCCGGTTGGCGCCACCGCCTCGCGCCACGGTGATTCCGCAGATCAGCACGGTCACCGGCGAGTGGGGTGCCGCCTTCGACGCGCCCTATCTGGCGGCCCATGCGGTGCGCCCGGTCCTCTTCGCGGCGGCCGCAATCCGGCTGCGTGAGGCCGGCTTCGACACGATGGTCGAGGTGGGTGGTTCGGTCACGCTTTCCTCGTTCGTACGCGAGAAGGCAAAACCGCGAGCAGGTGTACGGGGAACGGCGGCTCTCTTCGCGGGCCGGGACGCGGCCGGGCTCCTGACCACGGTCGGGGAGCTGTGGTCGCGCGGGGTTCCCCTCGACCGCGCCGGGCTCGACACCGGGACGCGTCGGGTGGACCTTCCCACCTATCCGTTCCAGCGGCGCCGCTACTGGATCACCGACCCGCCACGGCCGGTCCTGTCCGTTCCGGCCTGGAGCGAAACTCCACTCCCGGACAAGACGTCCACCCGTGCCGGTGACACGGCACCGACCTGGCCCGGAGCCGGGGAAGCCACGGTCACGCCCGGGCCGGCGGGCTCAGCGTCCCGGGAACCGGGGGACGACCCGGCGGTGACGGTCCTGGTCGCCGACACCGAGGCGGCCGAGACCGCCTTCGCGGCGATCGCCGCGGCGCCGACGGACGGCTTTCTGCTCATCGTGACCAGCGACCTCTGGGCGATCGGCGCGGAGCGGCCGCGTCCCGGGTACGCGGTCTGGGCCGGGCTGGCGATGGCCTTCGCCGACGAGAATCCGCGCGCCGGTGTACGGATCGTCGACCTCTGCTCGGACGACACGGAAGAGGCCCGGACCGCGGCCGTCGAGGCCGAGAAGGCGGTGCCGGCCGCCGGACCCGCGGAGATCGTCGCCTGGCGGGCCGGCCGACGGCTCACACGGGTCTTCGTGCCGTCGGACTACGAGGAGGAGAGCACCGCCGACATGCCGGCCGTGCCCCGGGACGGCAGTTACCTGATCGTCGGAGGGGCTGGGGCGGCCGGTGCCGAGATCGCCCGGCACCTGGCCCGGCGCGGCCGGCCGAGGCTGTTGCTCGCGGGCCGTTCCGCGGCGCCCGTCGCGCTTCTCGACGAGTTGCGTGGGCTGGGGGCCGAAGCGGAGTACCGGGTGGCGGACGTGAGTGTCGCGGCGGATGTCGCGGCGCTGGTCGCCGGCCAGGATTTCGACGTCGTGGTGCAGGCCGCCGGTGTGGTGCGGCCGGGCAGCCTGCGGACCAAGACCGCCGGCGAGCTGGCCGCCGGGCTGGCCGCGAAGGTACGCGGGACGATGTTGCTCACTCGTGCGCTGGGGGAGCCCCCGCCGCTGGTGGTGGCGTTGTCCTCGATCTCGTCGGTGCGGCCGGGGCTTGCCGGTGCGCTGGGTGAGTACGTGGCAGGCAATGTCTTCCTGGACGCTTTCGCGGCGGCGGAACGGGCCGCGGGCCGCCCGTTCGTGGCGGTCAACCTTCCCGCGCTCGCCGGCGCGGGCCTCGCGGCCGTACACACCCCTCGGGGTCCGGCGAACACCGGCGACGGGATGTTGCCGATCGAACGGCTGCCGGAGGTGTTGTGGGCGGCGGCCGGGCTCGGCGCTCACCAAGTGATGATCACCGTGGCGGGTACGCGACCAGCGACTGCCGCACCGACCGTAGCACTCGGGAACGGGCTGGTGGACGGCGGGTCCTCGACGACCGGGGAGCGTCCCGGCAAGTCGTTGACGACGGGAGGGGCTCCCGGCCGGACACCCGCCGGAGGGGCGGCCAGGGTAGAAGTCTCGCCGGGGCCGGCCACGTCCGCCGGGAATGGGTGGGGGCATACCGCCCTGGTGGCGCTCGTCCGGGAGCTGCTGGCCGGACCATTGGCGCGGGAAGCGGAATCGATCGGGACCGACGAGCCGTTCCTGGCGTTGGGACTGGACTCGCTCACCGCGGTCGACATGGTCAAGGAGCTGGAGAAACGGCTCGGACGAACGCTGTCGACGACACTGTTCTTCGAACACCGGACGATCGGGGAACTCGTCGGGCATCTGGCCGGGCCGGAAGCGACGGAATTCCCGTTCAGTCCGGTGCAGCGGGCCTTCGTCACGACGGGACGGCTCTATCCCGCGGTCCCGGCCTACGCCTATGTGCGACAAACCCTTGGCGGGCCGATAGATTCCGGACGGCTGGGGCGTGCCTTCGCTCAACTGGAGCGACGGCATCCGATGCTGCGGGTGCGATTCGGTCCGGACGGCCAGTACTTCGTGGCGCCCGGCAGCAGCCGGGGACCGGAGTGGTACACGGTTGTCAGGAGCGGTGCCGAACCGCTCGCATCGACTGGCGAGTGGGACGCGTCGGTGGCGGAGCTGGACGCCGAACTGCGGAACCGGACGTTCGACCTGAGCCGGGAAGGACCGATCCGGGCGGTCCTCGTGGTGGCGGGGGAGGAACTCGCCCATCTCGTCGTGGTGATGCATCACGCGGCGGGCGACGGATACAGCATCGCGGTGCTCGGGGACGAGCTCTGGACGATCTATGAAGGACAGGAGCCGGCAGCGCCTCTACCGGTGACGTTCGCCGACCATGAGGCACGGCGAGTCCCGCCCGCTTCGGCCGACGTCGAATACTGGCGTGCGTCCCTGTCCGAATATCCACGGCTCGGGCTGCCGTTCGACGGTGCGGCCGAGGAGGAACCGTCGGCACCGTTCGGCGTACACCAGAGGGTGTTGGAAAGGGAGATCGGCGACCGGCTGACCGCGGCGGCGTGGACTGCCGGCGTGTCCGTTTTTCATCTTCTGCTGGCCGGCTATGTGCGATGCCTCGCGCGGTGGAGCGGGCAGGAGTCCGTGCCAGTTTCGGTGGCCAGGGCGGGGCGGACCGCCCGGCTCGATGGCATCGAGCGGATGGTCGGACCGTTCGCCGACACGTTGCCGGTGCTCGCCGCCGACGTGCGCGTGGGCGAACCGGCCGTGATCCTGGCGGCCCGGTTGCGTGACGCGTGGTTCGAAGCCGAGCAGCACGGATCGGTGTCGACAGTGGACCTGGCGCGGATGCTGGAGCCGAGCGGAGCGGGGCCGCGCACGGTGAGCCCGGCGAGTTTCAGCTTCGCGCGGTTCCCCGGCGTGGGCCAGAGCCGGACGAACGTGCTTGCCACGACAGCGGGGACGGCGTCGGCGGCCACGCGGCTGGGGCTGGTCTGCTTCGAGCAGCACGGGGCATTGCACTTCTCCTGGAACTATCCGATCGCGGTGTTCCGGCACGCGACCGTGGCACGGTTCGCGGAGGAGCATCTCGCGGAGATCATCGCGCTCGCCGGAGGAGAGGCCGTGCGGGATGACGTGGGTTCGCCGGCCCCTGCTTCGGTGGTGGAGCGGATTCGGCAGCAGTCCCGGCGCACTCCGGAGGGTGCGGCGGTGATGACTGACGGCGCGGTGCTCACCTATCGGGAGATGGATGTCGCGTCCGACCGGCTCGCTGGGCGGCTGGTGGATGGCGGGCCGCGGCGGATCGGGCTGCTGACCAGCCCCGGAGCGGACACCGTGATCGGCGTGGTCGGAATCCTCAAGGCAGGTGCGGCGTGGGTGCCGATGGACGTCGCGCATCCGCCGGCGCGACTGGCGAGCCAGCTCGGCCGGGCCGGGGTGGAGGTCGTGGTTTGCGACGCCGGCACGCGGGTCGCGGCCGAAGCGCTCGGCCGGCGCGGGTTCACGCTGATGGACGTGCGGGTGACGGGCGCGACCGCGGCGGCTGTGGAAGACACGGCGGCGGACACGGCGTACGTCATCTTCACGTCGGGATCGACCGGGCGCCCGAAGGGCGTCGCCGTCAGCCACCGGGCGATGGTCAACTACCTGGACTGGGCGATCACCGCCTTCGGCTATCGGGAAGGGGATCGACTGGCACAGACCGCGTCGATCTGCTTCGACGCCTCGGTGCGGCAACTGCTCGCCCCGCTGCTGGTGGGCGCGACCGTGGTGGCATGGGACCGGGACACCGTACGGGATCCGGAACTGCTGGTGGAGCGACTGGAGCGAGACCGGGTGACGGTGTGGAGCTCGGTGCCGACGCTCTGGGAGCGGGTGCTGACGGCCGCCGAACGAAGTCGGGCCGATCTGTCCCGGCTGCGGTGGGTGCACGTCGGCGGGGAGGAACTGTCGCCGGCGCACGTGCGGCGATGGTTCGACCTGCTCGGTCCGGGGCAGCGGATCACCAACCTGTACGGGCCCACCGAGACGACCATCAACGCGACCTGGCATCTCATCGACTCGCGGCCGGGTGACGACGCGACCCGGCTGCCGATCGGGCGGCCGATCGGCGGGGCGGTCGTGGAGGTGATCGCGGCGGACGGGCGGCTCTGTGCCGACGGTGAGGTCGGCGAGTTGCACATCGGCGGCACGGGGCTGGCCGACGGTTATCTCGACGATCCGGAGCAGACGCGGGCGGCGTTCGTCGAGCGCGACGGGCGGCGCTGGTATCGCAGCGGCGACCTCGCGGCGCGGGACGGCGACGGGGTGCTGTGGTTCCGCGGGCGGGCCGACGATCAGGTGAAACTGCACGGGTTCCGGGTCGAGCCCGGTGAGGTCGAGGCGGTGTTGCGGCAGCATTCCGCGGTGGAGCGGGTCGCCGTCCGGGTCGAAGGGCAGCGGCTGGTCGCCTGGGTGCAGTCGTCCTCGGCCGACGGGCCGTCGCTGCGTGCGTACCTGACCGGGCTGTTGCCGGACTATCTGGTGCCGAGCCGGTTCGAGGTGGTGCCGCAACTGCCGCTGACCGCAGCCGGGAAGACCGACCGCGCGGCCCTGGAATCGGGGCCGGCCGCGCCCGCCGGGGCATCCGAGACGAATGCGCCCCGGACCGCGACCGAGCGGCTGCTCGCTGACCTGTGGGCGCGGCGGCTCGGCGTGACATCGGTCGGGCGGGACGACGACTTCTTCGCACTGGGTGGGGACTCGATCGGTGTGCTGGAACTGTTCGCGAGCCTGGCCGAGCATCGGCCCGCGCTGCCACGACCGACGGTCCTGTACCGGCATCGGACCCTTGCCGGGCTCGCCGCCGTGATCGACGCGGCGGCCGGGCCGGCCGTCGACCACGACGTCGAGGGCAGGCCCGACGGGGATTTCCCGGTCACATTGACGCAGCGCGGGTTCCTGCTCGCCGACGCCGTCGGTGCTCCGCCGACCTGGCTGGCGGCTCCGCGACTGCGCGGCCCGCTCGATCCAGCGCGTTTCCAGCGGGCGGTGGACGTGCTGGTCGAGCGGCATTCGATGTTGCGGACCGTCTTCCCGCAGGGCGCGCGGCCGCCGGTGCAACGCGAGCTTCCGTCCGTCCGGCTCGTCGTCGGCCACGAACCGCGGCCCCGCCCGCTCGACGAGGAGTTGGCGGCGGAGCGGGAGCATCGCTTCGATCCGGCCCGGTGGCCCCTGGTCCGGTTGCGGTTGCTCAGGTACGGCCCGGAGGAGCACGTGGTGCTGGCACACGCGCACCATCTGGTCGGCGACGGATACAGCGTGGCGCTGCTGTTGCGTGAGTTGCTGGCAACCTATGACGGGGAGGGGCTGGCACCGTTGCGGGCGACGTTCCGTGACTACGTGGCCCTGCCGGCGGACGGGACGCCCGAGGTGGTGCCGCACGACGGTGATCCGATGAGCACCGGTGGAACGATCGTCACGGGCGGGCTGACGGTGAGTCCGCCCGGCGTGGCGGCGCTGCGAGAACGGGCACTGGCGGCCGGTGCGACACCGTTCCTCCCGGTGCTCGCGGCCTACCATCGTGCGCTCGCGGCGGTGACCGGCCATCCAGACCCGGTGATCGGTGTCGCGGTGACCGGTCGTGACCATGCGTTGCCTGATGTCGGGCGGATCTTCGGGCCGTGCGCGACGGCCGTCGCGGTCCGTCCCGGGCCCGGTGCCGGCCTCGCCGAGGTGGCCGTTGCCGTCGCCGACGCCCGGACCAGGAGATTCACGGCACCGTACGGCTGGCGGTACTTCCTCACCCACCTCGATTTCGGGGCGCTCGGCCCGCTCGAAGGCCAATTATTGCGGCTGACCTGGGACGACACCGACGCGGACCTGGCTGTCCCGCCCGGCACCGACGTCCTGCTGGCGGTCCGTCCGGTCGACGGCGGTCTGCGCCTGACCCTGCGTACCCGTTTCCCCCGCGAGCAACTGTCCCACCTGGAACGGGAGCTGGCCGCGGCCCTCGGCGCCCCGCCGAACGCCGCAGACATCGGCCCGGCGATGGACGCGGAGAATCTCGGCGCCTCGGAGCGCGGCGGGGGTTCCGGGGCGCTGGACGCCGCGCTCGTTGGCTATCTGCCGGCCCCCGGGCAGCTGACCGCCATGGCCGGGGCACTGCCCGAAGAGGTCCGGCGCCTGCTGCCCGGACTGGACCGCGAGACGATTCGCGCGATGCTCGTCCCCGACGGCCGTCCCCGGCTGCTGGAGACCGTCGACACCCCACTGGGCCGGTCCGGGTTCGTCGCGGTGCCCCGGTTCGCTGACGAGCTAGGCCACGCCGACCTGGCCCGGGACGCGGCGGCAGCGGTCGATCTGGCCGCCGGGCACGGCGCGCGGACGGTCTCACTGGCGGGCATGATCCCGGCTCACACCGGTTATGGGGAGGCCGTCTCTCCGTACCTGCGCTCCGGGGCGAACCTGACGACCGGTCACGCGGTGACCGCCGTGGCGGTCGTCCGTACCGTTCTGGCGGCGCTGGCAGCCCGTGGCCGCAAGCTGGGGGACTGCGTCGTGGCCGTGCTCGGCGTTGGCTCGATCGGCACATCCTCGCTGACCCTGCTGCTCGCCCGCGCCGCCGAGCGGCCGGCCGGACTGATCCTGTGCGATCTGCCGGCGGCGGTCCCGCGTCTCACTGAGATCGCCGCGAGCGTCGAGGTCCCGGTGGAGATCGTGACGGAGCCGCGGGCGGTTCAGCGGGCGGACGTGATCATCGCCGCGACGAGCAGCGGCCCGCACACGCTGGACGTCGATCAGCTGCGCCCGGGCACGATCCTGGTTGACGACTCGTTCCCGCACTGTTTCGACACGGCCCGCGCGCTGGCCCGGATGCGGAACCACGGCGACGTGCTGATCGTCGGCGGCGGCCTGCTGGACTGCGGCGAGACGACCCGGAGAAGTGCTCCCGGGCTGCCGGCGGTGACGGCGCAGCTGCCGCGGACCCTCGCGTCCTGTCAGCTGGAGTCCCTGCTGCATGCGGCGCAACCCGGCCTGCCGTTGGTCACCGGGCCGGTCGATCCGGAGCAGGCCGCCGCTTACTGGTACGCCCTCGACGCCGCCGGGGTGCGGGCAGCGCCGCTGCACCTTTTGCATGAGCGGCTCGACCTCGATGACGACGTCCAACCACCGCCTACGACCAGCTGAGGCTGGGCATCGACGCCCACCGCTTGCGGGTTGCCCAGGCGGCCGAGAGGGTCGGCTCCCGCGACCACCGTGTGGTGCTGGAACTCTGGGCGTTCGTCACCCCTGGACGGGCGGACCGGCTCGATGGAGATCAATCTGCTCGACCGCCTTGGCCAGAATTCCGAGACCTTCGCGGTGCATGGCGACGCTCCAGTGAAGGGGCGTGTGCGGAGAGGCGATGATCCGTTGACCGTGGCGGCCGTCGACGGTGTTGAAAGATTCGGGAAACCGGTAGGCGGGAGTTTGGGCCACGGCCGTCGAGCCGTCCGGTTGAAGCTCGATGTGATACTCGTCGTGCCCAGTGATGAGGCCCAGAGTCTGGTTGAGGACCGAGAAGGTCGTCTCGAGCGACGCCTCCGCGGCGGCGACGCCCTGTTCGCGAAGTAGCCGCAGAGTGCGGTGCGCGTGTGCGGCAAGAAGCTGGTTCACTGGAAGCGTCCACATGGCCTCGCGCCCGGAGGGTACGAGTGCGTCGCGGAGCCGCTGCTTCTCTTCGAGGTCCACGGGGCGGCCGCTGGCGTCACTCTTCTCCTGGACGTGGCGCTTGATCCGCTTGATCAACCACTGGGTGGCGTTCGTGTGAAAGTTGACTCGTTCGTAGGAGTCGCGTTGGTACCGCTTCATGCCTCCGGTCACCGGATCAACCAGAGTGGACAGACGATCGACAATGATGTCCACGATCTCTTGTTCGGTGCAGACGTTGCCCTCCTTCCCGATCGGAATCCGGCGGCTGGCAAGAATATCCGGTGTGTTGTATCTGAGAAGGTAGACGAGCGTCGCATCCAGCTCTCGGTATCGAATGCTCTCGACCTCTTCGTCAGGGGTCTCGAAAGGTAGCTGACGGCCCACGACGGCGGCGCCGCGATGAATCATCGCGTCCAGCGTCGCCACGAAGTCGGTGTTCTCGCCGCCGGACATGTGCACCTGCCAGCCGCTCTCGAGATAGGTGAATCGCTTCGCGGAGTCGCCGGTGACGAGCGAAAGCAGCGCATGGAGGGCGGCCACCTGCACCGCCGTCACGGAAGTGCGCTTCGGCACCGCGTTCTCTTCCCACGATCCGCTGTTGTGGTCGTTGTACGGGTAACCACAAGCGTCCAGGTACGGCACGAAGTCGGCCAGCATGCGCCGGTGACGGTCACTGAGATCATCGTCCGATATGAAGCCGCTGCCAAGTGCCTGGAACGACAGATGCGCCATCATGGCCTGGGTGTCCTGGCGATGGCGCCAATTGAGGTCCTTCTCGCTGTTCAGGTCAGCGATCTCGAGGGTGATGTGGGGGTGTTGCAGTTGTGTGGCCGCACCACGAAGACGGATGACGTCCTGCTGTCTTTCCAGCTGCCTGTTCGTCGAAAGCATGTGGAATGCGCTCAGTAGCAGGTTGCGACCCATTGCCCCTTCGGGTGAGTAGCGCTCGGGGTCATGCTGGTGGAGTTCGATGAACGCCCATGCCGTCTGGATGTGGTCGCGCAGATAGACCTTTTCTGACATGTCCCCGTGCGCCGCCCGGGTCTCCGTGGCCGGTACGAACGGGATGCGACGTGCCTCTTCGTCAACATTGATCATGCCGTACGGCACCGCGATGGAGTGTGTACCGCGCTCCTTGAGAAGACGTTCCAGGTCGCGAAGCTGGCTCAAGGTGTAGCTGGGCTGCGCACGGGCGGCCAGATCGTCATTGCGATAACCTTGATGATCGCCGATGGAGCCGCCACTCAGTTTCTCGTGGAGCTCCGTCAGTAGTTCTTCGTCCCTCGCGACCAGTTCAGAGGGCGGAAGCCATGGTGCTGCTTCCGGCGATTTCGGCTGGGCCTCGCCGATGCTCGCTGTTTCGGCAACCCCGCGGAGAGCGCCCATCACTGGACTTTCCTGAACGATACGAATGACATTTGTCCCTCTCAGAACGCGATGCTATGAAGGGAATTCCCTCAACGCCCGATGCGTGTGATATGGCCTTTCCGCATTGATTTCGCGGGTCTTTCCGATGCAGACCGGGGGCCACGCTAGCGGCTCAACGCGCATTACCGGTTCCGGGTTGCACCGACGAACAACCCATCCTGCCCGGTTGATCGATCGCCCTTACGCATACGGCGAGATGCCTGTTCGGCAAACGGAGGGGTCAACCGGGAGAGTTCGCAGTCCGATGCGTAGATACTTCCCATGGAAAGTGTCGCCTCCGCGACAGAGGAATACGCCGGGGCGGCGTGATCGGCCTACTCGCGGGCGCCCCTGATCACGCCCCACCCCTTAGCTCGACGCGTTGCTCGCCGGGTGAGTTTCATCGCTGCCTGAGCGGTGAACCCGCGGGAGAACCTCGACGTCACCGTCGTCATCTTGAACAACCGGTCGTACGCGATCCTCCGCGCCGAACTCGACCGGGTCGGCGCGGATCAGGAGGCTTGCGCTGCCCGGAGGATGCTCGACCTGTCACCGCCCGATCTGGACTTCGTCGCACTCAGCATGGGCATGGGCGTCCCGGCGAGCCGCGCCCGGACGGTGGGTGAGCTGCGGCAGCAGTTCGCCGCGGCAGTGGCCGAGCCCGGACCTCATCTCATCGAGGCCGTGCTGGCCTGAGGGCCACCTCATGCTCGCCGGGCGGGTCAGGCCGGACAGGCACATAGTCCTGCCCGACAGTCCAGAGCGCCAAGATCGCGCCGACGGCGAAGTTACAGTAATTCCGGCGGGCTGCCGCGGAGTCCATTAAGGACTTTTAGTGGAGCGAACGCGTCAATCCACAAGAACACGATGCCACTTCATTCAGGCGCATCTCTCGCATATACCTACGTCCGCGCCGTCCGCAGAGGAGCAACAATCGTGGCAGCCGATGAACATGCCGCTGTCGTCGTGGTGGGTTCGGGTTTCGGTGGCTCGGTAGCGGCCTACCGCTTTGCCGAGGCGGGCCGGCAGGTGGTGGTGCTCGAACGTGGCCGGACCTACCCGCCCGGCTCGTTCCCACGCACCCCGGCCGAGATGACACGGGCCGTCTGGGATCCGAGTGGTGGTCTGCACGGCATGCTCGACGTCTGGTCGTTCCGGGGCATCGACGCGATCGTCGCAAGCGGGCTCGGCGGTGGCTCGCTGATCTACGCGAACGTGCTGCTGCGCAAGGACGAGCGATGGTTCGTCCGTGATCAGCCGATCCCCGGAGGCGGGTACGAGGACTGGCCGGTGACCCGGGCCGACCTCGATCCGCACTACGACCGGGTCGAGCGCACGATGATGGCGCGACCCTACCCGTTTGCCCACCCGCCGTACGACAGCACGCCGAAGACCGTGGCGATGGCCAGCGCGGCCGCCGATCTGAAGCTGGAGTGGCAGCTGCCGCCACTGGCGGTGAGTTTTGCGCCCTCGGCCGACGAGCTGCCGGCACCCGGACGGGTGATCCGCGAGCCCAGTTACGGCAATCTGCACGGCGTACCCCGCGTTACCTGCAGGCTCTGCGGCGAATGCAACATCGGCTGTAACGAGGGCGCCAAGAATTCGCTGGATCACACCTATCTCTCGGCGGCCCAGCACAAGGGCGCCGATCTGCGGGTGCGCCACGAGGTGCGAGGAGTCGCGCCCCGCCACGGCGGTGGATACGAGGTCCGTTACGTGATCCACGAAGATCCCGGCCTGGGTGAGCCACGCGACACCGCCCGGTTGCCCGAGCGGGTCATCAGCTGCGATCGTCTGATAATGGCCGCCGGCACGCTCGGCACCACCTGGCTGCTACTGCGCAACCGGGAGCAGTTCGGCGGACTCAGCCGAGCCCTGGGTAGCCGCTTCAGCGGCAACGGTGACATGCTCGGCTTCGTGTCACGGGCACGGACGCCGGACGGGTCGCACCGTCCGCTGCGCGGATCGCAGGGACCGGTGATCACGTCGGCGATCCGGGTTCCGGATGAGGTCGACGCCCCAAGCCGTCGCGGCACTTCGGGTCGCGGCTACTACGTTCAGGACGCTGGCTATCCCGCCTTCGCCGACTGGCTGACGGAGTCCAGCCAGTGGCCGGGATACCTGCGTCGTGCCGTGATGATCGCGGTCGCCCGTGCCCGCGCACGGTTCAGCCGCACTCCGGGCCGGACGCTGGGTGCGGAGCTTGGCGCCTTCCTCGGCGGCAACGAACTGTCAGACGGCTCCTTGCCATTGCTGGGAATGGGACGCGACATCCCGGACGGCGTACTGCGCGTCGAACGTGACCGGCTCACCGCTGACTGGATCACCGGCACTTCGGAGGGCTTCTTCGCGAGCGTCGAGTCCACCATGCGTGACGTCGCGGACGCGCTCGGAGGTACCTTCCGGCCCAATCCGCTCCGGTTGGTTCAAGAACTGATCACCGTGCACCCGGTCGGAGGTGCGCCGATGGGACGACACGTCGAAGAGGGGGTCGTCGACAGCCGCGGTGAGGTCTTCGGCTTTCCCGGCCTGTACATCGCCGACGGCGCGGCGCTGCCCGGGGCGGTCGGTCCGAACCCGGCACTCACCATTGCCGCACTGGCCGACCGCATGTGCGACTTCGCATTGTCGGCTGCGCCGCGCTCGCGCCCCGCCGCCCCGTACCCGCCGAAGACACCCGCGGATGAGCCGACGACGAGCCTGAGCTTGAGCGAGGAGATGCCGGGTTCATGACGTGCGTCGCCTTGGCGGCAACGTTCACCGGACGTCGATCATGGGTCTGAGCGCGAGCCGGGCCGGGCTTGGTAGGAGCGGGCGCAGTGGCAGGCATGGCCGGCCGCCGATGCGCGAGATGCCGCTCCGGGCTCCACTCGCGATGCCCGGCGGCTACCACCGCGAGCGGCGGCAACGACAGTCTCAGCGGGTCCCCTCGTAGAGCCTGAAATACAGGTTGTCGAGTTCTTCGACGTGGCCCTTGATATCCGGAGGATCGACGATGTCGTGCCCGATGCCGAGAGCCGCGGGCAGTTCGTGGTCGGCAAGGGTGAGATGGTTTGTATCGGCGAGATGGCGAGCGACGTCGACTGCCCTGTCCCGATCGATGTAATTGTCGTTCGCGGAAGTCACTACCGCCACGCTCTTCAGGCGCCCGTTGGAGCTCTTGATCTCGCTGTTGCTGCGGGCGATGCGGAGATATTGCGACAGAGCCGCGAAGGAGAAGCCGTGGCCGTCGACATGGTCGGGGAGAATCCGGAAACCGTACAGCACGATGAGCGGCTTGACCGCCGCCGAGGGCGCCCGGCCACGGCTAGGTACATAGAACGGGGACAGCAGCAAAATACGCTGCACCGCGTCGGGCCGGTGGGCCGCCAGCCATGTCGCAAGTACAGCGCCGCCGGAGATGCCGACGACCCCGACCTCGTCGCCCAGGCCGTCGGCCACGTTCATCGCGTCGTTGGCATAAGTCACCAATTGAGTGGCCCTGACCCTTGCATGCGCCGACGTGTCGAGCAAACCGTGGTCCGGTGCGCGGGGTACCCAAACGTTGTAGCCCATCCGGAAATAGAGTCGAGCGAGCTGGGTGAACTGCGATGGGCAAGCGGTGTAGCCATGGAGGAGGACAACTGCTTTGGCGCTTCTCCGACCGTGGGACAGGAGCGCACTACGGCATTCAGGACGAACGGAAGGATTTTCGGTGTCGGCCTTGACGGCTTCTTCAGCCTGGTTGGCGGCTGTCGGAAAGCCGAATTCTCTGGCCGGAGCTGCTTGCAACTGGGAGGTCCCGAGCGGCCAGACGTAGATCGTGACGACCAGCACCAGAAGGAGCGCGATGAGACCGCGGATGACGAGCGCGAAACGCCGCCCCGCCGAGCGTCGACGTACCTCCCCGGTCATTGTTGCCCCACTCATTGGCGCATGCCTCCACTCGGAACGCCTCGTAAAAACGAACTTCCGTACAATCCAGATTTATAAAACTTCAGAGGCGGCCGCATCGTCAACTTCTCGTGTCCTAACGGCTTCTCTGCGCTTCCCGTGTGAACGATGTCGCACAGAGCCGGCATATCCATGTGTGCACGCGAGCGAATCGATCAAAGGCGCACCGATACCTGCGCCTGAGGCCAGTCGTTCAATTCGGTGGCTGGCCGCTCGTGCAATCATTTGGTCGGTCCTCACCCGCCTGACCTGACCATCATCAGCGGCGATGATCGCCGCCGGCGGCAGCGACGAGGACTGAGTCCCGGCTGCTCAACCGCCGGGCGGACCTTCCGATGAGCGCCTATTGACGGATGCGTGCCGACGTTGAGGAGCGCTGATCGCGTCGGCCGCGGGGTGGAAAGGCTTCGGGCCCGCGCATGCGCAGGATCATCGCAACCGCCGCCAGCAACCATGGCAGGTAGGCCGCGAGCATGACGCCGAAGTTCGGGCTGGCGCTGACGCCGTAGCGCTCCTCCATCAGGATGATCAGCACATTGGCGGCCATCATGCCGGACCAGGCGAGGGCGGGAATCCGGATCCAGGCGCGCGATCGCGCGAAGGCGTAGATGCCGGCGAGGTAGAAGGGGCCGAACAACAGAACGTCGATCCAGATGGTCATCTGCCAGAACGCCGGTCGTGCCATCAGCAGCGGGTCGAAGGACCGCCCGTACCAGTGGATGAAGTCGACCACCGGCGGCGGTGGCCAGAAGGGATAGGAGAAGTGGGCCGGGTCGCCGATGACCAGCTGCTCGATATCGATGGTGTAGGTGACGACGACCGCGTTGACCGCGAAGAACGCGACGAACAGGGCGTCGATGAGCCGCTTGCGCAACGGCACCGTTTCGGTTTTACCGGCCATCGCCGCCCTCCATCGGAACCTCTGGCTACGATTGTGGAATCACACGGTGTCTGCCGGACCAGCCGGCGACGTTCGGAAATGTCATCGACGCGGGCGACATGTGAAGAACCAGCCTATGGCGGCCCTTGCGGTCTCCCACAAAGATCGAAAATCGTCTGCCACGGTGCCCCTGCCGTTTCCGATGAGCCGATCTCGGCCGTAGCCCGACCAACACCCGAGATTGTTGTGTACGAAGGTGACCGTCGGAACGTCTCTGTCCACACGGGCCGAATGACCGGCCCGACCGGCCGTCTCCCGTGGTCGGCGGTCAACATCGTCTTGGGCGCCGCGATCGTCCTTCTCTGGATGTGACCGGTTCTCGCCGGGGATCGGCAGCGTACAGCCGGGGCCTGATCAGCGCTGCTGGAGCGGACCGCGATCGACGAAACTGAAACTGGTGGTCGGATCGACCTCGCCGATCTGATCGACGTTCGCCTTCTTCGTCTTGGCGTCCCACAGCACGTGTCCGTACGCCTCGTTGGAGATGTAGAACGTCGGACGGCCCTGATCGTCGGTGCGGCCGGTGGCGGTCACCGAGAACAGGGTGGCCTTCGACCGCCGGCAGTCGGCGGCTTGCAACCAGCTTCCCTCACCCGGGACCAGTTTCACGCCCAGGCAGGTGGGCGCGTCCTGGAAGTGACCCTCGCTGCGGAGCGACCGGATGACGAAGTCGACGCCGGCGGGCTCGAGCACGAAGAGGGTGTCCACGCCAGTGCCGTCCGACGCCGTCACCTCGTACCAATGTCGATCCAGGGAGAGGTTGCGGTCGATCTCCGCGACGTGGATCTGAGTGCGGCGGCCGCCGCCCGGAAGTGATGCGTACGGATCCGCGGAGGACGGGGCCGGCGATGGGCGCGCGGCCGCTGATGGGCGCGGGGACGGCGCGGTGGCCACCGGCTTGTCCTTCGACCGGAGGCTCAGGCCGACGGCCGAGCCCGCCAGGATCGCAACGGCGGTGCCGGCGGCGGCGACGATCAGCCCGGTCCGGCGCCGGGTACGGTGCCCGGGCCGGGCCGGTGCCACCTGATCGTCCGGCGGGATTTCGCCCGGGACCAGCTGCGCGAGCAGCTCGCGGGCGGACGGGCGGTCCTCCGGTTGCTTGGCCAGAGCTGCCGCCACGACACCGCGCAGTGGGTCGGGCAACCCGTCGAGCCGTGGTGGCTGGGTCAGGATGCGCATGGCGGTGGCGGGTGCCGAGCCGGCCTCGAACGGGGTGCTGCCGGTGGCCGCATAGGTCACCACCGCGCCCCAGGCGAAGACGTCCGCGGCCGGCGTCACCGGACGGCCGTCGGCCGGGTCGAAGCGTTCGGGCGCCATGTAGGCGACCGTTCCGACCATGTGGTCGGTACGGGTGTGCTGGCTGGTGGCCTCGAACGCGCGGGCGATGCCGAAGTCGATGACCTTCAGCCCGCCTCGGGCCAGCAGGACGTTGCCGGGCTTCAGGTCGCGGTGGATGACGCCGGCGCCGTGGATGGCGGACAGTGCGGTGGCGATGCCGACCGCCAGCCCGTGCAGTTCGGAGCCGGTCAGGACCCCGTCGTCGCGGACCACCGCGGACAGGCTCGGGCCGTCGACAAATTCCATGACCAGGTACGGAGGGTCATGTTCCGGATCGGCGTCCAGAACCGCGGCGGTGGAGAACGGTGGCACCTGCCGGATCCGGTTGAGCTCGCTGCGGAACCGGCCGCGGAACTCCTCGTCGTGGGAGAGTTCCGGCCGCATCATCTTGACTGCGACCAGGCGTGCGTAGCTGTCGCGGGCCAGGAACACCGTGCCCATGCCGCCCTGTCCCAGCCGGCCGAGGATCTCGTACCGGCCGAGCCGGGCCGGCTCACCGGGTCGCAGGGGCAGGACCATGTCGGTACGGTAGCGGGCGGCCGGTTCAGGCCGCGCCGCGGTCGACGAAGCTGAAGGTGGCGGGGGAGTCGCCGGCCTTGTCGAGGAAGAGCACCTGGCCGGCCGGTTTCCATCGCACCGTGCCGTAGTCGTCGTTGACGATCCGGTGAGCGGGCCGCTTCTTGTCGTCGACGGCGCCGGTGGCCTCGATCGTGAAGGTGGTCTCGGCGGCCTCTTGACATTCGACGGTGGTCAGGGTCGTCAGGTTGTCCTCGGTCTGTACTGCCGCGCACCACCGGCCGCCCTCTTCGCGCGCTCGCAGCGCCTCCACCAGATGCCGGCCGTTCTTGGCGGGCAGGATCCGGAAGAGGGCGCCGTCGTCGGTGCCGTCGCCGGTGGCGATCGGTCCTTCGTAGGTGGCGCTGAGGTCACGATCGGCCGGGATGAGGTGGATGATGATCTTTCGCTTCCCCGCCAGGATCGCGGCCAGTTTCGGATCTGGCGCCGCTGTCGGGGACGGGCTCGGCGACGCGGCGGACGGTGCCGTGGCAGCGGATGGTGCCGGGGAGCCCGGAGCCTCGAGCGGCGCGGCCGTTCCGCAACCCTGCCCCGCGGGCAGGAGCGCGGCCAGGGTGAGACCGGCGACGACCCGGCGAGAGTGCTTCCGAGGCACGGCTCATCTCCCCATGTTCGCCGTTATGGACGGGAGCAACTGTTGCGGAATCCTCGGCCGGTGACCATGCCGGTGTCGAAACGGGCACCTTGGGGGTGTGCGTACGGGCATATCGACCTATCGGGCGAGCCGAGTGCATGGGGCAGTGTTCATACGCGCCGAAATCGCTGCCCCTTCGATCATTCGATCTCATCGAGAGCCTGCGGGATCGTGAGGGCGTGACGGCCACTGCGTCGTTCATGCTGAGGTGCAGGTGTTCGTGACCGGCGCTACGCGCGGACGAACTGCAGGACGCCCCGTTCGGCGGCGACGACTGAGCGACCCATTCACAGCTCTGTTGTGATTGACAGCTGTAACAGCCGGTCATGCACGTCGTGTCGGGTTTTGACGTCGAGTTTGGCCATCACGGCCGCTACGTGGTTGTCGATCGTGCGCACCGACAGGGCCAGTGCGTCCGCGATCCGGGCATTGCTCCACCCGTGACTGACCATCCGCGCGATTTCGATCTGCCGCTGGGTGAGACCGGCGGGGTTGTCGCGGGTTGCCCGGCCCGGTCCGCGTGAAGCTCGGATGCCCTGGCGGCGAAGCCGACGGCGCACAGTCCGGCCCAAGGGCAGCGCCCCGAGGCGGTCCAGGAGGGGTAGCGCGGCGAGCCAGAGTTCCGGATCTTCGCTCTGCGCCAGGGCGACAGCCTGTTCGTACGGCATTCCCGCCGCCGCCCACCCGGCGGCCCCCTCGGCGTGGCGCCCCTGGTCCTGGAGCTCGTACGGGCCGGGGGTGGGCTCGACCGGACAGCCGGCCCGGGTGAGCCAATGGCCGAGTTCGTGTTCCCACCGAGGATGCCGGAGGCGACGGGCCCACTCGTACACCGGCTCGGCGTGCCGGCGTACCGCATCCCGGTCGCCGCGCAGCCAGGCCGCCTCGGCGCGGGCCGAAGCGAGCAGACCAACCCGGGGCAGATCTCTCACCTGCCCGAATTCGGAGATCGAGGGTGGCAGTGCCTCGTCTTCGGGGCGGCCGCGGCGGATCGCGGCGTGGCCGCGGACGACGGAGATCACCCACTGCGACATCGGCGGTCTCACCTCAGGGTTCGCTTCGGCCACCCGATCCATCTCGTCCCAGTGACCGCGGTAGAAGGCCAGGAGTGCCTGGTGCGGCTGCACGAACCCGATGGAGCTGAACTGTTCGGTCGCCTCTGCCACCCCGGTCGCCGCCTGGATGTGCGTCTCGGCCTCGTCCAGGCGCAGATTGTCGAGCAGCGTCCAGGCAAGGTTGATGTGAGCGCGGCATACCTCGGCGGATACGTCGGCTGCCGCGGCGATTCGAAGGGAGTTCAAAAGGGTGTCGTGACCGATGTGCGGTTCGCCGAGCGACCACTGTGCGGTTCCGAGGTGGTTGAGTGCGGTGGACAGCACCGCCGGGTCGTCCGATGCCCGGGCGTGGGCCGTTGCCCGTTCCGCCCAGTCGAGAGCCTGCGGGTATTCGGAAGCGCGTAGGTGCAGCATTGCGCGGTTGCTGTGCGCCAGTGCGAGCAGGCGCGTATCACCGGTTCCGCTCAGGACGTCGACCGCCTCCTGCGCCGCCGATTCGGCTGACAGATGGTCTTCGTCAAAGGTCAGCGCGGAGGACAGCCGGCGAAGAGCTTCCCCCAGCGCGCTCCGGTCTGTCCCCTGTCGTCGCAGACCGACTGCCTCCTTCAGCGTCCGGGTCGCGCCGATGAAGTCGGCCGTCGTCTGGCACTCGACCGCGTATTCCTCCAGCACTTCCGCGAGATCGGTTGCTGAGAGCCGGTCGCGGTGGGCCAGCACGGATCGGTAGTGCGAGACCGCCTCACGGTGTGCGCCGGTCCGGCTGGCGTCCCGGGCGGCCGTCGTACCGTGACGGACTACCGCGTCTGCGTCTCCCGCCCGCATGGCGTGGTGGACCAGCCGGGACGGGTCCGTGCCCGGCCGGGCGGCCAGGACGGCGAGCGCTCGGCGCTCGAGTTCGATCTGCCGGCCCGGCGTGAGGGAGTCCGCGAGTGCCCGGCGGGTCAGCTCGTGCCGGAACGAGACATGCTGCGGGCTGGATGTGATCAGTCCGAGCCGTTCCGCCGCCGGAAGTTCGTTGATCGCCTCGCCGACCAGGGCGGTGACCACCGGGAGCTCGATCGTGGATGGGATCATCGCGAGTTGCTCCAGGGCGGCGCGCGCCTCGGCGCCGAGATGGTGGGTACGTGCCAGTACCGCGTCGACCACGGTGGGTGGGGTGTCGCCGGTGTCCGGGCTCAACCGGATCACCTCGGTGACGAAGAACGGGTTACCCGCGGTGACGCTGTGCAGCCAGTCGGCGTCGACGCCGGTTCCGGCGCTGAGCCGGCGCACGCCTGCCGCCGTTAACGGTTGCAACGCGATGTGCCGTACCCGTTCCGAACTGGCCACGGTTCCCAGCAGACGCCGCATCCGATGGTTGGCGGCCACTCCCTCGTCGCGATAGGTCAATATCAGGGCAAGCGGCAGGTCGGCGATGCGACGGACCAGGAAGTGCAGCACGTCGAGGGTGGCCTCGTCAGCCCACTGCAGATCCTCGACGGCCAGCACAGTGGCCCGACCACCGATGAACTCCCCGCGCAACGCACCGAAAACGCTCTCCCGGTCCTCGGCGAACAGGGCCGCCGCCAATCCGGGACCGAGGTGAGGAGCCAGATCCCGCAGCGGCCCGAGAGGCCGGGGGATGGCCAGGTCGTCGCAGTACCCCACAAGAACCCGGACGTCATCGCTCCAGCGGTGCCGGCCCGCGGTGATCACGCTCGACTTTCCGATCCCTGCCTCGCCGTGAACCACGGCGACGCACCCGCCGCCCGCGGCCGCCTCCTGCACCATCCTGGTCAGGTCACCGATGGGTGTCTCACGCTCCAGCGGCTCAGTCACCGTCGCATCCTCGCATGGTGTCTCCGGCGGGCCGGCTGCTCAGCCGGGCGAGCGTAGGTAGTGGCCCTCGGGAAGCGACCTAATTTGGGTATTCGTCACTCATGACCGGCAACCCGGCGTGTCCGTAATCTGCAATTGCGATTCGTTCATGTGCTTTCCTTGGGCCCGAAAGGGATACGCAATGTCGGCGGTCAAGTATTGCGCGAACGCGGTTCACGCCGAGCCGATCAGGGTGGCGATAATGGCGCGCGAGCCGCTGCGGGAAGCTGGAGTCGTGGAAGCGCTTCGTGCATCACCCGACTTCGCGCTCCAGCAATTCGTCGCGGGACGGCGAAGCGACGTGATCGTCGCGGACTTGCAAGGCCGGTTCCGCGAGACGATCCCAACACTCAGGCTGGCGCACCACGAGCACGGCACGGTGACGGTCGCGGTGATGGACGAGGCGGCCGAAGTCGGGGTGCAAGCGGCGATGGAAGCCGGTGTGGTCTCCGTCCTTCATCCTTCCGACGCTTCCCGTGGCCGCCTGCTGTCCGCCGTCCAGCAGGCGGCCGGCACGACTCCCCGGAACAATGCGACGTTGTCAGCCGATCTCACCCGGCAATTCTGCCGGTTGCGTGACGTCGGTGCGGCCGGCCGGCCCCGGCCGGAGCTGTCAGAACGCGAGATCGTCCTGCTCGGCCACCTCGCCGCGGGTCTCGACACTGCTCAGATCGCCAAGGTCATGGACATTTCGCAGCGTACGGCGAAGTACATTCTCTGGTGCGTCATGCAACGCTTCTCCCTGCGTAACCGGGTCCATGCCGTCGCGTTCGCCATCCGAGCAGGCCTCCTCTGAGATTCCGAAGGCTCACTCATCGATCTTTCGTGGAAGCGGTCGTGTCGGTGGCCGTCAGTCCAAGCTTTTCGATCGCGGCCAGCGCGGCGCGTTCGTCCTGTTCGAGGGTTCCGCCTGAGATGCCGATGGCGGCGATCACCAGATTTCCTTCGCGGATCGCATAGCCACCGCCGACCGGCATGACCCGCGGCAGGTTCTGCAGAGGACTCACCGACGGATCCTGTACGTAGCCGTTCCAGTAGCTCGACGAGACCTGATAGGACACAGCGGTCCACGCCTTGTCGATGGCGATGGGACCGGCCAGGAAGGGTGTGCGGTCGCCTCTCTCGAACGCGACCAGATTTCCGCCCGGGTCCACGATCGCGGTGGCCGGCTCGAAGCCCAGCGCGACTCCGGCTTCGCGTGCGGCCTCGAGAAGATCCGAGGCCGCACGAAGGGTGATCGACGCAGTCCGGTACGAGTGGTTGGCCGAGTCAGTAGTGCCTGTCGTGTCAGCGGTGCCTGTCATGATCGCAAATCTAGTGATCGGTAACCGGCTCGCGACCTCATCGTGGGAGCCAAAGTTGGTTACATTCGGGCCATGAGCCACATCAAGCCCGAGCGTCACCGCGCTGTTGTTCTCGCGCTGGATGGGGTCAAGCCGTTCGACCTCGGGATTCCGGCCCAGGTCCTGGGACAGGCCACGGATTCGCGCGGCGAGCCGTTGTACGACGTGTCGACCTGTTCTCTCGGTGGTCGCCCGGTACGCACATGCCACGACTTCACCGTCATCGTCGCGCACGACGAAACCGAGCTGATGCGAGCTGACACGGTCATCATCGCGACCCAGGATCACACCGGTGAACTACCGCACCCTGGTGGTCTCGCGCCTGCGTTGGCTGATGCGGTTGCCAATCTGCCGACTACGACCCGGATCGTCAGCTTGTGTACCTCTGCGTTCGTGCTCGCGGCGGCCGGGCTGCTCGACCGGCTGAGCGCGACCACGCATTGGGGCATCAGCGACGAGTTCGCGCGACGATTTCCACAGGTTGATGTGGATCCCAGCGTGCTGTTCGTGGACAACGGCCGAGTACTGACCTCAGCTGGTGCAGCCGCGGGCATCGATCTGTGCCTGCACCTGATACGTCGCGACTTCGGCGCCCAGGTGGCAAACGAGACGGCACGTCGGTGCGTCGTGGCGCCTTGGCGGGAAGGCGGCCAGGCACAGTTCATCCACCAGCCCGTTCCGGTCGACGTCGGCCGGTCCACGGCTCCGACCAGGGAGTGGTCGCTCGAGCGGCTGGCCGAACCTCTGACACTCCCTGACCTGGCCCGGCACGCCAGGATGAGTACCCGGAGTTTCACCCGGCATTTCCGGAGGGAGGTCGGTCAGAGCCCGCAGCGCTGGCTGACCCGGCAGCGCATCGATCGTGCCCGGCAGTTGCTCGAATCCACCGATCTCACGGTCAGCCAGATCGCCAATGCCGCCGGCTTCGTCGACGCCGTCGCGCTGCGCCGACATCTCCATCGACACATCGGGCTGACGCCCAAGGCGTACCGAGAGGCCTATTCCGCTTCACTCTGTTAGGGGTAGGTCCTCCACGCTCTGCGGGTCCACCACCTGAGCCCAGGCCAGTTCCCGCAACCGGCAACCCTTACTGAAGGCGCGAGGCTGGAAGTCACCAGGAGTGGCGGATCGCGGTGATGGATTGATGGCGGCGGTTGTTGACGACGTCGGGGGAGAGCGGCGTGGATTCTCGGCGGCGCCGTCCAGAGGTGCAGCCAATGGTGCGCGTCCGATCGGTGGGCGGTAGAAGGTCACCTTTGTGGCCTTTTCGGCGCGCGGCGAAGTCATACAGTCCTTCGTTGTGTCGATGGGAAGTGTTTTCACAGCGGTCTGTGGCGTGGCGTTGCTCCTGGCGCTGCTCGTCACCGGGTGGGCGGTGGCGGTTTTCAACAGGTTCGTACGATCCCGGAACCAGGTGGACGCGTCCTGGGGTCAGATCGACGTGCAGCTCAGGCGCCGGTACGACTTGATTCCGAACCTGGTTGCCACGGTCCAGGGGTACGCATCTCACGAACGAGGAACGCTCGACGCCGTGGTGGCCGCCCGGGGGTTGGCCGTCGGAGCCGCTCAGGGCGCACCGATGCGGGACCGCGCTCAGGCCGAGGGCGAGCTGACCCACATGCTCGGCCGGCTCTTCGCGCTCGCCGAAAATTACCCCGACCTCAAGGCAAACCACAATTTCGCCCGCTTGCAGAGCGAACTCGCGGCGACCGAGGACAAGATCGCCTATGCGCGGCAGTTCTTCAACAGCGCCACCGAGTCGTACAACAACGCCGTGCAGACCATGCCGGCCTCGATCGTCGCCACGGTCGCGGGATTCGGCACCCGCGACTTCTTCCACGCGGCGGAAAGCGAACGGGGGCCCGTGCAGGTCCGCTTCTGAGCGGGAAAGCGCGCACCGATGAACTTCACCGGCATCGTCGAGGTCGTCTTCGCGCTGCTCGCGCTCGTGCTGTGGGGGTTTGTCCTCATGGTCGCGCTGGCTGTCAGCCGGCCCGCGCTCAGCAGCGGCATCGGCGTTCTCCTCATCGGCACCGTCGTCGCGCTGGTGATCCAGCACCGCCGCCACCGGCGACCAGCTGCGTGAGATCGAGGCCGGTCCGGGCCGTTGAACTCGAGACTGGACCGGCCCGGGAAGGTATGCGCGCTCGCCGCCCTCTCGCTGTTGGTGGTCGCCTTCGCCGACGCAGGCGAACGCGCGAAGGCATTTGGCGTCTACGGCGCCGTCCACGCGCCGATAGCGGCAAGCCTCAACCGGCCCTCTGACCCCATTCGGTCAGCGCCCGCTGGATACCGGCGCCGGCGCCGGCGCCGAGAGCAGCGTCGAGGTCGTCGCGCTCCAAGGTGCGGCGGAGCTCGCTGAGCAGACCTTCGCGTTCGTCGTCATCGTCGGGGTCCGGGATACGGCCGAGAGCGGCGTACCCGGCGTCGGCCGCGCCCAGCAGACGGGCCGCCCGGTCGGGCTCGCCGTCGGTGGCGCTGAGAACCGTCGCGCCCAGGGCCAGGTCGGGCAGGATCTGCTCGTACCCCATCTCGAGGGCCTGGGCCTGTGCCTGCGCGAACAGCTCGCGTGCGGACTCGACGTCACCGCTGTGCAGCTCGACGTACCCGAGATTGAGGTGCTCGGTCGCGACCATGCGTGCGTTGCCGGTCTCCCGGCCGAGCGCGATGCTCTGGCGGTAGAGGGTGCGAGCGTAGGCGAGGTCTCCGGACATCCGCGCCGTGGCCGCCTCGATGTGCAGCGGCATCTGCTCGGCACCTCTGTCCGGCAGTCCGGCGGCCAGCGCACGGGCCTCGTCCGCCCGCCGCCACGCGTCGCTGAATTGCCGCTCACGCAGGGCGAGCCGGGCGAGCATGCACAGCGCGCCGATCTCGGCCGGCACGTCCGCGTCCGCACGGGCCCGATCGAGCCCCGCCCGGCTCCACCGCGCCGCGAGCTCGGTCCGCCCGGCCCGGAACGCGGCCTGTGCATCCTCGATGTAGTTCATCCGCAACCTCCGCCGGTCGGCCTCGCACCATCCAAGAACAGCGAGGAAGCTCCGGCCCCGTCACCTGCCCGGAGACGCAGCGAAAAACGCCCCACAGGACGAGCGCCGACATTTTCGGGACGACGATGCTGCCGGTCTGCCGGGACACGCGGACCTGCTGCCGCGTCGCCGGGCGTTCGACCGAACGGGTCGACTCACGGTGTTCCAGCTGGTCGAGGTTCACACCGACGGGCAGACCTGCCGTCACCATCGGAACGGAATGTCCTTCGGTACGGCGTTACCGTCACGATCTCGCGACGGCCGACGTGCGGTCCTCCTCCGATGTGACTTCAGACTGTGTTCGGACAGCAATTCCGAAAGACGCCGGGCGGACCGCAGGATTTCTTGATCTATCCAATCTGACTCAGCGGAGCTCGTCCTCTCGGCGAACGTCGAAGCAACCAGCCGATCTAGTACTGGTACGCGACGAAAAGTGCCTGTTTGATCGTTTAACTTCTCAGACTTGCTCAACATCGCTCACTGTTGAGGCCGAATCGCCGCCATCAGTGCAGCTTCGATGGGCCATTGTGTTCCACCTTCCGTCTGAACGTGCCAAGCCTCAGTCGCAGCTGCCTCTAGATCTCCCGGCGAATCCGGTGCCGGGCCGGCAAGGACGGAAAACTTGATGAATCTCCTCGTAAGAGCGGCCGCAGCCCTCGGGGCTTCGGTCGTCGCGCTCACCGTGTCGGCCTCACCGGCCACAGCAATCATTGACGGGCACGAAGCCACCCAACGCTACGACGGCATGGTGCACCTCACGGTCGACTACCCGGACGACCCCACCGTGAACTGCGGTGCCGGCCTGTACGACGCGTGGCACGTGGTGGTCGACGCGCATTGCGTGTCCGACAACCAGGTGATTCCCGACCCGGTCGCGGTGGACCCGTCACGAATTATGGTCCGGGCCGGTACCAACGACCGCACCAGCGGCGGGGAAACTGCCCGAGGCACCCGTGTCCAGCTGCACCCCGACTGGACGTGGGGCACTTCCGGTCCCGGCAAGCCGGTGGCGGACATCGCGTTGGTCACCGTTGATCACCCGATCAACCAGCCGCTGATGAAGCTGCCCCCGGCTGCCGGATCAGAGCCCGGCACTTCGCTGCGGGCCATCGGATGGGGACTCACCGAATTCCCGCCGCCGGCCGACGAGCCCGACCGGCTGCCGGCGATGCTGCGCCAGCGCGACATCGTGCAGCTGCCCGCCGCTTCCTGTGCCACCGCAGACCCGACGATCGGCGAGGGTGACATTTGCATCTCCGTCGGCACCTGCCTCGGAGATGCCGGCGGCCCGGTGCTTACCCCGGCCCGCCACCGCGCGGCCGGCACCGAACGGTGGTGGGTGTGGCAGGCACTGGTTTCACGGGCAACGAACGACGACGACCCGTGCGGCGCCCCCGTCGTCGCGACCAGCCTCCCGTACTACCGCACCTGGCTGGCGACTGCCGCCTCCTGCCCCCTTGACCGCATCACCTCCACCGCCACCGGACGCGCCCCGCAGCGCCCCCTCAGGAGCAATCAGGCGCACGGCCAACGGCGGGTCACGAAGGATGAGCTGCCTTTCCTGGGTCAGCTCACCGGTGGCTGATCGCTGACGGACCCGCAGAACGCCAGCAGGGCCCACTACCCGGCAGCGCCCACTCAGGAGACTGCCGTCGCTCATCGTCGGCTCTCCGCCTGAGAACGGGCGAAGGCTGCGGGCGTTATCCCGTACCGTTGTTTGAAGGCGCGGCTGAAGTGGCTGCCGTCGGCGAACTGCCACCGCGACGCGACTTCCGAAACGCTGTTGGGTCGAGTCGGCGATGACAGCGCCCGCCGGGCCAGCTCAAGGCGACGATCCCGGACGTACGCCGTCAGCGACGTCCGTTCCGCGGCGAACGCGCGTTGGAGTGTTCGGACCGAGACGTGCAGTTCCCGGGCGAGCAACGCCGGGTCCGGCCCGGGTTCGGTGAGCCGTTGCTCGATCAGTGCCTTCGCCGCCAGCACGATCGGCGAGGTCAGCTGGGGGTCGGCGGCGCCGCGCACAAGCGCTCTGGTGAGCTCGATCAAGGCGGTACGGGCGGCGAGTAGCCCCGCCGGACCGAGTTCGTTCAGCAGCCGTCGGACCGTCCGGGCGTACGCAAGAAGCATTCGCACCTCGGCCGACCCGGTGTCGCCGGAGACCGTGCGGGAGCCGAGCAGCGGCGTAAGCTCAGCGGCGGGCAGGACGAGCAGGTGCGCGTCGGTGTGCCGCTCGTCGCCGAGATCCCACGTCCCGCGCCGGACCACCCACGGCCGCACACAGTCCTCCGCTGGTACAGGTCGGCCCGACGTCACCAAGGCTGAGGTGCCCGCAATGGCAGCCACGGCCGCGTCCTGGGCGCCGCCGCGACGGAACTTGGCGATACCGAGGTTTACGCCCTCCATGTCGATGCCGTACTTCCGTGCCAGCGCCAGCACATTGTCGTGGCTCATCAGGATCTTCTTGCCGTTGCGGACGATGCCGTCACCCTCGCGGAAGAGACCCCGCTCCAGCCCGCGTGCCCCGCGCAGCCGGGCGATCAGATCCTGGATGATCTCGCCCAGCTTGCGCACCATCGTGCCGAGCTTGCTCAGGCTGGAGATCAGATCGCGGGCTCGCGGTCGCCGCGACGTTGCTGCTGCCGCTGGAGCCCCCCTGCGGTCGCGGGCCCGCCGCCGGCGCCCACCGGGCCGGCCGCCCCGAGCATCGGCATCAACCTCAGCGGGATCGCGGACTGGGGCACGGCCTGGCCGTTCGTGGACGTGTTCCGGACCTCCCGGAGCTGGATCAGCCAGCAGCAGGGGGCAGGCTGGGGCAAAGGCCCGGCGCTGGACCTCGACGACCGCGGGTGGGTGCGTCGCCTGGAGCCCGGGACGTGGGCCGAGACGCCGGTGCTGCTCGAAGCCGCCCGCATGCCGGTGGGGCGTTACGTCGTGACGTGGAAGGGCGACGGCGACATCGGGCTGTGGAGCGGTGACAATCGGACCAAACCGCTCAACCCGACCGCCAACCGGTTCGAGTTCGACCTCGGCACAAGCGGCGTCTTCCTGCGGCTGACCCGGACCAACCCGGCGGACTACGTACGCGATATCCACGTGTGGATGCCCGGCTACGAGAAGACCGGCGCGCAGCAGGTCTTCCACCCGGTCTTCCTCGATCGGCTCAAGGGTTTCCGCACGCTGCGATTCATGGACTGGATCTACACCAACGACCCGAACCGCTTCGACGCGAGCAGCCTCGCCGCGGGGCCGCACCTGGACTCGGCGACGCAGACTCGCGGTGTCGCGCCCGAACTGATGGTGGAGTTGGCCAATCGGGTCGGCGCCGATGCCTGGTTCAACGTGCCGCACCTGGCCACCGACCGCTACGGCCGCGAGTTCGCCACCCTCGTGCGGGACACCCTGGCGCCCGGCCGGAAGGCGTACGGCTGGGCCTGTCAACCGACCGGTTCCAGGCCGGTCTGCGTTACCACGCGCGCAAGGTCGTCGACTCGGACGTGACCCGGCTCGTCGCGGTCGCGCCGGCGCATGCCGCGGGCGTCGTCGACGTGGTCGTGTCAGGCCCGGCCGGCGGGAGTCTCACCGGCTCGGCGACGACGTTCGCCTACACGGCGCCGCCGCCGACGATCACCCGGCTGAGCATCACGAAGATCCCGGCCAAGGGCGGCACCGCCGTCACGGTGACCGGCACGTCGTTCACCGGCACGCAGTCGGTCATGCTGGGCGGTACGGCGGCCACGAGCGTGAAGGTCCTTTCCGACACGCGACTGCGGTTCGTCTCTCCGGCTACGTCCGCAGGCCCGGTCGACGTCGCCGTGCGTACGCCGTACGGGACGAGCGCCGTGTCACCCGGCTCCCGTCTGACGGTCGGCTGACCGACCGAATGCTGCCTCGCCCCTGCCTCAGGCGAACTCCAGCCGGCCCGCTCGACGAACGCGGACAACCCAACCTCACGGCCCGCACAGCCGAATGACAACGCGAGCATCCTGAAAACCAGCACGTGGATCGAGGCTGAGAGGAACCTGGACGATTTCGGTTACCTCGGCTTGACACGTCCATCTGTATCAATTCCCGCATGACACGACGCACAGGAATTGTCGCCGGGATCGGGGTGCTCGTCATGGCGGCCGGGGCAGGGCTCATCGCCCTTGCCCCGCCGGCCGGAGCAAGCACGGTGCCACCCGCGGTGACGTGGAGCGACTGCGTGGCCTACTCGGACGAGACCCTCGAAGCGATGGGTGTCTCACCGGAGGAGCTACCCAGGATCCGGGCGCTGCTCGCCCGAACCGACTGCGGCACCGTCCAGGTGCCGCTCGACTACAACCGCCCGAACGGCACGAAGATCACGGTCGCGATCAGCCGGCTCCGGGCTACCGACCAGCGACACAAGCTGGGCAGCATGGCGGTGAACCCGGGCGGGCCGGGCGGCAGCGGCTATCTGATGCCGCACGAGCTGGCGCTGACCAGCCCGCAGTTCGAGGCGCTCGCCGAGAAGTATGACCTGATCGGGTTCGACCCGCGCGGCGTCGGCTACAGCACCCGGGCCGCCTGCGCGCGCCCGGACGACGACGTCACGCCGCCTGAGATCCCGGCCGGGCCACTCACCAAGGAGACAGCCAAGAAGATCTACGACTTCCAGGTTCTGCAGAACCAGACCTGCTGGCAGAGCGACCCCACCTTCCTGGGGCAGCTCACCACCGCCAACGTGGCCCGCGACCTCGAGCAGGTGCGCAAGGCGCTCGGGCAGGAGAAACTCAGCTACTTCGGCGTCTCCTGGGGTACGCTCCTCGGCCAGGTCTACCGAAGCCTCCACCCGCATTCCGTGGGCCGGATGTGGCTGGACAGCGTGGTCGGCCCGACCGCGAACCGGCTCGACTCGCGCTTCCGCGACGTGACCGCCGCCGACGAGGGCAAGATTCCGCGCTGGGCCGCCTGGGCCGCGGAGCGGGACACGACGTACCACCTCGGCGACACCGCCGAGGAAGTGATCGCCCTGGTCAAGCAGGTGAAGGCCAAGCTGGACGCGGCGCCGATCGTCTTCAGCGACCTTGACCAGCCGATCGACGGCAACCTGGCCGCCTTCCTGGCCGTTGCGCCCAGCCCGTTGTGGGCCGAAGGCACGCCCGCGCTGGCGGCGCTGACCACGGCGAAGACCGGCGACCCCATGCCGGACGCACTCCGGCCGATCCTCATCGGGGACGGGCGGCAGGAGCCCACCGAGCCGCCGGCCGACCTTCCCGAGCAGTTCAACGACGCCGCCGGCAAGGCGATCCTGTGCAATGACGACACCAGCCCACACGACTTCCCCACCTTCTGGAAGACGTACCGGAGCCGGCAGCGGGAGTTCCCGATCACCGCGGGCCTGGCGCCCTTTACCCAGATCTGCGCCGGCTGGCCGATCCCCGCGAAGGAACCGTTCCAGCTGCGCAAATCGAACGGCTCCCTTCAGCTGTCGGGGCACCGGTGGGAGAGCCCGACGCCGTTCCCGTGGATCGCCCAGGTGCAAGCAAAGATCGGCGGCACCGCATTCACGGTCGAGGACGACATCCACGGTTCGGTCGCGCGGGTGCCGGAGTGCACCGAGCACCTCGAGGCGTACTTTCTGACCGGCCGCCCCGACTCCGGCGGCTGCGACGGCGTTACGCCACCCTCCGACTCGGCCGCGTCGACCGCGTCGACCGCGTCGACAGTTGCCGCTGCCGCTGAGTCGGCGCCGGTCAGCACCGACTGGGCGCCCTCCGGCAACCGCTGGAGCTGGCGCAAGCACTGATCCCGTCCCGCCGCGGTGGCCGGTCTTCCGGCCGGCCACCGCGGCCTTGGCCGCTTTGAAGCCGGCCGCGCTGCCGGAACCTTGAAGTGCGGGGGTGGCGAGGTTCGTTTGGTACGAGTGGTGTCCGCTGTGGTTAGACGTCGGCGCTACATTGGTGATCTTCATGTATGTCGTGTTGGTGTGTTCGCCTGTCGGAGCAAGGCGGCATGACCTCGCGAACGCTGGCCCCTACGAAGGAAGTTCATGGATTCGTACACGATCACGATCGCCCCGAACGACGACAGCGGCGCCGCGACCCGGCTGGTGGTCGATACCTCCGGTGATCAGGTCCGGATCACCGATGTGCACCTGCACGCCCCGCAGGGACTGTCCAGTGGGCACATCCCGACTGTCGACTTCGATCTGCTCCTGCAAGCGGTGACCGGCACCGTGACCGCGTCAACCGGTCAGCGGGGCAATGACACAGCCGAGCTGAGCGCCCCGAGCGGGACCCCTGCCCTCGAGGCAACCACCGCTGACCAGCCTGTCGAACAGCCGGGTGTGTCTGAGGTGCCGAAGGGCCGTACACGTAAGACCGCTCCGCGGGCTGCGGCCACACCGGCGCCGCGCCGGCCACGCGCGCGTGCTGCCACCGCACCGTCCGGGGACGAAACTGGTGCGCCTCGGCGACCGGCAAGAACGGCCGCCGCATCGACGACGCGTACGGCCAAACAGGCCCCAGCTAAGGCAACCAGGAAGGCCGCGGCGGCGAAGACCCCGCCCGCGCCGGTGAAGAAGCGGACCGCCACGAGCGCCACGGCCCCGGCGAAGAACCAGAAGCCCGCCAAACGAACCCGGGCGGCCGCTACCACCGCGGCGCCTGCCAAGAACGGGCGGGTCTACCGCGTTTCGCCCGACGATCTCGCGGCGGTCTTCGAGGAGATCGGGACGGTGGCAGGGGTGGCCGAGCACTATCAGGTGCCTCGCCACACCGCCCAGGGGTGGATCAGGCGCCTGCGCGCCACGGCGTGACGAAGTCCAGACGAGCCGACCCGATGAGGCAGTCGAGAAACCTGAAGCCCCGGCGGCGCGGGGCTGAGCGCAGCGGGAGCCAGCCATGGTCCATGACCTGTACGAGATCATCCACCGCCGACGCGACGTGCGGGGCGAGTTCACCGGCGAACCGCTGCCCGACGCCACCCTCGATCGGATCCTGACCGCCGCGCACGCCGCGCCCAGCGTCGGGTTGTCCCAGCCGTGGGACTTCGTGGTCGTCCGGGACACGGCGTTACGCAGGGCGTTCCACGAGCACGTACACCGCGAACGCGAGGTGTACGCCGGCACCCTGGACACGGAAGCAGCCACCCGGTTCGCCCGGATCAAGATCGACGGAGTACTGGAATCGACACTCTCGATCGTGGTCACCTACGACCCGCAACGCGGCGGCCCCACGGTCCTGGGCCGGCACGCGATCGCCGACGCCGGCCTCTACTCGACCTGCCTGGCCATCCAGAACCTCTGGCTGGCCGCCACGGCAGAACAGCTAGGCGTCGGCTGGGTCTCGTTCTACCGAGAGGAATTCGTCCAAGACCTGCTGGGAATACCGGCCGCCGTCCGGCCGGTGGCGTGGCTGTGCCTCGGCCCGATCACCCAGCTCCAAGAGGTCCCCGACCTGGAGCGACATGGCTGGCGCAGCCGCCGGCCACTGCACCTGGCCCGGCACGACGAGCGCTGGGGTGTGTCGAAAGCGCCGGTCACAGCCACCCCGTTGCTCTGAGGCAGTGGTAAACCGCTACTTCAGCGGTGGAAGTGGCGCATACGGTGTGGCTGTGGCCGGTGATCACGTGCGGCGGCGGCTTACGGAGACAGCCGGCACCTGGAGCGGTCGGATGTGTTATCCACAGCTCTTTCCACAGGGCTCTGTCGGCCGTGTTTCTGCGGGCTGCGGCGGTTGTGGCGGCAGGCTTGCTGTGCCCCGCGCGTGGTGGGAGGGAAGCAGTGGGGTGCAAGGCGATGCCCCGTGCTCGGCCGGTACCGTCGGTGTCGATATCGGCCGCCAGCGGACTAGGGATTTGATGATGGGTTGGACTGAAGCTGACGGTGATGCATTGTTCCGTCAGCCCTCGGATGAGCGGGCCGGCGAGGGTGCCTCGTCGGGGTTCGATGGCAGCGCCGAGGCGATGCGGCGGCTGCGGGTTCCGTTCGAGGCGGACCCGGCCGATGTCGCGGAGCAGGGTCAGGACGTGCCGCTGGACGACGATGAGCACCGCCGGTAGGTGCGGCGTTGTGGTTGGCCGCTCGGGCGGTCGAGGCAATGGGAGCTCGGCGACGGTTGGCACGGTGGCCGTTGCCCTGGCCCGCCTGCACGACCGCGGGCAATAGCGGCGATACTGTCCTCACTGCTGTGCGCGATCCTCAGCCCAGACAACCCTGCGGGTGGGACCCATGTGATGCGCTGACACTGCGGTGTCTGTAACCGGGGAGACGGAATGGGTTGGTCCTGCCGTCCACGTGTGGGTGACGTGAACCCGCCCCTGCGCACAGGGCCCGCCTCGTACGACGGCTCCGTGGTTGAAGCCCCAGCGTTGCGGAAGTCTCTTTCCTTGCGGGCCGCGCTCCCCGGGATGCCTTCCGATGGTCAGCGGCTCGAACAGCTTTTCGGCGTACGCCATGTCGAAGCCGACGCCGTTGTCCCGTACCGAGAATGCTGGTTGCTGCTCTTCCTGACCGCTGGAAGCGACTTCGATCCGCGCGTCCCCGCGGCCGGCGGTGAACTTCCAGGCGTTGCCCAGCAGGTTCTCCAGGACCAGGCGCAGCATGCCGGGGTCGGCGCGGGCCGCGAGCCCGTCGGCGACCACGACCTGCACGGCACGCTCCGGTTCGCCCTGGCGCAGCTCGGCGACGACGTCGATGGCCAGGCCGGTGAGGTCTACCGGCTCACGGCCCGGCTCGGCACGGCCGAGCAGCGAGAGCTGCAAGAGGCCCTCGACCAGGTCCTGTAGGGCGTCGAGCAGTGCCGCGGTGTACGGATGGGCTGCGGCAGTGAAGACCGATGACGCCGGCCGATGTTCGACGATGTGGCTGGCGTACATGACGGCGACGGTGTCGGCGACGCGTTCGGCGGCGAGGTCATGAGTGATCAGCAGGACCGCGCCGCCCTGGTCGCAACGGCGGCGCAGCACGTCGAGGGTGTGGTCGACCAGCGGCCGGTCCAGTCCAGTGGTGGGCTCGTCGGCGATCAGCAGTAGCGGATCGGATGCCAAGGCGAGGGCGGTGACCAGACGCTGGGCCATCCCGCCGGACAGCTGGAAGGGATAGCGGTCCAGGTCTGCTGCGTCCAGCCCCGCGTCGGCGGCGACCGAGGAACGACAGGGGGGTCTCGTGCTGAGCGCTTAGACGTCCAGATTTGCCGCTGTTAGCGCACAGTCGTGTGCACCCGACTCTGGCCGACCCCAAATGGAAGGTCGCTGAGTCGGCAGCAACATCTGCCCGTGTCGCTGTGTACTGTGCGAAAAGCTGGGATGACGCCAGGGGACTCCGCCATCGAGTTGAGTGGCGTCCACCAGTTATCGCCCGAGGCCGCGATCCGGCAGGATGCGTTCATGACCGACGATGCGCGGCACCGGCTCCTGGAAGAGATATTCGCGTTGTTCGACGCGTTGATGAGCGCAGGCGATGGCGGGCCGGACGACGTGGTCAACCTGCTGGATACGATAAATGGGCTGAACCGTTGATACGTCGGAACTCGGGGATGGCCGCAGCCGCCGTGTGCCAACCCCACGGGTGTCAATAGGGCACAGGGAGGGTGCAGCAGACCCCGTCGGTGTCGGCGGGGGTGGACTTGTGGTGCCCGGTGATGATGACGCCGTCGAAGTCAGACGAGATGGCTTGTGCCCCGTTGGCGGTGAAGTTGGCGAAGACGCCCGAGCCTGAGTCGGCGCTGGCCAGGGCCGCGTCGGGCCGCCTGAGTGAGCTGGATCGTACGGTGTCGTGCCGCCTCCGGAGCTGAGCCCCTGTGGAAACACCGCGGCGGCTGTCACGGCTGGGCAGGCGGCCGCGGGAATCGCTTGAGTCCGGTCTGTCCCGGCCGATCAGGAACTCTGGCGATCGGAGGGCCCGTGCGCCGGCTGGGGGACAACATGCGGCTTTCGAGGGGTACGGCACGGGCGGTCGCCGTGGTCGCGGTGGTCGTCGCGACGATGGCCGCCACGACGCCACCGGCGATGGCCGTCTCCCGGCCCACCGCGGCCACCGGCAAAGCCTGCACGATAGTCGGTACCGTGCGCAATGACCGGCTGGTCGGGACGTCCGGGGCTGATGTGATCTGTGGCCTGGGCGGCAACGACACCCTCGACGGGCGCGGTGGCAACGACACCCTGGACGGCGGCGCCGGCGGTGACACCCTGCTGGGTGGCGCCGGCAGCGACCGGCTGGTGGGCGGCGCCGGTACCGACCGGGTTTCCTACGGTGACCACTCCACGCCGGTGATCGCATCGCTCGACGGCCGGCCCAATGATGGCTCCGCCAAGGAGGCCGACGCCATCGCCGGTGACGTCGAGGGACTGGTCGGCGGGTCGGGGGTCGACACCCTCACCGGCAACGCCGGCCCCAACCAAATCACCGGCGGTAGCGGCAGCGACTACCTCTACGGGGCTGGTGGCAATGACACCATCCAGGGTCAGGACGGCAACGACCAGCTCGACGGCGGCCCCGGGCCGGACCTGGTCGTCGGCGGGAACGGTGACGACTACTGCACCTCGGACGGAACCAGCAGCGCACTTGACTGCACCGTCTCACCGGTGGTGACCAAGCCGCGCAAGGTGGCGTTCGCGTTGCATGTGGTGACCGCTGACGACGAGCCGATCCCGGGGCTCATGGTGAGCTTCGTGGGTGCGGGCCCGGGTACGCCCACCGACTCCGACGGCCGGTTCAGCGTCAACCGGATGACCGGCCACACTCCGATGGAGATCCGCGGGTCGATGCCGGGCTACGCCGGTTTCGTGTACTTGGTGAGCTACTTCAACCTCGTCGACGACACCGATACGACGATCCGGCTGCCGCGGCTGGTGCCGGTCACGGTGCACGCCACCGACGTCGATGGCGCCCCGCTGGCCGGCGCCGCCGTGGATCTGGACACCTCGGCTCTGGAGGGCCGGCTGTGGCCCGGCGGCCCGCAGTACCAGCTCGGCGGCAGCGCCACACCACCGCATTGGTCCCCGATCCGCACCGACGCCGACGGCACGGCCACCATCCCGGTGCTGGCCGGCTCGACGGTCAAGGCCGGCGTCAGCTACGCGTTCGACGGCGACGTCGGAGTCGGATCTTCGCCCTGGACGAGCGAGGTGACCGAGCCCGTCGAGTTGAGCGTCGCGGTGGTCCGGCCGAAACGGGTGTCGTTCACGGTCGAGGTGCTCGACGGGGCGGGCGAACCCGTTCCAGGGCTGACGGTCAGCTTCACCGGCGCGGGCGCCGGCCGGACCACCGACGCTGACGGCCGGCTCAGCGTGAGCCGCCTGGAAGGGCCGGCCGCCATCGAGATCCGCGGTTCGCTGGCCGGCTATCGGGGCTTCGTCTACCTGGTCAGTTACTTCACCCTCACCGACGACCAAGTGGCGACCATCAAATTGCCGCGCCTGGTGCCGATCACCGTCCACGTCACCGATGTCGATGGCGCCCCGGTCGCCGGCGCGGTCGTAGGCCTGGACACTGGTGCGCTCGACGGTCAGCTGTGGCCTGGTGGCCCGGACTACCAGCTCGGCGGTAGCGCGACGCCGCCGCCGTGGAATCCGGTCAGCACCGGCGCCGACGGCAGTGTCACGATTCCGGTGCTGGCCGGTTCGACGGTCATTGCGAACTCCGGCTCGATCGTCAACGGCAAACCCGGATCGGCGTCCTCGGCACCTGCGGCGAACGTCACCGAGGCCACCGATCTGTTCGTCAAGGTGGTCCGATAGGTCAGGCATCGGCCGTGGCCAGGCGACTCGAGAGTATGCGCCCGGAGGCGACGCTGAGCTTCCCCCGCTTCGATGGAGCGCCCACCCCTTGGAATAGGTCATCTAGGCGATGCGCCAGTGGTCGCGCGGGCTCCAGGCCAGCGCCGCGAAGATCTGGACGACCGCAGACTGCTCCAGGGTCTGCGCGGGAACGTTCGCCGGGTCGGGTGCGCCGCCGCCGCTGGCCTGGAAGTGGAACAGGCCGGTGGCCGGGTCGCGGTTCTCGGACCACAGCCGGGCGGCGTACCGCTCGAATACGGCCCGGTGCCGCGCGTCCGGAGCCTCCGAGGAGAAGAGCAGCAAGTCGTTGAGCAGGTACGCGTTGAAGATGGCGGGCTGCTGGTAGAGGCGATCGTCGGTGGTCCAGTAGTCCAGCGCGCCGCGCGCCGCGGCGACCGCCTCGCGGAGGTAGGAGCGGTCGTGGGTGGCCCGGTAGAGCAGAGTGGCCGAGGCGATCATCGCGCCTGAGTTGTAGGTCCACAGCGTCTCGTTGACGACGCCGTCGTAGGAGATGTCGTTCCAATACAGGCCGGCGCTCTGCCGCAGGCAACGCTGGTTCCAGCCGAACAGTTTGCGGGCGAAGTCGAGATCGGCCCGCTGGTGCCGGATCAGGTAGAGATGGGCGGCGAGCTGGGCGCCGAGTCCGGTGACATTGGCGGCCCGGAACGAGTTGTTCGCCGACTCGACCCATTTCTCGCCGCCGGGGCAAGGTCGCGACTGGTCGTTGTCCCAGCCGCGCTCGACCGCCTTCAGCGCGTCGACGGCGTGCGGGATCAGCCGGCTGTCGCCGGTGGCGTGATAACCGCGCACGAATTCCAGCCCGACGATCGCGTTGTCGTCGTAGAACAGGTCCCCGCCGGTGCCCAGCGGCGGCACGACGTAGGACTGGTAGCCGGCGCTGCCGGGCATGCCGCTGAAGTACGCGTCGAAGCCGGCGAACCGGGTGGCGAGGTCACGCCGGCTCACCGGGCTGTCACCGCGCGCCTCGTGCAGGGACAGGGCCGCGGTGACGGCTTCGCGATAGGGCCAGAGATACGAGTACGGGTTGTCAGCCGGCTGTTTCGGATAGTTCTCCTGGTAGAGCGGGTCGACGTAGAGGTGCTCCTGCAGCGACCGGTAGGCGGCGGTGGCCCGGTCTTTCCAGGTGCCCGCCGCGGCGGCGGGCACAGCACCTGCCGAACCGGCCAGCAGCGCGGCGAGCCCGGTGGTGACGGCGAGACGGATGGCGTGGCGCATGCTCACTCCTCGGTGGTGGGAAAGGTCAGCAGCACTGCGGTGGTTCCGAAGGCCGGCACGGTGGCGGTGACCTTCGCGTCGTGGATCTCCAGGGCCGAGCGGGACTCGCCCAGATAGGTGGCCGTCCAGGCGGCGCCGGCGGGGAAACCCGGCGTGATCGTGCAGTCCACCGGGGCCGAGGCGACGGATCGCAGCCGCACGAGGACCTGCCCGGGCGCCGGCGTGGTGAGCCCGGCCAGCCGCACCCGATCGTCGGAGAGGGTGACGGCCGGACCGGCGGCGGCGATCGGGCCGGTCGGGGCGGAGGCCGGCGCCGGCACCGCGGCGAGCGGGTTGGTGGCGTCGGCCGCGACCCGGGCGGCGAAGGCGGACGTCGTGTCAGGGCTATCCGACGGGCTTGCCGTGACGCGGTACCGGAACGTCATCTCGAACGCCTGCCGGCTGGGGAAATTGGTGTCCCACAGGTTGTTGTGCACCCAGGAGTAGATGGTGCCGGGCTCGTGTGACGGCGTCGATACCGGGAACGGCGCGTACGGCACGGCGATCGCGCCGAGCTGGACCAGTGGGGCGTCGACGGTCACCCAGGCCGCCCCGAAACCGTCGGCGTGCAGACCGATCCAGTGCCGGACGGCCTGCATGTGGGCGGCTCCGCCGGGCACGTACGGCAGGTCGGTGCCGTTGACGGTCGCGGTGGCGTCGATCCGGAGGACCGGGTCCGGGAACGCGAACGGGAACGCGAAGAAGGCGCTCTCCTTGGCCATCGTCGCGGGCTTGGCGATCCGGTTCTCGATCTCCAGCACGCCGGTGCCGGGTCGCAGCGTCAACGTGGTGCGGACCCAGTCGGCGCCCGGCGCCACGGATTCGTAGGTCAGCCACTGCCGCACCGCGGTACGGCCGGCGTCGACCAGTGCCGCGGGCCGGGCCGTCCCCCGGGACCCGAGCAGGGCCAGGTTCGCCGTGGCCTCGGTCTTCGACGACTGGTGGTTGATGCCACCGGCGGTCGCGTAGTGGTCATACACGTACGCGTTGAATCCGAAGGTGCCGCTGGGGTCGACGAGCTCGGCGCCGGTGCGCTTGTCGATGATCGAGTGGATGGCCGCGGTCGCCAGATCGACCTCGACGCGCAGCTCGTCGTTCTCGAGCACGGATCCGGCGGGTGGTGGCGCGGCGGCCGTGGGTGGGCCGGCGTCGACCAGGTCGAGGCGGAGGACGCCCAGCGGCGGCACGTCGTCCACCGCGATGTGCAGAAACCGCCCGGCCTCCCGATGCGTCGGGTTGAGCTGCGGCGTCTCCTCGACCGGCAGGGACTTGCCGGTGCGCGGGTCGGCCACCGACAGCGGCGTCTCGATCGGGATGCGGCTCTCCGGCACGAACGCGGTCACCACACCGGTCCGCGCGTGCGCCGCGGGATTCACCACGTACAGCGCGGCGCCGCCGTCCAGCGTGCCCGCGAGCCGCGCCACCGCCCGGGTGAGCAGCCGCTCGGCGTCGTCGTGCGCGGCGAGTGCGGTGTGGTACTTCCAGTGCCACTGCTCCTCGCCGGAGTGGGTGTGGTCGTCGCCGTGCGTCCAGGGGTCCGCCGCACCCCAGGTATGCTCGTCGAAGAGCGAGGCGTTGAGGTACACGCCCCGGGCATCGGCGGTGTCCGTGGCCGCGCCGGGCGCGCCACGCAGGCCGGCGATCGTGCTGACCGTCTGGGCGTCCGCCACGGCGGCCTGGGCACGCCGGACGAGTTGCAGCGGCCGCGCGGCGGAGCCGATGCCGTCCGCCCACCAGTCGTTCCAGCTGCCGGTGAAGGACGGCAGCCGCTCGCTGTACCGGCGCTCGGCCTCAGTGAAGAAGTCCTCGTTGTGCGAGAGCCGCAGGCGCGGATAGGCCCACTCGGAGTTCCACCGCCGTACGGTCTCGGCCATGATCCGCCGCGGCGGCGCGTTGTCGCCGAAGCGTCCCTGCACCCGCAGGTGCAGGATGTCCCACGGGTACGGCGGCCGGTGCAGGGGAGCGTCGGGAACCGGGAACCCGAAGGCCCGCCCGTCGTACGGGTACGGCCGCGTGGCCAGCGCTGTCAGGTACGCCGGCAGCAGGTCGTCGACCATGTCGTAGGAGACGTCGAAGCCGAGCACCGACCCCTCCATGTAGGCGAGCCCGTGCGGGGTGTCGGTGGACCAGACCAGCACCCGTTCGCCGCTGGGCGCCCGCCACCAGAACAGACGTGGCACGTCCTGCCCGCCGGTCAGGTGCGGCACCGACCGGCCGGCCCAGTTGTGGGCGACGGACAGGTAACGCACCCCGTTCTCCGCGAGCACGTCCACCAGCCCGCCGACCGCGCCGGGCACGTCGGTCTGCATGGCGGCCCGGATGTCCACGCCGTGCCGGCGGCGGATGTCGCGCGCGATCCGCAGCAGTTCGTGCAACTCGTCGGTCGAGCAGGTCTCGGTGTGCAGGTTGAACGGCATCGCGGTGAGCTCGATCCGGCCCTGCCGCACCCGGTCGATCATGTCGGCGACGGCGGCCGCGGGCCGGTTGGCGCACCACTGCTCGAACGACCACAGCGACTCCACCGACCAGCGGAACCGGGCGTCGTCCGGCCAGTCGTCGGTCTCCCGGATCAGGTCGAGTGCGGAGTCCAGATAGGACAGATGCTCGGCCAGAACCCGGCCCTGGGGGTCGGTGTACCCGATGTCGAGGTGGGAATGGTGCACGAGGTGGACGTCCCAGTGGCGGACCGGTGCGAGCACGAGCTCGATGCGCTCGCCGGTCGCGACCTCGGGCAGTTCGACGGTGATCGTCTCCGGCGCGGCCACCTCACCGACGAGCAGGCGCAGGCCGTCCGGCGCCGCGGCGACACGGGCCGGGATCTCGGCGCCGGACGCCGAGCGTACAAAAGCCTGGGTCAAGGCCCGGCCCGCGCGGACCCGGACCGATTGCAGCAGCGCTCCCGATGCGGTTCTTCGCAGCAGCGGCTCGGCCTGCACCCGGATCGGCCCGGCCGACGCCGTGGTGGCCCGGTTCCGCAGGTCGTCGCGGGCCAGGTCCCAGTCCCAGGTCGACCTCGCGATCAGTGTCTTGGTGGTCACCGGGCGCCTCCTCGGGGATCAGATGTTGGACTTGAGGCTGGTCACGAAGAATCGCTGGAAGCCGAAGAACAGCGCGACGGTGGGCAGCGACACGACCAGGGCGGCGGCCAGGACCGCGGGCTGGCCGACGGCGCTGAAGTTGCCCTGCAACCCCGCCAGCGCGGCCATCACCGGCTGCACCTCCGGGCTCAGCGACAGGGTGATGCCGAAGAACAGCTCGTTCCAGATGTAGACGAACTGGAACACGAACGCGGCGGCCATCGCGGACCGGGAGAGCGGGACGTGGATCGACCAGAACAGCCGCAACCAGCCGGCGCCGTCGATCCGGGCCGACTCGGTGACCTCCAGAGGCAGTGTGGTCAGGTAGTTGCGGACCACGAACATCGCGAACGGGATGCAGATCGCGACGTAGACGATGCCCAGGCCCCATGGGGTGTCGTACAGGTTGGTGGTGGAGGCCGCGAGGAACAACGGCCGGGCGAAGACCTGCAGCGGCAGCAGCGTGCCGGCGTAGATCAGCCAGAACCACAGCGCCTTGCGCCGGACCGGCATCACCACCAGGGCGAACGCGGCCAGCGTGGCGATCAGCACGGCTGCCGCGGCGCAGACCGTGGCGTAGAGCAGGCTGTTGCGGGCGGCGTCGGTGAAGTCGGCGGCCTGCCAGCCGGCCTCGATGTTGTCCCACAGCGCGAAGCTGCCCGGGAACCACCGGGCGGTTCCCGAGTAGGAGTCGTTGGAGACGGCCGCGTTCACGATCAACAGGTAGGTGGGCAGCAACCAGATCAGGCCCAGCGCCACCACAACGACATTGCGCACCACCCGGCCGGGGGTCAGGTTCCTCATCGGCTGCTCCTCAGATTCGAGCGCAGATAGATCCACGAAGCGCCGACGACGACGATCGTCAGCACCACCGCGATCGCCGAGCCCTGCCCGGCGTCCTGGAGCAGGAACGTCTCGCGGTACATCGACAGGGCGAGCGTCTCGGAGCTGCGGGCCGGGCCGCCCTGGGTGAGCACCCAGATGACGTCGAAGGCGCGCAGCGCGTTGGCCAGCGTGATGCCGACGACCACGACGGTGACGGCGCGCAGCTGCGGGAACGTGACGTGCCGGAATCGCTTCCAGCCGTCCGCGCCGTCCAGCGCGGCCGCCTCGATGGTCTCCACCGGCACGGTCTGCAGGCCGACGAGGAACAACACGACCGCGACGCCGGTGCTCTGCCAGGTGCTCAGCAGGATGGCGCTGATCGTGTTCTGCGGCCAGAGCAGCAGCCACTGTGCGGTGAGACCGTCCAGTCCGGCCGCGATCAGCAGCTGGTTCACGGCGCCGTTGGTCTGGAGCATGAACGCGCCGACCACGGCGACCGCGGAGCCGGAGATCGCGTACGGCAGCACCACCGCCAGCCGCGCCCAGCGTCCCCATCTCGTGGCATTGGTCATCACCGCGATGGCCAGGCCCAGCCCGACCGGCAGGACCAGCGACCCGACCACCCAGATCAGCGTGTTGACCAGCGACCTGACCAGGATCGGGTCCCGGAACATCTGCGCGTAGTTGGCGAGCCCGGTGAACTCCGGGGCGATGCCCTCACCGAAGAAGCTGCGGTGGAACGTGATGGCGAACGGCGTCAGGAGCACCACCGCCACGCATCCGACGGCGGGGAACAGGAAGGCCGCGCGGGACGCCGCGGCCCGGACCGTCATCCGGCCTGCTTCTTCCAGGCGGCCCACTCGGTCACGGAGGTCTTCTGGATCGCGTCGAGTGTCTTCGGGCCGGTGCCCGGGTCGACCATGAACCCCTGCAGCTCGGTGGTCGCGGCCAGCACCAGCTTGGACGGGAAAGCCTCGTAGAAGCGGTTCAGCAGCACCGGCTTGTCCTGGGCGACCTGGGTCTGCAGCTTCTTGATCAGCGGGTCGGTGGAGGGGACATCGGGATTCGCCGAGCTGTCCGCGAGGAAGGTGGACCAGACCGTCTGCACCGACGGGTCGAGCCAGTTGCCCAGCTGCTTGACCGCGTCCTCGCGGTTCGGCGCGTTGGTGGGCACGGTCCACGCGCCGCCCTCGACGAAGGTCGACCGGGGCGCGCCGGGCGTCACGGTCGGCATGAAGAAGGCGCCGTAGTCCTTGTCCGGCGTCATGCCGGCCAGCTTGAGGTTGCTGTTCTCCCAGGTACCGACCGGGAGCATGGCCACCTTGCCGGATTTCATCATCGCCGGGGCATCGGCGAGCTTGACGTCGGCCGGGGTGGTCCAGCCCCTGTCGATCCAGCCCTTCCAGATGGCCATCGCGTTCTGGGAGACCGGGTCGGTCCAGGCCGCCTTGTTCTGGGTGAGCTTGGCGTAGAAGTCGGGGGACTGGGCGGCGACCAGGGTCTGGTAGGGGATGAACGACGTCCAGGTGTCGGACTGGCCGGTCCACAGCGGCGTCACGCCGTTCTGCTTGAGGGTGGCGGCGGCCTTCTCGAACTCGGCGAACGTGGTCGGCGGCTCGATGTCGTGCTCGGCGAACAGCGGCTTGCTGTAGAACACCACCCAGTAGGACTGGTACATCGGCAGGCCGTACACCTTGCCCTGGAAGGTGTAATTGGGCTTGAGCGCCGGGTCGACCCAGCCCTTCTGCTCGGCCGAGTTCCACACGTCGGTGAGGTCGGTCAGCAGCCCGGTCGAGGCGAGGTCCTGCAGCTTGTATCCGCTCCACCACTTGACCAGATCGTTGGTCTTCCGGGTGGTGATCGACGTCCGCACCACCTGTTCGTAGTCGGAGGTCGACGGGACGCTGACCGGTTTGATGCCGCGGCCGGTGATCTTCTGCAGCGCCGTGCCGGCGTCGACGAAGCCCTTTTCCCAGGTGGGATTGTCGGAGTAGAGGGAGAGCGGGCCGGCGCCGCCGGCCGGCTCGCTGCCGCGCCCGCAGGCGGCGGCCGACGTGACCGTGAGCACCGCGGTGAGAAGCGCGCTGGCTGTCCGTTTCGTGATCCGCATCTCCGGCACGGTATCGCTACCATAGACACTAGGCAATACGTTGGAAACAAATCCTGCTGGGGCACGGAGATGTGGACTGGGCAACTCTGGTACCGATACCATCGCCGGGGTGGTTGACCAGATGAGTTACGAGTCCGAGCCGATCTACCCGCCGGCGACGGGTGCCGTCCGTCGCGGATGGGACGCGGTCCGCGACGTCCTTCCCCGCCCCGGCGCGGTGCTCGCGATCGACGGCCCGATGGTGCAGGACTGGGCCGCCGTGCTGGCCGCGCTGCCGCCCGATGCGTTGCTCGTCGACATGCGCACCGCGACGGTCGGCTGGGATCAGGTGCGCAAGCGCACCGAGTCCGCCCGCGAGCTGGCCGGCGACCCCGACTTCGCCACCCTCGCCACGGGGACGCTGGCGGATCTCATCGACCGGGTGCCGCCGGTGCCACGCGACCCCGGCCGGCTGACCGTGGTGTTCGGCCCGGGCGCCGCTCTGGCCGGGCACGACGAGCTCTGGTATGCCGACCTGCCCAAGCGGTACGCGGAAAAGGCGACGATCGACGGCCACGGCCGCAACCTCGGCCGGCCGGCCGGCGAGGCGGGTGACACGCGGCGCCTGTTCTATGTCGACTGGCCGCTGCTCGACCGGCACCGCGACGCCGTCGCCGCAGACCTCACGCAATGGCTCGACCTGCAGGATCCGGCCGATCCGCAGCTGCTCGCCGGCGCCGATCTCCGCGCCTCGCTGGCCTGGCTGTCCCGTCGTCCGCTGCGCACCCGGCCGACCTTCAACACCACCTCGTGGGGCGGGCACTGGGCGCAGGAGCAGCTCGGCATGAATCCCGGCGCACGCAACACCGCCCTCGGGTACGAGCTGATCGGACCGGAGAGCGGCATCCTGATCGGCATCCGGGACGGCGGCGCCGTCGAGGTACCGTTCCAGCTGCTGGTCGCGTCGCACCCGGAAGCGGTGCTGGGCGAGGCCGTGCACCCGCGGTTCGGCACGTCGTTCCCGATCCGGTTCGACTACCTCGACACGTACGGCGGTGGCAACCTCTCCGTGCACTGCCATCCGCGGCCGGACCGCATGCGTACGGTTTTCGGCTGGCCGTACCCGCAGCACGAGACGTATTACATGATGGTGGGCTCGCCGGAGAACGTGGTGTACCTGGGACTGCGCGACGGCGTGGACCTGGCCGCCTTCGAGCGCCAGGCACACGCGGCACACGACCACGGCGAGCCCTTCGACATCGAACGGTTCGTGCAGCAGCACCCCGCCGACGAACACCAGCTGTTCCTCATCCCAGCCGGCACCCCGCACGGCAGCGGCAAGGGCAACGTGGTGCTCGAGGTCAGCGCGACGCCCTACCTCTACTCGCTGCGCTTCTACGACTGGCTGCGCCGCGACGCCGACGGCCGGCAGCGCCCGGTGCACGTCGGCCACGCGTTCGGCAACCTGGACACCAGCCGCACCGGGCCCGAGTCGCGCGCCGATCTCGTCCAGCGGCCGCGGACGGTCGAGGCCGGCGCCGGCTGGCGCGAGGACCTGATCGGAGCCCTGCCCGAGATGTTCTTCCAGGTGCACCGCCTGGAGCTGGCGGACGGGGCGACGGCGCCGCAGGACACGACCGACCGTTTCCACGTGCTCAACGTGGTGGCCGGGCGGGTCCGGATCCGGACCGGGCTCGGCGAGCACCTGGTGTCGTTCGCCGAGACGCTGGTGATTCCGGCGGCGGCCGGTCGCTACACGGTCACCGCCCTCGGCCCGGCGGGAGCGCGTGTGGTGAAGGCGTTCGTCCGATGATCGCGGCGGTCGAGCTCGGCGGCAGCCACGTCTGCGCGACCCGGGTCGATCCGGCCACGTGGACGGCCCGCGACGATGCGCCGCCGGTCTGGCGGGTGGATCCGCAGGCCGGAGTGCGAGACCTGATCGGGGCGCTCACGGTCGCGGCGCGATCGGCCGGGCCCTTGCGGGATACGCCGTTGTGCCTCGCCGTTCCCGGCCCGTTCGACTATGCCGGGGGCGTCGGCCGGTACGCCGGGGTCGGGAAGTTCACGACGCTCAACGGCGTCGATGTGCGCGCCGCCCTGACCGAGGCGCTCGACGGGCAGCCGGCGGAGATCACGTTCGTGAACGACGCCGAGGCGTTCGGGGTTGGGGAGTGGGTCGCCGGGGCCGGCCGGGGCCTGGACCGGATCGCCGGGATCACGCTCGGGACCGGCGTGGGATCGGCCTTCCTCGACCGCGGCCGGGCTGTGCGGGACGGCCCGGCGGTGCCGCCTGAGGGCCGGGCCGACCTGCTGGAGATCGACGGCCGCCCGTTGGAGGAGACGGTCAGCACCCGGGCGGTGCTCCGGGCACACGGGCGGCAGGCCGCGGGTGTGCTGGAGGTGATCCGGGCCGGGGACGCCGAGGCCCTGACCGCCTACCGCCGGCTGGGGAGCGCGCTGGCTCCGTACGTCCGCGGTTTCGCCGCCCGGGCCGTCGTGGTCGGCGGCGCGGTGACCCGGTCGTGGGACGTGATCGGGCCTCTGTTCATCGCCGGGCTGGCCGACGGCGGTGCCGAGGCGGAGGTGCTGGTCGCGGCCCACCCGCGGACCGCCGCGCACGTCGGCGCCGCCTGGCTGACGCGGCGGGGGACGGCGCCGTGATGGCGATACCATCGCAGCGATGAACCCGACGATGCGTGACGTCGCCGACTACGCGCGCGTCAGCCCGATGACCGTGTCGCGCACCCTCCGCGACGACCCCGGCGTCGCCCCCGAGAAACGCAGCCGCGTGCTGGCGGCGGTCGCGGCCCTCGGTTACCGGCGCAACGAGGCCGCGCGCACCCTGCGGGTCGGCGGCTCGACCAAGCTGCTCGGCGTCATCATCACCAACATCGCCAACCCCTTCTACGCCCAGCTCGCCCTCGGCATCGAGGACCACGCGGACAAGCGCGGGATGCGCGTCGTGTTCGCCAACTCCGGCGAGAACACCGACCGGGAACGCCAGCTGGTCCAGGATTTCGCGGCCCGCCGGCTGGACGGCATCATCGCGGTGCCGGCCGCCAACCAGCACGACCACCTCGACCCGGCCGGTCTCGCCGCCGTCCCGGTGGTGCTCGCGGCCAGCCCGCCCCACCGGATCAACGTGGACGCGGTGCTGCTGGACGACTTCGGCGGCACCTACGAGGCGACCAGCATGCTGATCGCGCGCGGCCACCGCAACATCGGTTTCCTCGGCCTGCCCGCGGCCACCTGGACCGGCTCGGAACGCTACCGCGGTTATGTGGCGGCGCTGGAGGCGGCCGGACTGGCGGTGCAGGACCGGTTCGTCCGCCGGAACCAGCCCCACGTCGCGGCCGCGGTCGAGGCGGCGAACGCGATCCTCGACCAGCCCGACCCGCCGACCGCCGTCTTCGCCGCCAACAACCGCAACACCATCGGTGCCTACCGCGCCATCCGGTCGCACGGCGGCACGACCGCCCTGGCCGGTTTCGACGACTTCGACTTCGCCGACCTGCTCGACCTGCCGCTGATCGTGGTGTCCTATGACGCCCGTGAGATCGGCCGGGTCGCCGCCGAGTTGGTCTGCGGCCACATCGACAACCCGTCGTCCACCCCGCTGGCCCGCCGGGTGGTCATCCCGACCAAGGTCATCGACTACCCCAACGCCGCGTCCTGAGAATTGGCCATGGCCCCATCGTCGCCTACCAACGGGTCCAGCGCGTTGAGCGTCAACGTGATCAATCCATCCTCGCCCCCGGGCGGGCTACACCTGTGAACCGCTGGTCTCACCGAACCCTGACACCCAGGATCCCCGCCGCCCGGCGCCTGGGGGTGGTGCCGGCCTCGCTGGCTGACGTGGCGGCGAGTTCAGCGGAGAAGACGCCGGCATCCTGACCCGCCGGTGCGACAGGACGTCGGTCAGCCGATCTTGTGCCGGCCGTGGGCGGGCGCGTGGGTGGGCGGCACGATGCCGAACATTTGGCACACTGCCGTTTCGATGGTGAGCTGGAACAGTGACCAGAGCGCCTGGTCGGGCTCGGTGGGCAGCAGGCGGGAACACCTCGGCGGCGGCGTCCTCGGCGACGACCGCGACAAGGTGTCCTCCCGCGGCTGGCGAAGGGCCTCCGCCGTCATCGAGATGTTGTTGATTCGCGATCATAGGCGCATGAAATTCGACGCCACTACGCCATACGGCAGCACGCACGAGCAGCAATTCCGTCTTCTCCCGATAGCCCATCCTGAAGACTTCGTCGTAGCGGCAGATCAGGATGACAGCCATGGCGACGGAATCTCAAACGGCGGTGAAGTCAGAAGTTCGAGCTAGCCTGCCCAGCTCGGCCTGTCGGCTAAAGGAAATGCCGCCTGTCTGACGCCGTGGAGGGCGAGCCCTTCGAGCCGTATCGCATCAGGTACGAGGCTTGCTCGCGGTCCGACTGATTAGGTGAGAAGACGGGTCGAGGAGTTCTAACTCGAGGCTGCTGGTGGCATCATGATGGCAAAGCTCCAGACGCTGTGAGCCATCGGGACAGACTGGCTCATTCACTGATGCCCCTCAACTACGGGTGATGTTGGCGGTCCGGCGACGTCCGGATTTGCCGAGATGAAAACGTGTAGACCATTGCCTGACGCGGTAAATCCAGTTCGTCAAGCCTCGCGTGGGAATGCTTTTTGAGCTGGCGGGCGGTCTTGTCCATTGCTGTTCTGTCGTACCCCGCTGGCAGTATCGGAGAGATCGGACGTTGGTTCATAGCGAGGGAGTGTGGGTGGATATCCGGAATAAGGTCGCCCTGGTGACCGGCGCGTCGGTCGGGACTGGTCGGGCCATCGCGCGGCGCCTCGCCACAGAGGGTGCCGCGGTCGTGCTGGCGGACATCGACTGTGTGGGTGGGGAGCAGACCAGGCGGATGATCAGGGACGCCGGCGGTGATGCCCGGTTCATCGCGGCCGACATGTGCTCAGAGACAGGCATAGCGAGGATGATCGATTTTGCGGTCACCGAAGCAGGCGGCCTGGACATCCTGGTCAACAACGCCGGCGGTGGCGGGCACGTCCCGCCCCACTTCCCCGACGCCACCCCGGCACAATGGGGAGCGCTGCTCGACTTAAACCTGCGTGGCCCGATGCTGGCTACCCAGCTGGCGATCACGGCGATGCAGGGTCGACACGGAGGTGTAATCGTCAATGTGGCCTCCACCGCCGGTCTGGGACACCGTTCGTACCAGTCCCCCGAGTACGGCGCGGCGAAGGCCGGGCTCATCCGGTTCACCTCGTCACTCACCGGCCTGCGCGAACGAACAAACGTTCGGGTCGTCTGCATCGCGCCCGACTGGGTGGGCACCGAGCGAGCGCTGCGCGAGCTCGCCGCCATGACAGGCGCGCAGCGGGCCACCGTCCCGGATCCGATTCCAATGGCTCAGTTCACCGACGCCGTGGTTGAACTGGTCCGCGACGACCGTCTCGACGGCCGGGTTCTTGTCCTACTGCCTGGTCAATCCGCCCAGCTTCTCGACCAGATCTAGCATCGCCGCCAAGGCTGGGGTTGACCGGCCCCGGTACAGGACACACGGCCACAGCGTCGGGCAAGGGCACGTCCTGATCTGCCGCTGGTAGAGCGCGGTGGGATCGGCTGGCTAAGTTCGGTAGCTGGTGTTTGACGGCACCTGGAGCGGTCGGATGTGTTATCCACAGCTCTTTCCACAGGGCTCTGTCGGCCGTGTTTCTGCGGGCTGCGGCGGTTGTGGCGGCAGGCTTGCTGTGCCCCGCGCGTGGTTGGAGGGAAGCAGTGGGGTGCAAGGCGATGCCCCGTGCTCGGCCGGTACCGTCGGTGTCGACATCGGCCGCCAGCGGAACTAGGGATTGATGATGGGTTGGACTGAAGCTGACGGTGATGCATTGAGCCATTTTGAGCCATTTTCATCGTGCCGGTGCCGGTGCCGGTGCCGGTGCCGGTGCCGGTGCCGGTGCCGGTGCCAGTGCAGGTCGCGAGGGCACGCAGTCTGATGTGGACATAAGGCGAGGCTCCCGGTAAGACAGCAGTCGACCAAGATCCGATGCCCCAACCGGGAGCCTCGCTGTGCTGTCTTACCCTGCTGCGATTCCGCTGTCCACCCGCACCCTGAACCACCTCGCCGACCTCATACGGGCACACCGCACCCAGCGCCGTTCCCGATGGCGACGCCTTGATCCTGGCCGGCAAGCCCTGCTCGCCCTGGCCCACCTGCGCAACGGCGACACCCTGACCCGCCTGGCCTGCGGATTCGAAATCGGCGTCACGACGGCCTGGCGATATGTCCGCGAAGCCATCGATCTGCTCGCCGCCACCGCAGACGACCTGGCCACTGCGATGGCCCGGATCCGTCTGCTGGCCTACGCAATCCTCGACGGCACGTTGATCCCGATCGACCGGGTCGCCGACCAGAAGCCCTACTACTCCGGTAAGCACCGCCGTCACGGCGTGAACGTGCAGGTCATCGCGGACCCGGTCGGCCGGCTCATCTGGGCGTCGGCGGCTCTGCCCGGCTCCACCCATGACCTGACCGCCGCCCGCATCCACCAGATCATCGAAACCCTGACCAGGGAAAACGTGATGACGTTCGCCGACAAGGCCTACCAGGGCGCCCGCGGCAGCATCCGAACACCGTTCAAACGCCACCGCTCCCGGCCGAAACTGTCTCGCTGGCAGAAGAAGGTCAACCGCGCCAATGGCGAACGCGCCAACGCGACCCTCAAGACCTGGAAAATCCTGACCAAGCTGCGGTGCTGCCCACGCCGCGCCACCGCGATCGTGCAGGCCATCCTCGTCCTACACCACGTCGAAAACCCCATCTATGCAGGATGAAAACGGCTCAATGCGTTGGATGGGTTCGGCGCCGGTGTGATGATGGTGTCGTGTTGATCGAGGAGTTGTCGTGCCTCGCGGATGACCCGGCAGATTGTGGATCGGTTGCTGTGTGACAGGTGTGCCAGCGTGTCGGGAGGCGGAGACAACCGCAGGTGCAGGATGGTGGCCAGGACCCGGTCGGGGAAACCGAATGTGGATGGGCGCCCGGATCGTGGGGCGTGGGGCCGGATTCCGTTGTGGCCGGCGGCTTCGACGGCTTGTTGGTGGGCCGCTTTCGTGTGGCTTCACGCCGACCGTCGACGATGGCTTCGAGCGCGGCGGTCAGTGCGGTCGGTTCGTCGGGGGTCATGCCGGTGAAAGTGGGATGTGACAAGGACTCCGGTGGCTCGGCGGGGGTGCTGGTGGGTGCCTCGTTGTCGGGTGTGGCGGGGTGCAGGGTGTAGTTCCAGTCGCCGTGGAAGCACTGCCGGCCAGGGTTCTTGAAGTCTCCGAGAAGTTCTTTCTTCTTCGTATCGACACTGATCCCCGGCTGACCGGCGTCTCGGTGAGTACGGGCCTGTTCGTTGAGATAGGTGAACTGCCCGTCGCGGTCCGGGTGTTGCTTGCCCTCCAGGGTTTTCGTGTTGCTCTGCAAGCTGAAACCGTCTTCGCGCAACAGATCAGCGACGACGTCGGCGGAGACCCGATGGCCTTGGCCGGTCAGTTCGCCAGCAAGGTTCCGGGTCGATTTCGTGGTCCACCGCAGCGGTGACATCGGATCACCGCGCTCGTCCGGCTCAACCATGGCCATCAACGCTAGACGCAACCCGGGATCGAGGTCCACGACCCGTTTGCGGGCCCCCGCCGGGCCTACGCGTTGACCCAACGGCACAGCACCGGCGTCGAGTTCATCGACGCCGAGCGCGACCGTCGCCTCCCGAACCCCGGCAGCCCCGGCCACCGCCCGGATCCCGCCATGGCCCAGCACCCGCGCCTCGGCACCCATCAACAACCGGCGCTGCCGCTCATCCAGATGCGGAAAGATCGCCTGGAAATTCGCCACCAGTTGCTCTTGAACCCCTGCCATCACACCCATAACAGATCAACGGACCACAATCCGGCAAGCTACGGGTTATTCCTCTGCGAGCCCTTAGCGGCCCGATCCGGTGCCGTGCGAGCTATCGGTGTGCGTCCAGCATGATGCCGAGTTCGGCCGGCGGAGTGCCCTTGCCTACCCGCGGCTAATCGCTGTTTGCCAATCCTAGTCGTCCCTTGTGGAGAGTGTTGGTGCCGTCGGCGGCGTGTCATGCGCACGGCGGTAGTCAACCCATTTCCAGCTCGGGGTCGACACAAACGCGGTCACGTCCCGCGTGCTTGGCCGCGTACACCAGTTCGTCAGCCCGGGCGAGCAGGGCACTCGGCACAATATCGCCCCTGGTCGCGGTCATACCGATGCTTACGGTGACGGTAAGGTCGTTTGCGAGCTTTTGCCACGGATAGGCCGCAATATCGTGCCGGAGCGCTTCCAGATGGGGCGCCGCCGCCTTCGGGCCGATCCCGGGCAGGATCAGCAGGAACTCCTCGCCTCCCGTGCGGGCCGCGAACCCGGGGAACTCTGCAGTGGAGGCCGGTACGGCCGCAGCCAGTAGACCTGCAATGACGACGAGGGCCTGATCGCCGATCTGGTGGGAGAACGTGTCGTTCACACGTTTGAAGTGGTCCACGTCAATCACCGCCGCTACCAGCGCCACACCGACGCGTTCTGCGTCATCGATCATCGCGGGTAGGTGTTCGTCCAGGTGACGACGGTTCGGCAGTCCGGTGAGCGGATCGTGCCGGGCCTGCTCCCGGAACCGTGCGGCGTCCTCGCGCGCCTCAGCGGTTTCGAACATCGCCTGACGGGTGCGAGCCTGCGCCTCGCGCTGCTGGGAGATGAGTTCAATGTCGGCTGCGTAGAACGCCTTGTGCGTCAGAAAGGCGCGCTCGAATTCGCCGCACGCGCCGTACAATTCGGCCTGTTCCTGTAGGAGCTGCACACTGATCTTGGTTAGGTTCCGCTCGTCGCACAGGAGCCGGCAACGATCGAGCGTGTCCTGCGCGGCCGCGGTGGCCCCCAGGTGGCGTTGGGCCACCGCGAGGGTCGCCATGAACTGGGCCAACGAGTCGACCTCCTGCTCCCAGCTACCGGAGCATGCGTGAATGCTGGCCCTGGCGGCCTGCTCGGCTTCGGCATACCGGCCGATTGCGATCTGGACCTGCGCCACGGTGTCCAGGTAGTTGGGGTTCAACTCGGATTGGTGCTCTGCGGCGACCGTCTGCAGCCCTTGGACCACCTCCCACGCGCGCTCAGCATCACCGGCCTCGAGTTCCGAATAGGCCAGATTGTTGAGCACCGCCAACTGGCGCTGCACGTCACCACTGGCTACCGCGAACCGCTCAGCCTGCTGGTAGCGCTTGCGGGCCTGCTCGAACGAGCCCGTTGCGTTCAGCGCCCCGCCAAGGGCCATGAGGTAAGCCGACCGCGTGCGAGCCGGCGCGGAGTCTTCCAAGTGCTGCACCGCGCTGACCGCGTGTTCAAGGCAGGCCGCCATATCACCGAGAGCGTAGAAGATCCGCGCCGACAGCCGGTCGCTGCGTGCACGCAGCGCGCGGTGATCATGTTTGGCGGTCCACGCGTTGACTTCCCAGAGGACACTCGCCACCGCAGTGGCCTGTCCCTCGCGCTGCCACATGTCCGCCTGCAACAGGCGCGCCCGCAGGCGCAGCTCTGAATCGCCCAGGGCTTTTGCGGCCCGCTCGATCTCGGCCGCCTTGGCCAGGACGACCAGAACGTCGAAGGCGAGTGGGTCCTCAAGATCATCGAGCTGGGTGGCCAGCTCATCCGCGCGGCGGATCGGGGTGGCCTCGGGGTGCCGCGGCTCGCACGGCGAGGCGCTCAAAGCGGGCGCCATCGGCGCGTGCTCCGAGCCATCTACCGCCGGCCACTTTCTCACGGTGCCCCAATCGGCGCCGCGGCCGTGAACGGTAGAAGATTGAGGTCGTGATCTGATCCTGGGCCGGCCCGCGGGTCCGATCGCGAATATCGTGGCCACCGTCCTCGATCTCGCCCTCCGCCCACGACCGGACAGTAGTGTCCTTCGCTCGCGGGACGTCGGCGCCCGCTGGCACGACAAATCACGGCGGATCGCGTCGTTGTCGCTGATCCGATCCGCCGTGATGTGGTGTCGTGGGTCAGTTCCAGGATGCGGTGGCCCAGTCTTCGCTCGACCAGGAGCGGCCGGTCCAGGTGCCGGCTGACCAGGACCGACCCGACCAGGACCGGCCCGACCAGCTCGGGTCGACCCAAGATGTCGCCGAGCCGCCCCATGGCGCGCCCGACCAACTGGCGTCGGCCCAGGTCCTGGAAGCGAACGAGCTACCCGTCCAGCCGTCTCCGGCGATCCGGTTGCCCATCCACGAGCCACCCCGCCATGACGTGCCGTCGGCGGACGCCTTCGACCAGGCCGCGGTGTCGAACGGTCCGTAGATGGTGTTCTGCCCACTGAGCGCCACGCCGTTGGTGACCACTCGGCTTCCGCCCCGGGCGCTGTCCAGCGAGCCGGAGGCATCGGACAGCATAAATGTCTGGGCGAGCGTGGTCGGTGTCAGGCCGAGAGCCGCGTTGACGTTGATCTCCCGGATGCCGCGCTCGGCGGCGATGCCGATCCTCATGTACGTGCCTTGCCTCAGCACGTCCTTGACCTGGTCGGGCGTTAGCGTGGGCTTGGCCTGTAGAAGCAGTGCCACTGCGGCGGAGGTCACCGCGGCGGCCTGCGACGTGCCGCTGCCCCGGAACAGGGTGGCGCCGACGCGCGCGCCCGGATAGCTGTTGTCGATGTTCGAGCCCGGCACGCGCAGCGAGGCGATCGACTGACCGGGGGCCAAAAGGTCGGGCATCTTCTCCGACGTCGCCAAGTTGCTGAACGTGGACAGCTCGTCATCGGCGGTCGACAGGGTGCCCTTCGTGCTGGTGGCGGCCACCCCGATGGTGTAAAGGTCGCTCGCCGGGTTAGCGAGGCGCACCGACGAGTTGCCGTCATTGCCGGCGGCGGCGACCACCACGATGCCGGCCTTCCAGGCCCGCTGCACCGCGAAGCTGAGCGGATCGCTCCAGAAGTTCGGGTTGCCACCGCTGCCGTACGACAGATTCAGCACCCGGATCCGGTTGGCCGGGTCGTCGTTGCGGTGCGCCACGACCCAGTCGATCGCCGCGATGACCTGCGTGACGTCAACGGCGCCGTTGGCGGTGCCCAGCTTCAGCGACGTCAGCTTGGCTTTGGGGGCAAGGCCCTTGGCGCCGGTTGCGGTGTCGTTGCCGACGATGATGCCCGCCATGTGAGTGCCATGACCGTAGGTGTCGAGATAGCGCAGACTCGCCGACTGCGACTCGAACGACAGGTCTGGCCCGTTCACGATCTGGGCCGCGGGCACACCGGGCACTCCTGCCACACCGGTGTCGATCAGCGCGACACCGACGCCCGCGCCGGTGAGGTTGGCGGCGGCGCCGACGTCAGCGCCGACAATCGTCCGGACGTCCTGGAGACTGGTGCCGCTGGACGCCGTCGAATCGGCGCTCAACCACAGACCCGACCAGCCACCACCCGGGCGGACGTTTTCGCCCGAGGTGAAGCCGACCGGGCCGGCGACCACGAGTGGGACCAGCGCGGTCGCTACCGCCGCCGAAAGCAGGCGAGATGATCTGCCCCATTGTTTCACCGTAGACACAAGATGTCCTTCCCTGAGATGCCGAGGCTGAATGGCCTGGCCCACCCTTCGGCCAGAGCCCTGCTCGTCCCGTCCGTACTCCACGAGCCCTGACCCGCGCCGGTCGCCGCCACCGGCTCAGGCATGCCACAAACCCGCCGGCGGGTGAGGATCCAGAAGCCACCGGCAGCGCGGTCGGTCCCGAGCTATCGGCGCGGCAGCCCGGCACGTCGCGGGCACCTCCGGGACGGTTCCTCGCTTGCGGCACCCATCTCTCACGGCATTGCTCATGCTGAACTCGTCTCCCTTCGCGCCGGCAGTGCTGGGGGGTTCGCTAGCCGGGGCCACCCGGGTCGATCGTCCGACGCATGCGAAATCTGAACAGAACACGTAACTTCCGTTCGGGTGGGCTTGGCCCGTTTTGACGGACAGGGTCGATGTGTTGATCTTGTTCAGGCAGCTTGACGTGCTGGTAGCAGGTCCTCGTGGTGGGTGGCTTCGTATGCGGTGGGGCTGAGGTAGCCGAGGGTTGAGTGTCGGCGGCGGGTGTTGTACCAGCCTTCGATGTACTCGAATATTGCCTGGCGGGCGGCGGTGTGGGTTGGCCAGGGTTGCCGGTGCAACAGCTCGGTCTTGATGGTGGAGAAGGACGACTCGGCGACGGCGTTATCCCAGCATTGCCCGCGCCGGCCGACCGACAGGCGGATCCCGTGGACGGCGGCGAGGCGGGCGTGTTGGGCACTGGTGTACTGGCAGCCGCGATCGGAGTGGAAGACCAGTCCGGACGCGGGCCGGCGCCGCACGAGGGCGTCGGTGAGAGCGTCATCGACCAGGTCGGTCTTGAGGTGATCGGCGACGGCCCAGCCGACGATGCGGCGTGAGGCGAGGTCGATGACGGTGGCCAGGATCTTGAGTCGAGGGTCTACATCTGTCAGTAGCGGAAGTTGGCGACCACGGCGCTGAGCTCGCCGGACATGCGGGCGAGGTCGGCGGTGGCGGTCTGTTCCTCGACTGCCGAAGCGATCGTTGTTTGAATGTCGCTGATCCTGGCGATGACCTTGGAGATCTCCTCGATCGCCGTGACGGCACCGGTGGTGTCCGCCTGGATGGCCTGCACTTGGCGGGAGATGTCGTCGGTGGCGCGCGCGGTCTCCTGGGCCAGGTCCTTGACCTCACTGGCCACGACCGCGAAGCCCTTACCGGCCTCGCCGGCCCGGGCGGCCTCGATGGTGGCGTTGAGAGCGAGCAGGTTCGTCTGCCCGGCGATCGAGGTGATGACTTTGATGACGTTGCCGATCTCGGCGGACGACTCGCCGAGCTTGTTCATCGTCGTGGATGTCGCGGCGGTGATGGCGACGGCGTCGGTAGCGACCCGGGCGGCCTCAGTGGCGTTCTGCGAGATCTCGCGGATCGAGGCATTCATCTCCTCACTACCGGCCGACACGGTCTCGACACTGCGGGAGACTTCCTCCGCCGCGGCCGACACGGTCAGGGCCTGCGCGGAGGTCTCTTCCGCCGATGCGGCGATTTGCGCGGAGACGCCGGACATCTGCTCGGACGCGCTGGCCAGCGAGGTGGCGGAGCCCTCGATGGTCGCCACGGTCTGGCGCAGCCCGGCTATCGCGGCGTCCAGGGCCAGCCCCATCTGCCCGGGCTGGTCGCGAGTGCTCAGCCCGGTGGTACGGGTCAGGTCGCCGGCCGCGAGACCACCACAGATGTCCTTCACCCTGGACAACGACCGAACGATCCCGCGGGCGATCAGGAAACCCAGGCCCATAGCGAGCAGCAGCCCGGCAACCAACAGCAGGATCGCTGTGGTGCGGCTGGATTGGTAACCGGATTTGGCGTTTCCGGCGCTGTCGGCGGCGGCAGCGTTCTCTGCGGAGCTGAGCGCCTCGACGTCGGCGTAGACCGCTTTCAGAATCGGCAGGGCCTCGTTGTCGCGGACCTGTTCCCATTCCTTGATGTCCTTGCGCTCTCCAGCGGGAATCATCTTGGTCTGCGCGACCTGGGAGTAGGCCTGCCAGTTCGTCTCGAGGCGCGCGATCACCGCGGGGTCACCGGCGGGCTGGTTGCCGCGGTAGGCGGTCATCGCCGCGTCGAAGGCCAGTAGATCGGCGGCGAACGCCTGGCCGAATTTGGTCGTATTGGCCTCGCTCAGCGAGACCGCCTGCATGGCCACGTCGACCCTGGCCTGGGTCATCGCGGTCTGGACCCGGCCCGCGGCCCGGACGTTGGCGACGTTGCGGTGGTAGATGTTCTGCGCGGAGTCGCTGGCCTTGCTCAACGCTTGCAGCCCGGCGAGCCCGACAATGAGCGCGACCAACCCCGCGACGCCGACCGCGCCGAGAATCTTGACGTTCACACTCAGATCAGCGAAGAAACGCCGCCTGGGCGCCGGTCCGACGTTCATGGCGATCGAACTCATTCCAGGAATCTCCTGACTCCGTGGCGGCGTGCGGCCGGAACGACCCCGCACCATCGCCGGCACCGGCCCGGACACGAGGTCTAACCAACCGACCCTAGGCCGCAACAACGCGTCACACAGCCGTTTGCCCCATTCATCAGGAACTGCCGACAACATGTGCTGCCGGAATTCATACGAGCTGCCCTGCGCGTCGGCCGCGCCCCGCCGGGATGTCGGGGGATCCCTCCCTCAGCCGCCACGTCCAGCTTGGCGAGGAAGCCTCTGCCCGGATCACCACCGAGAACGACGACCACAACCGCCGACGACGCCGCTGAGGAGGTCAGCGCCGGATCCGCTTGTATCGCACCAAACCCCGTTCGTGGTCGAGACCTCGCATTCCGAAGATCGGGTCAGGCTGCTCGGTGATACTCGTTGATCACGCCGCCGAGGCATCGCCGTCTTGGCGCATGGTCGGCAAGGGGCCGATGAGAGAAGAACGCGCTCCGGTCCGGCTCCCCGCCCCGATCGTCATCCCCTGCGATGTCTCGTGCACGGTGTTGCGCGACTCGGGCCGGGCGATCGCATCGAGCTCGCGTACGGACCGCACTCGGCCTATGTGCTGCCGCCGCGAGGCGCTCCGCGCGGTCGGTGAGCAGGCGCAGGCGCGCGTCGCTCTGGTCCACATCCACGTGGCGGAGACCGAGGAGGAGGACCGGGCACAGCGTGCGGAGCTCGGTTCGGTGCCCGCGCTGCTCGAGTCGGTTGGGCTGCTGCGGTCCCGGCTCCTGGCCGCCCACGCCGTGCACCTGTCGGACGCCGACATCGGCCTGCTCGCCGACGCCGGGGTGGCGGTCGCACACTGCCCGTCGTCCAACGCGAAGCTGGGCTCCGGTGTCATGCGACTCCCGGCACTGCGGGCGGCGGGCGTACCCATCGGGCTCGGCATCGACGGCCCGGCGAGCAACGACCGCCTCGACCTGCTCGACGAGGCGCGCACCGCCGCTCTCCTAGCCCGGGTGACCGGCCGCGACCCGGCCGCCATGGCGGCGGCGGACGCGTTGCTGCTGGCCACCCGCGGCGGCGCCGAGGCCCTGGGCCGGGGCGACATCGGCGCCCTTGAGGCCGGGCGGTGGGCCGACGTGGTGCAGGCGCTCCGCTACTACCGCACCGACCGCGGCCACAACGAGCACTCGACCAACCGCCGCCTCACCCGCGGCGACACCCTGCTCATCGGCTTCGACGCGTTCCACCTGGTCGACCAGCTGATGACCCAGCCGCTGCAGCTAGTCCTGGCCGAGAACCTCGACGGCACCGGCTTCGACTCCTCCGCCGAGCGACTTTGGGATCTGGCCTCCAACCGCATCGACCGCACGGTCATCAAGGAAGCCCGTCACTACGAGATGTACGACGTGCCGGAGTACGTCGACGCCGCGGTCGAACGCCTGGCCGGCTTCTACAACGACCACCTCTGACCCACAGCGGGTCTGAGCCGATCGAGCGATTCTCTCGTTTGTTGGGCGCGCCTGTCCTCTCTCCAGATCGGACGCCCCGCGCCCGCGCCTCTGCCGCACCCCGGTCCCGCTAGTCCCGGCTCAGGCGACCCGCGTTGCCGGACTCGGGGCGCGTGGCGGCCAGTTCCGCATCATGGCCGCGGACTTCCGGTGGAGCACGATCGGGCGGGCCGCGTGGTTCTGCCGGTCGGCGCGCCGCCGGACGCGATGGTCTTTTCCTGATTCTCTGGTTCCGGGGCAGCGGACCGCGCGTGTTGCTGTCCCGGCGAGGGGTGCCCGGCCGCCGTCGCGGTAACCGACTATGCCGAGGCCTCCGCCCTCATGGCCGTCCTCGACCGCGCCGTCTTGCAGGACCCTCTGTTGAATCTGGGCGAGCGTGCCGGCGCGCACCTCACTAACATCGAGAAGGCCGACGAGATGTTACTGGAAAGCGATCGGGTCTCCCCGGGCGAGGTTCGGTGCCGCCCGCAGGGCCCACGAGGACCGGCATCGGAAGATCGGTTACGGGCGCAGGATGAGTTTGCCGCCGGGCCGCCCGGATGCGCTGAGTTCGGCGGCCTCCTGGATGGCCTCGAGCGTGAAGGTCCGGGCGATCGTGACGGTCAGGACGCCGTTGCCGGCCAGCCGGGCGATCTCGTTCAGCAGGTCGTAGCGCATGTCGATGTGAGTGGTCCGGGTGCCGAGTTCAGCGGCGGCGGCGAAGTCCGAGATGGTCAGGACCAAGTCGGGGTTGCCGGTCAGCTCGATCAGGATCGGCAGTGAACCTCCGGCCGGACTGGCCTGGCCGGGGCGGTCGGCGCGGCCCCCGGTCGGGGTGGCGTCCAGAGCCCGGTCGATGCCGCCGGCGGCCAGGGCGGTCACCCGCTCGCTCATACCTTCGCCGTAGTGAGTCACGGTAGCGCCGGCCTCCCGCAAGGCGGCGGCCTTGGCCGATCCGGCTGTGGCGATCACCCGGACGCCGCGGTGCAGAGCGAGGCGCACCGCCGCCTCGCCGACGGCGGAGCCAGCGCCGTGGACGAGCAGCAGTTCACCCGGCTGGACGCCGAGGTCGTCGAGGGCGTGCAACGCAGTGTCGGCGGCCATCGGCAACGCGGCGGCCTGTTCGTCGGTGACGCCGGCGGGAAGACGCGCCCACGTGGCCATCAGCGCGTGTTCGGCGGCGCCGGCCGTCGGGCCGTCGTAGGGCGCCGGCCCGAACACCCGATCACCGATCTCGACGCCGGTGACGCCCTCGCCGATCGCGTCGACAACGCCGGAGACCTCGAGCCCGAGACCGCGCGGCGGTGGCGGCAGTTGGTCGGCGAACAGGCCGGCGACGTTCGCCCAGTCGGCGGGATTCAGGCCGCAGGCCCGTACCGCGATCCGGATCTGGCCGGGGCCCGGTTCGGGCATAGGGAGGTCGCGGAGCACGATGACGTCGGGAGGGCCGAACCGGTCGAACTGCAGAGCCCTCATCCGGTGACGCCGATCGTGCCGATGCTCGGCGGTGTCCGGGGCTCGCAATGCCTCGTTGATCATGGCCAAACCGTACGGACCGCGACATGACTCAGTCGATGCTTCCCTGCGTCCGATGGTTAACCTTGTGCGTCATGGATGTGGTGAGTGATGTGCTCAGGGTGGCCGGGGTTCGAGGCACGCTCGGCGCATGCGTCGAGGCCGGCGGGCGGTGGGCCGTCGCCGGCGAGGACGGCTCGGCTGCGGGTCTGCACGCCATCACCGCGGGCGAGGCCTGGCTTACGCGGGCAGGGCATTCGCCGCTGCGGCTGTGCGCCGGTGATGTCGTGCTGCTCGCGGCGGGAGTCCCTTACGTGCTGGGTGACGCGCCCGGTTCGCCGGTGACAGCATGTGATCCGGCCGAGCTGGCCCGGTCGCGGCGGACCGGTGAGGCGGTCCGGTTCGGGGTCAGTGCCCCGGACACCAGGATCATCACCATCGCCTATGACTGCGACCGCACCGTACGGACCCAACTCCTGTTCGCCCTGCCCGAGCTGATGCACGTCCGGGGCAGCACCGGCGCGGACGGCCTCGACGACACCGTACGGATGCTCGGCCGCGAACTCGCCCATCCGCAGTTTGCTACCACGGCGGTGCTCGCGTCCCTTGTCGACATCGTCCTGATCCAGGTGCTGCGCGCTTGGCTACCTGCTCATGCCGGCGAACGCCGAGGCACCTGGCTCGGCATGATGGGCGACCCGGTCGTCCATCGCGCATTGCAGCACCTGCATGCCGACCCTGCCCGCCAATGGACCACCGAGACCCTCGCTGCCACGATCGCCGCCTCACGGTCGACCCTCACCCGCCGCTTTCCCGCGGCTGTCGGCATGGCACCCGCCGCCTACCTCACCCAATAGCGGCTGGACCTCGCCGCCAGCCGCCTGAGGACCACCGACCAGCCCGTCGAATCCATCGCGGTAGCCGTCGGCTACAACTCCACGCCGGCGTTCAGCCGCGCCTTCACCCGGTCTCATGGCGCCCCGCCCGGCCGTTACCGGACGATGCACCGCCCGAGCTGAGCAAACGGCGCACAGTCCCTGCTCCGAGGTCACCGGAACTCGGTCCGGATCTGGTTCACTCGACATCACGCCTAACGTCATCCCCATAGGCAGCAAGCACGAGCGCCAGTAACGGGAGGACGAACCCCACCGGCGCTTCGACGACCTGCTCCGGCCCGGCCATCCCGGGATTGCTCGGCGCGCTCCGCCAGATACAAGGCCGACGCGGGCTGAGATCAGGAAATGTACTGCTGTCCATTTGCGACATGAAGCCCGTACTCTCTGCTACAAAGCAGATGATCCGCCCGCCGCCACCCGCGGGAAACCGCCACCTCTGCGAGGGCGACTCGGCCACTTCTGTGTCACATCACCGGACGGGCCGCCGAGGTGTCCGTGATCCTGCTGCCAACCGCCCGCCCTGGTTACCGAGAGGCGGCGATCGCGCCTACGTGCACTGGGTGCACCGGTGTTTGCTGGTAGCGCGTATCTGCTCATGATCAGATGTCCGGTCTATCGATCGTGCCGGTATGGCGGGTCGCGCCGGGTGGCAACCATTTGCGTCGTACGTGTTGTTGATCAGGCAGCAGGAGGAGGCGGTGTGGAGGACTTCGAAGCATATGTCGCGGTGGCTTGGCCACGGCTGCTGCGATCTGCCTGGGTACTGACGGGCGACTGGCATCGGGCGGAAGACCTGGTGCAGACGGTCCTGGCCAGGGCTTACGGGCGGTGGCCGCGGTTGCGAGACGGGGCGCCCGACGCGTACCTGCGCACCATGTTGGCGACGACCTATCTCACGTGGTGGCGCCGGAAGGCGCGTAACGAGATCCCGACGGACCCGCTGCCGGACGGCCCGCACGGACCGGGCCAGGACGCTCATGGACGGGTCGAGTTACAGGAGGCGATGCGGCGCGCGCTGCTCGTGCTCCCTCGACAGCAGCGCGCCGTGGTCATGTTGCGATTCCACGCCGATCTGACTGAGGTCGCCACCGCGCGGGCGCTGAACATCAGCGTCGGCACGGTCAAGTCCTACACCGCACGGGCCTTGGCCACGCTGCGCGACGATGCATCCCTGCGCGGGCTACTTACCGAGGAGGTACCACGATGAGTACGGACCGCAAGCTCACGGAACTGCTCGACGTCGCGACCACCGACGTGCCGGCGGGATACCTGGCGCCCCCGCTCGCGGCCATCCGTGGACGGGTGCGCCGCCGCCGACAGGCGTTCGTTGCTGTCGCCGCAGCCGCCGTCATCGTCGTGCTTGCCGGTGGGTACTCGCTCGGGGCGCGGATGCTCGTCGAGCCGGACCCGCAATTGCCGGTCGGGCGCACCCCGTCACCCAGCGCGTCGTCCACTCCTGGATTGCCTTGGTTCTCCGCGATGGTCGCGCGCGACGACACCACAATCACGGTGTACGCCAGCGCGAAACGGTGCGAGCGGCTTGATCGCCCGCGGGCCAGGATCGCCGCTCAGGACGCCGCGCGGCTCACGATCGAGGTTGTCGGCCGCGCCGTCCCCACGGATGACTGCTCGACTGGCGGCCACGCCGTCCCGATCGTGGTGAAACTGCCCGCGCCGCTGGGTCAGCGCACGCTACTGGATGCGGTGGGCCTGCGCACGCACCCGACCTACTTCGAGCGGTACCTGCCCAGACTCCGGGCGAATGGCCCGTGGTCGCCCGTCAGCACGGTGTGGCCGGCCAGCGAATCGAGCTGGAGCCAAGCGCTCAACGGTCCGGATGGCGCCGCACTGTTGCTGCGGGCGCAGCCCACCGAGTCGGTGCGGAAGCGTGTTCCCGTGGACAGCGTGGATCTTGGCCCCTACCGAGGCACGATTACCGGCAGCGGTGCCCAGTCCTGGACGGTGTGGTGGCAGGCGGGCGACGCGACGTACTCCCTGCGACTCGATCCGGCCGAGGGCACATCGTTCACACTCGCCCAGTTCAAACACGAACTCGTCCGGTTGTGGGCCTGACACTCCGGTGATGGCCGTGTTCAGGGTGTGCGCGGCGCCCTTGGGCTCGCCTGTCGTCCCGGAGGTGAAGAGCACGATCCGGGCCTGATCGGGATTCACACCGGCGAACCGCACGTCCGGAGCATCTTGCTCGAAGTCGGCCAGGCTCAACTGGAGTCGCAGCGCGGGTAGCCCGGTGGCGAGGTCTTCCGACGTCACGCAGACAGCGGCGTCGAGGCGGTCCAGGATCCGTCCCACCTCGCGCCGGCCGACGGTCGGGGAGATCGGTGCCGTGATCGCGCCGACCTTCCAGCACGCCAGCAGCAGCGCGAGGACCTCGAACCGGTTCGGCAGCCACAGCGCGACGACGTCCCCGTCGCCGATGCCGCGTGCGTGCAGGACCCGCGCGTACCGGTCCACCTCCTGCTGCCGATACGTGACGTGGTGGACCGGCGCGCCTTCTCGCCAGGCGCTGACGGCAGTGGCGTCGGGCGTCTCGGCCGCCCACTGTGCCAGGTCGTCCTACGGGGTCCGGTCTCGCCAGATGCCCAGATCGACGTAGCGACGAATCCAGGAATCCGGCGAGTGGACAGCGTTGGCCGCCGCGGCCGCGCTTCTGATACCGGAAACCCCCGGCGTGCCGGGAAAGGAGTCCTCGTGCGCCGAGACGCGGCCCGCAACCAGGAGCTGATCCTGAGGAGCGCCCATGAGGTGTTCTCCGAGCTGGGAACCGATGTCGGCATGGACGTTGTCGCCAGCCGTGCGGGCGTCGGCGTCGGCACCGTGTACCGGCATTTCCCGAACAAGGACCTTCTGCTCAGCCGGTTGGTGAACACGATGTACGAGGGCCTCGTAGCAGCTGCGCAGGAGGCCCTCGCGCGAGGAGACGGGACCGGTCTGGAGGAATTTCTCCGCCTGCTCAGCAGGTCTTTGATCGACCACCTCGGCTATTCCGACCGCTTCATCAGCGACCTGGGCCCGGGCGTGGGCGAGCAACTCGACAGCCTGTTCGACCAACTTCTGACCCAGGCGAAGACGCATCGCACGATCAACGACAGCGCCACGAAGGGCGACCTTCAGATCCTGATCTGGGGAGTACGTGGTGTCGTCGCCGTGAGCGGTTCCGTTGCCCCCGAGGCCTGGGAGCGTTTTCTCGACATCCATCTCGCGGGACTGCGCGCAGCGCCGTTCCCAAGCGTTCATCCAGGCATGGACGCCGGACAGTTCAAGCAGATTCTGGACGCTCGCGACAAGAAATGATGGAGATCCGGTAGGCGCATCGTCGAATGCCGGAACCATCGAGCGGTGCTTGGAGCCCGGTTTAGCGCGGTCGACCGGCGATGGGCCTGTTCCGGGACCCCATTTCGCGTCGATGTGGCTGCCGTCGATCACCGCTCGCGACCAGTCGAGCTCTTTGCCGCGTTCAGCTGCGCCAGCAGGATCCGATGCAGGTCGTCGAACACGCCGGCGTCGGTGCACCGCTTGGTCCGCCGCCAGCACGTCGGCCGACTACTCGAGGGAAGACGCGGACACCCTGATCGGCCAATGGCTTTCGCACCGTCTCGTCGACCACATGCGACAGATCGGGCTCGATCGATTCCTGCTCGGATCGGATTGGCCGGCGATCGCCTCGCCCGGCGACCACAACCGACTGCTCTTAGGGCAGCTGCCCCTGACGCACAGGGAACAAGAGACGGTTCTCACGAACGTCGCGTACCACCTTAAGGCTGACAATGGCTGAGCCGACTCCCGCGTCGGACGCGCGGGCTCCTCGCGTCACGTTCGCACGGCCAGCTCTCCCGCTTGGCGTGGTGACGGCAGTTGTTCTGCTGGTATCGATGCCGTTGGCGGGACTGGTGTGGTTCGTCGTCGTTCAAGCTTTATGCTCGCATCTGGGTATATCGGCTTCGGCCCACTCGCGCAGGACGATGTCCCCGCCAAGAAGCCCGCGGGCCGCTCCGCGCGGTCAGCGGCAGACGAGTGGCTTGTGAGAACTCTTCAATCCTCCAGTGAGATCATTTTCGGCATCCATTCCACGCTCTCCGAGGGCATGATGTGGGCCAGCGCGTCCTCGAACTCCACATCATGATGGATCGCTAGTGCGGCCAGTTGCTCTCCAAGTCGTGCGTGATACTCCCCAAGGCGGTGTGCCACGTCGATCTCATCACGGAAGTTCTTACCGTCGATGCCAGCCTGATCGAGAAAAGTCAGTGAGTCGGATCTCATTCTTCTTACCGAACGTTCGAGGTCATCGCCTGGATCGTCGTTTTCTAGGGTCTCGGTAAGGCGGTCAGCTATCTTGATCACTGACCGCGTAATGCCAGGCAAGTCGTCGACCGAGCGCCTGGGATGGCCTGTCAGAACGCGGCGCCGCTCAAGGAATATAAATAGCTTCTTGGCGATCTTTTTGTCACTTGGTTGCCGCTTCCAGCCGAACCCAATTACGCCTGGAATGGATATACTGGTAGGTTCGAATCGCATTTTCACCTAAGAGCTCCAGTTGGAATTCGGAGTAGCCAGGATGTTTTCCCGGCTTGGGTGGTCTGGTTTCAATAGAGATGAGTGACAATCCTGGCGGCTATTCTAGCTGCGCAGGTACGCGCTGGGGCAGTCTTGGAGATCAAAGCTGAGTTTCACAGCTGGCATGCACTTTCATCGGCAGAAGAGCGAACGATATGTCGCCGGGGAGCCGCGCGGGTGCCTGGTGGTGTCGATGTCCGGATCAACGGGCTTGGTCCGAGTCGAGCAGTGCCGCGCCGAGACTGGTTACGGTGTGGATGACGCTCGCACCGTCCCGGCGGGTGCTGATCAGGCCGTTGTTGCGCAGCACGGCGGTGTGGTGGCTGACGCTCGCGGAGGAGATGCCGACGCGGCGGGCGAGTTCGACGGTGCCGCATCCGTCGGCGATCCGGTCCAGGATCACACTGCGCGTGCGGCCGAGCAGGGCTGCGAGAGGGTCGGCGGGCCGGTCGACGGTCCAGAGCCGGCGGGCTGTCACCAGATCCGTGAGGACCGGGTAGGCCAGGTTCGCCGGGGCATCCGCATTCGCCAGGTCGAAGCTGAGGAAGGGCAGCGATCCGGTGAAGACCGACGGTGTCAGGACCAGCCCGCGCCCGCCGAGATGCACGTCGGCGTCACAGCCGAGGGGTGTGTCTACCTCCAGGATGGGGTGCCGCCACCTGATGTGCGCCGGGCACAGTGTCGCGAAGAGATGTTCCAGCCCCGCCTCGACGATCTCGAGCGCGCGCGCCGCACGGTCTGCGCGTATCCGGGCGTCGATGTGTGCCCAGTAGGGCCGGACTGCCGCATCGTGCAGCGAGGCAAGGGCTTCGACGAGTTCGCGCCGCGGACGCGGGTCGGCGTCCGCCAGCGACTTCGACCATGTGGTCAGTCGGTGGCGCCGGTTGTGCCACGACAGCTCAGCCCGGAAGGATGCCGGCGGTACGCCCAGCAGGCGGTCGAGTCCCTCCTCGAAGCTCGTCAACGGCCCGACCAGAGCGCCGAAGTCGATGCCGTTGGCGTCACGAGGAAACACGTTGGCCAGAACACGGGTTCGCTGGCCCAAGTGGCCGTTCACGTGTGCGCGCCACGCGCGGAACTCCGAGGTGGGCAAGCGCTGCCGGAGCCGCTCGGCGGCCATGACAGTCTCGGCGAACGGTCCGGCCCCCGCCGTGATGCGCGTGCGGGCCAGATCCTCGGCCGTGAAGTGCAGTCGGTACATGTCGGCCCCCGAAATGCGAACAGCGTCGATGCCCCTCGCGCGTCGACCCCAACGCTCTGACCAGGGCTATTCCAGCAGGGCTGAAAGCCCTACCGCCCGAGGACATCTCACCGCGAGCATATCGACGTCAAGCAATTCCGATCGGAACGATCTTTGACGCCGTCGTGATGACCATGCTGTCTTGCCCTTGGCTGTCCACGAACGACATCGCGCCCGCCTCTGCGGAAGCCGAGGCCACGGGGGCCGCGACGATGAGGAGAAAGCCCCGATGATCGAGCGGAAATGCATCGGCGGCCGGGTGCGCCGGCCGGCCTGCGTAATGGTCTTGCTGTTGAGCTTCTTGAGCCTCTTGACCTGGCTGGCGACCGAGCTACCCGTGCAAGCCGGCCGGCAGGAAACGACGGGCCCCGCGCCGGCGGCGGTCGTGCGGGACCTCGCCGCGGACGAGTCCGATGTGCTCGATCGGGCCGAGCAGTTCCTGATCCGCGATTGCATGCGGCGGCACGGTTTCGCGTACACCATCGTTTCGCACACCCAACGGGCCGAGGACCGCGACTTTCCGTACGTCATCGACAACGTCGGATGGGCAGGACGGCACGGCTACGGCACTGACCTGCTGCGCGAGCGTGAGGCGGCCATCCGGGCGGAACCCAACACCGTACGCCTGAACGGCATGACCCCATCGGCCCGGGCGGCGGCGCTGGCCGCGCTCAACGGCGTGTCCGACCCGCACACCGACCTCAGTGCCGTGCTCCCGTCCGGTATCACCACCCGACGGAGCTCGATCAGCTGCACCTCGGAGGCGCAACGGGCCCTCTACGCCGACCTGCCGACCTGGTACCGGGTGTCACGGGTGACCGAGAACCTGGCCCCGGAACGTATCGGGCTCGTGCTCGCCGACGCCCGATACCAGCGGGCGGTCGCCGGCTGGAGCCGTTGCCTGGCGCACGCCGGCCATGCGTACGACTCGCCGGGCGAGGCGCGCGACGCGGTGCTGTCGGCGGACCCGCCGATGCCGCGACCGAAGGAGACGGCCCTCGCTGTCGCCGAGGCGACCTGCGCCGGTCGGACCGGCCTGGCCGCGACGGTGCGCGAGCTCGACCGGCAGCACGCAGAAGAGATCAACCAGCGGTACGCCGCCGACCTCGCCGACCGGCGACGGCTGCGACACGACGCCCTGCCGCGCGCCAACGCCGTCATCCTGGCGGGCTGACCGGGCGGCGAAGACTCCGTGGCGACCGTCCACGGTGCACCACCGACGATATGGGGGATCTGATGAGACGAGTTATCAGTCTGCTGGCCGGGGCCACCCTCGGTCTCGCACTCTTGACGGGGCTGCCGACTGCGGCCCAGGCAGAGCCGGTCGCAGGACCCTCTGCGCCGAGCGGCTTCACGGCGCAGGGCGACGGCTACTTCTATGCCTGGGACGCCATCGACGGCGCGGACAATCCGACCACTGCGAATTGCCGGTGGTTCAACTCGGACGACAACTGGGAGAACAACTGCGGCAACTTCCGCAACCGAGCCTCGTCGGTGAAGAACAACAGCGCAAACGGCAACTACGCCAACCTGTACTACCACCAGTGGTACGGCGGGGCGTACGCCTGCATCGCGCCGGGCGACTACTGGAATGACCTGAGGGTCCGCTACTTCTCGTGGGGTCCGGCCGACGGCAAGGGCAAGGCGACGAACAACGAGATCGCGGGCTTCAAGTGGACCAGCCGCCAGTGCGGCACCTGATCCACTCTGAAGGCGCCGCCGACTATCTCGTCGGCGGCGCCCGTGCCGCTTGCAGGGTTGGCTGTCTCGGCGGCTGTCGACACCGGTTCAACGGTTGTCGTTTGCCACCTGAGTGAGTGTTTCTGAGGGCTGTCGGACGGCGTGTCCGCGGTGATTCCGGTAGTCGTGGCAGGTCCGGGATGTGGGCCCGTTGGCGATCATCGAGCCGACGCTTCCGCTGATCAAGGAGCCGGGGCGGGTCCCGAAGCATCCTTTCCGTGACATCGTGGACGCGACGCGAAGGCGGCGTTGTCGGGCTACAGCAGGTCCGGCTACAAGGCCGTTGCGGACGAATACTCCGTCCCGTCCCCGTCGGCGAGCTGATCGCCGAGCCGGGTGCGCTGGTAGAGCAACCGGCGGCCGGCGCGTTCCGTGGTCGCCGGCCCGGCGTCGCGCAGCGTCGTCAGATGGTGTGACGCCGTGCCGGCGGCCAGGCCCAGACGCTCGGCGACCTCGCCGGTGCAGTGCGGGGCGGCCAGCAGGTGCAGCACCGCGGCCCGGGTCGGCCCCAGCAGGGCGGACAGCGGCCCCGCGGCGGCGTCCGGCCCTTCTCAGCGTGGAGGGACGCAGCACGGCCAACGGAGCGCCCGTCATCATGTGGTCGCACGGGAGCACCCCCGACCAGACGTGGTGCCTGCAGAACCCCATCGTCGCGTAACAGCCGCCTGCGAGGGGCGCTCAGCCTTCGGGCGGCGAACGGCGTTCTCAGAGGCATGATCGAGAAGGGCGGCGAGCGGAAACCGATATGAACAACTCGAAGTAGATCGATCACCATCACGACCCACTCGCTCCGGAGCATGTGGGTGGGCCGTCCGCTGCATGACAGGATCAATCCATGGATTCGAAGTCCAGGGGGCAGTTGCGTGTCATCCGCGAGGTCATCACGGTCTTGCAGGCGGAAGGCATCCCGGCGTGGCTGTTTGGCGGCTGGGGACTCGACGCAAGGATCGGTCGCATCACCCGAGAGCACGGCGACGTGGAGTTCTGGGTCGAACGCATCCACGCCGAGCAATCAAAGGCGCTGATCGAGGGGATTGGGGGCACGGCTTTGCCGACTCAGCCTCCAGAAGAAGCCTGTGAGTTCATCCTGGACGGAACCTCTTTCAGCACCGCCTACATCGACCGGCGGCCGGACGGATCATTCGACCAGCCCCTCGGGAGGTTTTCTGACTGGCTGTTTCCGCCAGGATCCTTTGGCAACGAACCCGTGACGCTCGACGGCATGCCGGTCCTGGCCATGAGTGTTTCCGGCATGCTCGCGATGAAGGAGCAGTTCCCGCACCTGCGCCACGGCCGGCCGTGGCGGCAGAAGGACATCAGCGACATGGAGATGCTACGAAGGCTGCAAGCCACAGAGACGGCCGACAACCGTATGGGAGCCGCTGAGTAACAGAAGATGAGCGCCGCGTCGCGGCCGTCCGCGGCCCGCAAGGCCCACGGCGGAAACGCTGGATCGATCCGCTTCGGGTCGTCGAGTTCGGCATCATGCAGGTCCTGGCGCCATTCGGTACTCGCGGCCGGGTGGCGACCCAGCGTGTACGGCGGGTACTCGGGCGGGCAGATCATCAACCATCGTTCCCAGTCCGGCCACCGCATCGCGATGGTCCGGCTCGTCGAGGCTGATTCGTGAGTCGGGCAGCCGGGCGCGGAGCAGGTCGGCGTCGGCGTGGCCCAGCTCGTCGAGGATGTCCAGGGCGGCTCGCCAGGCGTCGTGGGCGTCGCCGTGGTCGCCGGCGCTCTCATGGGCGTCGCCGAGGTTGGTGAGGGCCTGCGCCTCGTTGGGGCGGTCACCGGTCTCGGTGTACAGCGTGAGGGCGTGCCGGTAGCAGTCGATCGCCGCTTCCTGCTGGCCGAGCCGGTGGTGCACATAGCCGATGCTGTCCCAGGTGGTGGCCTCGCCATGGCGATTGCCGATGCTCTGGTGCAGGTTGAGGGCTTGTTGGCTGTAGGTGAGTGCCTGTGGGTACTTGCCGAGCAGGGTGTGCACGTAGCCGACGTTGTTGAGTGCCCTGGCCTCGCCGGGCTGGTCCCCGGCGGCCTGGAACAGGGCGAGCGCGTGCTGGTCGTGGCTGAGCGCCTCGGGGTAGCGGCCCTGTCGCTCGTACTGTCGGGCCAGGTTGACGTGGGTCGTGGCCGTGCCTACCTGGTCGTCGAGCTCGGCGAACAGCGCCAGGGCGGCGCTGAAGTGCGTTCGGCTGTCGTCGGGGCGGCTCATCATGTCGTGGGAGCGGCCGAGGTTGCGGTGGATGTGCGCCTGCCCGGACCGGTCGCCGAGGCGGCGGGCGGCGGCGAGGGCGCGGCTCTGCACGGTGATCTGGTCCTGCCAGTGCCCGCGCAGGTTGAGGAAGTTCGTCAGAGTCCAGGCCAGCCCGGCGGTGTGCTGGTCGAGTCCCTCGGCGGCCGCGGCTTGCTCGGCGACCGCGAGCAGGACCGCGTGCTCGGCCGTGAACCACGCCATGGCCGCGCCGGCGTCGGTCAGCGGCGTCACCACCATTCCGGCGCGCGCCGGAGCGAGCGCGACCGGATCGCGGTGCGGGTACAGCAGTCGGTCGCCGGCGTGGGCGGTGTGGAGGTAGAAGTCGAACAGGCGGGTCAGGGCGGCGCGGCGGTCGGATGGGGGGTCTTCGTCGCCGGCCCGGCCGGCGGCGTAGGCGCGGACCAGGTCGTGGAGGGTGTACCGGCCGGGGGCGGCCTCTTGCAGCAGATGATCCCGGCGTAGGTGGTGGAGGCGGGCCTCGGCGGTGGGCAGGTCGGTGTCGGCCAGAGCGGCGGCGGCGTAGGCGTCGAGGTCCTGGCCGGGGTGCAACGACAGCAGGCGCAGTACGCGTTGCAGGTCGGTGGGTAGCTGTTGGTAGGACAGGCCGAGGGCGAGTTCGACGCCGGTGTCCAGCCGTCGCTGATAGTGGCGTTCGTCGAGCCGGTCGGCGCGGTCGGTCAAGGTCCAGCCGGGCGTCCCGCGGATGTGCGCGGCGACCAGCCCGAGTGCCAGGGGCAGATGGCCGCAGCGTCGGGCGATCCGGGCCGCGGCGCCCGGGTCCGCTCCGACGGGAACCCCGGCTGCGGCCCGGGTCAAGAAGGCCAGGGCGTCGTCGGGGGTGAACACGTTCACCGTCAGGTGCGCCGAGGGGCACAGCGTGGCCAGGTCGCGTCGGCTGGTGACCAGCGCCGGACAGCCCGCTGTGCCGGGCAGCAGGGGGCGCACCTGGTCGGCGGTGGCGGCGTTGTCCAGCACCACCAGGGTGCGGGTGCCGGCCAGGCGGCGGCGGTAGGCCGCGGTGCGGGCGGGCAGGTCGTGCGGGATCTGCTGACCCGGCACACCGAGCAGGCGCAGGAAGCCGTCCAGTACGGCGCCGGGGTCGGCCGGCGGCTGGGCCGGGTCGGGGTGGAAGCCGCGCAGGTTCACGAACAACACCCGGTCGACGACCTTCTCCTGGGTCAGGAGGTGTCCGGCGTGGATGGCGAGCTGGGTCTTGCCGACCCCGGCCATCCCGGCGATCGCGGAGATCACCACCGCGCCGCCCTCCCGCTGACCGTGGTGCAGCGCCTGCCGGAGCAGGTCCAACTCGGCGACGCGGCCGGTGAACCCGGCCAGATCCGGTGGCAGCCGGTCCTGGACCCGAACCTGCGAGGCTGCCTCGCTGCGCCCGCCGATCACTTGCAGCGCTTGGCGCCACTGTGTCACGTAGCCGGCATCTGGGTGCAAAGCCTGCACCACCGCGACAACCAGGTCGGGGTTCAACCGCCGCCGACCGGGCCGGAAGCAGTCCGCCACGGTGGTCTTGCGCGCCAGGTCACCGGCGGGGCGGCCCGCTGCGGACCAGGCCGTGTTGACGCGGTCCTTGATCCGCTCGTACGACGGGTCACCGGCCCAGAGCTTCAACAACCGCAGCCGCTCGACCAGCGCGTCGAGGGTGCCGGCCTGCCCAGGGTCGGGCAACGCCGCGAACGTGTCGACCAGCCCCTGCATCGGCGGCATTGCCCACCTCCCGAACCGGGTCTGTGTCTCCGGCAGGGTTCCAAGCTACGGACATTGACCGCTGACGGGGTGTCCGGATCGAGACACTTCCGACCTCCGGCCCTGGCCCGTCGCTGAGCCCGAGCAACACGGCCCGCGTACGGATTCATCCGGGATCCTGTCACGTGAGCTTTCCGCACCGGACAGTCGACGGCGGAACCGCGGTCGGCACTGTGCACCAACTTAACCGCACTTATTGCCCTCTCGGATCCGTCGAGCCGACGGCTACCGGGGCGGCTGCCTTGAAGGTCGCGACCATCGAGATTCCGTACCAATGCGGGGGAAGCACATGAACCTGGAAATCTGCGTTCTGGGGCCAGTGGAAATGTGGTGGGACGGGCGTAGGGTTCCGCTCGGCACGCCGAAACAACTTACTCTGGTCGCCGCGCTGGTGCTGGCTCAGGGACGGCCGGTGCCGCTGGGCAGGCTGATCGAGCGGATCTGGGGCAGCGAGCCGCCGCGTGCGGCCCATAGCAGCTTGTACACGTACGTGGCGCGGCTGCGGCGGCTGCTGCGCACACATTGCCCCGGGCTGGCGGTGATCGCGCGTACCGCCACAAGCTACGCCCTGGAGGTCGACCCGACCCGTGTCGACCTGCACCAGGCCCGGCTCGTTCTGGCTGCGGCCCGGCTGGCCACGGACAATGGCCGAGACGCCGACGCCGTGCGGCTGTACCGGCAGGCGCTCCGGCTGTGGCAGGGCGAGCCTCTATGTGGGTTGCGCGGGAGCTGGGCCGAGCGCACCCAGGCCGGCCTGCGCCAGGAGCGGCTCACGGCGCTGAGCGGCTGGTTCGGTGCCGAGCTTCGGCTGGGCCGGCATGCCGAGGTGCTCGGCGAGCTGTCCGCCGCGGTCGGCGAATACCCGCTGGACGAGGTGTTGGCCGGCCTGCTCATGGTGAGCCTGCACCGGTCCGAGCGGCACGCCGACGCCTTGGCCACCTTCAACCGGATCCGCGCTGACCTGGCCGACCAACTCGGCGTTGACCCCGGCGCCTCGCTCCGCCGCCTGCACTCCCAACTCCTCCACTGAGTCGGCCCCTTTGGTCCTTGACCGACTCACGGCCGGCGCAACAACTGAGGACTACGCCGGCCGAACGATGACGCGGGTCTAACTCCAGGTGATGGAACGGGTGTTGTTGTCGCCGTTGAACGGGCCGCCACCGATGTTCATCGAGGAAACGATGGGCAGGGTTCTCTGGAACCCGGTGCGCGGCAGGGCGAAGTTCTGCAGGAAGTAGTGGTCGGTGAAACAGATGTTGAAGTTCGTGAAGGACGAGATCTGGTCCCAGGCGACCGACGGTAGGTCGAGCGAGTAGTCGACGTCGGTGGTCTGCCCCGTGCAGCTGACCGACCCGGACATGGTCAGCGTCCAGCCGGCGAAGTTCGGTTCGGAGTACTCGACGCCGATGACCAATGGCGCCGCCTGCGCGGCCGCCGGGTTCAGAGCCGCGGTGTTGGCCGCCTCGATCTTCGCGGTCAGCGCCTTGGACGAGGTGGCCTTGGCCGGGGCGTCGGTCACCGCGCCGCCGCTGGCGTAGCTGAGGGCTTCGGTGAACGTGCCGAAGCAACTCAGCGCCGGCGCCTTGTTGAGGCCCGGCCTCAGCTTGATCACGCAGTGGCCGCTCATGGCGCCCGCCGCGCCTGGCTTGGCCGGCGCGGCGCTGACCGGGGTGGCCGCCACGGCGCCGCCGATCAGGGTGATGCCGGCGACGACGCTGAGAACCCGCAGTATCCGGGATGATGAGATGCGCACTTCGAACCTCCTGGTGATAACCGACGCAGAAGAATGCCTGCGCCCGTCCAGCCTGGCGGTCCGATATGGCAAATTCTTTGACGAAAACTCGATGCGCGGCGCCGCTATCCGACACTCAGTTCCATGGAGTACTAACTGTGCTGCTCTTCCCGTTCGACTCGGGCCGCCCGAGAGCTTGACGCGAGGGCCAGCGAGTCGGGGAGGTGTGGCTCTGTCGTGGGCGGGAGGTATACCTCGACGACCAGGCCGCCGCCGTCTCGTGGAGTGGCGGTGGCGATGCCACCGCAGGCCGTGGCGACGGCGCGCACGATCGACAGCCCGAGTCCCGCGCCGTCGGTCTGCCCGGTGCGTTGGGCCCCCCGGTAGAACGGTTCGAACAGTCGCATGGCTTCGCCGTCGCTGATCGCCGGACCGGTGTTGCTGATCGTCAGGTGCCCGTTCGACGTGAGCCGTACGAGCACTTCACCGCCGGGCACGTTGTATCGCAGGGCGTTGTCCATCAGGTTGCGGACGAGTTGGGCGAGCAGCAGCCGGTCGCCGGTGACCGTGCAGCGGCCGGGCACGTCGAGCCGCAGCCCGGCCGGGCCGGTTCGGTGGTCTGTTGCCGCTTCCAGGGCGGTCTGGCGGACGACGTCGCCGAACTCCACCTTCTCCCGCCCGCGCCGGCCCTGTTCCCCGCGGGCCAGGGTGAGCAGGCCGTTGATCAGCGCGGTGCACCGGTCGTTGTTGCGGAGCAGCTCGTCACGAACGCGCCGGACCCTGCTCGGATCGGTGGTCGCCAGCCCGATCTGCAACGTCGTACGGGCCACGGCCAGCGGAGTGCGCAGCTCATGCGAAGCGTTGGCGATGAACCGTGCCTGTGCGCTGAAGGCGTCGTCGATCCGGGTCAGCAGGTCATTGAAGGTGTCGGAGAGTTCCCGGAGTTCGTCGGCCGGGCCGTGCACGGCGATCCGTTCGTGCAGGTTGGCGACGGAGATGCGGCGTGCCTGAGTGGTCATCGCATGGACCCGATTCAACACCCGCCCGGTGACCCACCAGGCCAGAAGCCCGACGATGACGGTCAGCACCGCGAATGCCACGATCCACTGGGTCAGGATGGTGCCGATCGCATCGTCGCGCTGCACGAGGATCGAGTCCAGGATGGATAAAGTCGGGGGCTTCCCGGACGGACTGGTCGTGCCGGTTTCCACACCGGGACTGGGGGCCGTCGGCGCTGATTGCAGGACCTCGCGGTCGCGCTCGGAGAGCTTGCCGACCCTCGTGATCACGATGCGGTTCTGGACGAAGACCATGGTCACCACCGCGGCGGCCACGATTACGAAGACGCCGGTGTGCATGAGGGTGAGCCGCCAGCGCAGCGTGAGCCGGTTCAGCATGCCGGGCCGGCCATCCGGTAGCCGACGCCGGGCAGAGTGTCGATGATCGAAGGTTCGCCGAGCTTCGCCCGTAACCGGGACATGGTCACCCGTACGGCATTGGTGAACGGATCCGCGTGTTCGTCCCACACCGTACGCAGCAGCTCCTCGGCGCTGAGGATCGTGCCGTTCGCGGCCAGCAAGGCGGCCAGCACACCGAATTCCTTGTTCGACAGTGGCACCGGGCGGCCGGCGCGTGTGACACGTCGCTGAGCCGAGTCGAGCGTGATGTCCTCGTGGCGCAGCACCGGAGGTACGGCCGGTTGGGAACGACGGCCGAGCGCGTCGAGGCGGGCGACGAGCTCGTCGAAGTCGAACGGTTTGCCGAGGTAGTCGTCGGCGCCGAGCCGCAAACCGGAAACACGCTCAGTCACCTCGGCGAGCGCGGTGAGCATCAGCACACGGGCGCGTCCGCCGGTTTCCATGATGCGTCGGCAGACCTCGTCGCCGTGCGTACCGGGCAGGTCCCGGTCGAGAACGACCACGTCGTAACAGTCGGTGACGAGCTTGTCCAGTGCAGTGCTGCCGTCGTGGGCGACGTCGACCGACATCGCCCGGTCACGTAACCCTTCGGCGATGTAACCGGCGAGGAGCTTCTCGTCCTCCACCACAAGCACGCGCATGGCCACCTCCGGGTGCGTGTCTCGCGTCGACCTTAGCTCCGGTGGTGTTTCACCGACATAACAACGGCTGGACGAGCACGGTGAAACGCCGGTGAAACACCCGACGCCGTAGAACTTCGGTCGTGCCGGCGGTTGCCGGTCGAGCACGACCCGAGGAGTAGATTATGCGCAACGTGACATCGCACCGCCGGCCCCTGATCCGGACGGCCGCGCTCGGACTACTACTGACCGTGAGCTGCGCGCTCACCGGTTGTGGTGACTCCGGAGGGTCGAAGGACGGGATCCCCACCGGCGGCGGGGCGACTGCCGCGGCCGCCCCGAGCGCGTCGGCGGGCACCATCGATCCCGCGCAGTGGACGAAGTGTCTGCGGGACAACGGGATCGACGTCAAGGACCCGCAACCCGGAACGGGACCGGACTTGCCGGCCGACAGTCCGGCTCTCACGGCGGCGCTGGCCAAGTGCAAGCAGTACGAGACCGTTCAGGGCGGCAGCACCGGAGCCAAGCCGAACGATCCTAAGCAGGACGAGCAGCGGCTCAAGTTCGCCAAATGCATGCGTGAGCAGGGCGTGGACTGGCCCGACCCGGTTCCTGGTCAGGGGATGAAGATGCCCGAGAACACCCCGGAGATGGAGGCCGCGTTCCAGAAGTGCTCGCAGCAGGTCCCGGTGGACGGCAGCAAGTGAGGAAGCGAACGAAGGTATCGGTGGCGGTGGTCGCCGTGGCGGTGACCGCCGCTGTGATCGCCGGGTCCGTGGTGATCCTCACCCGCGACGACCGCGGGAGCGAGCAGGTCGCGGCCGGCCAGGATCTGACCACGCCGGTCGTGAAGACCGATCTGGTGGAGACCCAGCAGATCGACGGAACCCTCGGCTACGCGGGGACGGTCTCCGTCGAGACCGACCGGACCTCGATCGTGACCTGGCTTCCGCAGCCGGGTGACACCATCACCCGAGGACAGCATGTGTACGACGGCGACAACCAGCCGGTGCCGTTGCTGTATGGAAAGCTGCCGTTCTGGCGGGAGTTGTACCACGGTGCCGCCGACGGTCCGGACGTCCGGATTCTCGAGCAGAACCTGCGGAAGCTGGGCTACGGGGGTGGCCTGAACGTGGACGACGAGTTCACCGCCGCCACGGCGGCGGCGGTGCGGAAATGGCAGAAGGCTCGCGGCGCCGAACGCACCGGCCGGGTCAAGGTCGGCGACGTGGTCGTCCTCCCCGGCGCCATCCGGGTGGCCGAGGTCAAAGCTAAGATAGGTACGCGCGCGGCCGGTGAGGTCCTCACCGCGACCGGTGTCCGGAAGCAGGTCACTGTCGACCTGCCGGCCACCAAGTCGGCTCTGGCGGTCCGAGGCAGCAAGGTCACCGTGGGATTGCCGGACGGTAAGAACGCGAGCGGAAAGGTCGTCACGGTCGGTACGACGGCCAAGGTGCCCTCGGGCGATGACGAAGGTGGCGACAAAACCCCCACCTTGCCCGTCGTCATCGCGTTGGACGATCCCGCGGTGACCGGCGCCCTGGACGGTGCGCCGGTCACGGTCGACTTCCGGGGAACCGTACACAAAGGGGTCCTCGCCGTGCCGGTCAACGCCTTGCTGGCACTGGCCGAGGGTGGCTTCGGAGTGCAGGCCGTCGGCGGCGACGGCGCGAAGCGGATCGTCGTGGTCGAGCTCGGCGCGTTCGCCGACGGTCAGGTCGAGATCAAGGGCAACGGGCTGACGGCGGGCATGAAAGTGACGGTGCCGTCAACATGACAGAAGCACCTCCGGTCATCGAACTGGATCGGGTCACCAAGTCCTATCCCGGCGGCGTACGCGCGCTCCACGACGCCTCACTGCGGATCTGGCCGGACGAGCTGACCGCGATCGTCGGGCCCTCCGGATCGGGGAAGTCCACCATGTTGCAGCTGATGGGCACGCTGGACCGCCCGACCAGCGGGACGGTGCGCATCCTCGGGCACGATGTCGCCGGCCTCGACGACGTCCAACTGTCGGCGGTACGCGCGAAGTGGATCGGCTTCGTCTTTCAGCAGTTCTACCTCACCGCCCACCTGACGGCCGTTCAGAACGTCGCCAACGGGCTCTTCTATCACGGCATCGCCCGCAGGAAACGGCTGCGCGAGGCGGCCACGGCGCTGGAACGAGTCGGCCTCGGCCACCGGCTGGAACACCGCCCGCAGGAGCTCTCCGGCGGCGAACGTCAGCGGGTGGCGATCGCCCGCGCGCTGGTGGCCCGGCCGGCCATCGTGCTCGCCGACGAGCCCACCGGTGCGCTGGACTCCCGCTCCGGCGACACCATCATCGAGTTGTTGCACGAGTTGCACAGTGAGGGCACCACGATCACGGTGATCACCCATGACAACGGCATCGCCGCCGCGTTCGACCGTCAGGTGGAGATCCTCGACGGTGAGATCCGCTCCGACCGCAGTACGAGGGTCGGCGCCGTATGAGCCCGCCCAGCGCCACCACGTCTGCGCCGCCGCTGCCTCGCACGGCCCGGCTGCGCACCAGCGACCTCATCGGCGTCGGGCTGCTCGGACTGCGCGGCCGGCCACTGCGCGCGATCCTGTCCGGCCTGGGCATCGCGATCGGGATCGCCGCGATGGTCGCTGTGCTGGGCGTCGGCGCCGCCAGCCAGGCTCAGCTCCTGGACAAGATCGCCAGCCTCGGCACCAACCTGCTGACGGTCGAACCGGGACAGAACCTGGTCGGCCAGAACCCCCCGCTGCCCGACGAGGTCGTCGACATGGTCAAGCGGATCCCCCCCGTCCGATCGGCCACCGCGACCGGAATCGTCAAGGGCGCAACCGTACGGCGTACCAGCAAGATCGACCCGCGCGAGTCGCAGGGCATCGAAGTCGCCGCCGCCCGCCTGGATCTGCTGGACACCCTCGGCGGCAAGCTGGCCGGCGGAACTTGGCTGAACCAGGCAACCGCGCGGTACCCGGCCGTCGTCCTGGGCTCGACGAGCGCCCGGTTGCTGGGCGCCGAGCCGGGACGGCAGGTGTTCATCTCCGGCCAGTGGTTCACCGTGGTCGGCATCCTGGAACCGCTCGACCTGGCCCCGGAGATCAATACCTCCGCCCTGGTCGGCTGGGACGTCGCAACCGGCCGCCTCGGATTCGACGGCCACCCGACCCGCGTCTACACCCGTTCCGACGACGAATCCGTGGAGGGGGTGCGAGCAGTTCTGGCGCGGACGGCCAACCCGCAAGATCCGAGCGCGGTGAAGGTGAGCCGGCCGTCGGACGCGCTCACCGCGCAACTGGCCGCCAAGAACACCTTCAACAGCCTCCTGATCGGACTGGGCGCGGTATCCCTGCTGGTCGGCGGCGTCGGCGTCGCCAACACCATGATTATTTCGGTGCTGGAACGCCGCCAGGAGATCGGCCTACGGCGGGCTCTCGGCGCCCGGCGACGCCAGATCCTGCTCCAGTTCCTCACCGAGGCAGTCGCGCTCTCCGTACTCGGCGGCCTGGCCGGCGCCGCGATCGGCCTCGCCGGTGTCACCGTCTACGCCACGTTCCAGGGCTGGCCGACGGTCATCCCGGCAACCGGGATCGCCGGCGGCGTCACCGCCTCGATCGCGATCGGCGCCATCGCCGGCCTCTATCCGGCCATGCGCGCCGGACGCCTCCCCCCAACGGAAGCGCTGACCGCCGGCTGACCAACCCCACTGAGGTCAGTCCCGGTAGGAGCCGCCGAACCGTTCGGGGACCAGGTCGGCGCGCTCGGCGCCGGTACGGATCAGGTCGAGGATGGCCCCCGCGACCAGATCGGGGTGTTGCGGCTGGGGTGCGTGGCTGGACTCCAGGCGCGATGCGGATTCGTGACCGTCGCGCATCGAGCCGAGGAACTCGGTGGCCGTAATGAACGGATACATGGTGGAGACCGCGATGCCGTCGCCGGCCAATTCTGCCCGCGCCACCTCGGAAAGCTTGGCCAGGCCCGCCTTGGACCCGGCGTAGGCCCCCGAGCCGGGCAGCGCCCCGAAGGTGATGCCGGAGCTTACGTTGACGATGCTGCCGGCGCCTTGCTTGCGCATGACCGGGACGACCGCCTGCATGACCATCAGCGGCGCGACGAGGTTGAGGTCGAGCAGGGCGCGGAAGTCGTCGGGGTTGATCTCCTCGACGGGCAGGTGCAACCCCTGTCCGGCGTTGTTCACCAGCATGTCGATCCGCCCGTACGCGTCCACGGCGGCACGCACGGCCGTCTCGACCTGGCTGCGATCAGTGACGTCGGCGCGCACCGGCAGGGCCTCGCCGAGTTCGGCGGCGAGCTCGGTGATGCGCTCCTCCCGGCGCGCCACCAGCACCACCCTGGCGCCGGCGCGCGAGGCGGCCCGCGCGGTGGCGGCTCCGATGCCGGACGATGCCCCGGTTACAAGCACGACTGATCCGTTGATGTCCATCGATTCTCCTTGAGGAAGTGGGTCGGTCAGCGGGCCCGGCCGAGCACGGCCGCGGCGTCACGGAAGGGCAGGGAATCCGGTGAGAGGCGCTCGGCCGCAGCCGAGGGCCGGGTCCCGTCGATGACGAGTTGGGCGTAGCGGTGCCAGGCGCGGGGATCGACGTCCCGCGTGTTATCGGCGACCGCTCCGACCATGAGTGACAGGATGCACACGTCCTGGCCGGTGAACCCCTCGCGGAGTTCGCCGGCCGCGCGGGCGCGGGTGATCAGCGGCTCGACCGTCGGCGCGAGCCGCCGGCCCAGTTCCGCGGCCGAGTTCTCGCCGCGCATGATGACGGCACCAAGCCCGCGGTCGTTCGCACGTGCCTCGATGACGCCGAGCAGGAAGCCGCGAAACGCGGCCCCGGCGTCCGGCTCCCGCGTGGCCTCGGTAGCCAGGCGGAGCAGGTTGTCGACCTTCACGTCGAACAGAGCGTCGAGCACCGCGTCCTTGTCGGGGAACTTGCGGTAGACCGTGCCGATCCCGACGCCCGCCGCCCGGGCCACGTCGTTGAGCGTGGCGCCCACCCCGTGCTCGGCGAACACGCTCGCCGCAGCGTCGAGGATGCGGACGCGGTTGCGTTCGGCGTCTGCGCGTGGGGCGTGCACTCGCGGTGCATCGATGTTCACGACCCCAACGCTAGCACAAGCGGATACGGAGCGTCCGTATCCGTTTCAGTGGTTTTGGTGATGTGGCCGACGTCGCTGGTCCGAACTCACCGGACGTCACACCAGATCTCCGGGTCGCCAGGATCTCGCCGTCGGTCACTGCTCGGGCTGGGCTGGCTGGCATGTTCTTTCAGCTGCTTCCTGCTACGCCGTGGCTCGGAGCCGGCTGACCCAGCCCTGGGCGGGTGACGAGGCACCTGATAGTGCGCGGCCACGCCCGCCACGGTCTCGACCCGGCCGACAATCTCGGCGAGGTCGTCGGGCGTACACCGGTACACGCGGCCGCTCGTGGCCGGTGGCGTAGCCGCAGCTCGGGTTCGCTTCGCGGTGTCTCGCCCTTTTCTGAGGCCCTGGCGCGGGTGGCGGTCCGCTTCTTCACCGGCGCCGGTGTGGTTGTCGCCGCTGCGGCCTTTCTGGTGGACTTCGCCGGGGTCTGCTTGGCGGTGCGTGTCGATGTCGTGGTGGCGGTTCTCGCCGTTCGGCGAGGCGCCGTGGTTTCGTCCTGAGCCGCTGGGGTGGCGGTTCGAGCGCGGGCCCGACCTGGCGCCGGTGTCGCCGGCCGTGGTGCGGTCTTGCGGGTGCGGGTCCTCGTCGCTGCGGGCGCCGCCGGCTGCCCGGTGGAATCGTTCGTGGCGGCTGCCTCGAGCGCGGTGGCGCCCGACGGCCTGCGGAGCTCGGTCGCCCCGGTTGTCCGCTGGTCGCCCGGCGCGGGGGCGCCGCGGCCAGCAGGAGCGACACGGTCATCGCCGCGATCAGGATCCGCACGAGCCTTCTCATGCTCGCGTTCCTTTCAGTAGCAGGTGGAGAACGGTCCACCGGCGATGAGCCGCAGCGAGCTGGCCTCGTTGGCCTCGCCGATGTCGTTGCCGGGAATCCCGTCGTCGGGCAGGTTCTGGACGTCCTGGCCCGGGTTCACGCAGAAGACGATGTCCTCGGTGTAGTTGACGCCGTAGTAGTAGACGCTCACGTAGTTCGAGCTGGTGCGGTTCTTCGCGGACTTGATGTTGTTGTCGACGATCTGCCCGGTGCTGAACCTGTCGTTGCGAAAGTCGGGGTCGCTGTTGAAGAACGCGACCTTGCCGGTGCTGAACCCGATGTCCCAGCCGCAGTGGTAGCCCGTGTCGCAGCTCGGTTCGGCCGAGGCCGGTGACGCCGGCACCAGAACAGCCGCCACCAGTGCGGTGGCGGCGGCGAGCATCCGGGATTTCCTGATCATTCTCGACCTCCTTGGACGTTCGGCGTCGTCGGACCTCTGTTTAGCAGCGTGCGGGTTGTCTGGATCCTGCTCGGGCCGGTCAGACAAACAACTCTGAGCAACGGCATAGATAATGGACGATGGGAGCGAGGGTGGTGAGGGGGAGGTTCGGGGGATGCCGAGGCCTGAACGGCCGTTGGACGGGCTGGACGGCCCGGTCGCGCAATTGGCCGGCGGGCTGCGGCAGCTGCGCGAGAAGGCCGGCAAGCCGGGCTACCGGCAGATGGCCGTGCGCGTGAACTACTCGGTGGCGACCCTGTCCGCGGCGGCCTCGGGCCGGCGGCTGCCGACGCTGGAGGTGACCCTCGCCTATGTTGCCGCCTGTGGTGGTGATCTTGGGGAGTGGGAGTGGCGTTGGAGGGAGGCGGAGCGGCTCAGCATGGCGTCGGCCGCCGATCCGGACGCGGAGGCGAACGGGCAGGGGCGGTCGCCGTACCCGGGTTTGGCGTCGTTCAAGACGCAGGACGCCGAGTTTTTCTTCGGCCGCGCCGTACTGGTGGACGAGCTGGTGCGCCGCCTGCGGCAGCGGCGTTTCCTGACGGTGTTCGGCCCTTCAGGGGCGGGTAAGTCGTCGCTGGTGCGAGCGGGGCTGGTCCCCGCCGCAGGCGGGCCGGTGATCGTGTTGACGCCGGGCGCGCATCCGATGGCGGAGCTGGCGGTGCATCTGGCCCGGCATGCCGGTGTGTCGGCAGGTGGGCTGCTGGACGAGCTGCGTGAGGACCCGGTTCGGGCGGACCTGATGGTCCGGCAGGGCCTGCCCGACACACCGGAGAATGGTGATCTTCTGGTGGTGGTGGACCAGTTCGAGGAAGTCTTCGCGTCCCGCGCCGACCCGGCCGAACGGGCCGACTTCATCGCGGCGTTGCTGGCGATGTGCCAGCAGCCGGATAGCCGGGCGCGGGTGGTGCTGGCCGTACGCGCCGATCACTATGCCCAGTTCACCGAACACCCCGAGCTGCTGGCCGCGCTGACCGACGCCCAAGTGTTGATCGGCGGGATGAGTCCTGCCGAGTTGCGCGAGGCGGTGACCCGGCCGGCCGCGACCCGTGGCGCCCGGGTCGAGGGTGCTCTGGCGGCCACGATCGTTGCGGAGGTCAGTGACTCGCCGGGTGCGCTGCCCCTTGCGGCGCACGCACTGCGCGAGGCCTGGCGCCGTCGCCAAGGTGCGATGGTCACCCTGGCCGGCTACCAGGCAGCCGGCGGAGTCGCCGGCGCGGTCGCGCACACCGCGGAACAGACCTTCGAGCAGCTGTCCGAGCAGGAACAGGTCGTCGCCCGGTCGGTGCTGCTGCGCATGGTCGACGTCGGCCCGGACGGGTTGATCACCCGCCGGCGGCTGAGCCGCCCCGAGCTGGACACAGTTGAGCAGGGCCCGGCCGTCGTCGCGGCATTCACGACCGCCCGGCTGCTCAGCACCGACCGTGACACGGTGGAGATCGCGCACGAGGCGCTGATCCGGGCCTGGCCACGTCTCCAGGGTTGGGTGGAGGAGAGCCGCGCCGGGCTGCGCCTGCACCGTCAGCTCACCGAGGCAGCCGCCGCCTGGAAGTCGCTGGGACGCGATGAGGGCGCGCTGTATCGAGGGCTGCGGCTGTCGAGTGCTGTGGAGGCGGTGGACGCGAACGTTATCGACCTGAGCGGTACGGAATGGGAGTTTCTGGAGGCTGGCCGCGCGTTACGCGACCGTGAGACGCGGAAGCGTCAGCGTCGCACGCGCCGAGCGTTCGCCGGGCTCGTCGCGGGCCTTGCCGTCGTCTGCGTGCTCGCGACCGGAGCGGTCGTGTCAGCGCACCGCGCCACGAACGAACGGGACCGGGCCGAGGCCGAACGGGACCGTGCCGTGGCGCGGGAACTGGTGGCGGGCGCTCGGGCCGAGCGGATGACCGATCCCGAGCTCGCGCTGCTGCTCGCGGCGCGGGCGTACCGTCTTCATCCAGACGACCAGACCGAGTCGATGCTGCGCCAGGCCACCGCCGACGCGCGTACGACGTTCACGATGGAAGGGCACGACGGGGTAGTGCAGTCGGTCGCCGTCAGCGGGTCGCGAGTCGCCAGCGCGGACTCGGATGGCGTGGTCAAGGTATGGGATCTGCAGGGCCGGACACCGCCGGTCACCGCGCCCGTGCCCGGCTACTTCGTCGCTTTCGGCCCGGGCGGACGACTGGCCATCTCGCACTCAGATCAGAAAAACTGGAGCAGCCAGATCATGCTGTGGCGACCGGAGGGCGCGGACCCGGCACGACCACTGGGTCCGCGGTTACCCACCATCATGGGAACCGTGGCGTACAGCCCGGACGGCCGCTGGGTCGCCGGGATCGGCGCTGACTCGCATGTCCACGTCTGGAACACCCGAGACGGGTCACGAAGGTCACTGCGCCATCCTGGAACCGCAAGCGGCCTCGCCTTCGGCGGGGGCGGGCGGCTGGCCCTCGTCACGGGCGACAGCACCATTCGGATCTGGAACATCGGTTTCCTCGGCTCCGCCCGTCGTGATCCGGCAACCGAAGATGACCTCTCCCGAGTCCGTGGCGGTCAGCCCCGATGGCCGGAGAGTCGCCGTGAGCGGCGACGAGAAGGTCATGGCGTGGTCCACCGACGGGCGCTCCGGACCGCAGATCTATCGCGGCCCGGAGCACCACTACATCAGCGTGGCGTTCAGCCCGGACGGCCGCCGTATCGCCGCGGGCGCCGACGAGCGGACCGTCCGGATCTGGGACGTCTCCGACAGCACACGCGGCTTGGCGCTGCGTGGACACCGGGGTGCGGTGCGCGGTGTGGCGTTCAGCCCGGACGGCCGCCGTATCGTCTCCGGCAGCGACGACGCCACCGTGCGCGTGTGGGACACGACCGCCGCCCCCACCACCATCACGCTTCCCGTATCAAACCGCCCGGCGGCGATCAGCGATGACGGCAGCTTCGCCGCGGTGATGCCCGCCAACAAGCCCGGCACGATTTCCGTCTCTCCCACCCGGGCGCCGCAGAACGCGACACTGTACAAAGTCCCGTCGGGCCCGTTGTTCCTCGCCCTCAGCGCTGGGGGAGGCGGTGTCGCGGCTTCGACCGTCGACAACGAAAAGATCTACTGGTGGCGGACGGCGACAGGTGACAAACCGGAGGTTCTCGAGTGTCGCCGCTGGCCGGATCCGGTGATCGGCAACAAGGTCACCTTGAGTCACGATGGTCGCCTGCTCGCCGTCGAGTGCGGCGACGGCGAGGTCCGAGTATGGCGGGCCGGCGGCCGAGAGGTTGCCATCCCGCTCGACCATGCTCCACCCCTCACGATCAACCATGACGCCAGCCTGGTGGCACTGATCCAGAACCCGGACGGCGTGGTGCTGTGGGACCCGGCCGCCGGCCGGGTGATAAGGAGGTTGAAGGGCCAAAGCGGACGCCCCGATCGCGTCCAGCTCAGCTCGGACGGACGGTGGCTGGCCGTCGCGAGCGACGATGGGGCGATCCGGGTCTGGGCCGTCGCCAGCGATGAGGACCCGGTCGTGCTCACCGGTTCTGTCGGGCAGATCGCGTCAATGAGCTTCAGCCCGGACGGCAAGCTGATCGCCGGCGTCGGCACCGACGACGTCGTGCGCCTATGGAAGACCGACGGCAGCGGCGAGGCCCTGACCTTCGACCAGCCCACCGGCGCCCGGCAAGTCGCCTTCAGTGCCGATGGACGGCGACTCATCACCCTGTATGGAGCGACAATCCGCTTTACGCCCTGCGAGGTATGCGACTCGATCGATAAGGTAATCGCGCTGGCAAGACAGCGCACTACCCGAGACTTCACCCCGGAAGAGCGCACGAAATACCTACGCGAACCCGAATAGGCCCGCAGCGATCACATGCAAGCCAGCACCGCGTGACTCAACCAGGCAGCAAGCTACCGAGTAACGACTGCGATTGCTTACAGGGAAGGTCCGACACACCCGCGCCACCCTGGCCCGCGACGCCGGCACCCGCCTTAAGGGACATTCAGGACGGCCTCGGACACGCCGACCCGCGCACCACCCGCCGTTACCACCACGGCGGTGCCCGCCTCGACCAGTCCCCGGGCTACGCCCTCGCCCGACACCTCGCCAGGACCCGGCCCAGCCCGGACCCGGCCGGGCATGGACGCTGATCTCGGGGAACTGCAACTTGCCCGCGCCCTACCGCGTCAACTACCACGAAGCCTTGGACGCCAACTGCCTTGCGGCGGTCACCGAGTCACTGATCGACGCTCGGCAGGTCATCGACGCCGAGGCCGGCGTCCAGGGCCACCGCGAGGTCGAAGATCAGCAGGAAGACCGAGCCGCTCCGGACATCCGGGTCGGGATCGCAGTGACGGGCAGCACGGCGGGCCCGAACTGCATCTCCGCAGCTCAGACCCGCTGACGGTACTGCGCGCCTGGAGGGCTCCAATTCTGGTCTTCCGAGCGGCAAGGGCTCGAGCTAGTGGAAGCGCCAGGCGACGATATTCGGGACGTTGTCGGTGGCGTATGGGTCGTCATTGGGGCGGTCTGGGTTGCAGACCAACACGGCGAGGTCGTACGTCGGCTGTCCCCCCTGCTCGGTTCCGTACGGCCGGAGGCACTTGCCGAAGCCCCAAGCGGCACTTACGAACTTCACCCAGCCGTTCTTGCCCGACGCATGCCAGCTAGTTCCCAACTCGCCGCAGCTACTCAGTCCGACAAGATTGTTCGACAGGGCCTTGAGGCATGTGTTGGACTGCTTATGCTTCAGTTCCATCCAGCCTGCGTCCCCGACGTTCCACACCTGGAAAACGTTTCCAGCGTTGCACGCGTGGAGGTAGGCGAAACTCCCGTCACCGTCCAGGCACCAGCCCGGATTTCCCATGTTCTCGTAGCGCGTGTCTCCAGCGGCAGACGCCGGCGCGGCGCCCAGCATGAGACTGGCGACCGCGACGATCATCGCGACGCCGAGTGTGCCGAATCTTCTGAGTGCCTTCATGAACACTCCTTCCCGCTGGCGACGTGCGCCAGTCCTGGTTGTCAAGACCTCTGTCTAGCGGGGCGAGAGTTGTCTGGGCCCTCCACGGGGCCGTGAGACAAACAAACTCCGGACAACACAGCAATAATTTGAAGCGCTGTGCCTCGAGTCGGTGTGGGCGGGGCTGAAAGTCGCGCTCGGTGTATTCACTGAACTAGCCGTTCGCTGCTGTCGAGAGACGCTGCCGTCGATGAGCGGGCCGCAGCGGGTGGTCGAAGGGCTCATCGCATTGCCGAAGTGGTCCAGGGTAAGCGCTGGGACCGGGAAGGTCGGCTACGACGGGCACGCGTGCGGAGTCCTCGTCGCCGGGACAGCCGCAGAGCTGCGTGGCGGGCGCCGCCGCGGCGGCGTTCCAACCGGCCAGGGCCGCCCCGGCGATCAGCATGGCCGCGCTCAGGTATCCGAGAACCGTCGTGCGCTCTGGGGCCGGCTGCGCAGGACGGTGATGAGCCGGCACAGCCCAATCGTCACGAGGACCGTGGCGGCCGCCCACCGGAGCGCTCCGGCCGGCGCGTTGATGATGTCGATGAGCGACGCGACAGAGCCCAGAACGACCAGGAGGACGGCGAGCATGCTTACCCCGGCCAGGACGCGATGGGCAGCCGGGCCGGCCCACCGCGAGACCCGAGTGGTCAAACCTTCTGCGCATGACAAATCTTGGACAGTTCCAAACAACGGCATTGATGGACGTGATGTTCTACCCCCGGCTCAAACCACGGGGGAGGTAAGCGGCCATGCCTTTGGCGTCCCAACTATCCTCGCGCGCCCGCCTACTGGCGGTTTTCTGCGCGTTTCTGCTCGCTCTGACGATCGCTCCGCCGGCTGCCCGGCCGGCCCGAGCTGATCCCGGCGACACACCCAAGGCCACCGCGGGCCAGGCCCCGCAACAGCGTGGCCTGCCACCCAACGCCGCCTCGGCCGATGCCGTCACCGAGAACGCCCGGCCACCCGTCGTCCCGCCGGTCGTGCGGGCCGGCGGTGAACCCGAGAAGGTCAGCGCCCGCTCGCTCGCCAAGGCCCGCAGCGCGGCGCCTGGCGAGGCGTTCACCGATCTGTTGCTGCGCCCCGGTTACGTGATCGGCGACACCTCGCTCGTCGTCCTGTTCAACCTGGCCGACGAGTCCTTCGACAACTGGCGCATCGACCTGTTCGACGTGACCACCGGCACCCGCCAGGATTCGGTCGTCCTCGGCAAGGACGCGCTCGAGACCAGCAAGTGCCTGCAGCCGCGCAAGTTCTGCAAGTCACTCGGCACCGCCGAGGGCTGGGAGCTCGAGGCGGGCAAGCGTTACTTCGTCACGATCACGGCGCTCTACGCCGACGGTGAGGTCACCTCGGCCGCGTCCGAGGAGTCTGCTCCGCGGACCACAGTGGACCCTCCCGCCGTGCCGGCCCGGCAGGCGGCCGGCTGCAACTGCAGCGGCGCGCTGGGCATGACCGACGCGAGCCAGGCGATCCGCGCGATCGGCGTGAACACCGGCACCGGCGCGTTCACCCGCGTCGAGCAGGACCTGTCACTGACGTCGTTCGCCGTGTCGTTCGCGTCGGGCCGCGCGTACTCGTCGGCCAACTCCGGCCCGTCGGCCTTCGGGCCCGGCTGGGCCTGGATCTACGACATGAAGGTCACCGCTTCCGAGGGCGGCGCGGTGGTGCGGGCGGAGGACGGCTCGGACGTTCTCTTCGCGCTCGACGGCGACGCCTACGTCCGCCCGCCGGGCGTCCGGTCGACGCTGCGCCGCGCGGGTGATGGTTGGGAGCTGGTCACCCGCAACAACATCGTGTACGCCTTCGACGCCCAGGGCCGGCTCACGTCGATCCTGAACCCGCGTCAGCAGGGCCTGCGCCTCGCCTACGGCACCAGCACGATCACGGTCACCGACGCCTCCGGCCACAAGGCATTCGTGCGGCTCGACGACGGGCTGATCGAGTCGATCACGCTCGAGGATCTGCGCACGGTGTTCTTCTGGTACACCGGCGGCCTGCTCACCAAGGTGCGTGACGCCCGCGGCGAGTTCTGGCAGTACAGGTACGACGCCGCCGGCCGGCTCACCCAGGTGATCGACCCGCACCGTGTGACCGCCCCGACCAACGAGTACGGGCCGGACGGGCGGGTCGTGCGCCAGCTCGACGCGCTGGGCGCGGCCACCACCTTCGTGTGGAACGCCGAGAAGCAGGAGGCCAAGACCACCGACGCCGACAACGTCACGGTCTGGGACGGCTACAAGGGCAACGTTCTGCTCTACACCCAGCGCGGCAACGGCGACGTCAACAATCATCGCTACGACGGCAAGCTGAACCGCAACCTGGTGGTCAACGGCAACCAGAACCAGCACGAGACGCAGTACGACGCGGCCGGCAACCCGATCGAGCAGTTCGCGCCGGGGCGCCGGTTCAGCGAGAAGACCACCTACGACGCGCGGAACAACCCGGCCACCCACGTCGACGCCAACGGCCAGACGTGGAAGGACGAGTACAACGAGTTCGACGAGTTGGTCAAGAGCACCGACCCGGAGAACCATTCGATCCAGTACGCGTACGACGATCGCGGTCTTCAGACGACCGTGACCGACCAGCGTGGCAAGGTCAGCAAGTACGAGACCATCCCGCCCGGCGAGCGGAACTCCGGCCTGGTGGAGAAGGTGACCAGCGCCGGCGGCCGGCGTACCCAGAGCCTCTATGACAAGGCCGGTCGCCGCAGCGTCGCCATCGACCCGCGCGGCAACAGCACCAAGTTCTTCTACGACGAGCAGGACCGCACCGTGGCCACGCTGTCGCCGGAGAAGCGCAATCCCTCGCGGTCGGAGTTCGACGCGGTCGGCCGCCTCGTGCGCACGACCACGCCGGCCGGCGTCACCACGATCAACACGTACTTCCCGACCGGGCAGCTCATGTCGACGGTCGGCGAGCGGGTCACCACGAAGTTCACCTACACGGCCGCCGGTCGCCGGGCCACCTCCGCGGTCGACATGCGGCACGAGCCGGATCTGGTGACCAGCTGGACGTACAACCCGAAGGGTCTGGCGGAGACGGTCACGTCGCCACGCGGCAACGTCCCCGGCGCCAACAAGGCCGACTTCACCACGACCTATGTGTACGACGCCAACGACAACCCGATTCAGATCCGTCGCCCGTACCCGAATGGTCAGGTTGTCACCAAGGACATCGCCGTCGATGACCTTGACCGGACCGTGCAGACGAAGGACGCGTTCGGCAAGTCGTCCAGCTTCGACCGGGCAAACGGCGGCGAGGTCACCGGGGCCACCGACAGCCTGGGCCGCAAGACGACGATGGGCTACGACAAGAACGGCCGGCAGACCGAGACCACCGATCCGAAGGGCGGCAAGACCAAGACCGAGTACGACGCGGCCGGCAACAAGGTCAAGTCGATCTCGGCGGTCGGCGGCATCACGACCTGGGAATACGACGACGACGGCATGCTCGTCGCCACCACCGAGCCGCGCGGCAACGTCGACGGCGCGGACAAGGCGAAATACACCACCCGATTCGAGTACGACGCCGCGGGCAACCAGGTCAAAGCGATCGACCCGCTCGGCAACACGACGCAGTACCGCTACGACGACGCGAACCGGCTGATCGCCACCACCGACGCCAACAAGCACGTCACGCGGGTCACGTACAACGAGGACGATCAGACCAGCACCGTCACCACACCGGACGCCGGGCTGAACGACTCGACCGTCTACGAGTACGCCGACGACGGCATGGTGGCCTCGATCACCGACCCGCGCGGGCACCGGACCCGGATGGACTATGACGAGGCCGGCCGCCTGATCAAGAGGACCGACCCGCTGGGCCGCAGCACGTACTCGACCTTCGACGCCGAGGGCAACCAGACCCAGTCGCTGTCGCTGGACCGGCTCGAGTTCCCCTGGCTGCTGCGGGATTCCGAGCGGGCCGAGCGCACGACCGTGGACACCTACGACATCGTGGGCCGCCGCACCGAGCGCAAGCTGGGCTCGAAGGGCCCGGTCTACAACTGGGGCTACGACGGCAAGGACCGCACCACCTCCTACGGCGACCCGACCGGCGTCCGGAACGTCGTGTACGACGAGGAGGACCAGGTCAAGGAGGTCACCCGCAAGGAGGCGGGCCGGGCCGACGAGAAGTTCACGTACGAGTACGACCAGCGCGGCAACATCGAGTCGAGGCAGTACCCGGACGGCACCAAGGTGACCTTCGGCTACGACGCGGACAGCCGGCTCACCACGCAGAACGCGCCCGGCGCGAGCTGGAGCTTCGGCTACGACGTGGCCGGCCGCCGGATCAGCACCACGCTGCCCGCGGCGGCCGGGCTGGTGGAGAACCGGTCCTTCGACGACGCCGGGCGGCTCACCGCGATCGGCACCGAGCGCGTCGGCGACCCGGTGCCGGGTGTGCAGGACCCGGTGTCCCGGTACGACCTCACCCTCGACCCCGAGGGCAACCCGACGCGGGTGATCACCAGCCGGGGCGGCACGGCCGAGTCGGTCGCGTACGGCTACGACGAGGCCGACCGGGTCACCTCCGCCTGCTACGCGGTGGAGTCGTGCGCCGGCAAGCCGAAGCCGGCCGGGCGCATCGACTACACCTACGACGAGGTTGGCAACCGCACGAGCCAGAGGCGTTCGGGCACGGCCGGCAGCGACCTCACCACCTATCGGTACGACGACGCCGACCAGCTGCAGTCCGAGACGCTGCTCGGTGTGGGTCACAGCCGGTTGACCACCTACGACTACGACGAGCGGGGCAACCAGACCAAGGCCGGCGGCGACCGGTTCACCTACAACCTCGACAACAGCGTGGCCACGGCCAAGGTCAACGGCCGGACCACGAGCTTCGAGTACGGCGCGAACGGGCTGCGGCTGTCCTCGAGGACGGCTGAGCCGGACGGCGCGAGCTCGACGCAGCGCTGGTCGTGGGACATGGCGGGGACGCTGCCGCAGATCGCGATCGACACTGTCGAGAACGCCGACGGCGCCGTGACCGAGAAGCGCGGCTTCGTGTACGGGCCGGACGACGAACCCCTCGCCCTGCTCGACCCGGCGTCGGGCGCCCACTCGTACACGCACGACTGGCTCGGCGGCATCGCGAACATGCTCTCGCCCACCGGCGTGGTGGAGAAGGGCTACGACTACGACCCGTTCGGCAACCCGCGGGTGGGCGCGTCGCTGGCCGATCAGCGGATCCCGGGGGAGGGCCCCGGCATCGAGAACCCGATGCAGTTCCACGGTGCGTACCAGGACCCCAGCACCGGCGACGGCAACTACTTCATGCGGGCCCGCAACTACAACCCGGGCACCGGCCGGTTCGCGACGCAGGACCCGATGCCGATGGGTCAGGGTGCGACGTCGGCGTACACGTACGGGTCGAACAACCCGCTGGCGTACTCCGACCCGACCGGCCTGATGCCGGACGCCGGACCGACCACCGGGGGCGCACCGGCCGACGGCACGGTGGTGCCGACCGGTCCGTCGCCGGAGGACATGGCCAAGGCCAACCAGATCCAGTCCAAGAGCATGCTGGACGTGATCCTGGAAGCCGGCGGCCAGATCCTGATGGAGTTCCTCGGGATCAACGACATCATCAACTGCCTCAAAGGCGACCTGATGGCGTGCGTCTCGATGATCGTCGGGGCGCTCCCCTGGGGCAAGATCTTCAAGGCCAAGAAGATCGCCGAGGCCATCTTCCGAGCCGGCAAGGCCGTGATCACCTTCTTCCAGGAGATCAAGTGGGCCCGGGCGATCATCGCCGGCGCCGAGAAGGCGGCCGAGGCGGCGAAGGCCGCCGCGGCGGCCGCGGCCAAGGCGGCGGCCGAGAAGGCGGCGAAGGTCAAGGCCGCGGCCGAGGCGGCGGCCAAGAAGGCCGCAGCCGAGGCGCAGGCCAAGGCGAAAGCCCTCGCGGAGAAGGCGAAGGCGAAGACGAAGAAGGGCGTCGACGATCCGAAGGACGGCCCGTCCTGCAAGGCCATACCGAAGAAGCACAGCTTCACCCCGGAGACGCGGGTGCTGCTGGCCGACGGTTCGGCCAAGGCGATCGGCCAGCTCGAGCCCGGCGACACCGTCGCGGCGGCCGACCCGTCCACCGGTGAGAGCGGTGCCCGGCAGGTCACCCACACCATCCGCACCGACGACGACAAGGACTTCGTCGACCTCACCATCGAGGGCGAGAAGCTCACCACGACGGAGAACCACCCGTTCTGGTCGGTGACCCGAGGGCGCTGGGTGGAGGCCGGTGAGCTGAAGGCCGGCGAGACGCTGAAGACGGCGGCCGGGACGTACGTCCAGGTCGGCGCGATCAAGGTGTACGAGGGCAAGCAGCGGACGTACGACCTCACCGTCGACGACATCCATGCGTACTACGTGCTGGCCGGCGACGTCTCGGTCCTGGTGCACAACTGCGGCGACGATCCGACCGGCGCACCGTGCTCCTGCTACCCGGCGACCGGGTACGGACCGAACGTGCCGCCGATCAGGCAACCGGGCCAGTGGAGTGACTCGGACATCTGGCGGGGCGCGCACGGCATGCGGCCGCAGAGCATCGGCAACAACCTCGAGCTGCACCACGCCGACCAGATGCCCGGCTCCGGCATTCACGAGCTGCCGCAGCAGGTGCACCGAGGTCCGGGTCAGCACAATGTGTTGCATCCGAACCCGAACAACCAGGGCGTCACCGGCGCGATGCGCGACGAGGACACGCAACTACATTGGTGGTACCGGTCGCAGGAAGAGGGCTGGGGCCAGCATCCGGCCGAGTGGTGGTACGACAACTAGCCGAGAAGGAAGGCACCAACGTGGAGTTCGCCGAGTTCCAAGGTCTCGTCGACGCCTTGCTGGCCGAACACGCCAGCAAGGGGTATCCGCCGGAGATCCGCATCCTTGACGAGGTGCGGGCCGACGACGCCGACATCGAGGCCGTGGAGACGCAACTCGGTGCCCGGCTGCCCGAGAAGTACAAGCAGGTGCTGACGACGTACGGCGGTGGCATGTTCGGCTTCGTCGATCTGCTGCCGGTCCGTTCGCCGAAGGACGGCGAGAGTGACGTCCTGACGGAGAACACGGGCGAGTTCGCGGTCGCGGGCTTCGTGCAGGTCGCGCCGGTGGGCAGCGGTGACATGTGGGGCTTCGCGGTGCACGACGGTGTGTGCGCCGAGGCCGTGAGCATGTGGTTCCACGACACGGGCGAGATCCAGTTCGAGTCCGGCGATTTCCTGGAATTCATGGCGACACGAGGTGTTCGGGCCCGCTGATCAGCGTGTGGGGCCGCCGAGGGTGGCGGCCCCACACTTGCGGCCGCCGGTGTACGGGACGGTACATTTCATTTCGAGGTGAGGTCGGCGGGAATCGTTCCCGGCGGCCCGAGGACGATGTCGCCAAGTTCGGCGGACACGTCGGCGAACGGTTCTGGTTCGAAGTCCGTTCCGGCGTTCTCGGGGATGCCGGAACGCATGATGAGCTCGGCGAATCCGGCCGGAGAGGAGACCTGCAGCGCGCGGCAGCCGGTCGGCCCGGTCATCAGGGCGTGAGGCGTTCCCATGGGTACGGCGAGGAAGTCGCCGGATCGAAGAGTCAGCACGTCGTCGCCGGCCCACACGTGCAGCGTCCCCTCGACGACCCAGAACCGCTCGTCGTATCGGGTGTGCACGTGCAGTGGCGTCCGGCTCCCGGCGGTTTGGTAGGTGTCCGTGACGTCGTGCCTTCCCCCGGTCTCGTCGCCGGAGGTCAGGACCGTAGTGAAAATCGAATCCCGCAGCCGGAAGGCGCGGAATCTCGGACGTTCCGAAGTGGAACTCATGCGTGAACCCCATACCCGTTTGGCTTTAACGTTGAAGTCATGCTAGATCGGATGACTACAACGATCAACCCATGAGTTAGGTTGGCGACATGGCAGACGAGTCCGAGTCGGGATGGCTCGACGAGAACGAACTCTTGGCCTGGCACGCTCTGGCCACTCTGCTCATGCGGCTCCCCGGCACGCTCGACGCGCAGCTGCAGCGTGACGCCGGCATCAACTTCTTCGAGTACCTCGTGCTGTCCAAGCTGTCGATGGCGCCCGACCTCACGATGCGTTTGAGTCAGCTCGCGGGCGCCGCCCACGGTTCCCTGTCCCGGCTGTCGCAGGGTGTCGCCCGTCTGGAGAAGTGCGGCTGGGTCCGGCGTTTCCCCGATCCATCGGATGGGCGATACACGTTGGCGACGCTCACCGTTGCGGGCCGGGACAAGGTGGCCGACACCGCGCCCGGACACGCCCAGGCTGTCCGGAAGCATGTGATCAGCCCTCTGACGACTGCCCAGCAGAGGCACTTGCGCGTCATCAGCAAGCGGATCACTGACACGATCAACTGATGTGACTTGTGTTCGAAGGAACCACCGTGGTCAGTTTTCCGGCGTCACGGTGGCCTTCAGGAGGGCTCCGGCCAGCTCATCCGGGTGGGTCAGCAGGGCCTCGTGCGTGCCGGGCACCATCACCGGCTCCACGCCGAGCCGGGACGCCAACTCGGAACCCGGGGCGGCCAGCGCGATGTCCCGTTCGGCCAGCAGGTAGGTCATCGGAACGCCCAGCGTACGAAGGTCTTCGCCCTCCCACGCATCGAGAACGTAGCCGCCGGGCTGAGGCGTCAACTGCTCGAAAACCATCCTCTGCAACATCGCCGGCTCGTCCTGCATCAGCCGCGCGCTCAACGTCTCAAAATACGAACTTTGCAGCGCTCGTTCGCCACCACCGCTGAGCCGCTGAGCGCGTACATTCGGCGCCGCCGCCTGGAGGAGGCCACCCGCTTGCTGCTCGCCACTCCTTCGACGACGATCTCGGAGGCGGCCGCCCGTTGGCACTTCACCGACAGCAGCCATTTCGTCCGAACCTTCAGGAAACAGTACGACTGCACCCCGTCGGACTACATCCACCGGCGTCGCAGTCCGGAGAGTAAGACCCTGGTGGTGGCGGGCCGGTCGGCCAGGTCCGTGCGGCACTGTTGGTGGCGCCGCCCGAGATTGGCTACTGGCCCTCCTGCGGTGCGCAGATCGACGGCTTCTGCCCGCCGGCGGGGAACCCGTTGCCGTTCCGAGCCGTACGCAGTCGCGTGTTCGCCACGCCGGGCGCGCTTTGAAATGACTGTCGCGGGATTCAGTGTTTGCCGGCGCGGTCCTGGTATTCCTTGCGGGCGGTGAGGACGTCCTCGATGTGCTGCACCGACCACTCCGTAAGGGCCTTCAGCGGACCTCGCAGCGTCTGCCCGAGCGGCGTCAACGCGTACTCCACACGGATCGGCGCCTCCGGGTACACCGTTCGCAGAACCAGTCCGTCGCGTTCGAGCGTCCGCAGAGTTTGGGTGAGCATTTTCTCGCTCACGCCCGCGAGCTGGTGCCGCAGTTCGGTGAACCGGCACGCCCCGTGCCGGCCGAGCTCGCCGATCACGAGCACCGCCCACTTGCTGCCGATCTGGTCGAGCACGTCACGTGAGGGGCAGCCCCGCGAGTATGGGTCCCACGTCGGTATGGGTTCGATCACATCCTCGACCGTCGCCACGGAGCTCACCTCGATACTTTCGTCGGGGTGGCCACCTTACCTCGAAGTCAGTACTTACCGAAAGAGAGTGACCAGGTAATCATGGGTTTCGTGCCGCGGGAGGTCCGCGGCAGAAAGCGGGATTCCCATGTCGATCGTTGTTACCGCGGCCTCCTCGCATCTGGGCCGGCACGCTGTCGAAGCGCTGCTGGCGCGTGGAGTGCCTGCCTCCGGCATCGTCGCGACCAGCCGTGACGTCAGCAGGATCAAGGACTTCGCCGACCGTGGTGTCGTGGTGCGCCGGGCCGACTTCGCGGAGCCGGACAGCCTCCCCGCGGCGTTCGAGGGCGTGGAGAAGCTCCTGCTGATATCGACCACGGACGTGGACGAGCGCGTCGCCAATCACCGGCGCGCCATCGATGCCGCGGTGGCGGCAGGCGCGTCGCTGGTCGCGTACACGAGCATGCTGCACGCGGACACGGCCACCTCGGTCCTCGGGGTAACCCACTACGCCACCGAGCAGGACCTGCGCGACCGCGTCCCCAGCGTGATGCTGCGCAACGGCTGGTACCTGGAGAACTACACCGGACAACTCCCGCAGGTGCTGCGCGGCGGAGCCCTGGCCGGGGCGACCGGACAGGGAAGGATCAGCGCCGCGACCCGCGCCGACTACGCCGACGCCGCCGCGGTCGTGCTGACCACCGACGGCCATGCCGGCCGGGCGTACGAACTGGGTGGAGACGAGGCGTTCACCCTGGCCGAACTGGCCGCGACGATCTCGGCCGTCACCGGGACGCAGATCGCCCACGTCGACCTGACGGCCGAAGCGTTCACCCAAGTACTGACCGACGCCGGCCTACCCGCCGAGCTGGCTCACGTCCTCGTCGACGCCGACCTCGCCATGGGCCGCGGCGAGTTGTTCACCGACACCGGCGACCTGCGGCGCCTGATCGGGCGGCCGACCGTGCGCCAAGCCGAAGCGATCTCCGCAGCGCTGAACTGACCGGCCCTCCCGAACCGTCCAGATCATCTTCCCTCCCGGTCAAGCCGCCGGGGAAAGGCCTTCACGATGTCCATCCGTACGATCGCGCACGCCCTCGTCACTTTCACCGCGACGTCCGCCACCCTAGCGGCCATCACACTTCCCGCCACCGCCGCGCCGTCGCATCGCCATCAGGCGGCCGGCTACGCGATCACGGTCGACGGCAGCCGCGCCTTCGCAGAGAGCATCGCGGCCGACCGCCACTACGTCTACACCACCAGCATCGCCGACGGCACTGTTTACCGCGGGCACCCCGGGGCGAGAACGCTCGAACCCTTCCTGCCGGGCGGCCAGGACAACCGCACCCAGGCCACCGGGATCAAGATCGCCGGCAACCGCCTCCTGGTGGCCGGCGCCTTCACCGGACGCTTCTTCGTATACACCAGCACCGGGAGGTTGGTTGCCTCCTACACCGCCCCCGACACCGGCGAGCCGACCCTCGTCAACGACGCGACCGTCACCCCCGCCGGGGACGTCTACGTCACCGACTCCTTCCGCGCCGTCGTCTACCGGATCCCGGCCGCCGAGGTGAACGCCCCCGCCGACGGCGCCCACCGGACTCTGCGCGTCGCCTACCGACTCCCGGACTACGCGGCCGGCCAGTCCAACGGCAACGGCATCGTCGCCACCCCCGACGGCAAGTCGCTGATCATCGGCTACTACTACAGCGGCGCGCTCTACCGGCTCACCCTCGCCACCGGCGAGACCCGCAAGATCGCGGCACCGGCCCTGCCCAGCGCCGACGGGATCGCACGGCAAGGAAACACCCTCTACATCGCCCGTGCCGTGAACAACCAGGTCGACACCGTACGGCTGTCCGACGACGCCACCCGGGCGGGCGTCGTCGCCACCCGCACCTACCCCGGGGCCGACACCACCACCGGCGTCGCCGTCAGCGGGAACCGACTACTGGTGACCAACTCCCAGATGGACACCTACCTGTACGGCGATCCCCAGACCAGCCCGCTCTTCACCGTCGAAAGCCTCCCGTTGGGTTGACGCTTGGGGCCCCGAAGGTCCGGTTCTCCCCAGCCGAGAAGGAGGACAGCGCCCCGGCCGTCGAGCTCGCCCGATGAAGCCCTGACGACGACCACCCACGTCCCCGCCGAGCAGACGCTCGTCGAGGACCGGGGCGTTTCGTCGTCAGCCTTGCAACCTGGCGACCGCGACCGCGTAGCCGCTGAGGACGAAGGTGTCGCTGGTGGCCCGTTCCTCGCGGATGGCGCCGCCGGCGGACCGCTGATCCACGATCCGGACGAGGGCCCGGCGCAGGCCGTCGATCTGGACGGTCACGGCGGTGTTCGTCTTGTTGATCATCAGCACCTTGCGGTGGCCCCGGTCGCGGACGGCGAGGGCCCAGAGCGTGCCTGCTTGCGGCTGGTCCGGGATCTCGATGAGTTCGCAGCCGGGCCGGATCTCAGCCAGGACCAGTTGCAGCACGTGGTAGCGGGCGTTGGGGGCACCAGTCGTCCAATCCACCATCGTGACCGACGGGTACTGTCCCGGATGGCCCACCAACTGGCTCTCGCCGACGATGTCGATGCCCATCAGCGCGAGCCGGGCGAACACGTAGGCGTAGATGCCGGCGGAGAAGTTCCAGTAGGCGTCCGGGATCGGCGCGGGATCGGGCTGGGTGGACGACTGCGGCAGGATCGTTCCGACCTCGTTGACGGTAGTGCGCACCGTTGGCGCCATGCTCCGGCGGATCTCTTCGATCTGTGCGACGGTCGCGACGAAACGTTCGGCCTGCGAGAAACCGTCCGGACCCATCTGATCCACGGTGTCCGCCGGGTTGGGCTGGGCGTAGAAGTGATAGCTGATGAGATCGAACGGGACGCCCGGCCGGTGGTTGTCCGGATTGAGGAAATACCGGTAGTAGTCGAGATTCGACGCGTTGCCGAGCGACAGCCCGACGAACTTGGTGTGCGGAGACACCTCGCGGATGCCGGTGACGATCGCGTCGTACAGCGCGGTGTAGAGCTGCGGGCTGATCGCGTGTTCGAAGTCGATCTCGTTGAGCACTTCCCAATAGGGCAAAGGGTAGTGGTGATGGGAACGGTGAAACTTGCCGTACTCGTCGGTGAAGCCACCGGCGGTGTACCAGGCGACGAGGCGCTTGAAGTAGTCGGCGACGACCTCGACCGGAACGGCGAGCCGGGAGCCCGCCGAATAGCCGAAGTCCGCCTGGTTGGGATCGTCCGGATAGGCGACCGGGGGCGCCCAACGCGACAGGTCGCCGGAGAAGTCGTCGGCGAGCAGGGTGGCACCGGTGGCCGTCGTCACGGCCACGTTGTCGAAGATGGCTGATTCCGTGTCGAACTCACGGAACCCGACGGTCCCCGAGGCGTACGTCTCGTCATGGACCGTGAGGACCTCTTTGCCGTCCACAGTGACCGTCAGGTCCGCGCCGGTCACCGTCGTCCGCACGTGGTACGTGCGCCCGCCTTCGACCGCGAAGGGCAGCGGGGTGGGCCGGACGGTGACCGCCTGGCCGCCGCTGAGCACCACGAAGACGATGTACCCGGTCGCCGCGGGGGTGGCGTACGGGAAGTTGGAGAGCAGGACGGCGTAGCCGTTGTCCTGGTCCCGCATGCGCACGAGCCATCCCGCTTGCGCATAGGGCGGCGTTTCCCGTGGTCCGGTCGCCAGCGGCGTGACGTCGACGGCGAAGGTGTAGTCGGTCCAGTCCTTTCCGCTCGCGGCGAGGGCGTTGTCGCCGCCGGCGACGTGCAGTGCCCCGTCGCGGATGGTCCACGGGGTGGGCTGCCACATCCATTGCGGAATCGTGCTGAAGTTCAGCATCGGCTGCTTGCCCCTGGTCGCCTGCACGAAGTCTTCGACGAGCGGGTCGATCAGGGAGAAGTCCCAGCTGGTCCGTCCGCCGGACGGGGGCTCGAGCTCGGCCACGCCGAGCCTGGGGTACGGGAACCACGGTACGAAGCGCACGTACCTGGTGGTGAGGTCGCGAAGCGCTTGATAGGCGCGCTCGACGATCGGGGATCCGCGCCGGACCAGAGGGTTCACCACCACCTGCAGCGTGGGTGTCGTCTCGGAGACCACGCCGGCGGCCTGCCAGTCGACCGTCAACAGGACGCCGGCATCGGCGGCGCGGGCGGGCGTCCCCGGCAGCAGGGGAGAGGCGGCGGCCGCGGCGCCGGCCGCGCCGAGCGACTTCAGGACGGCCCGGCGGGGCGGTCGCGGGGGATCGGCATTGGGCTCTGATGGTCGCGTCACAGTGACTCCCATCGGGTCGCGCCTCCTGAGCGGCACGGCGGCACGGGAGACGAAGGCTGCGCCAACTGAATCGTTTCAAATCATTGAAATTTGACGTTACTAATCAGTTTCGGACGTGTCAAGCCTGAGGGCCGTGCCGCGGTCGGGTTGGCCGATCGGCCGGGTGCGCGGCTGGCGGCCGGTCTTGGCCTCGAAGCGTGAGCTCAGCCGGCAGTCTGGGCGAGGAGGTCTCGGAGTAGCGCCTCCCCCTGGGGCCATGGGCCGAAGCCGGCCTCGGGGTTGACATGGCCGGCGTTGCCGAGGTCCACGAACCGTGCACCCCACTGTTTGGCCAGCTGGCAGGACCAGTCGAGCTGTGCCCATCTGTCGTCGCTGCTGGCCGCTAGGACTGCCGGGAACGGCAGGGGGTCTGCCGTGGGCGGGCCGAAGCCGCCGATCGGCGCACCCTGGGAGGCCGAGTGGGCGATATCGGGTGGCGCCACCAACAGCGCCGCACGGACCTGGGCGTCGTGTTGGTGAGCCCAGTGGGCCACGGTGTGACAACCGAGGCTGTGTGCGACCAACACGACCGGGCCTGTGGCCCGCTGAACTGTCTCGTGCAATGTGCCGACCCACTCATCTCGGTCCGGCCGCTCCCAGTCCCGCTGCTCGACCCGAACGGCACCACGCCGGTCCCGGAGCCAATAGGACTGCCAGTGATCACGCCCGGAACCACCCAGGCCCGGCACGACGATCATGTTCTCCACAACGGAACGATAGCCGCTGCCGGGGGCCGCTCGACGTAGCGGGAGCGCATCCGGGAGATGCTTACCGTCCCACCAACCGCGCCAACTCGACTGAACGTGGCCCGTGGACCTCGTCAGCGGACGCGGCCCACGCACCCGCCCGCGCCACCGAGAGTCTCCGGCGAGCGGAGCAGCCTGACACTGCTCCCGCAGCCATAGCCTGACGCGTGGGGTCAGGCCACTACGACCTCCGATAAGGACATGCTCCAGCTCCACCGCCAGGACAAGCGTCCCGAATTCCCACGCAAGACAGGTTCTGCCGGACGCATTGCTCGTCCAGAAGGGTTTGCTACAACCGCGACGCGGCGATCAGCTCGGCGAGGGCCGCGTCCTGCGCCAGGTAGTGGCGGTCGACCGGGTAGGTGGCCGCCGCCGAGAAAGCCGCGTAGTACGCATCGGAAGCGGTGTCCGGTGCGTAGACCCCGCTCGCTGCGGCCACGGCGGCGGCATGCGCGACTGCCCCGGACGCTGCAGCGACCCGGGCGGCGGCGGCCGCCCGCTCCGCGACCATTGCGGTGGCGAAACCTCTTGCGACGTTGTGCACCTCCGCGTAGGCCGACGTGAGCGCTGCGGCCGCGTCGATGGCGTCCGCGGCGACGGCGGCCGCGTGGGCGGCCCCCGCCGCGGCGGACGCCCAAGACGCCGCATCCCCGTCGGCGGCACAGGACGCGGCCATGGCGGCGGCGACGGCACGCCCGCCGTCGGGTCCGAGCGCCGCCTCGGAGGCGATCACGGCCCCGGCGGCATGGCGGGCTTCGAGCAGGTCGTCCGTCTTGAGCGAGCCGTCGAGGAACTCCTCGGTGGCCTCGACACACTGCAAGACCCGAGGGTCCAGCGGCCGACGTTTCCCGATGTAGGCGAGGCTGCTTCGCGCGCAGCCGACGGCGAAGCGCCGCAGGACGACGGCCGGGATCTCCTCGACGAGTCGCATCTCGCTCGCAGCGAACTTGTTCTCCTGGTGGTCGATGTCGCCGCGAGCCTCCGCGAGGAACCATCGCCGTCCATACACGTTCCGGACAGAGTCCCGGGGCCTCGCGGACGCGTGCAGTCCGAGGGAACAGCACGCGATGGCGCCGCGCACCGCGTTCCACTCGCCGACACGCCAGGACATCGTTCCGTTCGCCGAGGTCAGATTGTCCTCGACGAACCGGTAGCACTCGATCATCGGTACAGCTCCTCTACAACGGGGGGTTACCAGGCGACGGCATGCGGTGCGGCCCGAGGATGGCGGCGTCGTGCTGCTGGGCGCCCCTCTCGGCCGGCATCCCGATTCGCCGGACGCATCGCGTTCACCTTCGGCCACCGTGAACTGGCATTGGTGAGGCGCCGATACTGCGGTGGTCGGGATCGTCCGTGGCGTCGAAGCCGCCGTCGAGCTGCCGCTCGGTGGAGCGCCGGTCGGACGCGGATGAATCGTCCGGATGGCCCGGCCGGCTCCGGTCGAGGCTGAACCAGGGATCCGCCTACTCTCGCTAAGAGACAATGGTCTCTTAGCGAGAGTAGGCATGCAGGTTAAGAGACGCAAGTCCCCTAAAAGACATGTCGCCGCGGTGGTCGTGGTGTTCATCGCGTTGTAGGCCACCAACAGCGCCACCGTCTCGGGGTGGCCGCCGGCCTGCACGCCAACACCCGCCGGCTGGGCGCCATCGCCGCCGGCCCGCTGATCGGACTCGGCTCGGCGACCCGGCTCGCCTACGGCGGGGTGTTCGCCGCCAGCGCGCTGATCACCGTGGCTGCGCCGGCCGGTCTGCGCCTTGTGCCCACCGGACGACGAGGCCGTAATCGCTGCGTGGTTCAGTCTTTCTCGGCCTCGAGGAGGACGGCGAACGGTCGGTCGAGATGGTCTCGCCACCACTGCGGGTCCGGGTGGTCGTGGCCCTCCGGCGAAAGTTCGGGCATGACCCAGCGAATCCGGCTGAAACCAGCGGCGGTGAGTGCCTGCTCGATCGCCGTCCGGCTCCAGTAGTAGACGGTGAAGTGGGGGCTTTGGAGGCCAGGCACGCTGATCCGGAAGGTGAACGCCTGGCCGTCCTCGAGCGGGCCGTCGACCGGGATCTGGAAGTCCGCCCCGTACTTGAGGTAATAGTCGGGAACCAGCGAGAGATCGGGGTTGAGCTGGTACGTGACAAACCGGCCGCCGGGGCGCAGGCTCCGGCTGATGTTCACGCACATGTCCTCGAGGTGCTCCATCGACGTGCTGTAGTGCAGCAGGTAAACCCCGAGAGCGCCGTCGAAACGGCCGATCCCGCCCAGGTCGCCGACATCCGCGACCTGGTACTCCGCACCGGTCAGACGTTCCTCTTCGGCGAGCTGAGCCACGCGGATCATCTCCGGCGACAGGTCGATGCCGAGCGCCCGGCCGGCGCCACGACGACGCAACTCCCGGGTGTACGCCCCGGTTCCGCAAGCAAGATCCAGCCACGCCTCGCCGGTCACCTCGCCGAGCAATTTCAAGATGGAGTGGGCTTCGACGTAGGTGCGAAGCGGCACCAGCTCGAACGTCTTGTCGTATTGGTCGGCGAAGGCGTCGTACTCGGCCATTCCTGCTCCTCGCATGCGTGTCCAACGGCGGATCGACGAATCCGGGCGCACCGGCCGGACGGCGATTCGTGGCCCGAACGGCTGTGCGCCGCCGTCGGGGCGAGCTTAAGGCGGCTCTGTCCACAGAGCAGTCACCGACTACCGGATTCTGCCCTTATGGACGCCGTTCGGAACGGCCGAGCAACCGGAGCCGTCTCGGCTCAGTAACGAAAGTCGCGGTCACACCGGGCGGGGCACGCGGCGGGGCCGGTGGTCACACGATGGCCGGTCGCAGCCGGCGGGCCGGCCGGACGCGGCGCCAGCTGACGATCATCAGGGCGGCGATGACGATGAACGCCACCGAGCAGATGGCCCGGCTGAACACGGGCGGCGGCCCCTGGAGGCCGGTGAGGGTGTCGCTGCCGGCGCACCGGGGCCCAGACTGCGACAAACGTCGCACCTTGATGATCACCATGAATCACCGGACTAATGCGAGATCGCTGGGACACTGACATAGCCGATGTCGTCGTCGCTCACCTGACGAGCGCGACTACCGCGCTCCCTGGTCGCGTGGCCAACACGTCGGATAAGGTCGTAGGCCTTATGTTCCTCGAACTGGATGAGGCCGGTCATAGCGCGCCGTCCTTGCCCTCGATGCACAGTTACATTCTGGACTGCGCTTCGGCCGGCCACCGTCGCTGGGCGCTCTTAAATGTGAGCCTCGGCAGCGCGGCGCATTCTTTCTCGACGTCGGCCCTTCCCAACTGCCTCGCTTCGAGCATCGGCCAGGAACCTGAAGGGACCGAAAGCGGAGAGGCAATGGTATGAGCAACCGAGAGAGAACCCCGTGAGTGTGGAGCGAGCGAACGCCGAGACCGCCGCCGTGCCGACGCCGGAAATCCCGGGCGGATATCCGGACCTCACCGCGTCGCAGCTGGACATCATCCGTGCGCGTTCCACGGAGGCGGTCGTCGAGCCGGGCGTGTCGCTGGCCAACGCCGGGCACGTCGACTTTGACTTCATCCTGGTCGAGGCGGGTGAATTGGAAGTCGTGCGGTTCGCGGCGTTCGGGTTGCCGGAGCAGGTCATAGCGATCTTCGGCCCGGGCTCGTTCCTGGGCGAGCTGGACATGCTGACCGGGCAGGCCGCCATGTTCTCAGCGCGTATGCCGGCCGGCGGCGTGATCCGACGGATGCCACGTCCGGCCTTCCGGCAGCTCATGTCCGAGGCGCCGGAACTGTCCGACGTCATCCTCAAAGCGTTCATGGCGAGGCGTGAGTACCTGCGTACGAGCGAAGCGGCGCAAAGCATCCAGATCATCGGCGGCGAACTCTCGGGCGACACTCTGGGGCTCCGCAACTGGGCCACGCGCCTGAGCATGCCGCACACCTGGCTCGACGTCGAAACCGACGACGGGTTCCGGATCCTGAAGTCTTTCGGGCTCGACGTCACAGACCTCCCGGTCGTGATCACCCCGACCGCGGTCCTCCGTAACGCGACCCCGAGCGTACTGGCGGACGGGCTCGGGCTCGCGTACCGCTCCGTACCAGGGAAGGTTTACGACGTTGTTGTCGTCGGTGGTGGACCCGCCGGACTGGCGACTGCCGTCTACGGTGCTTCTGCTTCATAGGCGCTGTACCCGCGACGTCTTGGCTCGAGGGCGTCCTCCTTGACCGAAGCGGCTTCATCCTTACCGACACCGATCTACCGGAGACGCAAACGCGCGACTCGTTCGGGCTGCTCGGCCGTCAGCCGCTGGCGTACGAGACCAGCATGCCAGGACTCTTCGCCGTCGGGGATGTGCGTCACGGCTCGATGAAGCGGATCGCAGCCGCCGTAGGTGAAGGTTCGAGCGCGATCCGCTCGGTCCATCAGGCGATCGGGAAGTAGCGACAGATCTGCGGCAGGAGCCCTTTTGACCAGGTACAGCACGGCGTATGGGCGAGGGTTGCGCGGAGCAGTCGCTGTCCGCGGTACCCCGCCGCGCCGGTGAGGTCGTGAGGCTCAAGTAACGTGACGTGCCGTGATCGAGTCCGAGACTGAGGTCAGCGAAGATCTGGTCCGCGACTTGCTGCGGGAGCAGCATCCGGACCTGGCCGATCTGCCCGTCCGCGAGGTGGCGGGCGGCTGGGGAAACCAGATGTGGCGCCTCGGGGACGACTTGGCCGTCCGGGTGCAGCGGATGGACACGAGCCCCGATCTGCAGCTCAAGGAGCGTCGCTGGCTGCCACTGCTGGCCCCACGCCTGCCGCTTCCGATCCCGACTCCGGTGCGCAGCGGTACGCCTTCCGAGCGCTTCCCCAAGATGTGGACGGTCATGACATGGGTGGAAGGCACACCCCTGGACCAAGCCACGATCGCCCGCGGTGACCACGCGGCTGACACGTTGGCGGCGTTCCTCAAAGCGCTGCACGTGGAGGCGCCCGCCGATGCACCGGGCGCCTCGGAGCTCGGCCTCCACCCCAAGGACTCCAAGGACGGGTTCGAGCGCTTCGTGGAGGCCGTGGACCTCGGCGACTTCGGCTTCGCTGAGGGCGACATCCGGGCCCTGTGGGACGACGCGGCGGCGACCCCCGAGTGGCCGGGACCACGGGTATGGGTGCACGGTGACCTGCATCCGGCGAACGTCGTCGTCGCCGACGGCACGCTGGCGGGCATCGTCGACTTCGGCGCGCTCTTCGCCGGCGATCCGGCCTGGGACCTCGGGGCCGCGTGGCTGCTGCTGCCCGAGGGAGGCGCCGCGCGGTTTTTCGACAGCTACGCCCAGGTGGACGAGGTGACGTTCCGCCGGGCACGCGGGCTGGCCGCCATGAAGTGCCTGTTCCTGATGCTGATGGGCCAGAACGGGGACCGCGGCCTGCCCGGCGGGAAGCCGAACTGGGGGCCCGCCGGCCGGTCGGCACTCGATCGTGTCCTGACGGGCCTCTGACGTCGGCCCTGCGCTGCCGCTGCCGTGAGCGGAGAAGTTGTCGGGCATGGCGGGCTTCGCCCCGGCCGGGACGGCGAAACCTGCTCGCGTTCGCACTTCTCAGCCCAGGGCGGTGGTCGCATAGAGGCGCCAGTCGGCAAGCGCGGCGCGGCGATGGGGTTCAGCGGTTGTCTGGTACCCGGGGTCGTTGAGGAGGTGCTGGAACGAGCTGATGCTGGGGTAGCGGGCGACGCCTACGGCATCCCAGCTGTCATCGACTGGTCCGACGACGCGAGCGATGACGATGCCGGCGAAGACGAGTTCCGAGCCTCCGTAGGGCTGCACGGCAGTGTTGAAGGCCGGCAGGTAGCGGGTGAGGTAGGCGTCCTGGCCGCTACAGGGCTCGCCGTCGCTGGTGCTGGTGTATTGCGCCTGGGGGTGGAATCGCAGCAGGTTGAGCATGAACAGCGGAGTGTCGGCGGGGAAGGCCGCGGCGGCCGCCTCGAGGTCGTCGGGGTTGATTTGAGTGCTTGACATCGTGGTTCTCCTAGTGGGTCAAGGGATCGAGGTCGGAGTGATTGCGCGCTCGCGCTGCGTCGATCGACCACTCTGCGGTCGGGATCGCGATGTCTTCTGCGTGCGTGTTCATGGGAATTCGGTCCAGAAATACGTCGGCTTACCGCAGGCGCCCGACATGGGCTCAGCGGGCCATGGTCAGCACATCGTGGACCAGACGTCGTGCGTACTCGTGGTCGACTGGTAATGCGAAGACGACGTGGTGGTACAGCGGCGCGATGACGTGGTCGAGGATCTGCGGGACTGTCGGTGTCGCCTCCCCGCGTTCGCGGGCCCGGTGGACCATCTTGGACGCCTGCTCGCGCCGTGTCTCCGTGACCGGGCAGCCCGAAACGATATCGACGCGGGCCGACACCATCGCGCGCAGATAGCGGACCCGCTCGGGACGGGTGATGTCGCGAGCGATGATGTTCGCCCACTGCGTCAGGTCTTGCTCGAGTGATCCGGTGTCGGGTAACGACTCACCGTCTCGCGTCAGGGCGGCGACCGCGACTTCCTCGAGGAGCGCGTTGACGTCGTCCCAGCGCCGGTACAGCGTCGTCGGGTTGACCCCGGCCCGCTCGGCGATGACCGGAAAGCTGATCCTGTCGGCACCTTCGCCTACGAGCTCACCGACCGCCGTGTAGATCGCGGTCAGCACTCGACCGCTGCGTCCTCCGGGGCGGCTTGCGCTTGCTCGGTCAGACACATCACAACCGTACGCAGAGATCTTTGCTTTAACAAGATTCTGCCCTACGGTGGCTAAAGCAAAGATCACTGCTTTTGCTGGAGGTCTCATGCGCAATCGTCCAGTCTCCTTCTTCGTTGCCGGAGCCGCCGGCGCAGCGACGCTGACGGCCGCCTCAGCACCGTCGCCGCTCTATCCGGTCTATCAGCGCCTCTGGGGTTTTTCCGCGTTCACGCTGACGGTCATCTTCGCCGTCTACGTCTTCGCACTGCTCGCCGCCTTGCTGACCGTCGGCTCGCTCTCGGACCGGGTAGGACGTCGGCCGGTCGCCTCCGCAGCCCTGGTGCTTCTCGCGCTGGGCATGCTGCTCTTCGCGATCGCCGCAGGTACCGGCGACCTACTGGCCGCGCGCATCGTGCAGGGTTTCGCCGTCGGTGCTGCCACCGGCACCACGACAGCCATGATCATCGATTCGGCCCCCAGCCCGCGGTTCGGCTCGATCGTGAGCAGCGCGGTCCCGGCCCTGGGAATCGCGATCGGCGCGGTCCTCGCCGGCGCCCTGGTGCAGTTCGCGCCCTTCCCGCGTCAACTCGTCTTCTGGATCCTCGCCGTCGTCTATCTAGTGCTGGCAGCGCTGGTGTGGCTGGTCCCCGAACGCGCTCGCCCCGAGTCGGCATCGCCCGGATCGATCTGGCGGTCGCTGCTGCCCAGCGCCGGACTTCCGCCGGCCACACGGCCGGTCTTCTTCGCACTGCTTCCCTCGATCGGCGCGACGTGGGCGCTTGCCGGGCTGTATCTGTCGCTCGGGTCGTCGATACTGGGCACCCTCCTGGACGTGCGAAGTCATTTCGTCGTCGGCATCGTGCTGGCAGTGTTCTTCGCCGCCGGCATTTCGGGCACCGCTGTCTCGACGGCCCTGCCGCCGCGACTTCAAGAACGGCTTGGCTACGGAACTCTCGCGGTCGGCGTCCTGGCCACCATCGCGGCGACGATGATGGGTGCGTTGCCCCTCTACGTGGCCGGGGCGGTGGTCGCGGGGTTCGGCTTCGGCGCGGCGTTCCGGTTCGCCATCAACGCGCTCGGCGAGGCGGCGCCGGAGACCCAGCGAGGACAGGTCTTCGCGACGATGTACATCGTCAGCTACCTCGCGTTCAGCGTGCCGGCGCTCGCGGCCGGGCTTGCCGCCGAACGGTTCGGGCTCAAACCGACAGCCGTCGCGTACGGGGCGTTGGAAGTCGCCCTGGTGCTGATCGCCTTGGTGGCCGGGATCGTCCGGGCGCGCCGGCGGGTGAGCGAGAACGATCTTCACGCCGGCGTGGCGTCGACCTTGGTTTCGCGTACGTTCAGCACGCCTCGTCACACCACGCACTACCTCGAGTGCGGGCCGACCGGCGGACCGTTGATGATCTTCCTGCACGGCTGGCCGGAAATCGGTTTGGTCTGGCGCGCTCAGATGGACGCGTTCGCCGCCGACGGCTGGCACTGCGTCGCTCCCGATCTACGCGGCTACGGCAAATCGTCCGCCCCGGCGGCCCACGACGCCTACACCATCAACGAACTGGTGACGGACATGGCGGAACTCCATGACCACCTCGGCGGAAAAACCGCCATCTGGGTCGGCCACGACTGGGGCAGCATCGTGGCCGGTGCGTTGGCTGCACATGAACCCAGGCGCTGCCGTGCTCTCGTGCTGACCTCCTGGGCGTATTTCCCCGACGCGAACAGCCTGACCACGCTTGTCCCGTTGGTCGACCGGACCATTTACCCGGCTGGCCAGTACCCCGACGGTCAATGGGACTACTACCGCTTCTACACGACGCACTTCGAGACGGCGGTCAACGACCTCAACGCCGACCAGGCGGCAACACTGGCCTCGATCTATCGATCGGGCACCCCCGACGCCGTCGGCAAGGTCTCACCATCCGCAACAGTCACACGCCAGGGAGGCCGCTTCGGCGCCGCACACCAGGCCCCGCCCACACAACCCGACCCGGCTCTCTGGCCGCCGGCCGACTTCGACATGCTGGTAGAAGCGTTCAAGGCTCACGGCTTCGGTCCATCCTGTGCGTGGTACACCAACGATGACGCCAACATCGCCTATGCCCGCAAAGCACCCGACGGCGGCCGCCTGTCACAACCGGTGCTGTTCATCAACGGCGAGTGGGACGTGATCTGCACCATCACCGGAAATCGCCAAGGCGACCCGATGCGCGCAGCCTGCGCAGACCTCGCTGTCGTCTCGATACCCGCCGGCCATTGGCTACCGCTGGAACGCAAAGCGGAACATATCCAGGCCATCCGCACCTGGCTCCGAAGCAACAGCCTTCAACCCGGAACTGTATGAGCTTCATCCCGTTCGAGGTCGCAGATGCGGCCCGAAGCCGCCGACTCAAATAGCCACATGGCCCCGGTGACCGGCAGCGAGATGTGCGGCGGCCGGCGGGCGGCGACCGAGAACAGGGCGAATTCGAGGAAGTTGCTCAGCCCACAGGCGAAGTGGCGAAGGCGTGCCATTTCGCGGCTTGCCTGCTGGCCTGTTTGAGCACCCGGGCCTGCTCGTGAGGGGCAGGCCAGAGCTGCAGCAGATAGCGGTCAGTCTGCGGCTCGTCGTCGTCGCGGTTGTTCAGGCCGAATGCGGCGTCCATCTCCGCGGCCGAGTACCGCACGCGGTAGTCAGCCACCTCCAGTCCCAAATCCCACTGGCGTTTGCCATTCCACTGCCGCAGCCTCGTCTCGTCCGACAGCGGCCGGAACGGGACCTCAACGATGTCCTCCCAGGTCTCGTCCAGCCCGGGTCGGCTGTCATGCAGTTCGGCAGTGAAGCCGACGCCGCCATTCTGCAGGCCGGTCTGCAGAAGCAGGCTCCCGCCTCTCGCGCCCCCGCAAAGCCCGACACCCTCTTGCCCGGCAAAGGCATCCCACAGATCGAACGGGTCGCTGTCACTTCTGCTCTCGACAAAGATCTGGCCGTAGTCAACCTCGACCTCGTCACTGAAAAGCAATCTCATTCTGTCGTCCTCCCATCGGCGGCGCCTTTACGGCCGACGTGAGTGCTGGCAGGTTCCAACGTTTCTTCGATTGCAATCAGTGCCACATCAGATTCCCGGTCCCTGCGGCAGTTCACTCAACGGCGTTGAGCGAGAGCGTACACCGATCGCTCAACGCCTGTATAGTGAGATCCATGACCGGGACCTCCCGCGACGTCAAACGGGCCCGCACCGCACAGCGCATCCTCGAAGCCGCCCGGCAGGAGTTCGCGACGCGCGGCTTCGACGGGGCGACGATCCGGGGCATCGCCGGCGTGGCGGGAGTGGACGCCTCGCTGGTGATGCAGCATTTCGGGTCGAAGGGTGCCCTGTTCAACGCGGCGGTTCAGCTGCCCGACAACAGCAGCAACCTCGCCGCCGAGCACCTTCTGGACGTCCTCACCGTACGGCTGGGCGAACTGCCCCCGGAGACCGCCGCCCTGGTCCGGTCCATGCTCACCGTGCCCGAAGCCGCCGACGCGATGCGGGCCTACCTCGACGAACGCGTCGACAACCTCACCAGGTCACTGGACGGCGACGACGCACACCTGCGCGCACTGATCACGGTGAGCGGCATCCTCGGCCTGACGATCACGCAGCACTTTCTGAAGCTGCGCGCCTTCGACGACGTCTCCCACGACGCTCTGCTCCAGGCCGCGCGAGGCTGGATCGCACATCTGTCAGACGACTCGTGAGCCGGTCGTACAACTGCTCCGGCCGGTACCCGTCCCGATAGGTGCGGGCACTCGACTCGGTAGAGGTTGATCCGCCATGCACCGACCACGCCGCGACGAGCCCGTGGCCACCTTGATATCGACCTGACCGCCTGGCCCGCCCCGGTGGTTGGCTCTTCGGCGGGGACCTGGACATCGCGAACCGGAGCGCTCGCCGGCTCGGCCTGCGCACCACCAGGCGGCTCCTGACGATGGTGATCTCACTCTACAGCCGTTGAGCGATTGGTGTACCGTCTTCGCTCAACGGCGGTTGAGTGGACTGCCGCAGCGAGCCGGGAGGCCTTGATGTGGCACTGATCGCGATCGAAGAACACTGGAATCTGCCCGCCCTCACGTCGGCCGTGAAGGCGCTGCCGGAGGACTACGGTGACCCGAGCGTGCTGTTCGACGAGATGGGCGACAACCTCGAACGCCTCCACGACATCGGCGACGCCCGGATCGCGGCGATGGACGCCCAAGGCGTCGACCTGCAGATCCTCTCCCTGACACCGCCGGGCACACACCCACTGGAGCCGACGCGGGCACGGGCACTCAGCGAGCGGGCCAACGACGTCGCCGCCGAGGCCGTCAGCCGGCACCCCGCACGGCTACGAGCGTTCTCCACCCTGCCGATGGCCGACCCGAAAGCCGCCGTCGCCGAACTCGAACGCGCCGCCGGCCTCGGGTTCGTCGGAACGATGGTCTACGGACGGACCGGCGAGACACCTCTGGACGATCCGCGCTACGACGACCTGTTTGCCGCGGCCGCAGCCCTGCGACAACCGATCTTCATCCACCCGCAGATCCCTTCGCGCCCGACCCGTCTGGCCGCCTACAGCGGTTTCGACCCGATGACCGACCTGGCCCTGGCGACGTTCGGGTGGGGCTGGCACGTCGAGGCGGCCGTCGCCGCCCTGCGCCTGATCGTCCGCGGCACCTTCGACCGTCATCCGGACCTGCAACTCGTGCTCGGTCACTGGGGCGAACTGCTGTTGTTCTGGACGGATCGAGTCGACGGCCTCTCCCGCATCGCGGGCCTGGAGCGGAAGGTGTCGGACTACATCCGCTCCAACTTCCACATCACCAGCTCCGGAATGCTCAATCCCACGCTGCTGCGGCATGCCCTCGATGTCACGACGCCCGACCGCCTGTTGTTCTCGACCGACTACCCCTTCCAACGGCCGGTCAGGGAGGGGATCGAGCAGTTCCTCACCGCGTTCCCCGCCGACGACCGCGAGAAGTTCACCGCGGGCAACGCCTGTGCCCTGTTCGGTATCAGCCTCACAACGAAGTAGAAAAGGACAGCAGCCATGACTCCTCAGCGAAATGGCACACCAACACGCACGGTCGTTCTCGGCGGTGGCGGCACCGTCGGGGTCGCCTGGCAGACCGGCCTGCTCGCCGGGCTGCGCGAAGCCGGCATCGAGCTGGCGGGAGCTTCGGCGATCGTCGGCACCTCCGCCGGAGCCCTGGTCGGTGCGCTGCTGGCCAGTGGCCGGGACGTCACCGACGCCCTCGCCATCCTCGCAGCAGTCGGGCAGAAGCTCGACGTCGATAGCATGACGGCGGGCTCGGAAAGCTTTCTGAACGCATCACGCCAAGCCGCCCTCGCCGCCGACCCGCAGCAAGCACTCCGCGCGGTCGGCGCCGCAGTACAGCAGGCCCCGACCACGCTTACCGAAGCCGACTACCTCGGGCTGCTCGACACGTTCGACGGCGCCGCCTGGCCGGCCGGGTTCCGATGCACGGCGATCGACACCGACACCGGCGAATTCGTCGTGTGGGACGAAGAATCCGGTGTGCCGCTGTTGCACGCCGTCGCCGCCAGCTGCGTCGTCCCGATGCTGTTTCCGCCCGTCACCATCAACGGAGTTCGCTACATGGACGGTGGCCTCCTCAACCACCTCAACGCCACGGTGGCCCCGCCAAGCGACGTTGTCGTGGTCGTGTCCTGCCATCCCATCGGTACTCCCGGTGGCGTAGTCGACAACACTCGGGCCGCTTCGGACATCCGGGCGGACGCTGAAGTGGCCCAGTTGCGCGGAACCACACGACTGATCGCTGTGGAGCCCGACTTCAGCGACCTCGGGGCGCCGGTGAATATGCTGGACCCACAGATCGCCGGCCGGGCTCTGCACATCGGCAAGCGCCAGGCAGAACACGAAGCAGCAACAATCCGGGCGGCCTGGGACCTCTGAAATCCTACGGATCAGACGCTCGCATCCGGCAATACTCGCTCCCATCAGGCGGCGGACGACAACAGCGGTGCTGAGTGAGTGTTTATGTGGCTCCCATGTGGACGGTGGTGGCGTGATCAGGGCGGTCGGGTCGGGCAGGGCGGTGCGGTGTCGTCGCGCCGTGGTCTTGGACGATCTTCGGATGACCGCGGCTCGGGCGTGGGGGGCCGGTCCGCGACGGTTCTCGTCGCGCGCCGGCCGAGCTGATTGGATGGTCCCTATGACGATCTTGGATGTGCTCGACGACCTCGCACGGGTAGCCGCCGCCCCCACCCCTGACCAGTACGCGCTCCCGACCCCGTCGGCGGGCCTCGACGTGTTGGGCTTGCGGCGGCACCTTACCGGCGGGCTCCTCTACTTCGACGTCGCCTTCCGTGATCCCGGCGCCGAGAACAACGGAGCCGATCCGCACGCGTACTCCGGGCCCGACGACCTCGAAGTCGTCCTCGCGCGGCTCTCCGGGACTCTGCGGACCGCCCTGGACGCCGGAGTCGAGACGACCGTCGTGAACGTGCCCCACCTGGGCGGGTCCTTCCCCGGCGGCATCGTCGTGGACATGCTGCTGATCGAGGTGATCACCCACGGGTGGGAGCTGGCTCGGGCCGTCGGCCGGCCCTGGCAGCCGGACGAGGCGACCGCCGCTCAGGCCCTCGTCTTCTACCAGGCGACCATCAAGCCGGAATGGCGCGGCCCGGTCATGGCGTTCGGCCCCGAGGTTCCGATCGCGGACGACGCGCCCACGATGGACCGGGTCGTCGCCTTCGCGGGGCGGGACCCGGGGTGGACGCCCGCCAGGTGAGGGACCCGGCAGGCCGGCGTGAAGAGGACCGCTGCTGGGTACGCGCCGGGATGCCGGTGGCGCTCAGGCGGCGGCCGACGCTGATGTAGCCGAGTCCGACGATCAGCTCGATCAGCAGGTAGGCCGCGCCGAGCACGGCCAGGTTCAGGCCGGCCCCGGCGGCCGTGGTGTCTTCTACACCGACCACCTCTGACCATCCTCCATTATGGACAGCGCTGTGAACCGGATTGGGTCGTTGAGCGCGGCGGCGGTGATCGGTCGCTGGGTCGCGGCCATCAGCGACGTCTGGTCCGCGCCGAGGTCCTGGGCGAACTGGCCGGATCGGTCGGTGCGGTCAGGGCGTCGGCCAGGCGGCCATGGCCAGTTCCGCGGTGTCGCTGAGTTCTGCCGCCGTGGCGCCGTCGCGTGCGCGCTGGGACATGCCGTCCATCCGCCAGGCGGTTGCGCATCGGTCAGGCGCGAATCAGGCGGCGAAGCGGTTCACCTTCTCCGGGTGCAGGACGATACGTACGGTGCCGGTGGTCCGCCACTCGTCGAGGAACTTTCCGTAGGCCGGGTCGCTCAGGTCCCAGTAGCGGCCGGCGAGACGTGTTGCCAGCTCGACGCCGCCGTGCTCGTGGAGGGTGACCGGCCCCTCAACCGATACCCAGTGCTCCGGCTCGCCGACGGGGGCGGCAACCACGACGGAGGCGCGTGGATGTTCGCGAAGGCGGTCGAGCTTCGGCGCGCCCACCACGGAGAACATCTCCACGTCGCCGCCGGTCGCCTCGAACCACACGGGGCGGGGTGCGGGCCAGCGGTCACCGTGCGGTGCGACGGTCAGGAACGCGTACAGCGGACGGGCGAGCAGTGCTAGATCATCGTCGCGGAACATGATCCCTAACGTAGACGGCATTGCGGCGTGCGAAAAGAAGCGCGCCGCACGCTGACTCAGGGTCGCCGCAGTTCAGGGGAACCAGCACCTGCGTGCGCCGTAACTGGAGTGGCGGGGACACGGCCCGCCGTGAGTGCTGGTCCTGTCTTTCGGGTCCACCACCAGACGATGGCGGTGATGACGATGACGGTGAAGGTGGGGACGAGCTGGTACGGCGTGCCGGCTCCGGCTGAGCGGTCCTGCAGTGCACCACCGAGATCCAGCCGCAGGGATGTGGCCAGGATCAAGGAGAACGTGTTGAGTACGGCGTGGAGCATGACCGCGATCTCGAGCCCGCCGGTGCGCCAGGTGATGACGGCCAGTCCGGTCCAGAGCACGAAGTACCAGATGATGATGTACGGATCGGTTGAGCCGTGGAGGGCCGTGAACAGCACGCTCGAGGCCAGCACCCCGGCGACCAGTCCGGCCCGTGGGCTGCGGGTCCAGCTTCCGATGACGCGGAAGATCAGTCCACGTACGCCGTATTCCTCGCCCGCCGACTGCAGCGGGGTGAAAAGCATCGTGGCGAGGAAGATGGCGATGAGGTCGGTGTGCGACCAAGGGAACTCGTCAGCGGGCGCGAGGGCTCCGAGGATGTTCACGACCAGCCAGGCGGGGCCGAGGATGAGCAGCGACTTGCCGAACAGGTCGAAGCGGAACCGCGACGTCACGGAGTGCAAAGATGCGCCGGGTACGCCGAAGAGCCACCGCTGGATGAGCATGCTCCACGGTATGAGCAGGCCGAGGGAGATCATCGAGCTGGCGTGGTAGAGCGGCGTGTAGTCGGTGCCGCCCAGGATCGGCGGGGTTTTGCCCAGCTGTACGTCGATGAGCGCAACCGCCCTGCCGATGACCGTCGGGAAGATGACGAGCCCGGCCAGCAGAAGAATGATCGCGAGAATGCCGCGACCGATCCGGCGTTTGTCGCCTGCGAGTACCCGGTGGTATTCCACTCCGGCTGGAACTGGCGGCCCATTGCGGGACACGCCCGGAGTGAGTAGCCAGTTCGGCTCGATCATCGTGGTCATGGCGTCCTCTTATCGGGGGTGTGGTTATTTCCCGGCTTGGTGCGCTTCGCCTTGCCGCTGCCCGTGTCGGTACGGGAGGTCGACGGCATAGCCGCCAGTCCTCGATCACGTTTCCTCACTCGTCGTTGACCGTCGCCACCCCACTAACACACTGTGCTAGTGGCGACGCTAGCACAGTGTGCTAGTACGCTGCGACAGGAGGTGGCTGGTGACACAGGACGACGAGAGCACCGGCTCGCGGGAACGGATTCTCGCGGCCGCGGCGGCGATGTTCGCAGAGGATGTGACGGTGAGACTGAGCGTGCGTGCGGTCGCGGCACGGGCCGGGGTGAGCACGGGCTCGCTCAGGTTCCACTTTCCGACCCAGCGCGCGTTGCAGGACGCACTGCTCACCAGAATTTACGCTCAGGTGTTCCCGGACAGCCCGATCCACGACCGATCGCTACCCGCCCGGGATCGACTGGTCAACTGCCTCCGGCAGGTGCTCGCCCCGGCCGGCGTCGGGGAGCAGGCACGTGAGGCGTGGACCAAGGCGTACCAGACGTATATCGCGTCCGACCCGACCGAGGATGTGCGCGCGGCGTATCTCGCCATGGAGCAGGGAGGCTGGCGCAGTGTCGAGTACTGGCTGACGGTCCTCGCTGACGAAGGCGCGCTGCCCGAGGGCGACCACGCACGCCGGGTGAAATTTCTCCTCACCGTCCTCAACGGACTCTCGATCGAGCGAGCCCTGCCCGCCGAGGATTCGATCCTGAGGTCCGAGACCGAAACCCTCTATATGGCCGTCGACTGCGTCCTCAACCCTTGAACCGCGTGCGGGCGGCTCCTCACGAGGCGGGTTGGCAAGGCAATCTGTCCAGGGTCAGAGCTTCGGCGTGCAGGCGCCGATGACGTGACGTTCTTCGGACACGACGGCAATGGTCCGCCACCGGTCGAAGGCGCCGCACGGGTGGCTGATGCCGATGCTCAGGGCGTCGCCTGGGCGCAGGGCGGAGTTCGGCGGGACCCGGATCATCGCGTGCTGGTCGTTGATCCGGACGACCTTGGCCGCGGTCGGGCGCTCCTCCCCGCCGGCGCCGAAGACGCCGAGCACCACCGGCAGCCGATCGTCGGTCGGAACGTGGCGCCGGCCGAACCCCGCGACCGCCAATTCGGGTTCGGGGCGGGACAGCACCGTGGCGATGAGTTCGAGGGCCGGCGACAGCCGAGGGACCTCGGGGCCGGCGGCGCGGCCGTCGAATGGCGATGTGTCACGGTAGACGCCATGGTCGTGGGTGACGTAGCACCCGGCCCTCAGCACGGTCGTCGTGTCGAACGCGAAACGGGCGGGTCCGAGCTCCTGCACCACCAGGTCGGGGAAGGCGGATCCGCCGGCTGTCACGATCGGTGTCCTCGGGAACAAGCCTGCCGCTTCGATGGCCACGACAGCGGTCCGGGCCTTGCTCAGGAGGTCGATCACGGGAGCCGTCGCAGAGTCACCCCGCGCCGGCGTGAGGCCCTCGAAGCAGGCCACGCCGCGCAGCTCGAGCCGAGGGGAGCCCCACACCCCGGCCTCGGCCTGGAGGTCGATCACATATGCCGACATCGACGTCTTGGAATGCGGCGCGCAGCACTCCCTGCGCCGCGCAGTAACGCGCCATCAGCCTGATGTTGGCCCGGACGGCGTCGTCGTGGATCAGCATCGCCGGGCGGTCGAGGACGTCGAGGGCGTGGCCGGCGGCCGGGACCTCGTCGACGCCGGTCACCGGCCGACCAGGGTCAACGCCGCGTCGACGATGGAGGCGACATCGATCCGATGGATCTTGTACGCGTCCGGCAGGCTCGACGGCTGACCGAAGTCACTGACCCCCAGGCAGCAGATCCGGTCGCCACGGGCCGAGGCCAGGAAGGACAAGGTGTGCGGGGGTCTGGGCCTCGAACACCGCCGGCAACGGCGCCTCCACCCTCGTGCAGCAGAACGACGGCAACCTCGTTCTCTACCGCGACAGCGACGGCGTCGCCGTGTGGGCCAGCGGCACCTGCTGCCGATAACAGCGACGGCCCGGGCCGCCACCTGCGGCCCGGGCCACAAAAGCATGGCTTCCCGGGGGACCGACGCAGGTTGAAGAACAGCCTGAGACCGTCAGAGCTCCCTGACATGATCCTGATATTGAGTTGGCAAAATGCCGCACATGCGAATGAGACATATCTGTGCGGTGGTACTGCCTGTTGTGCTCTCAGCTGGGTTGATCTCGGCCGGGGCTCGCCTCGGGGCGTCCGCGGACGAACAATCGCGCAGCGGCGACCCGGCGGTCGCCGTCGCCGAGTACGACCTCGGCGACACAGCTCTCACCGATTCGCAGTCGGGCACCGTGAGTGAGATCCGGGCGGTCGTGCACTACCCGCGGCATCCTGGCGCCCGGCTTCCGTTGATCATCCAGTCGCACGGCTCGTGGTGGGCCTGCGACTCCCAGGACGCCGCCGAGTGGCCCTGCGAGGGCGGAGCGAAGCCGTTCCCCAGCTACCGCGGGTACGACTACCTCGGTGCTGTCCTGGCCCGGCGCGGTTTCGTCGTGGCCTCGATCAGCGTGGACGGCGTGAACCAGACGTCCTTCGACTACGGCGACCGCGCCCGGCTTGTCAACGAGCACCTGCGACTGTGGGCGCAGCTCGCCGCCGGGCGCGGACCGCTCGTGAGCCGGCTCGGCGCGCTGACCGGGCGCGTCGATGTCGGAAACGTCGGCACGATGGGCCACTCGCGCGGCGGTAAGGCCGCTATGTGGCAGGCCTCCGACAAGCACCGCGCCGAGTGGCCCGCTGGGGTCACGGTCCGGGCGGTGCTGCCGCTGGCCCCGGTCAAGTTCGACGATCCCGAAGGGGACAACAGCGATACGCTCGTCACGAGAATCCCGGTCGGTGTCGTCACCGGCACCTGTGACGGTGCGGTCGGTGAGCGTGGACAGGAATACCTGGACGACGTCGTCGGCAGAACCCGGCAACCCGCGTATTCGGTGTCGCTGACCGGCGCCAACCACAACTACTTCAACACTCGGTGGACGTCGCCGAGTCTCTTCGGCGACGACGACAGCACGTGCCCGGCCGCGGAGCTGACCCCCGCGGTTCAGCAGTCGGCCTTGACCGCCTATGCCGTGGCGTTCTATGAGCGCTCCCTGCACGGCGACCGCTCGTACGACGCTGTGCTCAACGGCAAGCGTCCGTTGCCCGGTGTCACCTCGGCGACCCGGGTGGTCTCCGCGTCCCGGGGCTGACCATGGACGTGCGCGGCTGCCGGCCGGGGTAGTCGCGGCTGCCACGGCGGCGATGGCCAGAAACGCTCGATGTATTGCCCGTTTGAGACCTGGTTGCGCGGATCGTGGGCTTCTCCGGGCGGGTGCCTCTAGTGTTCCCCTCTCCGGAGGATCTCCGGAGAGGGGTCATTGCGCCCGCCGTTTCCGCCTCGCGACGGCCGGTGCTCGCTGTAGATCTGAGGAGACGCCGTGTTGCTCGTGCGTGACGAGGTCCTTCGCGCTCATCACATGAGCCTTGTGGAGTCTCATCTGCGAACGGTCAGAGCGGTCCACGCCGGTACGGATGACCTGAGCGCACTGCAGGCGCGGAAGTTGCTCGACACGCTCGCTGTCGCGGCTCACTCGAGGCTCCATGCGGAGTCGTTGCGGGACTGGCGGGACGACCGTACGCTCGCCGAGGCCCGCGCGCTGCCGGCCGATGTGGTGCTCACCAAGCTGTTGTCCAGCGTGCCGCTGCTCGACCGTGGGGAGTTGCGCGCCCGGTCTCGTGACGCGTTCACCCGGCAGGTGACCAGTTTCCTGCACTACTACGAATCCTCGGGTACGACCGGCGACCCGGTGGCCGCGCCGAAGGCCGTCGACGACCTGGTCGTCAACACGATGAACATCGGCGAGATGTGGGGCCGGATTCTCGACCCGTCGGATACGGCGCTGATCCTGATCAATGGTCCTTTCGCTCCTGCCGGTTACCAGTTCGAGAAGGTCCTGGAATATCTCGGGGTCCTGTCGATGCGGCTGTGGGTCGACAACGTCACCGGCGACTACACCCGAGTGCTCCGGCTGGCCGCGGACCTGCAGGCCAATGTGTACGTGGGCACGGCCTCGCGCCTGCTGGAGCTGGTGCACTTCGCGGTCCGCAACGGCACGCCGCCGCCGCGCTTCGACCGGCTGCTGCTGATGGCCGAGCAGACCGGCGACAGCCTGCTACGGCACCTGGAACAGCTGACCGGCGCGACCGCGTACGTCGCCTCCTACGGCTCATCCGAGACCGGTACGACGGCGGTGACCTGCGAGCGCGGACGCCTGCATCTGCAGTTGCAGAGCTATCTGCTGGAACTGCACGACGAACGGGGCACCCGGCTGGTGGACGGGGGGCCGGACAGCGGCGAACTGGTCGTCACCACCCTCGATCTGCCGGCCCGGCCGCTGGTGCGCTACCGGACCGGTGACCTGGTCCGGACGACGGGCGAACCGTGCCCGTGCGGTCTCGCGCTGCCGGTGATGCGTACGCTCGGCCGGCGACAGGATGTGATCACGTTCGGCGGCGTGAACGTACGGCAGGAGGACTTCGAGGCGGAACTGTGGTCCGGCGCCGGCGGGGGGCCGATCGTCCTCGATTACATGCTGGTCGTCCGCGGCCATGAGGTGGTCTGCCTGGTGACCACCGACCAGCCACCGAGTGACTCGTGGGTCGCCGCCACGACCGATCGTCTCGGCTCGTCCTTCGCGGGGCGGCGCTTCGGGATCGGTGTCGTGAACGCGCTCCCACCACTGGCAACGATGGGTTCCTACGTCGGCTGGAAGCTGTCGCGGATGCTGGACCTGGACGACGCGCGGGCGTGGAGCAGGCTTCCGGCGCCGATCGAAGCGGCGCTGCGAGAGACCCTGCGGCAGGTGGAGGCGTCCACCGGTCTGCGTCCGGCGCACCCCGACGGCACGCTCACCGAACCGGAAAGGATCACCTTTGATGGAAGCTGACCGGAGCCCGATGTCCGAGGCGGACAAGACCCAGTTCGTGCTGGGTGTCTACTTCCGTACGCAGGCCGCGATCGAACGGTTCATGGGCGTGGACGGCCTGCCACAGTGGACCGAGCACGTCGCGAGTATCAACGCCGAAGCCGCCCGCCGGCGGGTGCCCGACGCCGCCGGCCAGGCTCGCGATCTGCTGACCGGCCTGGAGTCCATGCTCGAGGTCTACGGTTCGGACACCAGCCGTACGGAGACACCCGACCGTTCCCGGCTCACCGTGCGCCGCTGTGGCATCTATGACTACCGGGAGCGCGCCCAGCAGCAGGGCGTACAGCTGACTCTCAAGCGACCCTGCGAGTTCTGTGTCGACCTGCATCAGCGGACCGCCGACCACCTCGGCGTCACGGTCGAGCACGAGCTCGGCGAGCGCAGCTGCGAGTGGGTCTCCCACGTGCCGTCCGGCGACCAGGAGGGGCCGGCGTCGTGACGCCGAGCGACACGCTGCCCCTGCCGTACCGGCGCGATGCCGGCTGCCCGTTCGATCCCGACCCGGAGATGAGCCGACTGCGTGCGCAGGAGCCGATCACCCGGATAACCATCAACGGTGGGGACGTCGTGTGGCTGGTCACCCGGTTCGACGACGGCCGGGACATCCTCGGCGACCGCCGGTTCAGCAGCGAACTGACCCCGCTGGGAATCGTCCTGCCCGAGCCGGGCAACCGTACGCTGGCCGAGGAGTTGCAGGACCAGCAGCCCGGCACGTTCATCGAGTGCGACCCACCGGAACACACCCGGCTGCGCCAGATGGTCGCCGGCGAGTTCAGCGCGCAACGGATGACGCGACTCCGGCCCCGGATCGAGGCCATCGTCGAGCACCACCTCGATGCGATGGCCGCCGCCGGGCCGCCGGTCGATCTGGTCGAGGAGTTCGCGCTGCCGGTGCCGTCGACGGTGATCTGCGAGATGCTCGGCGTACCGAAGGACTTCGGCTTCGACTTCGCCGGCCACACCCGGATCATGACCGACGTGATGTCCAGCCTGGAGACGCTGATCCCGGCCCGGAACGCGCTACGTGCCGGGATGCGCGAACTCGTCGAGCACAACAGGAAGCAGCCCGGCGACAACGTGCTCGGCCGGATCATCCAGGAGCACGGGGCCTCCGTCACCGATCAGGAGCTCGTCGGTATCGGCAACCTGCTGCTGGTCGCCGGGCACGAGACGACCGCGAACATGCTCGGCATCGGCACCCTCGCCCTGTTGCGCCATCCCGGACAGCTGGCGTTGCTGCGCGACGATCCGCACATCGTCGAGCGCGCCGTCGACGAACTCGTCCGGTACGTGTCGATCCCCAACCATGGGGAGATCAGGACCGCCACCGCCGACGTGACGGTCAACGGAACCCTGATCAGGGACGGCGAGCAGGTGCTGGTGGCGATCCCCTCCGCCAACCGGGATGAATCGAGGTTCCCGGACCCCGATCGGCTCGACTTCACCCGGGAACCCCGTACCCACCTGGCCTACGGCCACGGCGTGCACTATTGCGTCGGCGTTCCGCTGGCCCGCCTGGAGATGCACCTGGCGTTTCCCGCCCTGCTGCGGAGGTTCCCGCAGTTACGGCTGGCTGTCCCCTTCGAGGACGTGTCGTACCGGCGATCCAATGTCACCTATGGCGTCCACTCGCTGCCGGTCGCCTGGTAGCGCAGGATCCCGTCACCGTTGCCCGGAGGCGATGAATGTCGAACATCACCGCAGTGCTGGCCCGGGTCGTGGTACCCGACCTCGACGCGGCGATTCCCTTGTACCAGGCCCTTTCGGGCGCCCCGGAGGTGCAGCGGTTCGCCTTCGCCGGCGTGGAACTGGCCAGCGTGGGCCCGTTCCTGCTGCTGTCCGGTCCGCACGCGGCCCGATACAACAACCGGGTGGCCACGCTGCTGGTCAACGATCTAGGCCCGGTGATCCGCGACATCACCGAGGCCGGCGGCGACATCCTGGACGGACCCAGCCCCGCCCCGAACGGCGCCCGGCTGATCGCGAGGAACCCGGACGGCGCGGTATTCGAATACATCGAGACCGGGCCACCAACATAGGAGCAGATCCCGCCAAGGCGGCATTCGCACTGCTGATCAACGCGGCCCCGGTGGCTCCATCCGCATTCTTCCGCCGGAAGTTTGCGGAACCCATACTGGACCGATGACGGCCGGGCGACTTCGCCGCAAGCGCTGGGCATGGGGAATTGCGGTGGCGTTCGTCGTGCTTGTCGCCGTCCTGATCGGTGTCCTGCCGCCCGAGGCCGACCGATGGGTGTGGTTCGTGGTGGGAGCCGTGTTCCCGGTGCTGTTCGCCGCGGCGATCGCTATCGGGACGCCGCCGCCGCGTGGCCCGCTGCGTCGCTTCCTGGACGGCCTGACCGTCACCGCGATGTTCGGCCCGTTGCCGTTCTTTCTGGGCGCCTCCGTAGTGGGTGTCTGGGCGCTCTGGTGGGGTTCCATGGGCTGGTTGCTGGTGTTCCTGATTCTCGTTGCCTTCACCACGCCCTGGAAGGAGGGCGGCTACGGTGGCTGGGCCCCGTGACAGCCGCCCCGTGCCACACGACGCCAATACCGACAGGCGGTATTGGCGTCGTGCAATTCTGGTCAACTACTGCTGTCGTGCAGGGCTAACCGATTCGGTATGCCCTCACTACGGACTGTTTCATCCTGTCGCCTGCCGTGTCGGTGGAGCTCACGCGCAGCGACACGAAACCCGGGTTGGCCGGATGCCGCAGCATGACGACCCGCTTCTGCCCTGACCCGGTGACCCGCGCCGGTCGCCAATGGGCCCCGTCGTCATAGGAGACCTCAGCGGTCAGTGTCTTGACGCGTCCGGCCGCAGAGCCCTCCAACCGGTCGACAGTCAACGGAACAGCGAACTCCCGGCCTGCCGGTGCAGTGTTGTCGTCGTCCAGCTTCGGGTGGAACCGTACGGTAGAAATCGGCAGTCGCTGCGGTTTGCTCGAGCCGGTGTGCCTTGATCGGAAGGTCCACGTGCCAGTCACCTCCGTCGACAAGACGTGCGGGGCGCCCCGGCGTGCGGACATCTCAAGCCGATAGTCGGCCTTTCCCGCCGGCACCTCGAACGTTCCCTGGCCTTCGGCGGTTTCGCCGATGTAACTGGATAGGTGCCTGATTTGGGTGTGGGTATGCGGCATCGTGGACCGTGACGGTCGGGTGGTGGTTGCGGGTCAGGCGGGAGCGGGAG
>NZ_JBFBGU010000012.1:0-249746 GCF_040684855.1 Actinoplanes sp. NPDC089786
TACCCGTTGTACGAGGTGATCGAGGAACTCGGCGTGCCGGCCCTGTTCCACACCGGACAGACCGGCATCGGCGCCGGGTTGCCGGGCGGGGGCGGCATCCGGCTGACCCTGCGGTCGATCCTGCTGTCCGGGCTCGACGGACGCGTCCACTACAACAAGGCCGCCGTCGCGGTGGAGAGTGGCGGCCCGGGCGACGGTGATGGGCGACGCCGTGCACGTCATGCCGCCGTTCGGGGCCCAGGGCGGCAACACCGCGCTCCGCGACGCCGCACTGCTCGCCCGCAGGCTGATCGAGGCGCGGGCGAACGGCACGCCGGTGGAGGAGGCGATCGCCGGCTACCAGGACGAGATGGCGCCCTACGCCTTCCGCGCCGTCGACACCGCCGCCGGGCTGATGCGCCGCCTCACCGGCGGCGCGGCCGCACCGCACTGGGTGCTGACCCGCGTGCTACCTCGGCTGCACCGCGTCACCGTGCCGGAGGGATGATGGCGGCATGTCCCACGAGCCGGCCCGTGCCTCCGCGATCGCCGACCTCATGCGCGCCGGGCGTGAGACCTCGCGGCTGTCCACGGTGTTCCGGTACGCCATCGCGGAGCGCCTGGGCCTCGCCGTGAGCGACCTGGAGTGCCTGGACTTCCCGGCCGACGCCGGGTCCGCCACCGCCGGGCAGGTCGCCGAGCGGACCAACCTCACCACCGGGGCCGTGACCAGCATGCTCCGCCGGCTCCAGCAGGCCGGCTACGTCACCGCCGAACGCGATCCGGCCGACCGGCGGCGGGTGATCGTCACCCTGCGGCCCGAGCGGATCGCCGAGCTGGAGCGACCGTACGAGCGGTTCGCCGAGCGGGCCGAGCGGCTCATCGAGGGGTACACCGTCGAAGAGCTCCTGCTGCTGGTCCGGCACTACGGCCGCATACAGGCGATGTATCTGGCCGAGCTCGACCACCTCCGCGGCGACACCGCGCCGCCGGCTGTGCGGGAGCCGGCGTGAGGTGGGCGGCCCGGGCCGGCGTACGCGACGGCCGTTCGACATGCTTGCTGCTGAACCGCACCCCCGGCTGAACGAGGAGACTGGCGTGTCCGACCGCACGACCCCCGCTGACGTCGTCCCGTTCCGGCAAGCGGTCCGAACCTGGTTCGGCATCTCGTTGCAGACCTTCGGCGGGCCGGCCGGGCAGATCGCCGTCATGCAGCGGCATCTCGTCGACGAACGACGGTGGATCGGGCAGCAGCGGTTCCTGCACGCCCTGAACTACTGCATGCTGCTGCCCGGTCCGGAGGCCCAGCAGCTCGCCATCTACGTCGGCTGGCTGCTCAACGGCCTGCGCGGGGGCCTGGTCGCGGGCACGTTGTTCGTGCTGCCGGGCTTCGTGGCGCTGCTGGCGCTGTCCGCGGTCTACGTCGGGTTCGGCGACACCACAGTGGTCACCGCGCTGTTCGCGGGTCTCGCCCCGGCCGTGGTGGCCGTGGTGGCGCAGGCGGTGTGGCGGGTCGGCCGCCGGGCGCTGACCAGCCCGGCGCTGGTCGGGTTCGCCGTTGCCGCGTTCGCGGCGCTGGCCGTGTTCGGTGTGCCGTTCCCGCTCGTGGTGGCGGCCGCGGCGGTCGCCGGGTGGGCGTCGCACCGGTGGCGGCCCGCGCTCATCACCGCCGGGAGCGGGCACGGCGCCGCCAAGGAGGGTCCGCCGCCGCTGATCGCCGACGATGCTCTGCACCACGACCAGCCGTCCGCACGCCGCGCCGTGGTGATCCTGGCGGCCGGGCTGGTGCTGTGGTTCGCGCCGCTCGCGGTGGTGGCCGCGACGACCGGGGCCGGCAGCGTCTACACCCAGCAGGGGCTTTTCTTCTCCGGTACGGCGGTGGTGACGTTCGGTGGCGCGTACGCGGTACTGGCCTATGTGGCGCAGCGGGCGGTGGAGGACTTCGCCTGGTTGTCGGCCGGTGACATGGTGCGTGGCTTGGCGCTGGCGGAGTCCACGCCCGGGCCGCTGATCATGGTGGTGCAGTTCGTAGCGTTCCTCGGCGCCTACCACCACCCCGGCGTCCTGGACCCCTGGGTGGCCGGGGTGGTGGCGTCGGTGCTGACGTGCTGGGTGACTTTCGTGCCGTGCTTCCTGTTCATCCTGCTCGGCGCCCCGTACGTGGAACGGCTGCGGGGAAATCAGGCGTTGTCGGCGGCGCTGACGGGCATCACCGCCGCGGTGGTCGGGGTGATCGCCAACCTGGGTGTCTATTTCGCCGTGCACACCCTGTTCTCCGGCGGCAGTGTGCGGCCGGTGGCCTGTGTGATCGCGGTGGTCGCGGCGGTTCTGATCTTCGGGTTGAAGTGGTCGGTGCTGCGGGTGCTCGGGGTCAGCGCCGTCCTGGGGCTGATCGCGGGGCTGGCCGGGCTGCCCGTCACGTGACGGAATCCGCCACGGATTGTGCGCCGGCGATAGCATGGCGCGATGGAGCCCAGGCTTCGAAGCGATGAGCCCCACCCCCGGCCGCCCGCGGAAGCACGAACGCCGCCCACTCCGTCAGTCGATCCCGGCAACGCCGCGCTGGCCCGGATCGCCGAGGACCGCTCGGCCGGCAGCCCGCTGTCCGGCCCGGGGCGGGCCGTGCTCGAGCGGCGGTTCGGCGCCGACTTCTCGGCCGTCCGGCTGCACACCGACAACAAGGCCGCCGAGCTGGCCGGCTCGGTGCAGGCGCAGGCGTTCACCACCGGCACCGACATCTACTTCGGCGCGGGCCACTACCAGCCGGGCAGCTCCTCCGGGCAGGAGCTGATCGCTCACGAACTGACGCACGTCGTCCAGCAGAGCAGCGGCACGGTGGGCCCACCGGGTGTCAGCCATCCGGACGACCCGGCCGAGGTCGAGGCGCGGTCCATGGCCCGCCAGGTGATGACCGGCGAAGCCGCGCCCGCGACCCGGGCGGCGCCGGGAACGGCTCTGGTGCGGCAGCTGCAACCGGCCGGCAATCGGGCGATCTCCCGGTTGATCCAGCGCGAGCCGCTGGCCAGCGTCGACACGGCCACGCTGGACGGGCAATATCGGCAGTCGCTGGCGACCGCGCTGCAGACCGGCAACTTCCAGAGCGCCGCCGAGAAGCTCAACGGCTTCAACGAGGCCGACATCCGGGCCCGGCTCGGCGAGCTCACCCGCGAGCAGGTGTCCTACCTCCACCTCGGCGCGGTGAACAACCCCCGGGTCGGCCCGCAGAGCAACGTGGCCCGGCTCACCGACGACGGGTCGGCCCCGGCGCCGGGTGCGGGCGCCGGCAAGGCGATCCCGGACATGACGACCACCGAGAAGCTGGTGGCGGCGTTCGACCGGGCCGACATCGGCGCCGCGGTGAAAGCGAAGCTGCTCAGCATGATCACGCCGCAGGCGCTGGTCATGGCCATCGTCGGCTTCGCCGCGGTCTTCATCGCCTCGCAGTTCACGCCGGTCGGGTGGGCCGCCGACATCGCTCTCGGCCTGACCGCGATCTTCATCGGGACCAGCCTCTTCTCGGCCGCCCAGCACTTGATCAACTTCGCCGACGCGCGGAACGCGACCACGCCGGAGCAGCTCGACTTCGCCGGTCAGGAGTTCGCCCGCGCGGTCGCCGAGATCGGCGTCGACGCTCTGATCCTGCTGATCACCCACACCAAGGGCGGCGGCGGTGGTTCCGGCGGCGGTCCGCCGTACCAGGGACCGCCGCCGCAGGCCATGGTGCTCGGTACGGCCAACGGCCGGCTTGTCGTCGTGGTCGCCGAGACTGTCCCGGTCCAGGTGGCCGCGGGTCTCGCCGCCCCGGCCGGTCCGATGATCATGGCGATGTCCGGCCGGCCCCGCGGGGACAAGCCGGAGCGCGACTTCGAACCGCCGGTTCGTGACCACGGCGGCAAGGCCGGGGGTGAGCTGCCCAAGAACGGCTACGAGCGCAACCTGGCCGTCAGCAGCTGGACGCGCGAGGAGCTGCTGTTCGCCGCCGACGAGCTCGAGCTGAGCGTCCAGGCGCGCCAGGCCGAGCAGGTCCGGCTGGGCGAGACGACGATCGGCGCCGAGGGGCAGCAGGTCGGCAAGGCTCACCGGATCCGGATCGAGGAGGAGCTCGAACTGCTCCGCGCGATCCGGAAGAAACTGGGTGGATCATGACCATGGCGGTCGAGCTGGTCGAGCGGATACTCCACGGCGACGATGACGGACGGGCCGCCAACCACCTGGTCACCGAGCTGCGCGGCGGCGTCTCGGTGCAGGTGCTGCGGCCGCTGCTGTTCAGCCAGGACGACGCGGTGGTCGCGATCGGCACGTGGGTGGCCTCCGAGCTGGGTGATCTGGCCGCGCCGCTGGGCGCGGAACTCGAGGACCTGCTCCGGCACCCCAACCGGGAGGTACGGTTCTTCGCCGTCGAAGCCGTGGCCCGCTTCTCGCCGGCGGCGATCCCGGTGCTCGTCGACGACCCGGATCCAGCGGTGCGCTGGAAGGCCATGACCGCGCTGGCCGCGATGCCGCAGGAGCCGTCGTCCATGGACCCGGCCGCGATCATCGCCGCCCTGGCGAGCCCGGCCGCCCACACCCGGCGCCTCGCCGCCGTCGCCGCCGTCCGCCTCGCGCCCCATGACCCCGGCCCGCTGCGGGCCGCGGCCGAGGCGACCGACCCCGAGATCCGGGAGTTCGCCGGGGGGGCCGCTACTCGTCCCGGCTAGTGCCTCGCCTTGGAACGCGGGCCGGGCGATCCGCGTGCGATGATCGGCCCCGTGGGACTTGAACGCGCCGACGTCGTGGCCCTGTACGAGCGGTACCTCACCCTCTGCAACGAGCACCGCTTCGACCAGCTGGGCGCGTTCGTCGACGAGCGGGTCAGCGGGTCCGGTTCCGTGGACGGACTGGCCGCCTACATCGAGCGGGTGAAGGCGGTAGGCGTCGGCTTCCCTGACTATCACTGGGAGTTACAGGGACTGATCGTCGAGGCGAACACGATCGCCGCCCGACTGATCGGTCGAGGGACGCACACCGGGGTGTTCCACGGCATCGCACCCACCGGCCGGGAGATGAGGATGGCGAAGGCCTGGTCGGGGGTGCAGCGGCGGTCGCCCATCACCACCAAGTATCTGGGGTGGGGTGCGCGATCGCTGTAGGACTCCTGATCTGGGGTCCGGGATCCGCGCCGCTTTCTTGACGCTGGTCTCGCTGACACCCATCGAAGGCGCCGTGCCGCAGGCGCCCAGTCTATCCGTCCTCGCCCTGGTTCACGACGGCGGACGTCGCGCATACATGTCCCGGGCCGGGGTAGTCGGCCGCATCGGAGCGAACGACATGCATGGGGAAGGCGACGACGATATGACCGCGTACCGCAGGATCTCCGTCGCTGTCCTGGCCGTTCTGCTCAGCTCGGTAACCGGGTGCGTGCCGCTACCCGAATCGGCCGGACCGAACACCTCGACCGCGGCCACCGCCTCGCCGAATGACGTGGTGACCCGATCGGTCACGGACGTCGAACGGTTCTGGACGGCCCGATATCCGGAGGTGAGCCGCGGCGCCGCGTTCAAGCCCGTCCAGGGTGGCCTGCACCCGTACACCGAGACCGACCTGCCGCCCGCGTGTGGCGATGAGCAGGGCGTGTACCAGCCGAACGCTTTCTACTGCCCCGCCGGTGACTTCATCGCCTGGGACGCACAGACGCTGATCCCCCAGTTGCAGCAGCAGTTCGGTCCACTGCTGGTGGGGGTGGTCCTCGCCCACGAGTACGGCCACGCCGTGCAGACCCGGCTCGGCGTGAGCGACCAGCCGACCGTCGTGCTCGAGCAGCAGGCCGACTGCTTCGCCGGGGCCTGGATGGCCGACGTGCTGGCCGGACGTTCACAGGCGTTCACCGGCGTCACGCCGGCCCAGCTCGACAACACGGTGGCCGGGTTGCTGCTGCTGCGGGACCAGCCGGGCACGCCGGCGCAGGCCGCGCAGGCGCACGGCAACGCCTTCGATCGCATCCGGGCCCTGCAGGACGGGGTGGAGAAGGGCGTCGCGACCTGCGCTGCCTACCGCGCCAGCAACGTTCCGGTGACCGAGGTGCCGTTCACCAGCCGGGAAGACGCCGCCACCGGTGGTGACCTGCCGTACGCGGAGGCGGTCACCTCGCTGGCCGACGACGCGCAGGGATACTGGTCGCGCGCCTATCCCGAGCTTGCCGGGAAGCCGTGGCCGACCCTGCCGGTCCAGCCGTTCACCGGTACGCCACCCTCGTGCACCGCACCCGACCCGGCCGCCGGGGGCGCCGCGTTCTACTGCAAGGCGGGCGACTTCGTGACCTTCGACAACGGGCGGCTCGGGCCACAGCTCCATCAGAACATCGGTGACAACGCCGTCGGCATGCTGCTCGGCGACCTGTTCGCCCGGGCCGCGCAGGACCGCCGCGGCCGGAGCACCTCCGACCGTACGGGTCAGCTCGCGGTCGACTGCCTGGCCGGCTCGTGGACCAACGACCAGCTGAACCGTCAGCCGGGCCAGGGTCTGACCCTGTCGCCGGGCGACCTGGACGAGGCCGTGGCGGCGTTGCTGGCGTTCGGTCGGGCGGCGGAGGAGTCCGGCCCCAGCGCCTTCGAGCGCATCGCTTCGTACCGCAACGGGGTTCTGCAGGGCTTGGGCGCCTGTACCTGAACCCACCGTTCAGCTACCCGACCGCGGCCGACGAAGTACGGTTTCGGAGGCGGCGAGCCGGGCATCCGTGCGGTCTGCGACCGGCGCCCAGCGTCGGCGAGTCCCGTCAAGAAGCGGCGTGGCCCCCGGACCGGAACCCACCTTGCCGCGTGCGGCGGTGTGTCGGAAGGACAGTTTCATGACCGACCCGCAAGCCATCAAGCCCACCGACGCGTTCGCCGAGCTCGGGCGGATCGACTTCACCGAAACCGACGTCGCGACGGCCTTGACCAAGGTGGCCGACCTGGCCCGGCGCAGCATCCCGGGCGCCGACGACGTGTCGGTCACTCTCCTCGGCGCCGGGGGCGCGCACACCGCCGCGTTCACCGGGCAACGGGCCTTGACGGTCGACGAGTGGCAGTACCAGCAGGGCCACGGTCCGTGCCTGGCCGCGGCCGCCGCGAACATCACCGTGAGCGTGCCGGACATGGCCGGCGAGAGCCGGTGGCCGGACTGGGCGGACCGCGCCCTCGACGCCGGGGTGCACAGCTCGGTGTCGATCGGACTGCCACTGCACGAAAACGTGAGCGGGGCCCTCAACGTGTACGCCCGCAAGCCGCACGCCTTCGACGAGGACGCGGTCACCCTGGCCGAGACCTTCGGTGGGTACGCCGCGGTCGCCATGGCCAACGCTCATCTGTACGACGGGCCTGCCGCCCGTCGCGAACTCGGCGACGTCGCCGCGGGCCGGGCCGACAGCGCCGGCACCCGGCTCGAAGAGCGACGAGGAGGAGACCGAGGATGACGCGAGACGACAGCGAACGGCAGGTACGCACGACCGCGGTCGTGCGTACCGGATGGGGTGCCGTTCTGGTCCTGATGCCCGAGCGGCTGTTACGCGCGGGCGCCGGCGGTCGGTCAGTTCGGCCCGGTCCGCCCGCCGACCGACGTGCCGTCCGGCGATGGCCGTAGCCGCCGGCCCGCCGCCGACGTCGCGTCGGGGTCACCCGGGGCGCCGTCGGCCTCCGCCCGCTCGGTGTTCGTACCGTCCCCGAACTCGGCCTCGGCGCCCGCGTCCGAGCCGGTCAGATCATCGACCTGACCGTCCTGCGAGAACGTCGCCATCGCCTGGTTCAGCTCGGACAACGGCAGTTTCTCCTCGTCGCGCCACACACCTTCGTCACTGTTCGTCATGCCCGTCGGCTACCCACGATCGGCCGCGTCAAGCCGCCGGGTTGGGAAAACGCCGACGCGGACGGGTGCCCGCGTCGGCGTCCATAAGGGATGTCCCGTCACCGGCGGGCGACGGCCCGGCGGGTGGTGAGCAGGCCGAGGGCGATCATGCCGAGCCCGAGGAACAGGTGCAGCCAGTCGTCGGCCGGGTTCAGCGGGACGAAGTTGGCCGAGCTGTCCTGCCCGACGACCAGGCCGTAGAGCCAGAGAACCAGGTAGATGGCTCCGCCGCCGATCAGGTAGGCCCGGGCGCCGGAGACCGTGCGGGCCAGGGCCAGGCCGGCCAGGCCGAACAGCAGGTGGACGATGTTGTGCAGCACGGACACCTGGAACACTCCGAGGAGCTTGGCGTCGGAGTGGTGCCCGGCGAAGGACATGCTGCTGTAGTCGCTGGTGATGCCCGGGATGAAGCCCAGGACCCCGACCAGGAGGAAGACGATCGCGACGACCAGTGCCGCGGTCTGCACCGGCCGGCGGGCCGAGGTGACATTGCTTGTGTGGGCGCTGCTGGCCATTTTTCCACTCGCTTTCCTAGGGGATACTTGCGGCTTCCCAGGTCGGGACCGGACTAACGCATCAAAGGGCAAGTTTCTGGGCGACGTCAGCCGCCGTGCGGCGCGGACCTCCGGGTCATCCGGTCACGGACCAGGGGAACGGTCCACACCGCTATGACGGCGCCGGCCAGCAGGCCGGTCGGCAGGTCGGCACGACCTTGGAACAGCAGCGCGAGCAGGTAGGCCGCGACTACGACGCTACGGGTGAGCAGGGCAGTGGGCACGGCTCGGTCCTTTCTTGCCGGCGGCGCCTCCCGGTCGGACAGGCCATGGCAACGGAGTGCCCGCCGGGGCGTCCCGCGGGGGCCAGGCGGTGGCCCGGCCGGGTCAATGTCGGGGGCGGGCCAGGGTCACCTCGACGGCCAGGCCGTGCGGGGTCAGGCTCCGGGCGCGGATGGTGCCGCCGTGGACGGCCACGAGGTGGCGTACGACCCAGAGCCCGAGGCCTTTCTCCCCGGCCGGCGGGGTGCGCCGGTGCAGTGACCGGGTGAGGTCCGGGGTCAGGGCGCCGCCGTCGGTGACGGTCAGCCGCAGACCGCGCCGATGAGCGCGGGCCGTCAGCTCGATCGACCCGCCGGCCGGGCCGTGCCGGTCGGCGTTGGTGAGCAGGTTGATCAGGATCTGACCGGCGTGCCGCGGGTGCACCAGGCGTTCACCGGTGGCCCGGCCCAGCCGGACGACGAGCCGCCCGGCGGGCACCGCCGCCGACACCACGGGCAGGATCCGGTGCAGCGGGACGGGTGGGTCCGCGGGCCCGGTCATGCCGTACGCCGCCGCGGCGGCCTGCCGCAAAACGGCCTCCGCGTGGGCTACGTGCTCACCGGCCAGGCGTGCCAGCTCACCGCGGGCCGAATCGGACGGCTGCGTCTCCAGCGCGCGTACCAATGAGGTGAGGGTGGAGACCGGCGGGCGCAGTTCATGACAGACACTGCGCAGCAACACCAGGCCGGGATCGGCCGGCTGCGGCCGGCGCCCGCTCCGCCATCGGCGGCTCAGACCGGGCATGTTCGGTCCTTCACCGGGCAAGCGGCGTCCATGCCGAACGCCATCGCAGTTGCCCTCGTCGATGACCACCCGTTGTTCGTCCGCGGGCTCGAGCTGTTGCTGCCCGACGTGAGTGGTGGGCTGGCCACTGTGGTCGCCTCGACCGGGGACGCCTCGGCGGCGGCGAGCCTGGTCCGGCGTACCGTCCCCGATCTGGTCCTGGTGGACCTGCACATGCCGGCGCCGGGCGGGGTCAGGGCGGTGGCCGCCATCCGGTCCACCACACCGTGGGTGCGGATCGTGGCGATGTCCGGTGACGACGATCCGCGGCCGGCCATCGAGGCGCTGCGGGCCGGGGCGGAGGGGTTCCTGCCGAAGAGCAGCGAGGCCGAGGACATGGTGCGGCCGTTGCTGGCGGTGCTGGGCGGGTGGGCGGTCCTGCCGTCGAGTCTGCTCGCCGTGCTGCTGGGATCGGGCCGGGACGCCCGCCCGGCGCCCGTGGACCTCGACGAGGCCGAGCGGAACCTGCTGCAGCTCATCGCGGCCGGGGCCACCACCACGGAGATCGCCTTGAAGCTGCACGTCTCCGAGCGCACGGTCAAGCGGCTGACCGCGACGCTGCTGCGCAAGATGCGGGTGTCGAGCCGGACGGAAGCTGCGGCGCTGGCCGGCAGCGCGGGAATCCTGTGAAGAGCCATGACGGTCCTCCGATACCTGCGGGGTACCGGCGCGACTGCCCGTCCTCCGAACGGTGAAACGTCCTAACCGGCAACCGTGTGGACGACCAGCGCGACGTTGAGCGAGATGATCAGCGCGGCCACGGCGGTGGCGGTTGCCGTCACGGTCCGGCTGTTGGTGTGCTCGCCCATGACGTTGCGGCGCCGGGTCAGCAGGATCAGGGGGATGAGGGCGAACGGCACGCCGAAGGAGAGCACCACCTGTGACCACACCAGGGCCTGGGTGGGGTCGGCGCCGAGCACCAGCACGACCATGGCCGGGGCCATGGTCAGGATCCGGCGCACCGGCAGCGGGATGCTGCGCCTGATGAAGCCCTGCATGACGACCTGCCCGGCATAGGTGCCGACACTCGACGACGCCAGGCCCGAGGCGAGCAGGGCCACGGCGAACGCCAGCGCCGCGTACCGGTCGATGGCGGCGCCGAGCCCGGCGTGGATGCCATCGAGGCGGTCCGTGCCGGCGATCCCGGAACCGAAGAACAGTTGCGCGGCGATCACCAGCATGGCCAGGTTGACCAGTCCCGCCGCCCCGAGCGCGACGAGGGTGTCGACGCGCTGGCACCGCAGCGCGTGCCGGCGTTCGGCCGGATCGGCGGCCCGGGCCGTACGCGTCTTGGTCAGGGCCGAATGCAGATAGATCACGTGCGGCATCACCGTGGCGCCGAGGATGCCGGTGGCGAGCACCAGACTGTCGGTTCCGGACAGCGACGGCACCATTCCGGTGGCCAGCGCGCCGGGATCGACGCCGGCGCGCACCGCGTTGTACAGGAAGCCGAGCAGGATGACGCCCAGCAGTCCGGCGATCACCGTCTCGAACCGGCGTACCCCACGGCGCTGCAGCGTCAGCAGCGCGAAGGCGACGACGCAGGTGATCAGTCCGCCGGCCGGGAGCGGCACCTGGAAGAGCAGGTTCAGCGCCAGCGCACCGCCGATGATCTCGGCCAGGTCGGTGGCCATGGCCACGAGCTCGGCCTGCACCCACAGGGCCCGGGTGAGCGGGCGGGGGAACCGGTCCCGGCAGAGCTGCGGCAGGTCGCGGCCGGTCACCAGGCCGAGCTTGGCCGACAACGACTGGATCAGCATCGCCATCAGGTTGGCGGCGACGATGACCCACACCAACTGGTAGCCGAAGGTCGCGCCGCCGGTGAAGTTGGTGGCGAAGTTGCCCGGATCGGTGTACGCGATCGCGGCCACGAAGGCCGGCCCGAACCACGGCGCCAGCCGGCCGATGCGCCGTCGCAGGGTCGGTGCGCCGACCGGAGGCGCGGGCGTGACGACAGCCATGACGATCTCCCCGGGTGCGACGGCTGGGCGTCTGCCGGATGCCCGCGCCGGTGACCCGGCCGGGCCACCGGTGACCCCGCCGGGCCAGGCCCCGAAGGGCCCGATGCGGGCCCGCCAGGGCCAGGACCGCGGGTAGCCCAGGGTCAGGCCAATCCCTTCCGCATGGAGGTTCTGATGTTCAAGCACGTCGACTACCTGCAGTTCCAGGCCAAGCCGGAGAAGCCGGACGCACTGCTCGCCGCGAAGATGCAGGAGCTGGTCGGTGGCCAGTTCGGTGAGATGACCGTGATGATGCAGTACCTCTGGCAGGGCTGGTCGTGCCGGGTGCCGGGCAAGTACAAGGACATGATCATGGACATCGCGACGGAGGAGATCGGCCACGTCGAGATGCTCACGACCATGCTGGCCCGGCTGCTCGAGGGCGCTCCGGGCGAGGCGACCGAGAAGGCGGCGGCGGCCAACCCGCTGCTGGCCGCGGTGCTCGGTGGGATGAACCCGCAGCACGCGATCGTCACCGGCGGGGGCGCGCTGCCACGTGATGCCGCCGGTGTGCCGTGGAACACCGGTTACATCATCGCCAGCGGCAACCTGCTGTCGGACTTCCGGTCCAACGTGGCCGCCGAGGCGCAGAGCCGGCTGATGACCAGCCGGGTCTACAACATGACCGACGACCGCGGGGTCAAGGACATGCTGCAGTTCAACCTGGCCCGCGACACCTGGCACCAGCAGCAGTGGCTGCTCGGCATCGAGCAGCTAATCGCGGACGGTTTCACCGAGACCGGCATCGAGGACTCGAACGCCGAGGACGAGAACCAGGAGGCCAACCACACGTTCTACAGCTTCGACCCGGCGAGCACGGCCGGGGAGGGCCGGTGGGCGCAGGGTCCGACCCTGAAGGGCGACAAGGAGATCGTGTACGTGCCGGACGCCCAGCCGCTGACCGACGACAAGCCGCTCGGTCCGGCGCCGGACCCGAAGCTGTACGTCACGTACGACGGCGCGATGGGCAAGGGCAAGCCGGGCACCGGCGCCGGGGCGCACGCCCAGGGTGTCGCCAACGTCGTCAACAAGATCAAGGGCGCGTTGGACTGAGCGGGATCGGGTGCGCCGGCCGTCCGGCCGGCGCACCCCGGCCGCCAACCCACCCTCGACCGCGACGCGCTCATCCTTTCGGCTGGCCACGGTTCGCCTTTTCGGCTAGCCTGCTGGAATCGGTCAAGACGGTGCCGAGCCCTGACGTGCCATGACGACGTTGCGGTTCGCCGGCCCCTTCTGCCTCGGGTGTCTCGACGCGACGGCTCGTCTCGCATGTCTCATGCCTACGACGCTCGCGCGCCGCGAGGAGACACCATGCGGACAACAACCTCGGCCCCCACCGGCTCCCACCGGACCGAAGAGGACGAGCGGGCCGACCGGCTCATGCTGGCCTTCTGCGCCCTCCCACCGTCCCACCCGGACCGGCGGTCCCTGCGTGAGCAGGTCATCGAGGCGTGGCTGCCGATGGCCTACCGGCTCGCCCGCCGTTACGCCCGGCAGGGCGACATGGTCGACGACCTGCGCCAGACGGCGACCATCGGCCTGATCAAGGCGGTCGACCGGTTCGACGCCGGCCGTGGCGTCGAGTTCGTCGGGTTCGCCTTCCCGACCATCACCGGCGAGATCAAGCGTTACTTCCGCGACCGGACCTGGTCCGTGCGGGCACCCCGCCGGGTGCAGGAGACGCGGCTGGCGATCGGGCGGGCGCGGGTGGAACTCGGCCAGACCCTGGGCCGGTCGCCCACGGTCGCCGACCTCGCCGGCCACTTGAACACGTCCGAGGAAGAGCTGCTGGAAGGACTCGAGAGTTCCTACGCCTACCGTGCGGTGTCGCTCTCCACGCCGATCCATGACGACTCAGGGTTCGAGCTGGGTGACATCCTGGGCGCCCAGGACCACGGGTACGACCTGGTGGAGCTCAACGTCACCCTGCCCCCGGCCATGGCCCGCCTGACCGACCGGGAGCGGCGCATCATCGCGATGCGCTTCTACGGCAACCAGACGCAGGCGGCCATCGCCGAGCAGATCGGCGTCTCGCAGATGCACATCTCCCGGATCCTCTCCGGCGCCTTGCTCAAGCTGCGCGAGCAACTCGTCGAGACCGAATAATCGCGACGACGAGGGGTAGCCGAGCGGGACCGGTGACATTCCGGTATCTCCCGCGCGGACGGCGGTACTGCTGCAATGGATCAGAACCATCCACACCCGACGCTCGACGCGTTGCCGGCCGGCCGGGTGGTCTGCGCCGACAGCATGGGCCGGGCGCTGCTCGCGATGGCCGTGCCGCCGGCCGAGCGCCGTGGCGGCTTCCTGCAACGGGTTCCCGTGCTGGGCCGCCACGGCGCGTTGCCGGAGCCGGTCCGCCGTGCCGCTCTCACGGCGAAGGCCGTCGACGAAGCCGTGCCGCTGGACCGGATCGACGACATCGACGCGGAGGCCGTGGCGGACTGGATCGTGAGCCGGTATGCGGCGGCCACCTACCCGGCGGTCGTGCTGGGTTCGCCGCACGGCGCGGCCGTGCATCTGGCGGCCGCCTGCGGAGCCGCCTGGCTGCCGACCACCTTCACCGTGACCGCGCCATGGCCCGGTGGGTCGGTCACCGACTGGGCGGCGGCGAAAGCCTGGGGCGCCGGGCTGGCGGAACGCATCCTGGCCCGCAACCCGGGCATCACCGTTCGCCAGGTGCACGATCCGGTCCTGCGCGGCTCGCTGTGCGGCGCCACCGTGTCGATGCAGGTGCGCTGGCGGACGCTGCCCGAGGCGTACCAGATCTTTCTCCGTTCCCGCGTGGCTGCCGGCGGCGCGTCGGTGCTGGTCCGGGATCTGCGCGACTGGCCGGTGTCGGACGGTCCGCCGGGGTACGGCTTCCAGGTCGGCACGCCGACCAGCGGCTGGACGGCGGAGGACTACCGCCCGGACAGCCGGGCCCTGACCAAGCTGTTGCGGAGTCTGGGCGCCGAGGACCCGCCGTCGCGGAACTACGAGAGCTCCCGTCAGTACGCGGAGACCAGCGGTGAGCCCGCGATCGAACCGCAACTACGGCGGATCGCGGCCGAGACCGGCTCAGCCGGCTACCGGGTGCTCTTCCGGGATCCCCACGGTTTCAGCGGTGCGGTGGCGGACCTGTACAAGGTCTGGCTGCGGCCCTCGGCGCAGGCCCGGCGGGCTGTGGTCGCCAGTGGCCGGATGATCGACCCCTGGCCGGTCGCCGACGACCGGAAGGTGCCCTACTGGTGCGAGTCGTCGTCGCGGCAGGCGGCCGAAGCCGCCGAGTGGTGGCTGGCCGGAAGCGAGCCCTTCGACGCCGTCGACGTCCTGCCGGACCCGCCCGGAACCCTGCACGACGACACCGCGACCCTGTGGCACTGGCGCACGATCGCGGCGTTCGGCCGTCGGCCGGGAACGGTGGACGCCCTGCTCGCCGGCCGGTATCCGCTCCTGCCGCCCGCGGCCGGCCGGGCCACCCGACGCCTCCGGGCCGACCCGCCCGGCGAGGGGCAGGCCGGGCCGTTGTCCGTCCACCAGGCGGTGCGGTGGCTGAAGGGCAACGGGCCCGCGCTGGGACTGCTGGTCATCTGACCGGACAGCTCAGGGCTCAGGGTCCGGGTACGCACTCGCGACCAGTGCGGTCGCCACGTCGCGAAGCTTGCGGTTGGTGTCCTGCGAGATCCTGGTGAGGACGGCGAACGCCTCGTCGGCGGTGCAGTGCCGGCTGCCCATGATGATGCCTTTGGCCTGCTCGATGACGGCGCGGCTCTGCATCGCCTCCTGCATCTGGCGGGCCAGGTTCGTCTGGGCGTCGTACAGGTGGGCGTTGGTGAGCGCGACGGCGGCGTAGCCGGCGAACGTCTGACCGAGGATGGCCGCGTCGTGGTCGAAGGCCTCGGCTTCGGTGGCGTAGAAGTTCAGCGCGCCGGTGACCCGCTCGTGCACGGGCAGGCCGATGGACAGGGAACTGTGGGCGCCGGCGTCGAGGGCCCGGGCGGCCCAGTCCGGCCAGCGGTCCTCGGTGGCCATGTCCGGCAGCGACAGGGTGGTGGCCGCGGCTGACGCGTCGAGGCACGGCCCGTACCCCTTGCCGTACTGCAGCTCATCGAGGTCGAGCGCGAGCTGTCCGGTGTAGGCGGCCGTGTATGCCTCCTTGCTGTCGATCAGGGTGACGGAGACCTCCACGGCGCCGGGCACGGTGCGTCTGGCCAGGTGGGCGACCTCGTCCAGGACGCCCTTGAGGTCGGTTTCCGCGAGCTTGATCCGGCCGAGCCGTCCGAAGGCTTCGATGGGGTCCAGGGGCTGCGAGTCGGTCATGTGATGCTCCAAGCGGAGTCAGGAGTGCGGCTGGTTGCCGGCCCGGGTCAGGATCGATTCGGCGGCGGCGGTGAGCGACAACGCGGTCGTCGCGGCTCGCGAGCGCAGAACCGGGTAGGCGTGGTCGGCGCTCGTGCGTTCCGCGGCCATGATCACGCCCAGGGCCATCTGGATCCTGGAGCGCACGGCGAGCGCGCCGGTCAGCCCGTTCACCAGGCTGAGCGCTCCCGGATCGAGGCCGTCCGATCCGGACCAGGCGTCGTTCCCGCCTTCGCGGTAGCCCTCGAACGTGGTCAGCACCGCCGCGCTCAACGGGGCCATGGCCTGGGTGTCGCGGCCATAGAGGTTGAGGGCCGCGATCGTTGTCCCACGGCCGGCGAACAGCGGGATGGACAACGAGGCGCGCAGGCCGAGCCGGTACGCCTCGGCCCGGAAACCCGGCCAGTTCACGGTCGCGTCGATCCGCGGGACGGCGGTCGGCTCGGCCGTCCGTAACGCGTCGAGGCAGGGACCCGCGTCTTCGGCGTACTGGGCTTCGTCGACGGCGAGCGCTATTTCGCTGCTCATGGCGACGGTGACATAACCGTCCTCCTCACGGACGGTGAGCGAGGCATAGTCCACCGGTGGCAGCAGATCGGCTGCGAACTGGGTGATCGACCGCAGCAGGGCCGGCACGTCGGACCCGTCGTCCGGCGTCCCCGCCAGGATGATCAGGTCGTCGGTGAGGCCGCTGCCGGGCCGGCCCGGCCGCGACGGTGACGCCGATGGGATGGCCACCCGTTCCTCCCGAGCCGTAGCAGGTGTGGCCGCATACCCCGCTTTCTCACCGCCATGTCCGATGCCAGCCGAAAAACAGTACGGGCCGTCAACCCCGCACGGTCCACGCGGCCAGCTCGGCCAGGACCGCCCCCGATCTGGCCGCCGGCGCCCAGTCCGAAGCCGGCCCGCCCGAGGGCGGAGCCCGGCCCGGACCGAGGAATCGCACGGCGGCGCCACCTACCCGGAAGATCAGTCAGACACCCGGGTAGACCGGCGGATCTCCCTCACCCGGGTCTAGACACCCCGGAATGGGGAAGCCACCTTGGCATGAGCATGCTGGAGGCTGGTCGTGTCCGGACCGCGTAGTGCCGCCGCCGATGTGGCGGCCGGCCGTAACGTGCTGTCGGGGGTGCTGCTGGGGATCGGTGTGGCCGCGTTCGTCGACGAGACCGTGTTCCATCAGCTGTTGCACTGGCACCACTTCTACGACCGGTCCACCCCGGCCGCCGGCCTGGTCTCCGACGGGATCTTCCATGCCGTGGGCTGGTTCGCCGCCGTCGCCGCCCTGTTCCTCTTCGCCGACCTGCGCCGCCGTGGCGCGTTCCACGGCCGGCGCTGGTGGGGCGGCCTGCTGACCGGCGCCGGAGGCTTCCAGCTCTACGACGGCACCGTTCAGCACAAGCTCATGCGGCTGCACCAGATCCGGTACCACGTGGACCTCGCGCCGTACGACTGGACCTGGAACATCCTGGCCCTGGGCATGGTCATCGGGGGAGTGGCGCTGCTCGTGCGGTCCCACCGGCCCGGGCGCTGAGAAGGCCGCCGTGCACGACATGACCGGCGAGGGCGGCGTCGGACTGTTCTGGCTGGTGTACGCCGCGCCGCTGGCGATCGCGGCCGTCGGCTACCTCGGCGCCGTCCGGATGATCCACCGGCGCGGTGACCCGTGGCCCACTCGACGCACCCTGTCGTGGTGCGCCGGTCTGCTGGCGGCGGCGATCGCGGTGACCGGCGCCGGCCATGGCGACTTCACCGCCCACATGACCGGCCATCTGCTGCTCGGCATGGCCGCCCCGATGCTGCTGGTCCTGGCCGCCCCGATCACGCTCGCCCTCCGGGCGCTGCCGGTGGCCGGGGCCCGGCGCCTGTCCCGCTTCCTCAGGACGCGTCCGCTGCGGATCCTCACCCACCCGGTCACCGCGGCCGCCCTCAACGCCGGCGGCCTGTGGGCCCTCTACACCACCGGCATCTACCCACGGATGGGCGAGCACCCCGGTCTGCACGTCCTGGTGACCGTCCACACCTTCGCGGCCGGCTACCTGTTCACCGCCGCCGTCATCGGCGTCGATCCCGCGCCGCACCGGCCGGGACGACGTACCCGGGCATCGGTCCTGATCGCCTTCCTGGCCGCCCACGACATCCTGGCCAAATTCGTGTACGCCCACCCGCCCGCCGGAGTCGCGGCGGCACAGGCCGAGGCCGGCGCCCAGCTGATGTACTACGGCGGCGACCTGCTCGACCTGCTGCTGATCACGATCTTCCTCCATCAGTGGTACACCGCCGTCGCTCCCGCATCACCGCGGACGCCGCGGCGCGCCTGGCGCCTGCCGGCCGATGTCTGACCGGCCCGCCGTTACTTTCGCCGGCGGCCGGGTACCCGGCCGGTCTCACCATCCGTCAGGAGGACCCATGCGCGCCGGCGCGACCTTCATCGGCAACGCCACCGTGCTGTTGCGAATCGGCGATTTCACCCTGCTGACCGACCCGGCGTTCGGCCCGGCCGGCAGCCGGGTCTCGCTCGGCTACGGGATGTGGACCAAGCGCCTGCGCGACCCGGCGCTGCAGGTGCTCGACGATGTCGATCTGGACGCGGTGCTGCTGTCCCACCTGCACGGCGACCACTTCGACCGTGCCGCCCGGCAGCGCCTGGACCCGGCCTTGCCCATCATCACCACACCCCAGGCCGAACGCCGCCTGGACCGGCGATTCCGCGCCGTCCACGGTCTGCCGACCTGGGAATCGCACGAATGGACCCGCCGGGAGCAGCGGCTGCGGGTCACGGCCGTGCCGGGCCGCCACGGGCCGGGATTCGCCGACGCGCTGTTGCCCGACGTGATGGGCTCGGTCGTGGAGTTCGCGGTCCGGGGAACACCGCGTCTCACCCTCTACATCACCGGGGACACCCTCTTCCGGCCCGGCCTGGCCGAGATCCCACGCCGGTTCGGCGAGATTGACGCCATGCTGATCCACCTCGGCGGCACCCGGGTGCTCGGCCTGCTGGTCACCATGGACGACCGGCAGGGCACCGAACTCACCCACCTGATCAACCCCGGCCGGACGGTCCCGATCCACTTCGACGACTACCGGGTGATGAAGTCCCCCCTCGACCGCTATCTGAACCGTGCGCGCGACGAGGGACTCGCCGGCATCCAGCCGGTGTCGCGGGGCGGAACCGTCGACCTGCCGCTCCGTGTCCCGGACCGGCCGCTCGACGGCGCCGATTCCGCAGGACCCTGAGCAGGACGCCGGTGCGAGCAGGGCCGACAGCGGCGCCTGCAAGCCGCTCACCGCAAGGAAGGCGCGCAGCAGCTCGCCGAGCACTTGCAAGGGCAATCCGCGGTACGTCCTGAGGGCAGCCTGGGGTACGGCGATCCGGGTGTGCTTTCCTGGATCTCGTCGTCCTCAACGACCTGTTCGAGCGCATCCCCTTGGACGCCTCGCGCGGTGAGCGGCGGGAGGATCGGGATGGATCCGTTTCATGGCGGCGGCGGCCGACCGGCTCGGCCACCGGGACGGCTTCTTCCACCCCAACCTGGCGGTGACGTTCGACGACCGCGGTCCGGGCCAGACCAACCGCTTCGGGGTGCCGCAGCGCGGTTGCACGTTCTGTGGGCAGTGCGACATCGGCTGCAACGTGGGCGCGAAGAACACCCTGGACCTGAACTACCTGGCGCTGGCCGAGCGGGCCGGCGCCACGGTCGGGACGCGCACCGAGGCGCTGTGGGTCGGCGTCACCGGCGACGGCGGCTACCGGGTTCGGCTGCGTGAGCACGGGCGGCCCGGCGCCGGTCGCGAGGGCGTGGAGCGCGAGGTCACCGCCCGCTACGTGTTCATCTGCGCCGGCGCGATCGGCACCACCGAGCTGCTGCTCCGCAGCCGTGACCAGTACGGCACGCTGCCCGGCCTGTCCGCCGCGCTCGGCACCCGGTACTCCGGCAACGGCGACTTCCTCAGCTTCGGCCGCAACCTGGACACCGACTTCGCCCCGGCGGTCGGCCCGACCATCACCACCGCGCTGGGCGAGACCCGCGCGTTCGGCGCGCACTTGGACGCCCGGCGTACCGCTGTGCTGCTGGCGATGGGCCGCGACCGCGCCGAGGGCCGGATCGAGCTGCGCGGGCCGAAGCACCGGCTGCGGGTCGTCTGGGACACCACCCGCAACGACCCGCTCTACGCCGACGAGCAGGCGCTCGCCGGTCAGGTGGTCCGGGCGTTCGGCGGCACCCCGTTCGCCACCCCGATGTGGCGGCTGTTCCGGCAGCCGGTGACCGTGCACAACCTGGGCGGCGTGCCGATGGGCGACGGCCCGGACACCGGCGCGGCCTCGCCGGACGGCGAGGTGTTCGGCCATCCCGGGCTCTACGTCCTGGACGGCGCGCTGCTGCCCGGCGCGACCGGTGGCAACCCGTCGCTGACGATCACCGCGGTGGCCGAACGCTGCGCTCGGTCAGCGGTACGGCGGATCACCGGCGACGCGTCCTGGCGGGCGCCCGAGCACGCCGGGGCAACGCGCGGGGCGGTGCCCGAGGACGCCGCGGTGCAGAGCGTACGGCTGATCGGGCCGCGCCGTCCGGTGCCGCCCGGGGTGCGGTTCGCCGAGGCCATGGCCGGTACGGTCGGCCTGCCCGCCGAGGCCGGCCCGGCCACACCGGCCCGGCGCTACGACGCCACCGTGCCGACCGGGCGGGTGCGAGTGGGGGTCGCGGACACGCTACGGATGCTGTCCTCCGTACGCGCCACCGGCGCCCCACCGGGCCGCAGCGGCGCCGGCACGGTGCTGCGCTTCAGTGCGTTCTTCGCCGGTCAGGTGGCGCGGGCCTACCTCGGGCGGCGCTGACTACCGACCGGGGACGGCGTAGAGGGCGACCTGGCCGACCTCGGCGAAGCCCAGCCGGGCGTAGACGGGCCGGCCGAGCGCGCTGGCCTGGAGCGTGCAGACGGACATCCCACGCCGGCTCGCCGCCGACATGGCTGCCGCGGTCAGGGCCGCGCCCAGGCCTTGATTGCGGTGGCCGGCCGCGGTGCCGATCCAGTAGAGCCCCGCCACGCCGTGGCTGAGCACCACGGCGGCGGTCGCGACCGGCTGCCCGTCCAGGTACCCGACCAGGCGGATCAGCGTGCCCAGGTCGGTGCGCAAGGCGACCTCGGCCGCCGTCGCCGCGGCGCGCACCTCGTCCGCGAACCCGAAGGCGCGGGAGTAGGCGTTCACATAGTCCGTGATGCCCCGGCGATCGGTCGCCTCCTCGATGATCAGGCCCGGGGGAGGCGACGGGCGGGGAACGGTCGTCAGGTCCGCCGCCATCACCGGCATCGCCCCGCGGTGGGTGTAGCCCCGGCTCTGCAGAACCTCGGCCACACCCGGATCGCTGTCCGGGCCGATCCACCAGTTCCACGGCACCCCGGACAGCGCCGCTTCGGCCTCGGCGGCGGCCTCGCCGGGGTCGCGGCCGTGCACCCGCAGAACGCCGTTGAACAGGCCATGCTGGATGCCGCTGCGATAGAGCGAAAGGTCGGCGTCGACCTCCCTCGAGCCATCACCCCAGGCGAGCCAGTGTGCGCGCAGGTTGGCCAGCTGTGGGGGCAGGTCGTGGGGCGACGTGACGAGCGGATGGTTCATGACCATCATGACGAGGAGCGGCCGGTCCGGTTCGCCGCCCGGTCGAGATCTGTCCGTACGGGAAAATACCGGAGATCGTGTGACCTGATCGGTGGTCCATCCAGTCTTACCGAGCGAGACCGGAACGGACCAGAGGAGACAGCTGTGCATCCCGACCTGCAGGACCAGTTTCGGCTGGCGGTCAGCGACGACCCCGGAGCAGACCTGGGTGAGCTGGCGCGGAACGCCATGACCGAGGGTGGCCGGATCCGCCGGCGCCGGCGTCGCGTGGGCGTGGCCGGCGTGGCCGCCGGTGTGGTGGTGGCGATGGCGGTGGCCGGTGCGGTGAGCTACGCGTCCGGGCCGGCGGAGGTGGCCGCTCCGGTCGCGGCCGAGCCGGTACGGATGACGCTGGTGGCGTCGGCCGACTGCGAGCCTCAGGTGGTCACGCGTGATGCCACCGATGCCGTCATCGTGGTGGGCCCCGAGACCGCGCCTCCGCCGGAGCCCGGCCGTCTCGCCGAGGCCGAGAAGATGGCGCCGAAGGTCCAATCGGCGTTGGAAGGTGACGCCCGGGTGCAGAAGATGCGCCTCGAGACCCGCGAGGAGACGTTCGAGAAGCTCAAGCAGGAGGCCGCGAAGTTCCCGGACCTCGGCCCGCTGAGTATTGACTCGGTGCTGCCGATGCTGCGGGTGCGGCTGGCCGACGCCGCCGAGTACGCGGACTTCCGCGCGGAGTACATGGCGAGGAACGACGTCCTGGATGTCACCGGCTTCATCTGCAAGCCGAGCGCTCCGATCGGAGGAGCCCTGTGACCGATATCGAGACGGCCCCCAGACAGGAGGAGAACGCGCCCGGCCGGGCCAGGTTCGGATGGGGCGCGGGCCGCCGGCGGGCGAAGGCGGCCCGTGACGCGGAGTTCACCGCCTTCGTGGAGTCGTTCGCCGACCGGCTGCGGCGCAGCGCCTTCCTCATGTCCCGGGACTGGCACCTGGCCCAGGACCTGACCCAGCAGACCTTCGCCAAGATGTACGCCGCCTGGGACCGCATCCGCGCCGGCGCCAACCTGGAGGCGTACAGCCGCCGGGTCCTGATGAACCTGCTCTTCGACCACCACAAGCGGCGCAGCGGTTCCGAAGTCGTCCTGGGCGAGTTGCCGGACCGGCCGGATCGGTCCTCGTCCGGGACACCGGAGCTGCGCCTGGCCCTGGTGGACGCCCTGGCCCAGCTCACCGTCGAGGACCGGGCGGTTCTGGTGCTCCGGCACGGGGAGGACCTCGCCGTCGAGGCCGTGGCCGGAATCCTCGGCGTCTCCTCGTCGGTCGTCAAGATGCGCAACGCCCGGGCGCTGGCCCGGTTGCGTACGTTGCTCGGCACCGACTTCCTCGACGACTGAGGCGAAGCGGGCGGAAGAGTGGCCCGCGTCACATCGCGGATTGAACCCTCAGCCGCGGCGCGGTCGTCAAGCCGGATGTGAAACGAAGCCTCCAGGCCGCCGACGAGGACGAGCTCGTGCGCCGCGCCGCCGCCGGTGACCGGCCGGCCTTCGACGAGCTGTACCGGCGGACGTCGCCGTGGCTGCTCGCCCGGCTGCGGCGGCGGTGCCTCGACGACGACGTGGTCGACGACGTCATGCAGGAGACCTACCTGGCGGTGTGGCGGGCCGCGGGCAGTTTCGCCCGGTCCGCCACGCCGGGCAACGCGGCCGGCTGGCTGTGGACCATCGCCGCCAACCGCCTCATCGACGCCTTCCGCCGCCGGGCCCGGCAGAGCCAGTTGCCGCCGCTGCCGCCGGCCGAGCTGGTCGCCCCCGCCGCCGAGGACGAGGTGATGCTCGGCCAGGTCGGCCACGAGCTGGAGCATGCCCTCCTCACGCTTCCGCCGGACGCGCGCCAGGTGCTGCGCGCGATGGTGCTCGACGGCTTCTCGGTGCGCGAGACCTCGCTGCTGCTGGGGGTGCCGGAGAACACGGTGAAATCCCGGGCCCGGCGGGCCCGGATCGCTCTTCGGGAGGCGCTCTCATGACCACACATCCGAGCCCCGCGGTGATCGCCCGCTACGCCGACCGGGAGGCAGACCTCGACGAGGTCACGATGTGGTCGGTCGAGGTGCATCTCGAGTCGTGCCCGCCGTGCCGGGCCCTGATGGCCGGTGTCGCGACCGACGACACCCGGGCGCGTCTCGACCGGATCGCCGCCCGGGTGGGCCAGGGCATCGCGGCCGGACCGGCGCCGGTGCGCCGGCCGCGGCCGGCGGCGGTGCTGCACCGCTGGGCGGTCTGGCGCCTGGCGCCCTGGCTCGGCATGACGGCGGCGGTGCTGGGCTGCGCGGTCCTGCTCGCGGTGACGGCGCCCGCCATGCCGTCGCTGGTGATGCTGCTGGCCCCGGTGGCGCCGCTGCCCGGGGTGGCGGTCGCCTGGAGCCGGCGGCACGATCCGGCCTGGGAGTTGATCGCCGCCACGCCCGCGGCCGGGCTGACCGTGCTGCTGCGGCGTACCGCGGCGGTCCTGGTCGTGATCGTGCCGGTGCTGGCCCTGGCCAGCAGCGGCACCGGGGTGTCGGTGGCCCTGACGCTGCTGCCCTGCCTGGCCTTCACCTCGGCGACCATCGCGCTCGGCGCCTTCGTCGGTGTCCGCCACGCCGCCATCGGGCTCGGCGCCGCGTGGGCCGTGGCCGTCGTGGTGCCCGCCGTCTACACCTTCCAGCTTCCCGCCATGTTGCAACCGGGATCGGCGCGCGGGTGGGCGCTGCTCACCGTCGTGCTGGCCGGGTTCGCCGCGAGCCGGGCGGGCGCGTTCCGCCGGCTGTCCGGCCTCAACTGACAAATCGGAGGATCAGACGATGCGTACGGTGAGCATGGCCGAGACGGCCGCCACCACCCACCCCTGGGCGGTGCACGCCGAGGGTTTGCGGGTGCGCGCCGGCCGGCACCTGGCCGTCGACGAGCTCGACCTCGCCCTCGGCACCGGCGTGCACGGGCTGCTGGGTCCCAACGGCGCCGGCAAGACCACGCTGATGCGGGCCCTGGCCACCGTGATCAAGCCGGCCGGCGGCCGGTTGACCCTGCTGGGGCATGAGGTCCACGGTCGCGCCGATCTGCGGGCGGTCCGTCGCGGGCTGGGCTACCTGCCCCAGCAGTTCGGCTTCTACCCGCGGTTCACCGTCCGGGAGTTCGTCGAGTACATGGCCTGGCTCAAGGAGATGCCGAAGACCGAGGTGCCCGGCGCGGTGCAGCGGGCGATCGACCGGGTCGGCCTGACGGCCAAGGCCGAAGCCCGGATGAAGACGCTGTCCGGCGGCATGGTGCGCCGGGCCGGCATCGCTCAGGCGATCGTCAACGACCCGCGGATCCTGCTGCTCGACGAGCCCACCGTCGGTCTCGACCCCGAGCAGCGTCTCGACTTCCGCGAGCTGATCCGCGACCTCGGCGTCGACAGCAGCGTCCTGGTCTCCACCCACCTGGTCGAGGACGTGGTGGCCTCCTGCACCGACGTCGTCATGATCAACGAGGGCCGGCTCGTCTACCAGGGCACGCCCGGCGATCTGGTCACCCGGGGCGGGCATGGTGACGCCGGTGACAGCCCGGCCGAGCGGGGCTACTCGGCGCTGCTGCGCCGCCACCGGACCGAGGCGGGCCGATGAGCCGGGTCTTCGGTATCGAGCTGCGCCGGTCCGCGGCGCGGGGGACGGCCCTGGTCGTGCTGCTGCTCGGCCTGGTGCTGATCTTCTTCGCCGGCGGGATCCTGTTCGCCGACGGCTGGATGCAACTGGCCATGACCCAACGGTGGTACCTGGCCCTGCTGTGGCCGCTGGCGCTGGCCGCCGGCGGGTGGCAGGCGCGCCGGGAGCACCGGTCGAGAGTGGCGGAGCTGTTCGCCAGCACACCGCGGCCGAGAGCGCTGCGCATCGTGCCCACGCTGGGCGCGATGGCGGTCGCGGTGGTGGCCGGCTACCTCGCGATGGGTCTTCTGGCCGGCCTGTGGATCGCCGGCACCGCCGAGTACCTGCCGGCCGCGGCCTTCGGTGTCGCGGCCGTCGGGTGTCTGGCCCTGATCGCGGCGACCTGGCTCGGCCTGGCCGTCGGGCGCCTGCTGCCGTCGCCGGTGACCGCTCCGATGCTGGCCATCGCCGGCCTGGCCGCGGTGCTGTTCACGCCGTGGGCGACCCGTCCACGGGGCTGGCTGTCCCTGGTGTTCTCGCCGATCGATCAGATGAACATGCCGGACGCCTACACGACCGTCCCGGGCCGGGTCAGCGTCGCCCAGGCGTGCTGGATGGCCGGCCTCGCGATCACCGCCGTGCTTCTCCTGGCGTCCGGGGGCCGGCGCCTCCGGGTCGCCGCGGTGCTGCCGGTGCTGGCGGGCGCGGCGCTGGCGATCACCGTCATGCCCCACCACAACCGGACCGTCCTCGACGCGGTGGATCCGGTGGCCCGAGAGCTGATGTGCACCGAGGACGCGCCCCGGGTGTGTGTCAGCCGGGTCCATTCCGGGCTGCTGGCCGAGTTCACGCCGCGGGCCCGGGCCGGTCTCGCCGCGCTGGCCAAGCTGCCGGACGCTCCGGCGGAGGTGCACGAGGACACCACCGTCTATCCCGATGACGGTCGGCCGGCGTGGCGCGCGGACGTCGTGCTCCTCGACGTTGTGGCCGCCCCGAACGGCCACCTCGGCAACGAGAGCAGCGCGGCCGAGGTGGTCGTCCGCGCGTTCCGCGGCCGGGCGACCTGCGAGAACCCGAGCGATCCGGCCGACGACCTGGCCGCCGCCTCCTGGCTGACGGGACAGGCGCCGGTGTCGCCGACGCCTTCGACGCTGCTCTCGGCCGGGACCTACGACCCGGAGACCGTGGCGCAGGCCACGCAGCGCTGGCAGGGACTGCGGAAGCTGCCCGAGGACAAGGCGCTCGCCCGCGTCGTGGCCCTGCGCCAGGCTGCGGTGACGTGCTCGGCCCGCGACGGAATCATCACCGGGGGTACGCCGTGAGGTGGCTGACGCTCTACCTGCGCTCCCGGCGTGTGCCGATGGCGCTGGCCGGCGCCGGTGGCTGCGTGGTGGTGATCTGGTCGTTGTGGTCGGTGTCCTCCGACAGCCGCACCGTCGGCCTGGCCACGGTCATCCTGACGGTCCTGCTGCTGGTGGCCGCCCTGACCGCGACGCTCGGCGGCCCCGACGACGCGCTGGAGCTGACGGCCGCCCTGCCGTGGCCGTCGCGCCGGGTGGCGCACCTGCTGGGCGCCTTCCTGGTCGTCGTGGTGCCCCTGACCGTCACGCTGGCCACCGGGGCCCGCTTCGGCCCGGCCGCGATCGTGGTGCGTGACACCGCCGGGCTGCTCGGGCTGACCGCCCTGGGTGCCGCGACGATCGGCACCCCGCGGTCCTGGTTCCTGCCGCTGGGCTGGACGCTGGCCTCAGTCCTGTTCCCCGGCGAGACGCCCCTTGCGGCGGAGATCCTGACCTGGCCGGCGCAACCGTCGTCCAGCCAGGCCGCGGCGGTGACGGCCGGGCTGCTCACGCTCGGCGGGCTGATCGCGTACGCGGTGGCCGGTCCCCGGCGGCGGGCGCCCGCCGAGGCCGCCCAGTCCTGACGTCCCGGCGGAGCCGAGGTGTGTGGACGATCCTGACCCTGTTCTGACAAGCGTGCCGAAGGATGGGCCCGTGCGAATCAGAACCCTGTGTGCCGTGGCCGCAGCGACGCTGCTCATCCCTCTGCTCGCCGGTTGCGGTGAGCCGGCCGGGAACGAGACGCCCGCCGTCGCGACCCTGCGATCGGCGCCCGCGGCGTCGGCCTCCGCGCCGGCGGCCCAGCGGGAGCGACCGGTGCTCGGCCCGGACGACGGCAAGGCGGAGTACGACCGGTACATGGTGGCCCACCGCAAGTGCCTGACCGATCTGGGCGTCACGGTCCCCGACGACCACGAGAAGCCGCGGATCGGACCCGAGGTCCGGGCGGCCGCGGAGAAGTGTGACCTGCTCGTCCCGGAGACCTGGCAGGACCGGGAACGTCGCATCGACCCGCGGTACGAGGATCGGTTGCGGGAGACGGCCCAGTGCCTGCGGGCCAAGGGCCACAACGTGACCGTGGGCGGCGATCCGGTGTCCATCCTGTACGGCGACGGCACCGGCGCCAACCAGGCCTACGACGATCTGCAGGCTTGCGAGAAGCAGGTGTTCAAGGAAAGCCTCAAGAAATACCGGGGCGCCGGCAACGCGAAGACGTCCTAGCTCTCCAGCAGTTCCGCCTCGCGCTCGGGGTCTAGGCCGGCGCTCAGGGGCGGCTCACCGCGGTCGCGGTCCCAGGCCAGGACGGCGGCCGCGGTCCGCGCCGGGGCTCGTCGCGTCATCGGAGCAACGGGTCGGCGCCCCACTCCTCGGCGGGCCAGCGTCGTTGGTCCACATTCCCGATGACGTCGGCATAGCCGGCCACGTGGGCCGTGAACTCCGACCGGGTGGGCAGTTCCCGCTTCGCGCCCAGGCGCGCGATGTCCAGTCGTTGCCGCAGCTGGTCCTCGGCCCAGGACGCGGTGTAGCCGTGCATCGCCGACCGGTGGACGGCTTCGCTGGTCACCATGGTCAACAGGGTCCAGCACGCCAGCTCGCCGATGACCGCCGCGTGGATGTGCTGGGCCGCGCCGTCATCGGGGCGGTGGGCGCCGATCTCCACGACCCGGTCGACCTGCCGGAGCACCTCCGCGGTCGGGTGAACCTGCTTCACCAGGTCGGTGAACTCGTCGGGGTGGCTGACCAGCATGGTCCCGAGGTAGACCGTGATCGCCTCGGTGGAGCCCTCGAAGATCCGGAACAACCGGTAGTCCCGGAAGTGCTGACCGACGGTGTTGGTGTCGAGGAAGCCGCGGGCGCCCAAGATCTGCAGAGCCGTGTCGATGGCGCGCCAGCCCAGCTCACATCCCAGGATCTTGGCGCAGAAATACCAGGCGTCGGGTACGTGCCGGCCGGCGTCCAGCCAGGCCGCGATCCGGGTGATCAGTGTTTCCACCGCCTGGACGGCCGCTCCCGCCTCGGCCAGCAATTCACGGATGCGCCCGTTCTCGGCCAGGGAGCCGGTGGCGACCTCACGGCCCGACGTGAATCTCTGGGCCAGCTCGAGAGATCGCATCGCCGCTCCCGATGCCATCGCCGCGAGCATGATCCGGCCACCCATGAATGCCGCTTTGGCCGTGCTGAGGCCGTCTCCTTCGACGCCCAGCAGGGCGGAGGGAGGCACCCAGAGATTGCGGAAGCTGAGATCGTATTGGGGCACCGCACGCAGACCCAGGGTCAGCATTTCCGGACCGATCTCGAAACCGGGTGTACGACTGTCCACCAGGAAGCCGGTAATGCCCCGGGCCGGGCCGTCGTCATCATGGAGTCCGGCGAAGATGTTGACGTATCGAGCATCCCCGCCCAGCGAGATCCATTTCTTGAGGCCATTGATCGTGTAGGAGCCGTCCGAGTGGCGGGTCGCGCTGGTCGTCATGCCCCGAAGGTGGGAGCCCATGCCCGGTTCGCTGATCGCGCTGGTGGCCAATGCTTGTCCCGTGGCCAGGCGGGGCAGCACGTGGCGCCGGACCTCCTCGGTGGCGGAGAGCTGGATCGGCGCTGTTCCGAGAGTGTTGTGCACCGCGCAGAAAACGGCGAGGTTGGCGTCGATGGCCCCGAGTTGGGTGAACACCCGGTTCATGTCGTTGTGGGACAGATCCTGTCCGCCGTATTCGTGGGGAATCTGCAGGCCGAGCAGACCGACGTCGGCGAAATCCGAGATCAGTGCCGGTGGAAGAGAGCGGCGCTCGTCCATCAGCCGGGAGTTGAGAAAATCCCGGGAGTACGCACGCAGGAATTCCAACATCCTTTTCGCCGATGTCGGCTCCGGCCGGTCGTCCGTCGCTGTGCAGAGAACAGCGTCGTGATCGAGGGCTTCGGCTTCCATCATTGGCTCCCGAAAGGATACTTGATATTAAAACAAGCTCACGGCCGTCTATTTCGACGAACTCTACAACCGGCCCCTCGGTTTCTCAACGGAGTCAATTCGTTACGTACGGTGATGGGCGAGAAGTCCCATCCGGCCGACCTTGGCCGGACAGAGCGAAGGCCGGACAGCCTTCCTCGGAAGTGCTGCCCGACCTGGGTGACCGTCCGGCCGCGCCTACGTTCCCTCGCGGGCATGGATCTGCGCGACCATCTCGGAGGCGAGCGCCTTGATGGTTCCCAGGCCGGGCCGGCCCCACGGGCGTGGTTCGACGTCGACCACGCAGACCGTGCCGAGCGCGACGCCGGTCCGGTCGATCAACGGAGCGCCCAGGTACGAGCGGATGCCGATCTCGTCCACCACCGGGTTGCCGGCGAACCGGGGATAGTCGCAGACATCATCGAGCACCAGTGCCTTCCGGCGGACGACCACGTGCGGGCAGTACCCGTGCTCACGCGTGAAGGTGCGGCCGGCCAGGGCGGTCCGGAGAGCCTCCGGAACGGTGGGGCCGGCGTACAGGCCACCCAGGTACTGACGGTCGTCCCGGACGAAGTTGACCATGGCCAGCGGCGCCTTCGTGACCTCGCCGACCCGCCGGGCGAACTCGTCGAGCTCCGGATCCGGCTCGTCACCCAGGCCAAGCTCGTGCAGCCGGCGCATGCGAGCGGGCAATTCCGGATCCACCGGGGTGAGGGGATGGTGTCCGGAGAGGTCGTAGATCATGCGGGGACTCCGTTCGATCATGGACAGGTCGGGAGGCGAGGAGATGGTGGATCAAACCGATCAGCACGCCGGTGGCGGATCGCTGATCACGGGCGTCGCAGTGCACGATCGGAACGTCCGGCTTCAGGTCGAGCGCGCCGCGTAGGTCGTCCAGCTCGTACCGGCACGCGCCGTCGAACTCGTTGACCGCGACCACGAAGCCGATGCCCCGTGACTCGAAGAAGTCGACGGCCGGGAAGCAGTCCTCCAGCCGCCGGGTGTCGGCCAGCACGACCGCGCCGATGGCGCCGCTGGACAACTCTTCCCACATGAACCAGAAGCGTTCCTGCCCAGGGGTGCCGAACAGGTAGAGCACGTGATCGGGGCTGATCGTGATGCGGCCGAAATCCATCGCGACCGTGGTCGTCGTCTTGCGTTCGACGCCGGTCAGCCGGTCGGTGCCCACGCTCGCGGTGGTGAGCAGTTCCTCGGTGTGCAGCGGCTCGATCTCGCTGACCGAACCGACGAAGGTGGTCTTGCCGACGCCGAAACCGCCCGCGATCAGCAGCTTGAGCGCGGACGGGAAGCCGTCAGAGCCGTCGTTGAAGGGCATTGAGGATGGTCTCCAAAACCGCCGGATTCGAGGAATCAGCTATCGGATCGGGGGATCGGGCATCGACCACGCCCCAGTCGACCAGGTCGGAAAGCAGGATCTTGGTGACCACAGCGGGAAGCCTCAGCCGCGCCGCGATCTCGGCGACCGTGCTGAAGCTGCGACAGAGCCCGAGCGCCTGGGCGTGGTCCGGTCCGAGCTGACCCTGCGGCTGGCGGCCGGTGGCGATCACCATCGACAGCAGGTCCATCCGGATGGTCGGTTCGGTCCGGCCGTCGCTCACCGTGTACGGCCGGATGAGCCGTCCCGCGGCGTCGTCGAACCAGTGCTCGTCGGCCTCGAGGACGCTCACCGTCCGCGCACGTCCACGACGTCGGACGCCGGCCGGGCCGGCGTGGCCAGGTACGGCCGGACGCTCTTGACCATCTGAGCCATCTCGTAGCCCAGCACCCCGGGGTCGGCCGTCTTCCCGGCGACCACCGCGAGCACCGCCCCGGAGCCGGCCGCCGAGACGAACAGCAGTGAATCGTCCAGCTCGCACACCACCTGGCGGACCCCCTCGCTGCCGCCGAACCGGGTTCCGGCGCTGCGGGCCAGCGAGAACAGCCCGGAGGCGATCGCGGCCAGGTGATCCGCCCCGTCGTCGTCCAGCCCGTGAGCGGCTTTGCGCAGCCCGTCCGACGACAGCAGCAGGGCACTCCTGGTGTCCGGGACGCGATCGACCAATCCGGACAACAGCCAGACGAGGTCCCGGGACGTGCGTACGGGATCGGTGAGCGACATGTGAGCTGGGCCTTTCCGAGATACGCGGTCGTCAGTCATGGTTTCCGGCCTCGGGTACGCCTGCTTCGCCCTGCGCGACGCCGTTCATGAACGACGCCATCAGGCCCGGATGGTGTTCGCCGATCGGCTCCGTCGCCGGGCGCGGCCGGCCGAGTTGCAGCTGCGGGGCCAGGTGGGTCTGACTGCGGCGGCGTGGCAGCGGGGGTCGTGACGGCGTGGCTTCCACCTGTTGCTGGGCAAGGGTTGCGGTGGTGTCCGGCCGGGGCCCGGCCGGGCCGCGAGCCGCGCCGGCCAGGACGACGGCGTCCCCAGGCACCTGACGTTGTGCCGCGTGAGCGGGCTTGACCTCCGGCCAGGCCGGTGGCCGAGTGATCTCGGTGGTGTCCTGGCCGCGGCTCGGCGACTGCCCCCGTACCTGAGGTGTTGGTCGTGTTGAAACCCGCTTCTGGAGCGGAACTCGTCGCTCGAGCGGAGGCCGCGGCTGAGCCTGAAGCGGCTCGTCCGCCTGGGTCAGGGGCACCTTCCCCTGAGTCAGCGGCGCCTCCGCCACGGCCTGAGGGGCCGACAAGCCGATCAGCAGCGGCGGCAGGATGACCACGGCCTGGGTGCCGCCGAAGATGTTCGCCTGCAGTTGCACGGTGATCCCGTGCTGCCGGGCGATGGTCGAGACCACGTAGAGCCCGATCCGGCCGTCCCGCAGCAGGTCGTCGAGGTTGGTGTCGTCGGGGTTGACCAGCAACTGGTTGACCCGGTCCAGGTCGGCGCGCTGCATGCCGAGCCCGCGATCCTCGACCTCGACCGCCATCCCGGCCGCGACCTGCTGTGCGCGGAGCAGCACCTGCGTGTGTGGTGGCGCGAACATCGTCGCGTTCTCGATCAGCTCGGCGATCAGGTGGATGACGCTGGCGACGGCGTGCCCCGGCAGAGTGCCGTCGATCGGGGGCACCAGCTTGACCCGCGAGTAGTGCTCGACCTCGGCGATCGCGGACCGCAGCACCTCGGTCAGCGCGACCGGCCGGCTCCACTGCCGGCGCGACACCGACCCGCCGAGCACCGCCAGATTCTCCGCGTGCCGCCGGATCCGGGTCGCCAGGTGGTCGACCTGGAAGAGGCCCTTCAACAGATCAGGATCCTCGACCTCGTTCTCCAGCCCGTCGAGCAGCTTGATCTCGCGGTGCACCAGCGACTGCAGCCGCCGGGACAGGTTCACGAAGACCTCCACGTGCCGGCCGTCGGCGTGGGCGACCGGCACTGTGGCGGTCGGGGTCACCCGGGCCTGCGCCTGCCGGAGCCGCTCGGTGAGCTGGTCGACCTCGGCGCGAGCCGCGACCAGCTCCGACCGGGTCTCGGCGAGGGCCGACCGCGATGCGGCGGGCGAGATCCGCCGCCCGCCCGACCGGACGCCGGAACGCAGGGCCGTCCGGACAGCGAAGCCGACCGCGGCCAGGACGACGGCGCCGGCGATCAAGAAAGGAGTGTCGGGCATGAGCATCCTCAATCGTGGTGATGCGGCAATTCCCGGTGGAAGGCCATTCACTGTAGGTGGGTGGCGGATGCATCACCACAAGCAGAAATCGCCTCGTCATCGATCCGGTGAATCGGCTGGCCTCGATGCTGATTCACGTCATCTGAATGGGTGAACCGGTCATGCCTGCCGACCTGAGCCGACATTATGGTTCAGCGGCTCAGTGCGCTTCCGATCAGTTGCCGACAAGAAAAGCGAGACGACGTGACGTCGTCTCGCTTTTCTTGTGCCCGGCCGGTTGTGGTCAGGCGCTGGTGCAGGAGGAGCCGTTCAGCGCGTACGCGGTCGGAGCGCCGTTGTTGCCGTTGTGGGTGGCCTGGAAGCCGACGGTGACCGACGCGCCCGGGGCCAGGCCCGCGTTGTAGCCGGCGTCGGTGGCGGTGACCCGTCCCGAGGCGGGGGAGTAGGTGGCGTTCCAGCCGTTGGTGATGCTCTGTCCGGCCGGCAGGGTGAAGGCCAGGTTCCAGCCGTTGATGGCCGATCCGCCGGTGTTGGTGACGGTGAGGTTGACGGTCAGGCCGGTGCTCCAGGCGTTGACCGCGCTGGTGACCCGGCAGGCCGCGTCACCGGGCGGCGGAGTCTCCGAGGCCGGCGGCGACGGCGGCGTGGTGGCGCCGAACTGGGCGAAGAACTGCCAGACCTCGCCGGAGACCCACGACGAAGCGGCGTTGCGGTCGACCGGGAGGGGGACGTGGTCGCCGTCGAAGGCGGCCCACCGGACCGGATAGCCGTCCCGGCATCCCGCGTAGTTGGTGGTGATGTGGGTGCCGCTGCCCTGGGCCGGCTCCGGCGGGTTCTGCGCCGTGCAGCCGTTCGCGCGGACGAAGCTGTCCCGCAGCGCCCGGCCCTGGGAGATGTTCAGGACGCTGTCGCGAATCCCGTGGATGCCGAAGTAGGCGACCGGCTGGGAGGTCGACGAGCATCCGCTGAGATTGGCGCCGGCGATCGGCGCGACCGCCCGGAAAACCGTGGGCCGGGCGCAGGCCAGGGCGTAGCTCATCGCGGCGCCGTAGCTGAAGCCCAGCGCGAACCGCTGGGTCGTGTCGACACACAGGTCGTTCTCGACCACCCGCAGAATGTCGTCGACCAGCGTGACGTCCCGGCCGCCGGTGTTGGCCCAGCCGGCGTCGAGGCCCTGCGGCGCGACGAAGATGGCGCTGTCGCCGGCCCGTTGCTGCAGGCCGTAGAAGCCGTTGCCGACCACGTCGTTCGCGCTGCCGTTGAGCCAGTGCAGCCCGATCACGAGCCGGTAGGACCGGCTGCTGGTGTAGGAGCCGGGCAGCCGCAGGATGTACGTGCGGGCTCGCCCGCCGCTCTGGATCGTGTAGGTCCCGTCGCGCAGGGACGGGGTCTTCCCGCATCCCGCGGTGGCCGCCAGGGTGCTGTTCGGGACGGCCGACGCGGTCGTGCCGGTCACCACCGCGACGCCCGCCGTCAGCACGAGGGCCGCCGCGGCGATCGCCGCGCTCAGCACCCTGCGTCTCGGATCTGCGTGCTCTGCCATCGAACCTTCTCCTCCTTGTCAGGGTGCCGGGCTCACCAGGTGTGGAAGCGCTCCCATCGAAGGTGGCCAATGTTGCCAGTCCGGTCGGGCCGGCTCAAGCGCCGCTTCCGGCAGCGTCCGGGGCGATCGCCGGGCGGCCCGACCGGGCTCGGGTCGGCGGGGCGGCTGGCCAGGACTTTTACCGTCCGCGACCCGCGTCGTGGTCCCCGCGTAACGATTATTCGAGGCCGAACCTGGTAATGACCGTTCGCGTAATGACGAGCTTCAGGTTCGTGGCGCCTGCGGCAGCTCGGCGACGAGGCTGGCGCCGCTTGTGGTGCCGGCCGCGTACAGGCTGCCGCCGTGCCGGACGGCGATGTCCCGGGCGATCGCCAGGCCCAGACCGGCGCCGCCGTGCCGGCGATCGCGGGCCTGGTCGACCCGCGCGAACCGTTCGAAGACCTGTTCCCGGTCGGCTTCCGGGATACCCGGGCCGTCGTCGCGGACCTCCACCCGGACGACGCCGGGCTCGGCTTGCGCGACGGTCACGGTGATGCGGTCGCGGGCGTACCGGGAGGCGTTGTCCAGCAGGTTCCTGAGCATTCGGCCCAGTTCTTCTTCGCGCCCGATCACCTCCGCGGGCCCAGCGGCCACCAGGACGAACCGCTCGTCCGGCGGCACACGGTAGCGGCGCTCACCGACCAGTTCCTCCGCGACCGCGGCGACGTCGACCGGCTCTCCCCGAGCCGGCGCCGTCCGTTCCAGACGGGCGAGCAGCAGCAGGTCGTCGATGAGCCGCTGCAACCGCTCGGTGCCGGTGCGCAGCACCTCCGGGTCGACCACGCCGCCGTGCGTGGCGGTGACCTCGGCGGTGGTGCGCAGGCCGGCGAGAGGGCTACGCAGCTCGTGCGCCGCGTCGGCCACGAACCGGCGCTGCCGTTCGGCCCCGTCGGCGATCCGGTCGAGGGTTTCGTTCATGGTGACGGCCAGCCGGGCGATCTCGTCGCCGGTGCGCGGCTGGGGCACCCGGCCGCTGAGGTCCGCGGCGGTGATGCGGGCCAGCTCGGCGCGCATCCCCTCGACCGGGCGCAGCGCGCGTCCGGCCGCCCACCAGGCCACCGCGGCGACGAACAGGACGGCGGCGGGGAGACCACGTCGGAGCCAATCGTCGACCGGGGCCACGGCGGCCTCCGCGTCGAGCGGCGAGACCAGGACGTAGACGGTCGCGCCCGACGGGCTGACGTTGTAGGTCACCAGGGTGACCTGGCGACCGTCGAGCTGCCCCGGTGGGCCGCTGCGGGCGGCTGGCAGGTGAACGTCGAGGCGGCCGAAGAAGTCCTCGTCGAACCGCGGTGGGACCGCCGGGAAGTTCAGACCGCTCAGCTGGTTCTGGGTCAGCAGCACCTTGCCGTGGTTGTCGACCACCGCGAAGCTGATCTCCATGCCGAAATAGGGAAACTCGTACCATTTGTCGTAGGGGCAACCCGCGGCATCACAGTCCACCGCCAGGGCGCCCCCGTCCGCGTTCATTCTCGCCGCGGGCGTTTCGTAGGTCGAGGCGATGGCGCGGGCCTGTGACCGCGCGGTCGCGACGGACCCCGCCACACTGTTCGCGTGGATCACGTGGCGCAGCCAGAGCGCCCCGCCCCCGAGGCACAGGGCGGCCGCCAGCGCCGCCGCGGCCGCCGCCCGAACCCGTACCGGCAGCTGCGGCCTAGGCACGCGCGCCGAGGATCGTCGGGCCGCGACCCCAGGGTTCGACCGGTTCACGCTCGTCCACCATCAGGAGCCGCATCGGACCATCCTGCCAGCCCGCGGCCGCACGGTCCGGAAACACCTTTCAGCTTGCCGGAGTGGCGCGGACGAAGAGCACGACCCCACCATCGGAGGTCACCTTCCGATAGCCGGGCACCGCGTCCCGGGGTTCGAGGACGGCCACCCACTGAGGCTGGACCACGGCGTTCGGGTAGAAGGGGAACAGGTAGACCTCGCAGCGGGCGGTGAGCTGCGGCGCCAGCCGCTGGTCGGCCGCCACGACGGCGTCGTCGGGGATCCGGGTCAGCGCCGACCGGATCGCCGCGGCCGCCGGGTCACGCCGCCAGGTGGCCGGGTCGGCCAGGGCGTGGAGCGGCAGCACCGCCGACGCGGACACCGCGAGGGCCAGGGCGGCGGCCGGCAACGACCGGCGGCACCGGTCGAGCAGGGCCGGCGGGGCGTCCAGCATCGCCACGAAGACGATCGGCATCAGCACCGCGCTGTAGTGGTACCGCGGCCCCCAGTAGTGCGGGTTGTCCGCCCAGAACCGCCAGGCCAGCGTGGGCAGGGCCAGGAGCACCAGCGGTGAGCGTACGGCGAGGAAGCCGGTCGGAAGCAGCAGCAGGACCACCGTCAGCAGTTTGACCGGCACCCCGGTCAGCAGGGCGCTGCCGGAGGCATAGGTGTACGCGCCGGCCTGGTTGAACGCCGGGATCAGGATCAGGACGATGAGCAGGCCGGCGGCGACCGCGCCGCCGATGGTCGCGAGGCCGAGGCGCCACCGGCCGCGCAGGACGAGGTAGCCGCCGATCGCCGCGACGGTGAGCGGCAGGTCCTCCTTGACCAGCAGCAGCGGCGCCGCCCAGGCCACCGCCACGCCCCACCGCCGCCGCGCCAGGCCCTCGAGGCTGAACGCCAGCAGCGGGACGGCGAAGCAGATCTCGTGGAAGTCGAAGCCGGCCGCCTGCTGGATGCCCCAGGACAGCCCGTAGGCGGCGCCGATCGCCAGGCCACCACGGGTCCCGAACCGCGCGACGGCCAGCCGGGTCACCGGCACCGCGGACAGGGCCAGCAGCGCGGCCTGCACGATCAGCAGGGTGATCGGGCTCGGAAACACCCGGTAGATCGGCGCGAGCAGGATCAGGATCGGATGGAAGTGGTCGCCGAGCAGGTGCACGCCAGGCCCCTTCAGCGGCGCCAGCGGAGCGCCCAGACCGGCGTACCCGCGCACCCCCTGCTCGAAAATGCCCAGGTCAAAAGCATTGGTGCGCACTCTGAGGTGCTTGGTCACGGCGACCATGGCGTACGCCGAGAAGAGCGCGACCACCAGCGAACCGACTCGTTTCGACACGCGGCGATGATCGACAACGCCACCTGAACCGGCCCTGAAGCAGGCTGAAAACCACTTCAGGTCGCGGTCGCCGATGTCCTTAAGGGATTCATAACATCTGTCGCCACGAATATCGCCTAGCGTTTCCCATCAGCGGCAGTCGATGGTTTCGGCGCCGGAATGACGACGTCCGACCACGGAGGAGAACAACTGTGCGTAGGTACGCGGCGGAATTCGTGGGAACGTTCTTTCTCGTTCTGACGGTCGGCATAGCGGTAACCAGCATGAACATGTTGGCGCCGGTGGCGATCGGCGGAGTTCTCATGGTGATGGTCTATGCCGGCGGCCATGTCTCCGGTGCGCATTTCAATCCGGCCGTCACCCTGGCCGTGCTGATCCGGGGCCGGATCAGCGGTTCCGCCGCCGGCGCTTACGTCATCAGTCAGATCGCCGGCGGGCTGCTGGCCGCGCTGACCGCGAGGCTGATCGTCGCCGGGCCGAAGCCGGCCACGCTGTCGTTCACCGGCCGGGAGATCCCGATGGCGTTCGCCGTCGAGGCGTTGTTCACCTTCGCGCTGGCCTACGTGGTGCTGAACGTCGCCACGAGTCGTGACCACCCGGAGAACTCCTTCTACGGCTTGGCGATCGGGGGAACCGTGATGGCCGGCGCGTTCACCGTGGGAGCGATTTCCGGTGGCGCTTTCAATCCGGCGGTCGCCGTCGGTGGCGCGGCCATGGGTCTGTTCTCCTGGTCCGCGATCTGGGTCCATCTGGTCGCCGAGGTCGCCGGCGGAGCGCTCGCGGCGGCCGCCTTCCTGGCCATCAACCGAGAGGATCGCGACCCGGTCCGGTCCGTCCCGGCCGCCGAAGTCGCGACTCAGTCCTAGCTCACCGCCGGCCCAGCTCACCGCCGGCCCAGCTCACCGCCGGTCTTCGACGCTCGCTGAAGGGAAATGATGTCCGACCATCACGACGGCACCACGTCCGTGCCGTCCGAGCAGCACCAGGCCATCGATCATGACGCGGAGGCCGGCGCCGCTCCGACGTGCCCGGTGGCGCACGGCCGTGCGGCTCATCCGACCCAGGGCGGCGGCAACCGCGGATGGTGGCCGAACCGGCTCAACCTGCGAATCCTGGCCAAGAACCCGGCGGAGGCCAATCCGCTGGGCGCGGCGTTCGACTACGCGGCCGCGTTCCAGGCCCTCGATCTGGCCGCCGTCAAGCGGGACATCGCCGCGATCCTGACCACGTCACGCGACTGGTGGCCGGCCGACTACGGGCACTACGGCCCGTTCCTCATCCGGATGGCGTGGCACAGCGCGGGAACCTACCGGATCAGCGACGGCCGCGGTGGGGCCGGCGCCGGTCAGCAGCGGTTCGCGCCGCTCAACAGCTGGCCGGACAACGCGAACCTGGACAAGGCGCGCCGGCTGCTGTGGCCGGTCAAGAAGGCGTACGGCCGAAGTCTGTCGTGGGCCGATCTGATGGTCCTGGCCGGCAACGTCGCACTGGAGTCGATGGGCTTCACGACCTTCGGGTACGCCGGCGGCCGGCCCGACGTGTGGGAGCCCGACGAGGACGTCTACTGGGGCCCGGAGACCACCTGGCTCGCCGACGAGCGGTACACCGGCGACCGTGACCTGGAGGAGCCGCTGGCCGCGGTCCAGATGGGCCTGATCTACGTCAATCCGGAAGGCCCGGGCGGCAACCCGGACCCGATGGCGTCGGCCCGCGACATCCGCGAGACGTTCGGCCGGATGGCGATGAACGACGAGGAGACCGTGGCCCTGATCGCCGGTGGGCACACCTTCGGCAAGACGCACGGCGCCGGACCGGCCGACCACGTCGGCGCCGAGCCCGAGGCCGCCCCGATCGAGGAGCAGGGCCTGGGCTGGCGCAGCACCTTCGGCACCGGCTCGGGCCCGGACGCGATCACCAGCGGGCTGGAGGTCACCTGGACCACGACGCCGACTCGGTGGAGCAACAGCTTCTTCGAGATCCTGTTCGGCCACGAGTGGGAGTTGTCGAAGAGCCCGGCCGGGGCGCACCAGTGGGTGGCCCGGGACACGCCGGGGATCATCCCCGATCCGTTCGACCCCTCGGTCCGTCGGGTGCCGACGATGCTGACCACGGACCTGGCCCTGCGGGTCGATCCCGCATACGAACAGATCTCACGGCGCTTCCTGGCCGACCCCGGCGCCTTCGCCGACGCGTTCGCCCGGGCCTGGTTCAAGCTGACCCACCGCGACATGGGGCCGATCCAGCGCTACCTCGGGCCCGAGGTGCCCGCGGAACGGCTGATCTGGCAGGACCCGGTGCCGGCGGTCGACCACGAGCTGGTCGACGCCGCCGGCGTCGCGACGCTCAAGGAGCGGGTGCTGGCGGCCGGCCTGAGCGTGCCGGAGCTGGTCGCGACGGCGTGGGCGTCGGCGTCCACCTTCCGCGGCGGCGACAAACGCGGCGGCGCCAACGGCGCCCGGATCAGGCTCGCGCCGCAGAACTCGTGGGAGGTCAACGAGCCGGAACGCCTGGACCGGGTGCTGACTGTCCTCGGTGACCTCCGGGAGACCTTCAACACCGAACAGACCGGTGGCCGGAAGATCTCGCTGGCCGACCTGATCGTGCTGGCCGGCTCGGCGGCGGTCGAGCGGGCCGCGGCGGCCGGCGGACATCCGATCGAGGTGCCGTTCACCCCCGGCCGTACGGACGCCACCGCGGAGCAGACGGACGCCGAGTCGTTCGCCGCGCTCGAGCCGGCCGCCGACGGATTCCGCAACTACCAGGGCAAGGGACACCGTCTTCCGGCCGAGTTCCTGCTCGTGGACCGGGCCAACCTGCTGACGCTGACCGCGCCCGAGATGACCGTCCTGATCGGCGGCCTGCGCGTGCTCGGCGCCACCTACCAGGAGTCCCCGGTGGGCGTCCTCACCAGGACGCCGGGCGTGCTGACCAACGACTTCTTCGTCAACCTGCTCGACCTGGACACCACCTGGCGGCCGGTCACCGACGACCCGGAGACGTTCGAGGCCCGCGACCCGGACGGCTCGGTCAGGTGGCGGGGCAGCCGGGTGGATCTGATCTTCGGATCGAACTCGGAGCTGCGCGCCGTGGCCGAGGTGTACGCCGGCGACGACGCGCGCGCCACGTTCGCCGAGGACTTCGTCGCCGCCTGGGTCAAGGTGATGAACCTCGATCGGTATCCCTCGCAGGAGCTACCGCGAACGTCCACTTCTTGGTGATTCGCCGGCGTGGTGTCGTCCGTAGCCTGCCAACGTGCCGTCGGACCGGGCGGCCGTGGGGGCAGGGAGAGTGACTGGTGAGCACGTTGCCGGGGGAACAGCTGGATGAGCGGGCCGGGCGGGCCGGCCGCATCATGCGGTTCCCGATCGTCTGGATGTCGGTGGGACTGGTCGGTGTCGGCGCGGCGTCGGCGTTGTCGCTGGGCGGGCCGGTGGCCGGGCTGGTGGGTGCGGTCGTCGCGGTCGTCGTCTACGCGGTGGTGATGCGCCATGTCGCGCGGCGGGAGACGCCGGAGATCGCCCGGCGGCACGCCGTGCCGCACCTGCTCGTCGGCGTGGCGATCGGGGTGGTGTTCATCGGTGTGTCGATCCTGGCGGTGGTCACCGAGTTCTCGTTCAGCCGGGCGCCGGGCAGCGCTCTGTCGATCGTGGCGAGCATGGCGGCGGTGTCCTTCGGCGCGGCGGTGACGGAGGAACTGCTGTTCCGGGGCCTGGCGTTGCAGGCGCTGGAACGGTTGTTCGGCAGCTGGGTCGCGCTGGCGGTCACCGCCCTGCTGTTCGGCTTCCTGCATCTGGCCAACCCGGGCGCGACGGTGTGGAGTTCGGTGGCCATCGCGGTGGAGGCGGGTGTCCTGCTCGGCGCCGCGTTCCTGTGGCGGCGCAACATCTGGCTGGTCGTGGGTCTGCACTTCGCCTGGAACACCGCGGTGGGGCTGCTGGGCATCCCGGTGTCGGGCCACGCCGCGGACGGTCTGCTGGTGGCCCGGCCGACCGGGCCCGAGCTGCTGACCGGCGGCCAGTTCGGCCTGGAGGCGTCGATCATCCCGGTCGTCGTGAGCCTGCTGCTCGCGGTGCCGATGCTGATCGCCGCGCGGCGCGGCGGCAAGCTGGTTCCCCGGCCACGCCGCCGTCGTTAGACTCGCCGCGATGGCGATCGCCGAGGTCCCCCGCCGATGGCGCAATCTCCCGGCGTCCGCAAAGGATGCATTGTGGACCGCCCTGGTCGCTGTGCTGGCGTTCACGCCGACCGTGTCGCACCTGGGGCCGGAGATCGGCGATCTGCCCCGCTATCCGGTCGCCGCCGCCGCCCTGGTCGACGCGGCGCTGACGCTGGGCATGTGCCTGCCGCTGCTGATGCGCAGCCGCCGGCCCGCCGGCTGTCTCGTGGCCGCCGGCGGGGTGTGGGCGGTGGGCCAGGTGCTGGGCCGCCCCGACACCTTCGCGAAGGTGTCGCTGCTGCTGGCGGTGTACGCCGCCGGCGCTCACCTGGTGACGGGCCGGCGGTGGTTCGCCGTGGCGGTGACGGCGGGTTACGCGGTGCTGGCGGTGGTGCTGCACGATCGTGGCTCACCGCAGGACGTCCTGGACTTCCTGGCGTTCTATCTGGTGCTGGTGGCGATCTGGCTGACCGGCGCCGGTGCGCGCCGGTGGCGGACGGAGGAGGCCGAGCACCGGCGGCTGGCCGCCGAGGTCGCCACGTCCGCCGAGCGGGCCCGGATCGCACGTGACCTGCACGATGTGGTCACCCACCACGTGACCGCGATGGTGGTCCAGGCCGATGCGACGCAGTTCCTGCTCACCAGCGGGCCGGACCGCGTCGCGGACGGGCTGACCGCCATCGGTGCGACCGGGCGCCGGGCGCTGACCGAGTTGCGGGCGATGCTGGACGCGCTGGAGGCGACCGGCGAGCCCACCACCGGTGATCGGGCGCCCACCATGGGCCGGATAGCCGATCTGGTCGAGCAGGCCCGGCTGGCCGGGCAACCGGTCACCTGGACCGAACCCGGCCGGCCCAGGTCGTTACCGGTCGACGTGGAGCTCGCCGCCTACCGCGTCGTGCAGGAGGCGCTGACCAACGCGATCAAGTACGCCACCGGGCGGCCGACCACGGTCGCGGTGCGGCACCGGGACGACGCCCTCGAGATCGAGGTGACCACCATCGGCCCGTCGGCCACCACTCCGGTCCTGCCCTCGGGTGGGCGCGGGCTGGCCGGCATGCGTGAGCGGGTGCGCCTTCTCGACGGCGACCTCGTCTCCGGGATCCGGCCCGACGGCGGCTTCCGGGTGTGGGCCGTGATCCCCTTGAGGAGTACCGAGTGACCGACCCGATCCGGGTGCTGATCTGTGAGGATCAGGCGCTGGTCCGTACGGGCTACGCCACGATCTTCTCCGCCCAGCCCGACCTGGAGGTCGTCGGCGAGGCCGCGGACGGTCGCGAGGCGGTGCGGCTGGGGCAGCTGTTGCGCCCGGACGTGGCCGTGATGGACATCCGGATGCCCATCCTGGACGGCATCGAGGCGACCCGGTGCCTGGCCGGTCCCGGCGTCGACCAGCCGGTGCGGGTGCTGGTGGTGACCACGTTCAACGTCGACGCCTACGTGTACGAGGCGCTCCGGGCCGGCGCCAGCGGGTTCCTCCTCAAGGACGCGCCCCATGTGCAGATCGTCGAGGGTATCCGCACCGTTGCCCGTGGCGAGTCCCTGCTGGCCCCCGCGGTCACCCGCCGGCTGATCGGGCACTTCGCCGAACGCCTCCGGCCCACCGGCGCCGCCGGTCCGGCCCGGGACAACGTCGACCGGTTGCTGACCACCCGGGAGATGGAGGTGCTGCGGCAGATCGCGGCCGGCCGCTCCAACGCCGAGATCGCCGTCGAGCTGACCATCTCGCTGGAGACGGTCAAGACGTACGTGTCGCGGATCCTCTCCAAGCTCGGCCTGCGTGACCGCGTCCAGGCGGTCATTCTGGCGTACCGGATCGGTCTGGGCCCGGATCCGCACTGACGCCGGCCCATCCCTCGGAGGAGCTACCGCGTTCGTCCTCTGAGGAGGGATGGCAGGGGAGATGTCGCGCTCTAGGGTCAGGCGCGTCAAATACCTCACACGCTGACATTTCGAGAGGCCTCAACCATGCGCGATTCCGTTCACGACGCCGGACTCTCCCCGGCGCGGCGCCGGCTGCGGAGTTTCCGGGTCCCCGTGCTGGTGGTGGCGCTGCTGGTGGTCCTGGCGGCGACCCGCGGCCTCAACGTGCTCGCCGGGGGCAATGTGTTCGTCGCCCTGCTCGTCGGCCTGGGCACCGCGGTCGCGGCGCTGGCCTGCTACCGATGGTTGTCCCGCGCCGTCGAAGCGCGCGAGACCATCACCGAGCTGTCGCCGCAAGGACGGTGGCCGGGTCTGGTCAAGGGTGGTGTTCTCGGGTTCTCCCTGTTCACCGTCATGATCCTGGTCATCGGGGCGCTGGGCGGCTGGGCGGATGTGGCGTGGGGGTCACCGGGTGGGCTGCTCGCCGCGGTCGGCGCCGTGGCCAGCATCGCCGTCAACGAGGAACTGCTCTTCCGCGGCGTCGTCTTCCGGATCCTGGAGGAGCGTACGGGCAGCCTGATCGCCTTGCCGGTGTCGTCGCTGATCTTCGGGTTCACGCACCTGGTGAACAGCAACGCCACGCTGTGGGGAACTCTCGCGCTCGGTCTCGAGGGCGGGCTGCTGACCGGCGCCTGCTACGTCCTCTCGCGATCGCTGTGGCTCCCGATCGGCCTCCACTTCGCCTGGGACTTCACCCACATCGGCATCTTCGGCCTGCCGACCTCCAGCAGCGTCCGGGGCGCCGAGAGCGGACTGCTGCACACCACCCTGGCCGGCCCGGAGCTGCTGACCGGCGGCGCCTTCGGCCCCGAAGCCAGCCTGATCGCCCTGCTGCTCTGCCTGACGGCCATGGTCGTCGTCCTGCGCCGGGCCGGCCGCACCGGCGGGCTCTGGCCACGCCCGTCCCGTGCGGACGAACCGGGTCTTGCCTCATACTAAGATCATCTAGATATTGCCGGTGTGAACCATATGCGGAGCCCACCTTCTGGATCCTCACGTCGCTCGCCTCGGCGCCGCGGCACGGCTACGCCCGGCCCGAGGCGTGCGGAACTGCTCGACACCCTGATCGAGGGCGCCCACGCCGGCGGACGGCGGCGACCGTCGGTGCGGGCGGCCGAGAGGTTTCATCTGAGTCAGTCGTCGATGAGCCGGACGCTGCAGCGGCTGCGGGTGTTGTTCGGCGACGAACTCCTGGTGCGCGCCGGGAGTGACTACGAACTGACCTTACCCGCCCGAGAGGTGCAGAACGAGCTCTCGCTGCTCCTGCCGCACCTGGAGAACCTGCTCAAGGGTCAGACCTTCGACCCGGCCACGGCCACCGGCTGCCGGCCGCGCTCGTCGTCGCGGGAATCGCCGCCGCACGAACAGCTCACCGCGGAAAGCGCCGTCGCACGAGAAATGACCGCCACCGGTGACGGACGACCTCGGCCCGGCTGAGCCGGTACCGCGGTTTGAGGTGGGCCCGACCGGGGCACGCGTCGTGGGATCCCGACGTCGAGGAGGTCATCATGCCGGCGAAGGACGACATGCCGAGCACGCTGAAGCGGTCGCCGAAGAAGGCGCAGGAAACGTACGCCAAGACCCATGATCACGCGGTCGAGGAGTACGGCGAGGGCGAACGGGCGCACCGCACCGCGTTCGCCTCTCTGAAGCACTCGTTCGAGAAGACGGGGGACCACTGGGAGCCCAAGGAGCAGAAGGGCCCGAGCGACGCCAAGGCCGCCGGCGGCCGCGACACGAAGGCGAAGACCGCCGGTGGGGTGGACGCGAACGCCAGCAAGAAGCACCTGCTGGAGCAGGCGAAGAAGCTCGACATCACCGGCCGCAGCCGGATGACCAAGGACGAGCTGGTCGAGGCGATCCAGAAGGCCAACGCGAGAAGCAGCCGCAAAGCCCGCGGCAAGTGACGGCCGGCGCGAGAACGCGCGTTTGTCAGCGGGCGGAGAGCAGGTGGCTGACGTCCGGTGGGCCGTCGGCGAGCGCCCGGGCCCGTTCCTCGGCCTCCTGATCGGCGCCGGTCAGCCGGCCGGCGTGCTGCCGCCAGTGCTCGTCCCAGCTCGGCACGAGGTACACCTCGACGAAACGGCTCGGTTCCTCGCCGTCGCGGAACAGCCCCCAGCGCACCGCGCCGGTCCGGAGCCGGCTGCGGCGCACCGCTTCCATCGCCTCCACGAACTCCTCCTCGCGGGCCGGGCCGACCGCGTACGAGGCGGTGACCAGCACCGGGCCGTCGTGATCGTCGGGGTCCAGCTCGAGATGGGGCTCGGGCCAGTAGCTGGCCGGCTCGCGGTTGAGCCCGGTGGTGTCCCGCAGCGGCCACCAGCGCAGCGTCAGCACCCCGGCCGCCATCACCACGGCGGCGGCCAGATGGGCCGCGACCAGCCCGTACGCGTCGGAGAGGGCGCCCCAGACGAGCGCTCCGGCGGCCTGCGCCCCGGCGAAGATCATCTGGTAGACGGCCAGGCCGCGGGCGCGTACCCAGTTCGGCAGGAAGAGCTGCATGGCGGCGTTCACGCTGGACAGCACCATGACCCAGCCCACCCCGGCCGGCAGCAGCGCCGCCACGACGGCGACCTCCGAACGGGCCAGGGCGAGCACGGCGAGAACCACGGCGAACACGACGCCGGCGACCAGCAGCAGCCGGTTCACCGACCAGCGGGCACGAAGGCGGGGCAGCAGCAGCGCCCCGGCCACGGCGCCGACGCCGACGGCGCCGAGCAGGACGCCGTACCCGCCCGAACCCAGACCGAGCCGGCGGCTGGCCACCAGCGGCAGCAGGGCCCACAGCGCGCTCCCCGGCACCAGGAACAACGCCGCGCGCAGCAGGATGCGCCGCACCACCGGCGAGTGCCGCACGTACCGGCCGCCGGCCCGGACCGCGGCGGCGAAGCGTTCGGGCGCCTGGGCGGTGCCGGCGACGGGCGGCCGCCAGCGCCACAGCACGAGAGTGAAGGCCGCGAACGTCAGCGCGTTGAGCCCGAACACGACACCGGCTCCGGTCCGCGCGATCAGCACCCCGGCCACCGCCGGACCGACGGCCCGGGCCAGGTTCATGCTGATCGCGCCGAGCGCGGACGCGGAGGCGAGCTGGGAGCGCGGCACCAGCTCGGGAATGATCGCCTGCCAGGCCGGAGCGGTCAGCGCCTGGCCCGCGCCCAGCGCGAAGGTCAGCGTCAGCAGCAGCGTCGCCGGCATCTGCCCGGCGAGCGTCAGGACGGTGAGCAGCACCCCGACACCGAACAGGAAACTCTGTACGGCGATCAGCAGCCGCCGCCGGTCGAGGGTGTCGGCCAGTGCCCCGGAGGCCAGGGCGAACAGCACGATCGGCAGCGTGCTGGCGGTCTGCACCACGGCCACCAGCGTGTCGCTCCCGGACTGCTCGACCAGCAGCCACTGAGCGCCGACGGTCTGCATCCAGGTGCCGATGTTGCTGGCCAGCAGCGCCAGCCACAGGCTGCGGAAGGCCACGACGCGCAACGGCGCCCAGGCCGACGGCGTGGCGGTCAGGGCGGTGGAATGCTCGGCGCTCACCGTATCGGTCTACCCCACCTGGAGCGGATCCAGCGTCGGCGGGCGCTCAGGCTCGCCGGCGACCGTGACGCCCTCGGGCTGGATCACAGCGCCCGGAGCGCCTCCACGGGTGACAGGCGTGCGGCCCGGGCGGCCGGGTAGAGGCCGGCGAGCGCGCCGATCAGCAGCGCCGCGATGAGGCCGGCGGCCAGCCCCTGCGCCGGTACGACGACCGGATTGCCGCCGAGCCGGGCGGCGACGGCGGTCGCCGCCACCCCGAGTCCCGTGCCGAGCAGTCCGCCGATCGCCGCCAGCAACGTCGACTCGAGCAGGAACTGGGCGGCGACGTGCCGGCGGCGGGCGCCGAGCGCACGGCGGAGCCCGATCTCTGCGCGCCGTTCCAGGACCGAGATCACCATGATGTTGGCGATGCCGACCCCGGCGATCAGCAACGCGATCGCGCCCAGCCCGAGGAACAGCCCGACGAACGTGTTCTTGGCCGCGATCCGGGCCACCAGCAGGTCGGACGGCCGGCGTACCTGGACGTCCTCCTGCCCCTGCGGCACCGTCGTGGCGGTGAGCACGGAGGCGACCGCGGCCACCTGGTCCGGGTCGGCGCGCAGGTAGATCCGGCTCGGTCCGCCGGTCCGCCCGAAGAGCTGTTCCGCCTGCGGGAAGCTGATCAGCGCGGCGACGTCGATCTCCGGCGCCACGGTGACCGGCGCGAGCACTCCGGCGACAGTGAAGTAGCGGTCGCCGACCAGGACCTGTGTCGAGGCGTCGAGGGAGCCGATGCCGAGAATCCTCGCGGCTTCGTAGCCGAGAACGGTCACCGGGTAGTCGTCCGCGGTCGCGTCGAGGTAGTGGCCGAGCAGCATCCGCGCCGACACCGTCTCCGGCAGCGAGACCTGTGCGGCGAGCACGTTCATGCCGCCGGTCTGCACGGCCGGGACGGCAGTGCTGCGGCGTACGCCGACATCGGCGAGAGTGGCCACGGCCGTGACCGTCCGCACCGGCGGGATCCGCCTGATCATGGGTTCGGCGGTGATCGGTAGCGGCACCTCACGACCGTTGATCGACTGTGCGGACGCGACGGTCAGCAGATTGCCCTCCTCGCCGAGCCGGCTGACGAGGTCGGCCTTGGCCGACTCGGCGATGCCGAGCACGGCGACCACGGCCGCGACGGCGATGGCGACGCCCAGCGCGGACAGCGCCGTGCGGACGCGGCGGGCCCGGAGACCGCTGGTGGCCAGGGTGATCGCGTCGGGCAGACGCAGCCGCGAGGTCACGCCGGTGTCCCGGTGTCGCTGACGATCCGGCCGTCACGCAGCCGCACCTGCCGCCGCATGGCCGCGGCGACGCCGGCATCGTGGGTGATCAGGACGACCGTGGTGTCCTGGCCGGCCAGCGTGGCGAGCAGCTCGACGATGCCGGCGCCGGTGGCCGAGTCCAGGCTGCCGGTCGGCTCGTCGGCCAGCAGCACCGCCGGCCGGCCGACGGTCGCCCGGGCCACGGCGACCCGCTGCCGTTCGCCGCCCGAGAGCTGCCCGGCCCGGTGCCCGATCCGACCGGCCAGTCCGACTCCGCGCAGCGCCTCGGCGGCGTGTTCGCGGCGGACCCGGGCCGGCAGGCCCCGGTAGAGCAGGCCGGTCGCCACGTTGTCGAGCACGCTGAGGTGATCGAGGAGGAAGAACTGCTGGAAGACGAAGCCGAGGCGGCCGGCCCGGACGGCGGACAGCTTCGCGTCCGGGAGAGCCGCCACATCGGTCCCGGCGATCCGCACCGCGCCGCTGGTGGGTCGTTCGAGTGTGCCCAGGATCCCGAGCAGGGTGGACTTGCCGGCGCCGGACGCGCCGGTGATGGCGACCGCCTCGCCGGTCCGGATGACCAGGTCGATGCCGTCGAGCGCGATGACCGGGGTCGGACCCGGATACACCTTGCGCACGGCGGACAGTTCCAGAGCCGGCGTGGTCATGACACCGGCACCTCCACCGTCATGCCCTCGGCCAGGCCGTCCCCGGTGACCTCGACGAGCGTGTCGGAGAACAGGCCGGGGGTGACGCCGATCAGCCGCCGCGCGGGCGCGTCGAGCAGGTACACGCCGTACCCGCCGCCGGCCAGCGCGACCAGCGCGGTGATCGGCACGGCCAGGACCCCGTCGGCCGAGCCGGTGGTCACGTGGACCTCGACCGGCGCCTGGTCGAGGGCGGCGCCGGCCGCCTGCCGGCCGAGGGTGACCGTGGCCGCGACGGACGGGAGCTGATCGCCCCGGCCGGGCTCGTTGGCACCGGGGGCCGATGCCACCGTCGACAGCTCGGTGACCCGTCCCGGCAGGGTGTCGCCGCCGGGCAGGGTGACCGTGACGGCGTCCTGCAGATGGACGAGGTGGCTCTCGGTGACCGGCACGGCGAGCGCCACCCCGACGACCGGCGAGGTGCCGGACAGCAACGGGCCGCCGGCGTCGCCGATCGCCGGCCCACCCACCGTCGCGCCCAGGGTGGTGACGCGCAACGGGCCAGGCTGGAACGTGACGGCGCCCAGCTCGAGCCGCCCGGTGACCGGCTGGTGGGTCGCCCGCTGCCAGCGGCGCAGGGCCGCGGCGGTCGCCCCGGTGAACCGGCCGTCGACGGTCAGGCCGGCCCGGGTGGCGTGCCCGAGCGCGACCAGGTTCCGCTCCAGCGCGTGGACGTCCGGTCCGGTGGTGACGCCCAGGGCCAGTGATCGCCACGCGGGCCGGTCGCCGTAGAGCAGCCGGACCGGCCGGTTGTCGACGGCGAGGACCGGCCGGCCCCGGACGATCACCTGACCCGGCCGTGGCAGCCAGGTGACGGTGCCGCCGCCCGGCCGGTGCACCGAGTACGTACCGACGTATCCCAGCGTGCCGGGCACCGCGGTCGTGGTCGTCAGGTCGGTGCGGGTCACGGTCGCGGAGCCCGTCGGCACCCCGCCCGCCGATCGAGCCGGCGTGTCCCGCAGCCACCAGCCGGCGCCGGAGGCCCCGGCCGCCGCGAGGACGACCGCCCCGAGGGCCACCCGCCTACGCATGGCCGAGGTTCCCCAGGCTGGACACCTGTGCCTCCTCGTCCAGGACCGCCCGGCACGCGGTCAGCGCCCGCATCACGACCGGGTTCTGCTTCCCGCCGGCCGGAATCGAGTCCGGATCGAGCCCGAACCCCTTGCCCGGCGAGAAGTGCCGGTCGGCGGTGGGGTCCTTGACGCCGGGCAGGCCGTTGGCGCGCAGGCACTGGGCCGACTTCACCCCGGCCCGGATCAGGTTCGGCGGCGGTGGGCCCTGGTCGCGCATCGAGAACGCCGCCGCCCGGATGAGGTCGCGGCAGGCCGTCTGGATGGCGTCCAGCTCCGGCCCGTCCAGGTCGCGCAGGGCGACGTCGTCGGTGTAGACGAAACCGTCGGCGGTCAGCAGCGGGTCCTGGTAGCGCGGCGCCCCGTGCTTCCGGACGCAGTCCCCGGCGGCGTGCAGCCGGGCCCGGCGCTCGGCGCTGCCGTCCCCGCCGACGGCGTTGGGATTTCCGGCGCCGCCGCTGCCCTCGCCGGTGCCGCCGCTGCGGCCGGCCAGCTGCGGCACCGTCGGCGCGGGCGGAACGTCGGAGCACCCGCCGAGGACGATCAGAGCGGCAGCGGCCGCCGTGGCGGCCAGGAAACGTTTCATCACGAACCCCCGATGGCGATTTCGCACTGGACGCCGACAGGTCTATCGGGAAGGCGATGACATCAGCGCTACGTGCCGTGTTGGACGGATGTCATGTCCGGCGGGGCACAATGTCGGCATGCGCGTGCTGGTGGCCGAGGACCACATCACGTTGGCCGCCCGGATCGGCGAGGGGCTGACGGACGCCGGCATGGCGGTCGACGTCGTCCATGACGGCGCCGCGGCGCTGGCCGGTGCGTCGGATACCGCGTACGACGTGATCGTTCTCGACCGGGACCTGCCGCTCGTACATGGGGATCAGGTCTGCCGATCCCTGGCCGGTGTCGCCGCGCGGATCCTGCTGCTGACCGCCGCGGCCTCGGTGGACGACCGGGTCGACGGCCTCGAGCTGGGCGCCGACGACTACCTGGGCAAGCCGTTCGCCTTCCCGGAGCTGGTCGCCCGGGTCCGCGCCCTGGCCCGCCGTGCCCCCTCGGCGCCGCCGCTGGTCCGGCGGGGCGACCTGACCGTCGATCGCGCCCGCCACCGGGCCACCCGCGCCGGGCGGGCCCTGTCGCTGACCCGCAAGGAGTTCGGGGTGCTCGAGATGCTGGCCGCCGCGGACGGCACTGTGGTCAGCGCCGAGGAGCTGCTGGAGCACGTGTGGGACGTCAACGCCGACCCGTTCAGCAACGTCGTGTCGGTGACGCTGACCCGGTTGCGGCGCAAGCTCGGCCCGCCGCCACTGATCGAGACCGTGGTCGGCCGGGGCTACCGGCTGTGAACCGCGGCCGGTTCGCGATCCGTCCCCGGCTGACCGTCCGGGTCCGGCTGACTCTGCTGTACAGCGGGCTGTTCGCGCTCTGCGGGGTGATCCTGGTGGTGATCACCTATGGCCTGCTCGCGGCGAACCTGCCCGCTCCGGCGCCCGGGAAGGACAGCGCCGAGGCGAAGCAGACCGCCCCGGCCGACTTCGCCGCGACCTGCGCGAAGGCGTCCGGCAACCCGGACGCCGATCCGGACCTGGTGTACAAGTGCAAGGCGGCCTACCAGGAGGGCGTCCTCGAAGGCGCCACGACCCAACGCGAGGCGACCCTCGAACAGTTGCTGCGGTATTCGCTGGGCACGCTCGCCGTGGTCACGCTCCTGGCCTCGGCCGCCGGCTGGATCGTCGCCGGGCGGGTGCTGCGGCCGGTGCACCGGATCACCGAGGCGGCCCGCAACGCCTCCGACGAACACCTCACGGCGCGAGTGGCGTTGACCGGCCCGCACGACGAACTACGCGAACTGGCCGACACGTTCGACGACATGCTCGACCGCCTCCAGTCGGCGTTCGAGGGCCAGCGCCGGTTCATCGCCAACGCCGGCCACGAGTTGCGGACGCCGCTGACCGTCATGCGTACCGCCGTCGACGTGGTGCTGGCCAAGCCCGAACCCACCCGCGGCGAACTGCTGGACATGGGCCGCGACGTCCGCGACGCCGTGTGCCACGCCCAGGCGCTGATCGAGGCGCTGCTCACCCTGGCCCGCACGGACCGCGGTCAGGTCGACCGGACGACGGTCGACCTCGCCACCGTCATCGAGGACGCGATCGACGCCGCCCCATCGGCCCCGGACACCGCGCGGCTGCACACCTCGTTGACGCCGGCGCCGACGCGAGGCGACCCCATCCTGCTGGAACGCCTCGCGGCCAACCTGCTCGACAACGCGGTCCGCTACAACGTCCCGGGCGGCGCCGTCTGGATCAGCACGAGCACCGACGGCGCCCGCGTGTCGCTCACGGTGGACAACACCGGCCCGCAGGTCGCCGCCGGCCGGGTCGGCGAGCTGTTCGAACCGTTCCGGCGGCTGGACGAACGCACCGGCGACGGCGGCTTCGGGCTCGGCCTGGCCATCGTCGCCTCGATCGCCGTGGCGCACGACGGTCAGGCCGTGGCGAGCGTTCGCCCCGGCGGCGGGCTGAGCGTGACGGTCAGCCTCCCGGCCCGCACCGCGTGAAGGCCGTCAACGTCGGATTCACTCGTCGCCGGGGTCGGCCGCCGGTCCGCGAACGGCCGTGATCATGGTGAGCGGGAGGTCGCCGGCCACGTCGGTGCGCCGGACGCCGGTGAACCCGGCCGCGGTCAGCCACTCGCGATGGTCGTCGTAGGTGTGCAGCTGTCCGGCCGACGTGCGGGCGTAGAGCGTGAGCGCGTAGAGGGCGACTGCTCGCCGGTGCCGGCCGGCGGCGTCGGGCAGGATGTCGATCACCGCGACCGTTCCCCCGGCCCGGGTGAGCCGTGCGGCCGAGCGGAGCAGACGCCGATTGACCGCCGCGGGGAACAGGTGGCACAGGTTCGCCGCGAAGACGAGGTCGTAGGTCTCCTGCGGGAGCGGGTCGGCGAACAGGTCGCCGGCGTGAAAGGCGTACCGGCCGGCGAGCCCGGCGGCGGTGACCGCGGCCCGCGTCATCGCCAGGGTGCCCGGCAGGTCCAGTGCGGTGACCCGGCAGGCCGGCAGACGCCGGGCCACGGCGAGGCTCCACGGGGCGGCGCCCGCGCCGAGGTCGAGCACGTCCCGGTACGCGGGCCGGTGCTGGGCGAGAAGGGCCGCGGCCCGGCCGGCCGGGCCGGTCATGGCCTGACCGAGCGGCCCGACCACGGCGGGGTAGTAGCGCTCGGCGTCCTGCCGGCGGTCGACGGATAGGCCCCGCCGGCCGGTGCAGAGCACCTCGGTCAGCGACCGGGACATGTCGAGCAGCACACCGGCCGCCGCGGCGAGCCCAGGTTCGCCGGCCCGGTACCTGCCGTCCCCGTCCTGAGTGGTCAGTCCCAGCCCGTGCAGGGCCGCCAGCAGCAGCGGCGCGCTCCGCTGGTCGAGGCCACCGTCGGCCACGAGGGCCGCCGGATCGACCGGGCTCCGGTCGAGGTGGTCGAGGACCCGCAGCCGGTCCGCGGCCGCGAGGACGGCGGCGATCATGAGGGACTCGCCGACCTCGCCGAGCAGCGAATCCGGCTCGGGTCCGATGGCTGTGCTCATGACGCCACCACCGCCACCGTCCCGGCGTCACCGTCGACGGTGATCAACTGGCCGTCGCGCAGGGTCCGGGTGGCACAGCCGGTGCCGACGACGGCCGGAATCCGGTATTCCCGGGCGATGATCGCCGGGTGGGACAGGGTGCCACCGGTGTCGGTCACCAGGGCGCCGATGCTGGGGAACAGCACCGACCACACCGGCGCGGTCGTCGGGCAGACCAGGACGTCCCCGGGACGGATCAGGTGGAAGTCGTCCTCGCCGGCGATCACCCGGGCCGGCCCGGTGTAGCGGCCGGGGCCGGCCGCCAGCCCGCAGACAAGGCCCGGACGGCCGGGCACCGGCGCCGCACCCAGGATGCGGTCGAGGTACCAGAGCAGGGCCGTGTTCGCGGCGGCGACCTCGCGGGGCCAGCGGTCCATCGACGGCGGTGGACCGGGGTCGGGGCCGTAGGAGGGTGGTCCCGGGTGCGCCAGGACCCAGGCGCGCTCGGCTTTGCGGCGGGCGACCCGCTGATGCTGGTCGGTCCCCGCACGGACAGCGTCGCCGGCCTCCGGCGGTTCGAGGAAGAACACGTCGCCGGGCGCGGCGATCTGGCCGGCCGCGGCGAGCCGGCGTCCCACCGCCAGGGCGGCCCGCCGGACCACGGCGAGGGGACCGCTGTAGGTGAAGAACTCCTTGTCCTCGCGCGCCGGGTAGGCCCGCCGGGCGCGCGACAGGGCCCGGTCGAACCGCTCCCGGTCGTCCGTGCTCCGGGTGGCCAGCAGATCGCGGGCAGCTTGTTCGGCCGAGGTCCGGACGGCGTCGAGGTCGGCGGCCTCGGCCTGCGGGTCGTACCCCTGGGTGAGCTGGTCGCGGATCAGTTTGAGGGTGAGCCACGGTAGCTCGTCCAGGTTCGGGTCGGCGGCCTCGTACCGCAGCGCGCGGCGACCGAAAGTCCTTTGATAGTCGGCGAATCCGGCCGCGAACTCCTCGTCGACGGCGGCGGTCGGCGCCGGCCCGCCGGGCCCGGCGCCCGCCACGAACGCGCGGACGGCCGGGCGCTCCCGGGCCAGCGCGGCCAGCACGGCGAGGCGGTGCGCCGGTTCGGTGGATCGGGCCGACAGGCCGGACAACAGCCGCAGCGTCTGCCCATCGTCCCAGCCGAGGAGATCTCGGCAGGCCTCGGCGAGCTCGCTGAGCATCAGCGCGATCGCCCCGTGCACCCGGAAGTGCGCCATGATGCCCGCGGCGAACAGGGCCACGGCATCGTCGAGGTGCTGGGCGAGCTGATCGGGGTCGTCGGTGGACGGCTCGGCGGCCAGGAGCAGGCTGGTCCGGTTCTTCAACGCCGGCTGCCACTGGTCGTACCAGGCGGTGATGTGCCGGGCCGGCAGGTCCGTCCGGTACGCGTCGACGCAGGCGCGCACCCGCCGGCGTACCGCCGGAACCAGCCGTGCCAGCAGCCCGACGAGCAGGTCGGGTGGTGGGCGGCGGTCCCGGCCGCCGAGGGGCACCAGTCGTACGTATTCCCAGCCACCGATGTCGCGCAGGTCCACGCGCTCGAGGAGGAAACCGAAGTCCGCGCACATCGCCGCGATCGCGGGCGCACGGGCGGTGAGCAGCTCCCGGGTGAACGGCGTCCACGGCAGCGGCGCATGGCTGGCCTCGCGTGTCCAGTACCCGGGTGGCGGTTCGGCCGGGACCGGGACGGGGACCGGCACGTCCATTGCGGCGGTGACGATGGGCCGGGCCTGCAGCAGGACCAACCGGTCCCCGGCCAGCGCCCATTCGATGTCCTGCGGGCTGCCCTGATGCTCGGCCACCCGGCGGGCCAGCGCCGCGACGCGAAGCGCCGAGTATCGGTCGATCGCCGACCCGTCGCTGGTCAGGCGCTGTGCGGCCGCGTCGCGCACGACCCATTCGTCGGCGGCCACCGCGCCGTCGACCAGCCGGTCGCCGAGGCCTTCGACCGCGTTCACGATCGTCTCGCGCTCGTCGCCGCTCACCGGGTTCTTGGTGAACGCCACACCGGCGGCGTCGGCCGGCACCATCGGCTGGACCAGGACGGCGACGCGTCCGGCGGCCGGCAGCCCGCGGCTGGTCCGGTAGGCGGCGACGTGCTCGGTGTAGCCCGACGCCCAGCAGTGGCGGATCGCGCGCAGCAGCGCCGCGCCGCCCGGTACGCCGAGGAGCGTGCGGTACTGGCCGGCGTGTGACGCCTGGGTGCCGTCCTCGTCCACGCCCGAGGAGCGGACGGCGTACGGGCCGCCGTCCAACCGCTCGGCGGCGGCGAGGATCCGAGCGGCCAGTTCCTCGTCGAGGTCCAGCTCGGCCGCGCCTGCCGCGGTCAGGCCGGTGTCCGGCCCCGCGGCACGGACCACCCGATCCAAAGCGTCGGTGGTGACCACGAATCCATCCGGTACGTCGAACCCGGCCCGGCGCAGCACCGCCAGGGTGGTCGCCTTGCGGCCGGCCGCCCCGGCGTCCGGTGCCTTCAGGCCGGCCAGCATCAGGACGTCGCGGGAGGTGGATGCCGACATCGACGGCTCCTCTGTTCGGGGACACCACCAACCTTCCCGGCCCTTGCCCCGGCGCGGCTATCCGTCGGGCTACGTACCGGGCTGTCGCGGGCTACGTATCCGCGCCGGGGCCACCACCGCGTGATCGAGGGCGTAGCGGACCAGCGCGGCCCGCGAACCGATGCCGAGGCGGGCGTAGACGTGTTGCAGGTGGGTGGTGACGGTGCGCGGGCTGATCACGAGCCGGCGTGCGATCTCCGCGTTGCCCAGCCCGGCCGCGACGAGCAGGACGACCTCCCGTTCGCGTGGGCTCAGCGGGTCGCCGGCCGGCCGGGGCGACCGATCGGCCGGCGCCGGTACGGCGCCCAGCGCTCGCAGCCGGTGCCGGGCCTGGTCGGCGAGGTGCCGGGCGCCCAGCCGGACGAAGACACGCAGGGCCTTCTGGACGGTGTCCACCGCACCGGGAGGATCACCGTCCCCGGCCCACTCCAACCAGCACCGCGCGGCCTCGAACGGCATGTGCAGGCCGGTGAACGTGGCGGCGGCACGCGCCGCCGCCTCCCGCGCCGCGACCACATCACCGCGCGCCCGGTGGATCGATGCGGTGAGCCGGTCGGCCAGGGCCAGCGAGAACGGCGCGCCGGGCCCGACCGCCGTCAGGCGATCGCGGGTCGTGGCCGCCGCCACCACGTCGCCCGCGGCCAGCTGGGCGTGACCATGGACCGCCAGGGTGAGCTCGGCGAGGAACAGCCCGGGCGCGGTCGGCGCATCGGCCGGAACGCCGCCGGGATCGCGATGTAGAGCGACCATCATGTCCAGCGTCTCGATGTGGCTGAAGATGTGGCGGTCCGCCGGCCGCCCACCGCCGAAGGCCGACCGCGCCTCGGCCAGGCACTGGGCGGCGGCGGCCAGTTCACCTCGGTGGCAGAGCACCAGGGCCCGGCCGGACAGCCCCGCCGCCACCGCCCGCGGGCTGGCGATCCGGTGGCCGACCGCGAGCAACTCGGTCGCCGCGCGCAACGAGGCCTCCCAGTCGCCGGCGAAGAAATGCGCGATCCCGATCAACGTACGAGGCCTGACCTCCAGGGCGAGGACGGCCGACGCGCGGGCCCGGGACATCGCCTCGGCGCCGCGCCGCAACGCCGCCGGGGGACCCGCCAGCGCCAGCTCGATCAGGATGAGCGGACGCAGGGCCATGTTGAGCAGCAGGGGATCGTCGAGCGCGACGATGGCGTCGTACCGATCGAGCAGCACGCGCCGGGCGGCCTCGTATTCACCGCGATCGCGTTGGGCCGCCGCCTCGAAGAGATCGGCCAGCAGGGTGGCCCGGTTCGAGCCGAACCGTCGGCCCTGCGCTCGCAGTTCGGCGGCGTGGGCCTCGCCTTCCGCCATGTCGCCGGTCCGCAGAGCCAGCCAGAGCGCCGTCTCCCGCAGCCGGAGCAGCTCCGAAGCCGGTCCGGCCGGCTGGTCGGCGGCCAGGACGTCCGCGACCAGCTGCCTTGTGCGGTCGAACTCGCCGCTGTCCCACAGCGCGTCGGCGAGGTGGCGAGCGACCCGCGCCACCGCCTCGGTGTCGCCGGCCCGCCGGTGGCCGTCCAACGCCTCGGACCAGGCCTCGACCGCCGCGTCGGTGCGCCGGACGCTGTACCAGGCGTCGCCCAGCCGCTCGGCCAGGGTGATCCCGAGCGCCGCGTCGCCCCGGGCGCGGGCGACACCCCGGGCCGCGGCCAGCAGATCGACCGCCTCGGCGCCGGCGTGGGCGGCCAGCGCGCGGTTCCCGGCCGCGTGGAGCACCGCCAGGGCCCGCTCCGGATCGACCTGGTCATGAGCGCCCAGGTAGTGCGGTGCGAGCAGCCGTACGTCGTCCGCGTACCGCCGCTCGAGCGCGGCCGCGACCACGGCGTGCCGGTGCCGGCGCATGGACTCCGGCTGCCCGGCGTACGCGACCTCGGCGTACACCGGATGGGTGGTGCGGTATCGGACCGTGCCGTCCACAATCTCCTCGGCCAGCAGGCCCACCTCCGCGAGGTCCCGGGCCGCGGCCAGGACGGACGCCGCACCGGCGCCGGGGATCTCGGCGCCGTACGCGTCCGCCAGCACCGGCACGGTGGCGGCGGCGCCCGCGACCGCGACCAGCTCCACGACGGTCCGCTGCGCCGGGTCCAGGCGGCGCAGTCGCGCCCGGGCCAGATCTCCGACGACCGCGGGTACGGTCCGCAGCGCACCCGGGCCGACCACCCACGCGCCGCCGCTGCGGAACAGCTCACCGGTCGAGCGCAGCTCCTCGACCAGCGCCGTCACCATGAACGGACTGCCGACGGTGCGCGCCACCAGGCTCGTGACCAGCTCCTCCGGGGGATCGCCGCCCAGCATCGAAGCGGCCAGCGCGCGGGTCGCCTCCACGTCCAGGCCGCTCAGCCGGATCTCGTCCACCAGGTCGTCCCGGCTCAGGTCCCGCAGCATCGTGAACAGTTCCGGCGTGGCCTCGGCCTCATCCGTGCGGTAGGTGCCGATCACCAGCACCGGCCGGTCGGCCAGTCCTCGAGCGGCGTAGTGCAGCAGCTCCATCGACCCGGGGTCGCTCCAGTGCAGATCGTCCAGCGCGACCGTGACAGGTCCGCGATCGGCGATCCGGACCAGAAGCCGGGCCACTGCCTCGAACAGCCGGGTACGCTCCAGCGCCGCGTCGAGCAGCGGCACCGGGGGCGCCAGGTGCAGACCGGCGAGCAGCCGCCCCAGATCCGGCAGCCCGTCGACCAGCCGCGTTCGCTCGGGCTGCGGCAACCCCGCGAGGTACGGCGCCAGCACGTCCAGCCACAGCGCGTATCCCTGCCGGCTGCCCAGAACCCGGGCCCCGCCGGTGAGCACCGTCCAGCCCGCGTCGCGGGCGAGCGCCAGGATCTCCGACGTCAACCGGGTCTTGCCGATGCCCGAGGGACCGGCGACCATCAGCATCCCGCCCTGCCCGCCGGCCGCGCGCTCCAGCCGCACGGTCACCCGGGCGAGCTCCGCCGACCGCCCGACCAGCGGCGGCACCGCTCCAACCGCAGACATGGCGACCGTCCATTGCCGACCGGATCGAACCGTCACAGTATCGCGCGGACCGGCCGGGAGCGCGATAAATCGGTCTTGTCCCCGTCAGCCGGGGGACAGCCAGGCGCTGTCCAAGATCTTCCGGAAGGCCGGAAGGCCGGAAGGCCGGAAGGGTGGTGGCACCTCGCGCGGCCGCTGCTGCCCGAGCACCCGAGTAAGGCATCAGGGCGGCGGCCGGCGGCGTATCGACGACCGCGTAGCGCTCGCGGCGATCCTGTACGTGCTCGGCTCCGGCTGCGCCTGGAACGAGCTGCCGGAGTCGTTCCCGATCTCGTCGGCCAGCACCCACCGCCGCGGAAACGGCCCGCGAAGCTGCACGGCGAAAAAGGCTACGACCCTGGCCCGGCGCGGGATCACCCGGCCGACCGCCAACACAGCCTGCCCACCGCGCAGGCAGGCGACTGCCAGCTCATCCCAACGGCACAGGTGCGACCACAGCATCGCCACCGCCGGCCTCGCGGAAGCGCCGCCGGCGCGGCTGTCCTGGCCGCCCACCGTCAGGACATCGAAGCCGATAACTGGCCCGACCGCGCTCCGCCGCGCCGTCGGACTGAGAGTTTCGTCGGGCGAAGTTGCGGATGGCTCCGCCCCGGGGCTGACGCGCCGATCATCCTCGGGCCGGATGAGGCCTACCGATGTGGCACCTCGGAGCGGGGTGCCATAGTGGATCTTCTCTCACAATGGGCCGTTCGTGGAGATCGAGTCGGGGTGGTCAGACCTGGTAGGCGGCGACGGTCGACTGGAGTTCGGCGGCCATTCTGGCCAGGTCCTGGGCGGTGGCCTGGGTTTGGGTGGCGCCGGTGGCGGTGGAGTCGGCGGCCTGGGCGACGCCGTCGATGGTGGAGGCGATGTCGGTGGCGCTGGTGGCGGCGTCGTTGACGCTGCGGGCCATCTCGCTCGTGGTGGCGGTCTGTTCTTCCACGGCCGCGGCGATGGTCGAGGTGTAGTCGTTGATCCGTGAGGTGACCGAGGTGATCTCAGCGATCGCGGTGACGGCCTGGCCGGTCTCGTCCTGGATCGTCGCGATGCGGCGGGAGATGTCCTCGGTGGCCCGGGCGGTTTCCTGGGCCAGGTCCTTGACCTCGGAGGCGACGACGGCGAAGCCTTTGCCGAGTTCGCCGGCGCGGGCGGCCTCGATGGTGGCGTTGAGCGCGAGTAGGTTGGTCTGTTCCGCGATTGCGGTGATCAGCTGAACCACGCTGCTGATCTCGGTGGACGACTGGCCGAGTTTCGCGACGATGGTGTTGGTGCGGTTGGCGGTCTGGGTGGCTGAGGCGGAGACGTTGGCCGCCTCGCTGGCGTTGCCGGCGATCTCCCGGATCGACGCGCCCATCTCTTCCGCGCCCGCGGCCACGCTCTGCACGTTGCGTGAGACCTGTCCCGCCTGGGTGGCCACGTTGCTGGCCTGCGCGGAGGTCTGTTCGGCGGCTGAGGACATCTCGACCGAGACACTGGACAGCTGTTCGGAGGCGGCCGCGACGTGCTGCGAGCTGGCGCCGACTTGCTTTACCATACCTGCGATCGCGGCGGTGGAAGCGTCCAGCGCCTGGGCCAGTTGGGCGACCTCGTCCCGGCCGGTCAGTCCGGTGCGTCCGGTCAGGTCACCGCCGCGCACCCGGTCCAGAACTTGCACGCAGCGCGCCAGCGGCCGGGTGATCAGCCGGGCGATCCCGATCGACGCGGCCACACCGAGTGCGGCACCCACGATGATCAGCACCACGACCAGGGTCCGGGAGGTGGTGTAGTCACTCTGCGCGGTAGTCTTTTCTTCCTTCGCCTTGACCACGGTCTGCGCGGCCAGGGTGTCCATCGCCTCCCGCATCTCCGCGATCAACGGCAACGTCTCGGTCTTGCGGAGCTTGGCGATCTCGGCCTGCTTGCCGGCGCGGCTCAGCGGCAGCAACCGACCCTTCACGATGCTCAGAAACTCTCGCCAGGCGTCGTCGAACTTTGCCAGCGCTTCGACACGGATGGGGCCGAGGGGGAATTGCTTGTAGGCGTTCTCCGACTCGGCGACACCCTTCTCGTTCTTGGCGAGAGACTGCTCGGCCGCATCTTTACCGGCACCGTCGGCAGCCACCAGATGTTCGAGGACGTCGGTGCGGACACGGTTGAACGCGTTGCGCATCTCGGCGACCTTCTGCAGCTGTAGGCCGCCGTCGTACACCGCGCCGGTGCTGTCGTTGACCGCCGACATCTTGACCAGTGAGAACACCGCGACCCCGGAACCGATCGTCGCGACCAGCAGCACCGCTGTCAGGATCTTCGTGATCACCGACCGGTCCTTGATCAACCCTAGAAGACCGGACGTGCCCACCGGCCGACCGCTATCCGACACCGAACTCACGACGACCCCCGTGGACGTGGATGCTCTACCGAAGCACCAATCGGCATCCTCGGCGGAGTTCTGAGCTTTCTCCGTTTTGGCAGAACCGATCACGGCCGACGACGGAAGGCTGTCTCCTGGTGGCGAAGGACGCGATGCTCGGCTCAAGCGGCGCCTGCTCGCCGCTGATGGTGTTCGTTGTGGTGAAAGGGCTTCTTGGGGTTGATCTTCGAGGATGATGATCCGGCGGGCCGCTTCCAGAGCGGTCCCCTGGCACACCGTGTCCTATGCCTGCGGGTCTGGATCGAACTTCCGTCATCTCCCGAGGCCGCCACCACCGAGACCCGGATGGTTCCAGTGGCCCGGGTGGTCAGCAGTTTCGAGTCAGCTCCCGGGCTCTATCTGGCGCTGGACCCGGATCTGCGGATCGTCGCGGCAAGCGACGCTTATCTGAGCGCCACCATGACGGCGCGCGGCGAGCGCCGGACACGATGGCGGTGCGGAAACACGACGAGGCGCGGAGGTCGACGCCCTGAGCCGGATGGCGCCGGCCGGCACCGGCGGCCCGCCGGTCGATCCTCCGCAGGATCTGCGCGAGTACGACCCCGAATGGGGCGACGCGTTTAGGAGCACCTGGTGACACCGGCCTCCGTCGAGGCGGGCGGGCTCGAGGCGGCCGGCCGCGGGTTGCTGTTCGGCGACGCGCACACCGTCAAACGGTTCGCGCCCGCACCGGTCGGCGACGATCTGCTGGCCGAGATCTGGGACCTCGCGAAATGGCCACCGACGATGTTCAACATCCAGCCGTTGCGCGTGCTGTTCGTGCGTACCCCGGAAGGTTTTGACCGGCTCTTACCGCACCTCAACGAACGTAACCGGGCGCAGTCGCGTGGCGCGCCGGTGACCGCCGTGCTGGCCCTGGATCGTGACTCCACGAGTTCGCCGGCCGGGTGGCGCCGTACATGCCGCAGCTCGGCGACCACCTGGCCGCGGCCGACGGCGAGCGTGCTGAGCTGGGCCGGTTCAACGCCGGCGGGGACGTGTTGCGCTGGGCGTGAGGGTTACGGCGTTTGTGCCGTCAGTCCGTCCACGAATACCCGGGCCATCCGCCGGTTGAAGTCCGCCGGGGCGCCGGGAACCGGCTGGCAGATCAGAGCGACGGTCGTGAGCACGTCACGCGCGGTGACGTCGCCGCGCGCCTGCCCGGCGGCCACCGCGTCGGCGAGGAGCACCTCGAGCGCCGGTTCGAGCCGGTCGAGGAGATGCAGCGGGAGGTCGTTGTAGGCCGGATCGCCCGAGTGTAGCGCGGTGGCCAGCCCGCCCTTGGTGCCGACGAACTCGGTGTACTGCTCGATCCAGGTCATGAACGCCGGCCAGGGAGCGACGGTGGTCCTGAGCTGCCCGGCGGCTTGCACGCATTCGTCCACCTCATGTTGCAGCACCGCGACGATGAGGTCGGACCGGCGGGGGAAATGCCGGTAGAGAGTTCCCACGCCCAGTCCCGCCAGGTCGGTGATCTCCTTGGCCGGCGCGTCCACGCCGCTGCTCATGAACACCGACTTGGCGGCCTGCAGCAAGGCGGTGACGTTACGCGTGGCGTCGGCCCGTTGACGCCTGGGCGCGTCACCGTCGCGTCTGCCGCTCGCGGGCATGATTCCCTCCTGTTGCTAACCGGAAAGCTTTTCCGCTACAGTTCCGGAAGGGCTTTCCGGTTATCGCAGAGTACAACAGGAGACCGCCATGCAGTACCGAACCCTCGGCCGAACCGGCATCAAGGTCAGTCCCTACGGGCTGGGCGCGTTGATGTTCGCCACCTCGATGGGCAACGAGCCGGCCGAATCGATCCGCATCATCCACAAGGCGCTCGACGCCGGCATCAACCTGGTGGACACCGCGGACGCCTACCAGGACTCGGAGGAGATCGTCGGACGGGCGCTCAAGGGCCGCCGTGACGACGTGGTGCTGGCCACCAAGGTGGGCCGTCCGGTCGACGCGGACCCCAACCATCAGGGGGCCTCCCGGCGCTGGATCACCACCGCCGTGGAGAACTCGCTGCGCCGGCTGCAGACCGATCACATCGACGTCTACCAGATCCACCGGCCCGATCCGGGCACTGACATCGAAGAGACGTTGTCCGTGCTGACCGACCTCGTCCGCAGCGGCAAGATCCGTGCGTTCGGGACGTCCGGGCTGCCGGCCTCCACCATGGTCGAGGCGCAGTGGACGGCCGAACGGCGCGGGCTGGAGCGCCCACGCACCGAGCAGCCGCCCTACTCGATCCTCAACCGCGGCATCGAACGTGAGGTGCTTCCGATCGCGCAGCAGTACGGCATGGGCACCCTGGTCTGGGGTCCGCTGGGTCAGGGCATGCTCACCGGCCGGGTCCGCCGCGGGCAGGACAGCGACGTCCGCCGCTCGACGATGATGAGGTCGTTCAGCGATGAGCGCCGCGTCGACGCGGTCGAGAAACTGATCCCGCTCGCCGCGGAGGCGGGGCTCACCATGCCGCACCTCGCGATGGCGTTCGCGATCGCACACCCCGGGGTCACGACCGCGCTGCTCGGCGCCCGTTCCATGGAGCAGCTCGACAACCTGCTCGCCGGGGTTGACCTCGCCCTGTCCGACGCGGTGCTCGACCGGATCGACGAGATCGTCCCGCCCGGCACCGACGCCGGTCCGCTCGACCAGGCGTACGTGCCGCCGGCCATCGCGCGCACCGAGCTGCGCCGGCGTCCGCTCGGCGAGCGCTCCGCCGCCTGAGGGGCGAGGCGCCTTACCCGGCGGCCCGTCCCCAGAAGTCGCGGAGCAGCCCGACGGCGCCGTCCGGGTCCTGGTGCATCCAGTAGTGCGACTTGCCGGGCAGGTCGATGAACTCGGTGCGGAGCCGCTCGGCCGTCTGCCGGCTCAGCTCGACGTCGCCGTACGGGTCCTCGTTCCCGTGCACGATCAACCCCGGTGCACGTACCGCCTCCATCCGCGGGCCCCACGAGCGGTAGTGGTAGAAGTTCGGGACGGCATCGCGGTAGAACATGAGCATCGTGTCGGCCAGCACCTGGTCCGAGGTCCGGTCGACGTCCGCCAGCGACGCCTCGTTCATGCCGCGTGGGCGCAGGAACTCGGCGAACGTGCCGCCGGGTCCGGTCAGGCCGGCCAGGAACTCCGGGCCCTGTGGCGATTGGATCACCTGGGCGCCCTCGGCCCAGACGAAGTCGGGGTGCCAGGCTTCGGCCGCGTCGGCCACCCAGGACCGGCAGTCGACGTCGTAGGCCGACAACGCGCGGATCAGGAGGTGGGCTCCCCAGTCGTGGGCGACGAGATCCAGCGGTCCCGGAATCTCGCGCAGCCGCTCGGCCAGCCAGGAGGCGTAGGCCTCGTTGTCGCCCAGTTCGGCGGGGCGGGGGATGCCGAATCCGGGCAGGCGCACGACCTCGCTCCCGGCATCGAGGCGCTGGCGGATGACGTCCCACATGGCGGGTGTCTCGGGCACTCCATGAATGAAGACCACGGTCATGACGACTTCCTTGTCGGTCGGAGGGGTGCGCTCACGGGATCAGGACGACTTTGCCCTCGACCTGGCGGTTCTCGAGCCGGCGGTGCGCCTCGGCGGCCTGGTCGAGCGGCACGGTGCTGACCTCGGGCTTGAGCGCTCCGGTGGTCAGCTGATCGACCAGCGCGGCCATGTCGGCCCGGAAGCCGGCCGGGTCCCGGTCGACCGCCCGCGCCACGGTGTGCACGGCCACCCGGGCGCCCGGCGTGAGTTTGGCCCGCAGCAGGGCGCCGACGGTGCGGGTCATCGCCCCGGCCTTGGAGTAACCGGCGCCGGTGGCGAAGCTGAATCCGTAGGACACGACCACCCCGGACGGTTGCGTGGCACGGCGGGAGCGTGCCAGCGACGGGCCGCCCACCGGGTCGAAGGTGGCCGCGACCGGGGCGGGCACCGCGGCCGCGTCCCGCACCCAGATGGCCCCGCCGGCCTCGACCCGGGCCCGCCGGGCCGGACCGGAGGTGCCGTAGACCTTGACGCCGGCCGCCTGGGCGATCTGGCTCAACGCCGACCCGACACCGCCGGCCGCGCCGAGCACCAGCACCGCCTGGCCGGGCGAGGGCCTGGCCACCCGGTGGAACATCTGCCAGGCCGTGAGGTAGTTGAGCACCAGGGCGTCGAGTTCCTCGGCGGGATGACCCTCGGGCAACGGGGCGACCCGCTTGGCCGGCGCCAGCACATGGGTCGCGTACCCGCCGGCGCCGATCAGGGCGCCGACCCGCTGGCCGACGGCGAATTCCGTGACGCCGGCGCCCACCCCGGCGACGTGGCCCACGACGTCGAAGCCGAGCACCTCGGGAAGGGCGCCGGGGGTGAGGCCCTGCCGCGTGGTGACGTCGTGGAAGGCCACCCCCGCGGCCTCCGTGGCGATGAGGACATGCCCTGGTCCGGGCGCTGGTATCGACATGGGTTCCACGCGAAGCACCTCGGGGCCTCCGGTGGAGGTCAGCCGGACCCGGCGCGCACCTGCTTCAACAGCCATGTTGAAAACATACATGAGTTTCTCAAGGAATTGGGTACGTGTGTTCCGCTCCACTCACCGGCCGGCGAGCGCCTTGCCCAGCAGGGACTGCAGGTGCCGCTGCTCCTCGGCGTCGAGATCGGCGAACGGGGAACGCTTGGCGACGATGCCGAGCAGTTGCTCGCGCGTCTTCCGGCCCTCGGGGGTCAGCACCAGCGTCCGGACGCGTCCGTCCCTGGGGTGAGGGCGTCGCTCGGCGAGCCCGCGTTCCTCCAGCTTGGCGCTGAGGAGGGTGACGTTGGAAGGATCGCAGTGCAGAAGGGCGGCCAGCTTGCGCAACGGCGGCGGTTCGGCGTCGGGGTTCAGGATCCAGAGCAGGTTCGCCGTCGGGCCGGTCAGGTCAAGCCGCTCCAGGCCCTCCTGCATCCGGCCGGTGACCTGACCGGCAACGGCCATCACCTGATAGAGCAACGACGCCGCCACCTCGTTCACCGCCATGGGCCGAGCTTAGCCCGGCATACTCCTGGAGTATCTCCATGAGTTGTCGCACGTCCGCTCGGGCGCCGACAAAGTGCTGGCGGCCACCGAGGCGTCGGCGGTACGTTGCGCGGATGCCGCCACTGGTGTCGAAGCGTGCACAGGTCGCACGCCTCCGCCGCACGGCCGTGCGGGCGCTCGCGGACTATCCGATCGACGAGCCACGCCTGTCGTTCATCGCGCACGGCGAGAACACCACGTTCCGGGTCGACTCCCGCGAGGCGCGATTCCTGATGCGCGTGCACCGGCCGAACCGGCACGGCCGTGGAGTCGATTCGCGGGTCGCGGTCGGATCGGAACTGACCTGGCTGGCCGCATTGCAGGCAGACACCGACCTGAGCGTGCCCATGCCGATTCGGGCCCACAGTGGACAGCCGACCACCGTCGCCGACGGCCGGGTGTGCTCGGTCCTCGGCTGGCAGAACGGACGGATGCGGGCCGCCCATCCGAGATCCGTGCACTTCCGGCGGTTGGGCGGCGTCCTCGCCCGCCTGCACGAGCACGCTTCGGTGTGGGCTCCGCCATCCGGGTTCGTACGCATGCGGTGGGATTGGGAGACGTTCTTCGGCAACACCATGGAGTACGGCGGTGTTTCCGCCGCCGGGTGCTGGGACCTGGTGCCGGCGCCGGTGCGTACGCGATTCGATGAAGTCGCGCGCCGGATGCGTACGGTCATGGCGGGTCTGGGATCCGAGCCGGACGTCTTCGGGTTGATCCATGCCGACCTCCACCTGGAGAACGCTCTGTTCGACGGTGATGTGGTGCGGCTGATCGACTTCGACGACTGCGGATTCGGTTACTGGCTCTATGACATCGCGGTTCCACTGTGGGAATACCATGGCCGGGCCGACTACGCCGCGATCCGTGCGGCGCTTCTCGATGGCTACGGTGAACGCCGCGAGCTGCCCGATCTCACTCATCTGGACGACTTCATCGCCACCCGGGACGTGGCCTTCGGCCTGTGGTTCGCCGGGATGGCCCAGGTCAATCCGGCGTTCGCGGCCGACCTGGACGAGGTGATGGTCTCCCTGCAACGGTCACTTGATCGAGTGCTGTGACCGCACCCTTGGCGCAGGCCGCTGTCCGGCGCCTGCTCGCGTGCCGGACAGCGGCCCACCGTGTTGAGCCGGTTACGGGCGCTGCGCGGCGACGGTTTCCCCGGGCGCGGAGCCGAGCCCGGGCTGATCAGCCGCCGGCGACCTTCGGCCGGCGAGCCGCTGGGACAGCCGCTCGCCTTCGACGTCGACGTTCGGCAGGATCCGGTCGAGCCACCTCGGCAGCCACCACGCCGACCGGCCGAGCAGTGACAGCACGGCCGGGACGATGGTCATGCGGACCAGGAAGGCGTCGACCGCGACGCCGAACGCGAGGGCGAACCCGAGCGACTTGATGATGATGTCGTCGGCCAGGACGAAGCCGGCGAAGACGCTCATCATGATCAGCGCCGCGGCGGTGACGACTCGCGCGCCGTGCCTCATGCTGGACACCACGGCGTCGTTCGGGTCGGCCCCGTGCACGAACTCCTCCCGGGCCCGGATGATCAGGAAGACCTCGTAGTCCATGGCGAGGCCGAACAGGATGCCGATCAGGAAGATCGGGATGAAGCTGACGATCGGGCCGGTCGACTCGATGCCGACCAGATCGGTGAGGTGGCCCTGCTGGAAGATGAAGACCAGGGCGCCGAACGACGCGATCACCGACAGCAGAAATCCCAGGGTTGCCTTGATCGGCACCAGGATGCTGCGGAACACCACCAGCAGCAGGACGAAGGCGAGGCCGACGACGACGGCCAGATAGGGCAGCAGCGCGTCGTTGATCTTCTCCGACACGTCGATGTCGACCGCGGTCCGGCCGGTGACGGCCAGGGTCGCGCCGCCGGTGGCCGCGGTGAAGTTCACCTGCTGGGCGCGGATGTCGTGCACGAGCTTCTTGGTCTCCTCGCTGAGGGGACCGCTCCGCGGAATGACGTTGAGGGTGGCGGTGTCTCCGGCCCGGTTCGGTTCCGGCGGGGTGGCGACCACCACGCCCCCGAGACCGGAGATGAGCTTCTGCGCCTGTTCGCCCGCGGCCGCCGACCGGCCGGCGGCGGCCTCGACCACCACGAGCAGGGGACCGTTGATACCGGCTCCGAAGCCTCCGGCCAGCTGGTCGTACGCCTTGCGCTGGGTGGACCCGGCGGCCGCGGTGCTGTCGTCGGGCAACGCGAGGTTCAGGCCGAGTCCGGGGATCGCGACCACGCCGACCACGACCACCGACAGGATCAGTGCGGGTACGCGATGCCTGACCACACCGCGGGCCCAGCGCTCGCCCAGCGGAGTCCGGGCGGGCCGGTCGGTGCCGCGGCGCTGGGCCCGGGGGAGGACCTTGCGACCGGCGAAGCCCAGCAGCGCGGGCACCAGGGACAGGCTGATCACCACGGCCACGGCGACGGTGCCGGCCGCGGCGGCGCCCATGGCGGCCAGGAACGGGATGCCGACCACGGCGAGCGCGGCCAGGGCGATGATGACGGTCAGGCCGGCGAAGACGACGGCCGAACCGGCGGAACCCGCGGCCCGGCCGGCGGCTTCCTCACCACTACGGCCGAGCGCGAGTTCGTGTCGATAGCGCGACAGGATGAACAGCGCGTAGTCGATCCCCACGGCCAGGCCCAGCATGACGGCCAGGTCGGCGGTGTTCGAGGTCAGGTCGAGGAAGCCGGTGGTGATCTGGATGCCGAGCAGGCCGATCCCGACACCGATGAGCGCGGTCAGCACCGGCAGGCCCGCGGCGACGAGCGAGCCGAAGGTGATCAGCAGGACGATGGCGGCCACGACGAGGCCGAGAGCCTCGGTGCCGCTGCCGGCTTCCTCCTGCTCGGTGACCTCTCCGGAGTACTCGACACCGATGCCGGCCTGTCGCGCGGTGTCGCCGGCGGCGACCAGCGCCTCGCGCGCTGCGGCGTTCACGTCGGTCGCCACCACCGCGTAGTCGACACTGGCGTAGGCCGTCTTCCCGCCCGGCGCGATCGTCTTGGCCTCGTAAGGGTCGGCGACCGCCGTCACCTGGGGCGCCTTGCGCAGGGCACGGATCGTGGCCCGTACGGCGGCCTGCTGATCCGGGCCCGCCAGCGTGGCACCGCCGGACACGGTGAACACCACCCTCGCCGAGGCGGTGTCCGTGCCCGCGTGGAACTTGTCCGTCACCACCTCCAGCGCCCGCAGCGACTCGGTGCCGGGAATGGCCAGCTCGTCACTGGTCGGCCCGGACAGTTGGGCCGCCCCCACGCCGAACAGGCCCAGGAGCATCACCCACACGACGAGCGTCAGCCGCCGGCGCCGGAACGAGAACCGTCCCAGTCGGTACAGAAGGGTTGCCACGATCGTCTCCTCTTGTCGTCAGGCCCGAGTTCCGGGGCCGTCTCACGATCGCGGCCGGCGCCGGGGTGTGTCGTCCGGCCGGCGCAGGCGTCCGGCTACCGCGAACGCGGTACCTTCGTGGCGCTCGGTACCGCGGGAAGAGGTCGATGGGAACGGCTCGCCGCACTACCGTCGTGATGATGTACGCGGCGATGAGTCAATGGAGGCTCCCGAACCTCGACCGTTACCGTGGCCCGCTCGGCGACGTGCTGCTGGCGGTGAGCGGCGTGGCACTGCTGCTGTACCTGGGCCCGACGCCGGCGCACGGTGGCACGGCGCTGCTGGCGGTGGCGTCCGCCGCGCTGATCCTGATCCGCCGCCGGTATCCCGTGCCGGTTCTGCTGGCCGGCGCCGGCGTCTTCATGCTCACCACCGCACTGACCCGGCCCCCGGACGGGATGTTCATCCTCGCCGGCGTGCTGACCTACTCCGCCGCCGCGTCGAGCCCGCGTCGGCGGCCCTGGTTCTACGCCGCGCTCATGTGGGGTTCGCTCATGGTCGCCGGCTCGGTCGTATACGTCGCCGACTGGTGGACCGCCGACCAGTTCACCACCTTCGCGCTCGTCTTCGGCGGCGCCGCGGCGGGGGACTCGACCCGGATGCGCCGGGCGTACGTCGCCGAGGTGACCGAGCGGGCCAGGCAGGCGGAGATGAGCCGGGACGAGGAGGCCCGCCGCCGGGTGATGGACGAGCGTCTGCGCATCGCCCGGGAACTGCACGACGTCGTGGCCCACCACATCGCGGTGATCAGCGTCCACGCCGGCGCCGCCGGATACGCGCTGCGCGACGAGCCGGAGAAGGTGTGGCCGGTGCTCGGGCACATCCGCACCGCCGCGGACACCGTCCTGGACGAGATCAAGTCGGTGGTCAGCGTGCTGCGTGACCCGGACGAGATCCGGAGCACCGAACCGGCGCCCGGCGTGGAACGCCTGCATGAGCTGCTGACCGTGCTGAGCGCCGTGGGCTTCGCCGTACGCCATCAGCAGCGCGGCGAGCCCCGGCCGTTGCCGGCGGTGGTGAACCTGGCGGCGTACCGCATCGCGCAGGAGGCACTGACCAACGCCCACCGTTACGGCGACGGCGGCGCCACCCTCGAGATCGAGTACACCGTCGACACCGTCAAGATCGGCATCACCAACCGCATGGCCGGGTACGGCCACGGCCGGCCCGGATCCGGGTTCGGGCTGCTCGGCATGCGAGAGCGAGCCGCGGCCGCGCGCGGCACGATCGAGGCCGGGCCGGTCGCGGGCGGCCTCTTCCGGGTTCAGGCCGAGTTACCCACCGACGATCGGGCGATCAACCGCCTCAACGCATCCACCCCGGCCGAGAGGGCGTGACGTGAGCATCCGGGTTCTCCTCGCCGACGACCAGGCTCTCATCCGCGCCGGCTTCAAAATGATCATCGATGCCGACCCCGGTCTGGAGGTCGTCGGTGAGGCCGCCGACGGCGCCGAGGCCGTCGAGCTGTGCCACAGCGGCCGGGTCGATGTCGTCCTGATGGACATCCGCATGCCGCACGTGGACGGCATCGAGGCGACCCGCCGCATCGGCGCCGACGAGCGCCTCGCCGGCGTGCGGGTGCTGGTGCTCACCACGTTCGACGACGACGACAACGTGATCTACGCCTTGCAGGCCGGGGCCAGCGGCTTCCTGGGCAAGAACGTGGCGCCCGGCGATCTCGTCAACGCCATCCGGGTGGTCGCCGACGGCGAGGCGCTGCTGTCACCGCGGGCCACCAGTGGTCTGGTGAGCCGGTTGATCCCCCACATCCGGCCGCCCGTCACGGATGTGCCGCAGCTGGCGCTGGTCACCGATCGGGAGAGGCAGATCCTGTTGCTGGTCGCACACGGGCTGTCGAACGACGACATCGCCGAGCGGCTGTACCTGTCGCCACTGACGGTCAAGACCCACATCAACCGTACGATGATCAAGCTGAACGCCCGCGACCGGGCCCAACTGGTGGTCTTCGCCTACCAGCATCACCTGGTCAAGCCGGGCGACCCGCTGCCCGACGGCCCGTGACGACCGCCTTCCTCGGCACCATTGGCACGGTGGCCCAGGTTGCCGGCCCCGTGTGGCGGGAACGGCCCGGTCTCACGGAGTTGCCGATTCCGACTCGAGGAGCACGGCGCTGCGGTGCTGGGCGGCCTCGGTCGAGACCACCCGCAGCCCGGCGGCGGCCCCGAGGGCGCAGACCTCCTCGACGGTACGGGCGGGCCGGGCCATCTCGATGTCGAGGCGGACGCGGCCGGCCGTCGGGTCGAACAGGTCTCCGGCGCCGCCGGGGAGGATCAACTGGGTGACGAGCACGGCGGGCCGTACGCCGGCCGCCTTCCGGACGACGCCCAGCAGGTGGATCGCATCGTCGTCGGGCCAGTCGGCGAGGATGTCACAGAGGACGTAGAGGTCGGCCGCCGGCAGCGGGTCGGTCATGAAGTCGGCCTCATGGAGGCTGTAGCTCCGGTGGTCGATGTCGTCGAGCATCTCGTCGGCCAGCGAGATCATCGGCTCCAGATCGACCACGTGGCAGTGGGAGCAGAGCCGCCGGGTCAGCAGTTCCCGGGCGAGTCTCCCGGTGCCGGCGCCCAGGTCGCACACCGTGCGCGGCGCGTAGGCCCGGACCAGCTTCTCGATCGGGCCGAACTCGACGACGGGGTTCCGGTGCCCGAACAGGGCCCGCGTCTGGTCGAGGTCCATGCGGGCCACCCGGGACCAGACCGGCTCGCCGTGGTGTTCCTCCAGGCCGGTCCGCCCGGAGCGCACCACGTCGAGCAACGCGACGACGCTGTGGTTGACATCGCCGGTCAGCGTGCCCAGGCGTAGCGAGTCGACCAGCCACGATTGTGGTGAAGGGGCCGGCGTGCTGCAGGCGGCCCGTCCGAGTGCGGTCAGGGTGTAGCGGCCGCCCGGTCCGGCGCGGACGACCTCTCGCGAGGCGAGGTGCTCGAGGATGCCGGTGAGGATGCGGGCGTTGCATGACGTCAGCTCGGCCAGCTCGGCGGCCGTGCCCGGCCGGTCTCGCAGGTGGTCCGGTAGCCCGAGCGAGACGAAGGTCCGCAGCGCCATCGGTGTGACCAGGTCGGTCAAGGCGTGCAGTCGGCGGACCACGTCGAGCTCGGCGGGTTCGCCATCACTCATTGCACGATCCGGCGCAGGACAGGACCGGGCTGCACGTCATGAACGTGAGGATCATGACGGACACCGTTCCGTAGCGGGGGTTGAGCTGTTTGGCCAGCTCCACCAGGCGCTGACGCTCGTCCGAGCCGCCGATCAGGTCACCGTCGAAGAACTCCATCATCTGCCGGCTCGCGTCGTCGAGGGAGACCTCGCCGTTGACGAAACCGCGGGCCGAGCTGGCGAACCGGTCGATTCCGGGGATGCTCGCCGTCTCCTCCTTCAAGCGGGCGAGCATTGTCGCTTCGAACCGATGTCCGTCCGCCGCGTTCATGATTTGTCCTCTCGTCGGCGTGGCAACAGGGGATACAGGGGAGACGGGACGTCTCGTGGAGCGCATGCGCGCAGAGCGGTCAGACCCGCACCGGCGGCCCCGGTCATCAGGCCCGGAGCCGTTCGCGTCACGCTGCCGGTGTGGTAGTGCTCGAATGCTTCGGTGAGCAGCTGGGCCTGCCGCCCGGCGTTCATCGGCAGATCGGTGAGGTGGGTGATCAGCTCGGCGGCGCCCGCGACCGCGAGTTTGCCGTGGCATGCGCAGGAGTCGGCGGACCGGCCGAGGAAGCGGGCGCCGGCCGCGTCCACGGCGCGCGCCGCGAGCGTCAGGTCCTCGGTCGCCACCGCACCCTCGGCCAAGACCAGCCGTGCCAGCGCGATCCCCGGCGCGCCGTAGCACCAGTTGAACCGGGACTCCTCGGCGCCCGAAGGGCCGCCGGGCCAGTTCTGTGTCGTGTGGTCGAAGTGGCGGCGCTCGTGCTCGACGGCCAGTGCCGCTGCCCGGTCCAGGTCCGCCACCCCGCCGGCCAGGCGGCTCAGCTCGGTCAGGGCGAGCACGGTGGAGGAGGGCCCGTGCGCCAGGCCGGGGACCGGTCCTGCGTCTGGCGCCGCGCCGAGTTCGGCGTGGGTATGTGCGGCCAGTTGCTGACCGAACGCACTTGCCCGGTCCAGCAGCTGTTGCCGGGCCCGGCCCGGTCCAGCCGACTGTGCCGCCCAGCAGTAGGCCAGGACGGTCCCGGAGATGCCGTAGATCAGGTCGTGATGGCGCACGTCCTCGGCCGGTTCGGCCGCGTCGGGATCATCAACGGCGTCGGCGGCGAGCAGGTATGCGATCGCGTCGTCGCGCAGGCCCCGGTGGGTGAGCGTCCGCCCGACCTCCGCCACCGTAGCCGCTGCGCCGACCCGGCCGCCGTAGAGGCCGTGATGGTGCTGTACGGCGTGAAGGCGGTCCAGGGCGCTGGCCGCGGCCATCTCCGCCAGCTCCGCGTAGCGGGGCTTGCCGAGGACAGCGTGCGCGTGGGCCAGGAACATCGCGATCCCGGACAGGCCATCGTAGAGTTCGGCTTCGACCGTCCGCAGGTCCGTCGCGTCATCCGGGTCGGCACCCCGGGTGAACCAGGTGCAGCCGTGACCGGCGGTGACGGCGAGGCCGGCGACCAGGTCGGCGAGCTGCTCAGCCTGGTGCGCGGCCGCGAGGGTGCTGCGGCGTGCCGCGAGGGTGGCGGGCCGGCTCGGCCTGGCGGCAAGCGGTCCGGGCTCGGCGGGCAGTTGCAGGTCCAGTTCTCGGTTGCCCGGATTGAGATGGGTGGAGCCGGCCGGGCGACCGCTTCCGGCCAAGGCCAGGCGGATGCTGACGGCCCTCGTCGCGGGCGTGGACCGCGAACCGTGGCGGATGTGGTCGTCGACGATGCCGGCGGCGAGAATGCGGGAGATGGTCTGGCCGAAGCTCAGTCCGCCCGCCGGGTCGTCGGCGAGGGCGAGACCGGGTGCGATCGTGCGCGTGTACGCCGGGGTCCACGGACGCAGGTCGGCGCGGACCTCGTCGTACACGGCGAGGATCGTCTTCCAGCGCGCCACCAGTCGGCTGGCCGGCAGGTACAGCACCGCGACGTCGGCACGTTCCGGCCAGGTCGGGCCGCTGTGCGCGATCTTGAACTGGAACGGCTCCGACTGGTCGTTCAGGGCCGCGGAGAGGCCGGCGACCAACTCCGGCGCTCCCCGCCGGGAGACGTTCCAGTAGAGGCGGGTTGTGCACTCGCCGGTCGAGGCGATGTCATGCGGCCCCTGGTCGCCGACGAAGTACACGAAGCCCGGTGAGCGCATCGGCAACGCGGTGGGCAGCCGTCGACTGTGGTCGTCGGAGGTGAGTTCCGGGCGCAGGAAGCGGACTCCCCAGAGGGTGATATCGGTCTCCGTCTCCTGCTCGAAGGTGGGCTGCCAGGACCGCCCGCCGCGGTAGGCCGACAGCAGCTCGCGGACCATGCCGGCGTTGCTGCTGAGAGCAGGTGAGAGGTTCTCGACGGCGGAGATCGGCCGAGGGGCGCCGAAGACGTAGTGCGCGGAATAGATGATGTCGGCCAGGTGCGATCGGAGCGCGTCCGGCACCAGTTCGTCGGCGACCTGCAGCGGGGGCACGGCGGTCTCGCCGAACCAGGAGATGCCGGTGTCGGGGTGGATGCGTACGCGGGCGGCCAGGTCGTCAATCCCGTCCGCGTCCGGTCGGAGCGCATCCAGCCGGACCGCGTCCGGCTCGATTGTGGCCGACCGGTGAAGTGGTGTCACGGCTGCCTCACCCCGAGGAAGATGTGGGCGCCCGCCTCGGGACGCCGGAAGATGTTCGCCGCGACCTGCAGCAGATGCCGGCAGGCGGCCGAGACCGCGGGGGCCGTCGAACAGCGTTCCATCGTGGTCAGGATCATCCGTCCCGCCACCCATTGCACGAGTTCGGCGGGCTGCAAAAGGGTCTTGGTGCCGTCCTGGTAGGCGTCGAAGACGTGCCGCACGACGGTGTGCAGTTTGCCGAGCCGGTCCGCTGAGGCTGCGGTTCGCTGGTCCGGTGGCCGGGTCCAGGTGTCCGCGTCCTCGAGGAACGCGATCACGTGCTCGGCCACGAGTGCACCGAGGTCCCACAACGGGTCACCGCGGCCGGCCAGTTCCCAGTCGATGACGACGAGGTCCCCGTCGGGGGTCACGATGATGTTCTCAGGTCGCAGGTCGTTGTGGATCTGGTGGCCGGCCCGCCACCGCGAGTACAGCAGCAGCAGCCCCGCCACGAGCGCTTTGTCGGCCTGGACCAGCCGGGTCAGCTGGTGCGTGCCGTGGCTGTGGAACTGAAAGGCGGTCAGCGGCGGGCTGACCAGCAGGAAGACCGGCGAGGGGCGGGCCGGTGGGATGGTCGGCAGGTCACCGGCGCTGCGGTGCAGTCGGGCCAGCACGCCCGCCACGTCCGCCGCGCGCCCGGCATGCACGCCGGGGTCACGGTTGATGCTGTCGGCCAGCGTGGTGCCGGGCACGCACTCGGTCACCAGACAGCCGTCCTGGAACGAGTACAGGCGCGGGATGGGCACGGATTCCCGGAGCCCGTCCAGCCGGGAGTAGGCCTCGGCCTCGTTGTGCACCGATTGCACTGTCTCGCTGTTGGTGCCCTGCTTGACCACGTATCCGGATGTTCCCGAACGGACGACGAACGTCCGGCACCGGCTGGACTTGTCGGTCACGGTCACCCCCTCGCGGACCAGGCGCTCCGTCGACATCAGCCCGGCCGCGATCAGGTGGTCGATCGTTCCCCTCGCGTCAAGCAGCTGTGCGCCCTCCGGTGCGGAGTTGATCAGCGCTCTCGGCGGTCCGGCCGCCCGTTCGTCGTCGTGATCGCGGGAAAGTCGCACAGCTGCTCGATTCAGTTCGCGGTGGGACTCAGCAGGTCCCGCAGCTGAGCACGAGAGTGCAGGACGTGATCGTCAGCAGGATCGACGGCGTGCCGCACATCGTCTCCATCCGCTTGGTGAGCTCGACGATGCGGTCGCGCTCGACGCGCCCGTCGATCATCGCCCCGTGGAAGAAGCTCTCCATCTCGTCGAGTGTGGCGTCGATGTCGAGGTCCCCTCGCAGGTACGACCGCGAGGCGACGTCGAAGGAATCCGCGTCCTCCAGGGTGCGGAACGAGGCGGCGATCGCATCCATCGCGCTGTCGTAGGTCTTCTCGGACTCGGGCATGGTGACGGTGGCCATTTTCCGAACCTTTCGCAGGCAACTAGTACGGGTACGGATCGAGGTGGTGGATCGGGCGCCAGTCTCCCCACTGGGTCTCGTGACCGATCGGCGACAACCGCTGCGGTGTGCCGCTTCGCCCGAAGGTCTATCGAGGCCGAGCTTCAAAGATGCTTCACGGCCGCTGTCACGCCGGCCAGGTGGCGGGATCGCGTTGGAGATTGGCTATTTTGCGCATATCGCGCCGGAGGTTCGATGCCTACCGTCAAACTCACCGTCGCCCCTGGAGGAACTGTGCCGAGCTTCAACATCGAACCAGATCGTCAAGCCGTGGATCGGCGAACATTGCTGCGCGGAAGCATGGCCGCCGCCGCCGTCCCAGCGTTACCCGTGGCCGGCGAGACAGGGAAACGACCGGCGGGGCTGCCGCCGGTGGTAGCGGGAATCCCGATACCCCAGACCAAGCTCGCCCGCGATTCCGCGGCATTCGCCCGGGAGGCCTTTCCCGAGGTCTTCTTCAACCATTGCATGCGTACGTACGTCTTCGGCTGCCTGCTGGCCGATCGCCAAGGCGTCCGGTACGACCGTGAGCTCGCGTTCGTCGCTTCGGCCCTGCACGACCTCGGCATGCTGCAGAAATACGCCACCCCGGCGCAACCCTTCGAGGTGGACGGTGCGGACGCCGCCCAGCGCTTCCTGACCGGCAAGGGCGTCTCGGCGAGTCGGATCGATGTCGTCTGGGACGCGATCGCCCTGCATACGAACGGCGGAGTCGCCCGGCGGAAGCGGCCGGAGATCGCCCTCGTCTCGGCCGGGTCCGGACTGGACTTCGCCGGCTTCAATTACGAGCTCATACCGCCCAGCACGATGCGTGACGTGCTTTCTCATTTCCCGCGGTCGGGCTTCAAACAGATGGCGCTCGGTGATCTGTTGCGGCACCTCAACGAGAAACCGGCGGCTTATGTCCTGCATCCCTTTTCCGAGGTGGGACGGCGCCGCATCCCGAACTTCCCGATTCCCGCCCCGGACGACATTTTGATGAACGCTCCGTTCGCCGAGTAGGAGAAGCAGCCCGCGGCCCTGGCTTTGGTTCAGGTCGAGGCGTTCAACGGCCCCTCGACCGGCGCGTCCAGCGCCTCCCCGAGCCCCAGCTGTAGATGCCGCGGAATCGAGGGGCGGCGATCCACGCCCGCAAATTTTAGTATGGTGCCGGGTGGAGGCCGATGCAGAGGGTGGTGACCACGGACTGTGAGCGGTTTCGAGCTTCAGATCGGCCAGCTGCGGAGCGCGGCCAAGGCGGCCGGATCCGCCGCGGACCAGGCCAGGGCGGTGAGTCCGGGTACCGGCCTGGACGCGATCGCGACAGCGTTGCCCGGTGGGGCCGCGGCGGCCGGCGCGCCCGCTCTGGCGTCGGCGCTCAATGAACGCGCGAAGGGGTGGGCGGGCGAGATCGATCGGTGGAGCAGGTCGGTCACGTCGGCCGCGAAGGAATACGCCGCGAGTGACGAGTCGGCGAAACGAGCTTTCGGGGGATGACGGTCAGCTACGACGACGTCCGGAACTGGGACGCTGACGGGCTCGAGACGTCGGCCACCGAGCTGCGTGGCCGGCAGAACACGCTCGTCGGGCTGCAGGACGAGCTCGACGACGCCAAGAGACTGCCCGACTGGCACGGCCCCGCGGGGGAGGGCGCCCGCAGCTCGCTGGGAAAGACCCGGAACAACGCCGAGATCCTGGTCGCGGAGCTGTCCGCCGTCGTACGAGCCCTGCAGAACGCGTCGGACGATGTGACCGCGTTGAGGAGCCGGATCGCCAACAACGACGCTCTCGCCGACACCTACCAGTTCCGCATCAACCCCGACGGCGCGATCGTGGACGTCAGACCGGCCGACCCTCCGCCGCGGTCGCGGTTCGAGGCCGAGGACCGCGCCGAGGTCCAGCGGTACCGCGCCACCATCCAGCAGCAGCTGGTGCGCGAGACCACGGCGATCCTCACCACGGCGACCGCCATCGACGCCGCGCTGGCCCGGGTGATGCAACTCGTCCAGGACCGCAGGATCAGCGACCACGAGGCGACCACCCTGTCCGACGCGGGCAAGGGCGGCGACCTCGACGCCCGGGTGGCCGAGATGGAGCAGTCGCTGCGCGACGCCGGGCTGCTGACCGGGCCACCCGTGGACGGCCAGTACCGGCACTGGCTGGAGAACGCCGTACGCCGCGGCGTTTCGATCGACACGATCAAGCAGATCGCCGCCGACCACCACATCACGCCGGAGTCCTTCAAGGTCCTCGACGGGATGGAGGAGATCCGCGAGGACGAGGACGGCGACGGGATCTACAAGTCGTACTTCCTGATGCCGACCGACATCAGCGGGGACGACGCGGCCGCCGCGGTGCGGATGACCTACGTCCTGAACGCGGGCACCGACTACGGCACCGAAGGCGAGACGACCGACTTCACACCGACCCCGTACAGCTCCGAGGAACTGCGCCGGATCACCGACCGGCAGAAGGAGAACTCCTTCAGCTACGACGACGATGTGGGATTCGTGCACGGCAACGGCGGGCGGTTGGTGACCACCCCGAACGGCATGATGATGGGCCTGGGCGGGAACCTCATCCAGGACCAGTTCAGCCAACGCGGCGGAACGACGTGGGGCGACACGTTCATGATGAACATCGACGACCCGGACGATCCGGCGCAACAGCTGCGGGAGGCGGCGAAGTCGGGCCAGGCATGGTACGAAGGCGACGCGGGCCCAGAACCTGGTCAACTCGACATGGACCGGCTGCTGCACCACGAGGAGCGCCACTCCCAGCAGTGGGCGCGCGAAGGCTACACCGGCTTCCTCGCCTCGTACGTGTGGGAGCAGGTCACCGGCGGCAACGAGACCGAGGAAGACGCGGGACTGTCCGATGGCGGATATCACTGAGCGGCTGCGCGCCGCGTGCGCTGCCCTGCTCGTGGTGGCGGCGGCCGCGGCGTGTGACACCGAGGCGCAGTTCGCGCCGTCCCTGCCGCCGGCGGCCGGGTTCCGCGTCGACGACGGCGTCCTGAAACTGTGGACGGGCACCCCCTGCCAGGGTGTCATCGGCATGAGATTGATCTTCGACTCCGGCACCAAGCAGAGCACGCAGCAGGAGTGGACCGCGCCCAAGCCGGGAGTGCAGGTCGAGCGCATGGACCTGCTGCGTAGCGGTGGCGGCTCCCCGCCGGACTCCGGTGGGCCTCTCCAGGTCAGGACGCCGCTGCCCGCGGGCTACGACTGGACCAAGGCCAGTTCGATCGTCTTCTCCGTCGACGGCCCGAAGGCGAACGGCGCCCGGGCCGACGTCGCCCAGGTGCTGCGCGAATCGGCCCAGCACCCGGCCGACAGCTACCTGTTCGGCCGGCAGGGTTGGATGACCGCGTCGGACGTCCAACGCGAGAACCAGAAAACCTTTCTGACCATCTGTACGCCCGACCCGGACTGACGGCGGCCCGGTGGACGCTTATGTCGCTTGCTCGGCGAGCCAGCGCCAGTCATTCCACGTGGCCAGCCGCTCCTTGTAGAGCTTATCGACGACGGTGTACGGGAATAGGCCGAGAAACAGACGCAGCGGCGGATGCTCGGCGTCGACAAGCCGCAGGATGGCCGCGGCGGTCACCGCGGGATCGGCGGGGGTGCGGGCGGATGCTCCGGCGCGGCGCGCCTGCCGTACCGGCTCGTAGGCGTCGATGGGCTCGGTGTGCACCGCCGATGCCCCCGACCAGTCGGTTCCGTACGGTCCGGGCTCGACGATCGTCAGCTTGGGGCCAAGCGGTGCGAGCTCCGCGGCGAGCGCCTCGCTGAGCCCCTCGAGAGCCCATTTCGAGGCGTTGTAGAGGCCGAGCGTCGGGAACGCGCCGACGCCGCCGATGCTGGACACCTGCAGGAGGTGGCCGCTGCCCTGCGTACACAGGACCGGCAGGACCGCCTGCGTCACCCAGAGCGCGCCGAAGAAGTTCGTCTCCATCTGCGCGCGGGCTTGTTCCTCCGTCGTCTCCTCGACCATGCCGAACAGTCCGTATCCGGCGTTGTTGACCACGACGTCCAACCGGCCGGTCACCTCAACCGCGCGGGACACCGCGGCGAAGACCGCTGACCGGTCGGTCACGTCCAGCGCCAAGGGGAGGACGCGGTCCCCGTACGTATCGACCAGATCGTTGAGCCGGCGAGGATCGCGTGCGGTCGCGACCACCCGGTCCCCGCGTTCGAGAGCGGCGTCCGCCCAGACGTGGCCGAAGCCGCGGGACGCGCCGGTGATGAACCATGTCTTCATCGCTCCACCGTCCGTCGGCCGCTGGACGGTAACCAGACCCCTGCCAGGGGTACCCTCGGAGCGATGCGCGAGGACAACGAGCTCGGCGCCTTTCTCAAGGCGCGGCGCGGGCGGGTCCGGCCGGAGGACGTGGGCCTGACCACGTCGGGCCGCCGTCGCGTCCCCGGTCTGCGCCGGGAAGAGCTCGCGCGCCTCGCCGGGGTGAGCGCACGCTACCTGACCCGGCTGGAACAGGGGGAGGACCACAATCCCTCGGCGCAGGTGCTGAGCGCCCTGTCCAGCGCGCTGAGACTCGATGCCGACGAGGCCGCACATCTGTACGCGCTGGCCGCCCCGCGACCACGACCGGCCGGCGAGGAGAACGCCTCCGACGCGGTGCAGCGGTTGCTCAACACGTGGGAGCACGTCCCGGCCTACGTACGCGATCGTCGCTTCGACGTGCTGGCGGCGAACAAGACGGCCATGGCGCTGTCCGGCCTCTACACGCCCGGACAGAACCTGGTCCGCGGTATTTTCCGCGATCCCGCCGTACGCGCGCTCTTCCCGGATTGGACGCAGGTCGCCGCGCATACCGCTGCCGCGTTGCGCGCGGAGGGCGACGTCCGCGATCCCCGCACGGCCGAGCTGATCGAGTCCATGCTGACGGACGACGAGTTCCACGGCATGTGGAAGACCTACGACGTACAGCCCGTACGCGATGAGATCAAGCGGTTCGTCCACCCGGTCGTCGGGCCTCTGACGCTGCGACGGCAGGCCCTGACGATCGCGGCCGCGCCGGATCAGACGATCATCGTTTACCAGGCCGACCCCGGCACCCCTTCCGAGGATGCCCTGGCCCGCCTGCTCTAGCCGGGGGTCCGCAGCTTGCCGCCGGGCCGGTTCGCAGATCTTCCGGCTGGTCGTGGCCCTCGTGCTGCTCCCGCTCGGGCTCTGGTTCTGGCTCCTCGCCCGCGCCGTACGAGGCAGAACCGCTGACCGGCCGCCCCTGCCCCGGCGCGCCGTCCTGGCCCTCGGGGCCGCCGTCGGCACGATCGGCGGCTACCTCGGCGCCCACCTCCAACCCCGGATACCCGAACGAGCCCTGCGGATCCTGCTCGGCGGCCTCGCCACCCCCCTGGCCGGCCTCTATCTCGTCCAAGCGACGTTCCTGCCGTAGCCGGGGGCTTGCATCCGGTACCCGGGTACAGCCTTACCGTCGAGGGACGCCCGAAGACCTCACACAAGGAGACCGGCATGTCGTACGCCGTACTCGATGCCTGCACGTTGCCGACGGCCGAGCAGCCCGTGCGGCTGGCCGAGTTCGACACCCTGTTCAGCACCGCCGTCCGGACCGTCGAGCACCTCACCGCGACGCACGCCCGGATGCGCCTGACCGGCCCGGCCGACCTGGCCGCCACGGTCCGCGACCTGACCACGCGCGAGTCGCAGTGCTGCTCGTTCTTCAGGTTCACCGTCACTCCCGCACCAGACGAGGTGGTCCTCGACATCGAGGTGCCCTCCCGGTACGCGGACGTCCTCGCGTCCCTCGCCGAGCGGGCCCGCACCGCGACGAACGGCCGGGCGTCATGACTGGCGCGACGCACGGCCGGCCGTCATGAGCGGCGCCGCGAACGGGCTGCGTACCGGCGAGGTCGCCGAACGCGCCGGCGTCAACGTACAGACCCTGCGTTACTACGAACGCCGTGGCCTGCTCGCCGAGCCGGTCCGGTCGAACGGCGGGCACCGCCTCTACCCGCCCGACACGGTCGCCCTGCTCGGCGTCATCAAGGCCGCCCAGCGCCTCGGCTTCACCCTGGACGAGGTCGCCGACCTGATCGCCGCCGGACGAGGCCGGCATCCCGCTCCTGACCTGCGGCAGCGGGCCACCGACAAGATCGCCGAGATCGACGCCCGGATCGCCGATCTCACCGTCATCCGAGCCGCCCTGACCGACGTCGTCGACGCCCGCTGCGACAGCCTCACCAACTGCACCTGCGAAGACTGCCCCATCCCGTTCCTGACCATCACGCCGGTTCGCCCGCCTGACAGACCTTGTCAGGACCCCCTCGCGGTACCACCGACAGCAGGAACACCCCGGCCCGCGGGGCCTGCGGTTGTCTTGACGGTGTCACCTCGGGGTGCGCCGACCAGGTGCCTCTCGTGGGCGGCCGGGTGACGCGGGCGAACTGGGATCCGGCGTTCGCCTGCGGGCCAGAACGGTCAGCAGGATGAGCATTGCGGCGGCCTGCGTGGCCGCGACCACGACGAGAAGCCAGGTCAGGGATGCCTCGTAGAGGGTGCCCGCCGTGGCGCCGCCGATCAGCGCGCCGGCTCCCTGCACGGCGGCGAAGATCCCGTACGCGGTGGCCCGGCGCTGCCGTGGCACCAGGTCGGCGACGAATGCCTTGACGGTGGAGTCCTGCACCCCCGTCGCGGTACCCCACACCAGAACCCCGCCGGCCGCCACGGCCAGGCTGGTGGAGAAGGCCAGCGCCGGGACCACCGCGACCAGCACCGGCAGAAGCAGCAGCACGCGTGGACCGACACGGTCGTAGAGAGCGCCGGTGGCGAGCGCCGCGACCGCGGCCGCGGCCATCGCGGCGGCGTACAGCAGCGGCACCCCGGCGGTCGGCACCACACCGGCTCGTGCGAGATGGAACCCGATCAGCCCGAACGTCATCAGTCCGCCGGTGCACACCGCGCACGCCACCGCGAACCACCAGAACAGCCGGGGCAACCTGGTACGCGCCTCCTCGGCCGGTTCGCCGACAGCAGCGGCGCCGGCGCGGGGGCGCGGATGGACGGCTACGGCACGGCGCCGGACGACAACGAGCACGACCATCGCCAGCAACCCCGGCACGGCCAAGACGGCCAGACCCGGCCACAGCCGCCCACCGGCCGCGACGATGAGCCCCGCCAGCAGCAGCGGGCCGGCGAACGCCCCGACCTGATCGAGGGCCTGGTGCACGCCCATTCCGCGGCCCATCCCGACCGCGCCGGCAGCGTCGGCCAGCAGCGCCGACTTCGCCGGTGAGCGCACCGCCTTGCCCAGCCGCTCAACCACGATCAGCACTACGGCCACCGCCAGCCCCGCCGCACCCAACGCCGGAGTCACCGCCAGCAGCGGCACGCACACCGCCGTCAGCGCATACCCGGCGATCGTCAACGTCCAGTACCGGCGGGTCCGGTCGGCCAGCGGCCCCGACACCAGCCGCAGCACCAGCGCGGCCGCCTCGCCGGCGCCGGTGATCAGACCAACCGCCAGCGCGGACGCGCCGAGGGAGGCCAGCAGCGGCCCGTACACCGACCGGGCACCCTCATAGACCATGTCCGCGGCCAGGCTCACCACACCGAAGCCGATCACCACCCGCCACGGCGACCACCCCGGCCCAGCCGACAACCGATCACCGGAATCCACGCGGCCGACCGGCCCTGACGTTGTATCGCTACCTGGCACCTCATGACCTCACACGACTCTTGTCACGGGGTCAACCAAACCGGCGTCCAGCGCGGCCTGCGCGACACCGGCATCGTGGCGCGGATCGGCGGCGACGAGTTCGGCCTGCTGCTGAACCGACGCACGACGGACGACGCACCACCGTGGTCGCGCGCATCGACGCCGAGCTCGAGGCCGCCGGCATCTCCGGATCCATCGGCTGGACGGCCGTCACCGCGCGGAAGACTTCGCCGCAGCCGCAGCCGCAGCCGCAGCCGCAGCCGCAGCCGCAGCCGCAGATCGATGTAGGCGTCCTTGGCCGGGGTGCCGGTGTGGCCCGTGATGATCCCCAGGGCAGGTCGAATGGTGGACCGCGCGGCGAGGGCCTCCGCGAAGCCGGTGAGTAGCTCTTCGCCACCCCATCGTGCGGCTACCCCGGCGTGCGGCGTGTACCCCAAGAGAGGGCGCTCACACCGCCCCGCCTCGATCTGGAGTTCAGCGGTTCGACCGGTTGCGGTCCTCGGGACCATCGAGGTCGATCTGCTCCTTGCGGACCTCGCCGCTGACGGTCTCCTCGTCGGTGACGGTCTGCTTGCCGAGTCGCACGCGCTCGACCGGGACGGCCTCGGTCTCCACGACGGGGCGTTCCGCGTGGAGGGTCACCTCGTGCTCGGACTCGGTGATGGCCGGGCCGTCCAGCGCGTTGCCGGCGTTGGCGTCGGTGATCGGCTCGCGGTCCAGCGTCACCTCTTCGCGGGTGACCGGCACGGTGACCTGTTGCTCCTCGGTGACGACATACTTACGCAGCCGCGCCGTGCCGGCCCGCTCGGTGCGGGTGTCGGCGACCAGGCGCTCCTCGGAACGGGTCATCGCGTTGTCGCCCGAGCGGTCCCGGGTGTCGTCGCGGCCGGCGTCGGTCACGGTGTCGCTGGTCGTATCGGTGTTCCGGTCGGTGTCGCCGGCCGGGCGGTCGTTGCCGGCGGCCCGGCCGTAGTAGCGGTACAGCTCTTCCTCTTGGCCGGGGCTCAGGTCGTCGTCGACGTCGACGTGAGGCGCCTTTCTGACCTGGGACTTGGCGTACGGCACCTCAAGGCGGTCACCGGACAGTCTGGCCCCGTCGAGCGGCACGAAGGACTCCTTGGTGCCGAAGAGGCCGGTCTTGACCGATACCCATTCCGGGTTGCCGGTTTTGTTGTCGAGGTAGACCTGGCCGGCGGAGCCGATCTTGTCGCCGTCGTCGGCGTAGACGTCGGTACCGATGAGTCGTTGAATGTCGTTGCGGGTGATCACGACGATCCCTTCCTTCCGGGGGAGTGCCCGGCATGTTCGTGAGCAGGGCAGGGTGAGGTAAGGGCGCACGAGAACGTACGCCCGCCTGAGATCGGTTTTGGGTGTTGCCTTGAGTCAGTGGCCGAGGCCGGCCCGGTCGACCTTGCGGTGGAACCGCATGCCGGCGAGCCCGCCGAGGATCGCGCCGGCGAGGGCGGCGATGACGGCGATCACCAGGGCGATGATCGCGCCGGTGGTGACCTCGTCGCCGCCGACCGGCAGCCGGGGGAACCCGCCGACCTTGTCGAGGATGTCGAACTTGCTGCCGGCGACGGCGCCGGCGACCGCGACGAGCGCGGCGATGACGATCGCCCACACCCACACGGCGATGCCCTGCTTGGCGCCGTTGAAACGGGCCATCCGCCCGGCGACGTAGCCCCCGCAGAAGTAGGCGATCAACAGCACCAGCAGCAGCAGGAGACCGCCGGCGACACCGATCGTGCCGGCCTGGTCCGACGCCTGTGCCTGCGCCTCGGAGGCGTCGGTGCCGGTCGAGACGCCGACCGCGGCGCCGGTGGCCACGAGCAGGGCGGTGAGGATGACCGCGGTGCCGGTGGCGGTGAGCCAGCCGAAGAAGGCGGAGCCCCACTTGATGCCGCCGTATCGGTTCTTCTCCCGCGCGATGACCGAGTCCCGGTCGGTGCGGGCGGGGGTGGAGCCGTGCCTGCGGTCGCCGGACGAATCCTTGGTGTGCGACGGCGTCTCGTGCTCGCGGTCGTCGTTGCCGGGTGTGAAGGCGTGCGACCCGGAGTTGGTGGAATCGGTGGACGAACTCATGATTCTGCTCCGATGAACATCGGCGATGAGGGGTGGGCGAGACTGGATCTTCGGCTCGTCCCGGTTGACGTGGCGCCACTGTCCGCATGCCCGAGCGTTCCGTCCATAAACGCGTGAGCTGCGACTTCGGTCGATGTCCCATGGTGCTTGCCGGCACACCAGCGGCCGAGCCGATCACCATCCGCACCGGTCGATGTCGTCCGGCATGAGTTCATCGACCGCACGAGGTGTTGACCCCGTACGCGGCAGAAGAGGACGGAGGCGGCGGGCTGGACTGTCTCCAGCCCCTTCCTCACCAGTGGCCCCCCACCGGGTCGAGGGTTCGCTCAGGTCATGGCCACGGCAGCCGATGGGTGGATGGTGTGGCGGGTGTTCCGTCGCCGGTTGCGGGGCCGCGGAGGGGAACGTAGTGCGCCAGGAACGCACGGAAACCGCTCAGAATGTGGCTGAGCTACTCCGCGCCGCGGGATTCACGGCCGACAAGAACCTCGGCAAGCGCGACAAGGCGCTGATGGAGGCGTTGTCGCGGGCCGCGTCGTTGCTCATCGAGCCCGACATGCGCCGACGTGTTCAGCACGCGGAGATCGCCGCGCGGATCGCGCCGATCGTTGCCGCGGGTGGGCCGGTGGTGCTGCTCCAGCCGATCGTCGACCTCGACAGCGGTGATCGGATCGGCGCCGAGGCGCTCAGTCGTTTCCCGCGGCAGTGGGGCCTCCCGCCGGACCGGTGTTTCGCCGACGCCCACATGATCGGTGAAGGACACCGCCTGGAGCTCCTCGCCTTGCGCCGGGCGGCCGACCACCTCGCTCACGTCCGCGGGTACGTGGCCATGAACGTGTCTCCGTCGACGCTGCTGATCCCGGAGTGCACCGATCTGCTCTCGCGTCTCCCCACCGACCGGGTCGTACTCGAGCTCTCCGAACACGACCCGGTGGACGACTACGATCAGTTGCGCGCGGTTCTCGCACCGCTGCGGGCCGCCGGCATGAGGCTGGCCATCGACGACGTCGGCGCGGGAAGCGCGGGCCGGGCCACCCCGTTGCCCGGCAGGTCACGTGACACCTCGGCGGTGAGCAGGTCGACCAGCGCGCGCCGGTCGGAGTCGGGTGGCGTGACGATGACCGGCGGCAGTTCCCGGAGGAAGCGGTGCTGGGGCCTCGTGGTGCTCGCACCGGTCGTGGGGGCGACGGTCGGCGCCCTCGACGTGATCCGGGCGTTGTTCGCCTCGGATCGCAAGCCCTTCTTCACGTCGTACGCACGGATGAGCGACTCGCCCGGGGCACGACACTGGCTGGTCGAGGCCGCCACGCTCACGCGGCGAGCGGAACGGACGATGCTGGCGCTGGCCGCCGCCCTCGACGCGGACGCCATCATCACCGACGAGCAGGGCAGCCGCATGCAACAGGACCGCGCCGATGCGGCCGCCGACTGCCGGGCCGCGCTCGAACGCATGCTCGACCTGCCCGGCGCGAGCGGTTTCCGGCCGGCCAACGCGCTGCGTCGCTTCTGGCTGGACGTGTCGGTCGCGAGCCGCCACCCGGGGCTCAACCCGTACCTGGCGATCGAAGACTACGGACGCGCCCTGACCACACCGGCGGAGTGAGCCGGCGCGGCCACAGCGGAGGTGGATGTTCAGACGCGCACCGCTCCGATCTGGACATAACACATCAGCGCCGGTTGGTCGCTCTTGTTGTGCCACGCGTGTCTGGTGCCCAGCTGGATCACGCAGGTGCCGGGGGTCAGCGTCTTCTCCGCGTCGTTGTCGAGCGTGAGACACAGCTCGCCTTCCAGGCAGATCGCGTAGTCGATGGTGTCCGTCGTGTGCATGCCGTCGCCGTCGTCCTCGAACGGGTCCAGCAGCCCGGGGAGTTTCGCCGCGACCTCGCTCGCGATGTCGGCCGGGTCGACGACCGGCTCGGGCTCCGAGGAGTGGGCGGCCCAGCGCAGGAAGAGGGCCCGGCTGCCCCCGACGCCGGGGAAGTAGGGCCGCAGTACCGGTTCCGCGTCCTTCTCGCCGACCCGGGGCTCGCCGTCGGCGGTGCCCCACAACAGGTAGAAGTCGGCGCCGGGCAGAGCCTGGACGGTCACCGATTCGGGCCGGCGATCCTCGACGAAGACCGCGTCGCCCTGAGGGCTGTGGCCGGTGACGATCAGGCGTGGTTCGATGGGCATGGCGGCTCCTTCGTTCGCTGGCGGTTTACTGTGACCCGGTCGGTTCACGGTGACCCGGTCGCCGGGTCGGCGAATCGTCGACGCAATGCTTGTTTCGACCATTTCCCGGTCGCGGTCTTCGGGATCTCGCCCATGATTTCGATCCGTTCCGGAATCCACCACGAGGCGACTCGGCCGCGGAGGTGCGCACGGACTTCTTCCGCCGTGAGGTTAACTCCCGCGGCAGGGACCACGCAGGCCATCGGGCGTTCTCCCCAGCGCGGGTCGCTGATGCCGATCACGGCCGCTTCCCGGACCCGCGGGTCGGCCATCACCGCGTTCTCGAGGAGCACCGACGAAATCCATTCGCCTCCGGATTTCACCAGGTCTTTCGTACGGTCGACAATGCGCAGATAACCCCATTCGTCGATCGTGGCCACATCGCCGGTGCGGAGCCAGCCGTCGGAGGTGAAGCCGTCCCGGCCGATGTCCGTGCCGAAGTAGGCGCGGGCGATCGTGGCTCCGGCGACCTGGAGTTCGCCGGGGGTCTTTCCATCGTGCGGCTGCACCGTGCCGTCGTCGCCGACGACCCGTATCTCGGTCAGCGGCACGGCCGGCCCCGGGGTGCCGATCAGGAGTCGTCGCGCCTCGCCGCGGAGGTTGTCGTGGTGCGTCGCCAGCCGGGAGGTGGTGACGACCGGACTGGTCTCGGTCATGCCCCACGCGTTGGTCAGCGGGATCCCGACGATCTGCTCGTACGCCCGGGACAGCGCGTCGTCGACCGCGCCACCGCCGCAGGCGATGTGGCGCAGGCTGCCGAGATCGTGACTCGCCAGGGCGGGGATGAGGTCGCGCCAGACCGTTGCCACGGCGGCGCTGAAGGTGACCCGGTGCCGGGACAGCAGGGAGACGATCTGCTCCGGGTCGCGAATGGATCCGGGGAGGACCAGATCGGAACCACACTGCATGACGGCGTACGGGAGCCCCCACGCGTTGACGTGGAACATGGGCACGATCGGCGCCACCACGTCCCGCTCGCTCAACGCGAAGACGTCCGCGCCGAGCAGGAGGAGGCTGTGCAGGATCACCGACCGGTGGCTGTAGAGGACGCCCTTGGGGTTGCCGGTGGTTCCGGACGTGTAGCAGAGGGCGGCGGCCGTGTTCTCGTCCTCGACCACCGTCTCGAAGGGCCGGTCGGCCTGCCGGCTCAGGAGCTCCTCGTAGTCGAGAACGCGGGGGTCGTCCGGCAGCGGCATGTCGCCGCCGTCCTCCATCACGACGACGTGCCGGACCGTGCCGAACGACGACACCAACGGCCAGATGACGGGCAGGATCGTCCGGTCGATGAACAGGACGTCGTCGGCGGCGTCGTTGACGATGAAGCTGATCTGCTCGTGGTGGAGCCGGTGGTTGATGGTGTGCAGGATCCGCCCGGAGCTGGGAATCGCGAGGTAGAGCTCGACGTGGCGCTGGCTGTTCCAGGCGAACGTGCCGACGCACGCGCCCGCGGGCACGCCCAGGCTCTCCAGGGCCCGGGCCAGTTTGCGGACCCGGGGTGCCACCTCGCGCCACGTGCTCACGGTCTCGGTGGCGCCGCCGGTGACGATGCGCTTGTGACCGAAGTTGGTCTCGGCTCGCGACAGCAGGGGCGGAATGGTCAGCTGGCGGTCCTGCATCAAGCCGCGCATCAAGACAGCTCCCTTGTGGTGATCGGCATCGAGGCGGGGTTTCGCTCCGGGCGCAGGCGCGTCCGTTGCCGCAGGAGCGCCCGGTGCAGGTCGGGGGCGTCGATCACGACGATCACGCCGAGGAGACCCGCGAAGAAGAGCTGCGTGACGTAACCCGGCAGGGCGGCGACCGTGACGATCTCGGCGAGCAGCGCGACCGCCATGATGCCGCCGAGCAGCCCGAGCGCGTTGCCGCGGCCACCGGCGAGGGAGAGCCCGCCGAGCAGCGCGGCCGCCGCGGCCACGATCAGCGGCTGGACCCCGGGGTCGGGGTTGGCCGATCCCAGACTGAAGCTCAGGAGGGAGCCGCCCAGGGCGGACAGCATGCCGGAGAGCATGAACGTGCCGACGATGAGGCGGCCGACCCGGACGCCGGCCACCTGGCTCGCGCGCCGGTCGCCGCCGATGGCACGCAGCTCACGGCCCCATCGGGTGACGGCCAGCACGACCGCCGCGAGGAGGAAGAGCCCCAGCGTGAGCAGGCTGCGCGGGGAGAAGAACGTCAGCACCGTCTGATCGACCCACAGGGTCACGGACGGGTTCGAGTACGTCTTGGTGAGACCGCCGGACAGCGCGCTGGTAAGGCCCAGGAGCGTGATGTACGTCGCCAGGGTGACCGGCATCGACGGGAGCTTGAGGCCGGCGATGACGCCGCCCTGCACCAGGCCGATGACCCCGCCGGCGGCCACCGCGGCGAGCAGGCCGTAGACCCAGTGCTCCTGGCCGGCCTGAACGGCCAGCATCCCGCCGAGCGCGTACGTTCCCACCACCGACAGGTCGAATTCTCCCGCGATCATCGTCAGGCCCAGCGCGAGCGCGAGAAGACCGAGGCGGGCGAAGATCTGGAAGGTGTTGTAGACGTCGAAGGGCGCGATCGCCGCATCCGTGTACGCCGGGATCATCGCGAACGCGACGATCATGATGGTGACCGACGCCAGCGGCACCAGCGTCTCGGGCCGGCGGAGCGAGCGGGACCTCATGCGTTCCTCCCCTTCGCGTGCAGGTGCACGAGAATGACGACGATCAGGACGATGAGTCCCTTGACCATGATCTGGACCCCGGTGGAGTAGCCGCGCAGCAGCAGGATGTCGGACACGGCGGCGATCAGGACGGCGCCGGCCAGGGTGCGCAGCGCGGAACCGCGACCGCCGGAGATCGGGGTGCCGCCGGCCAGGACGGCGGCGATGGCGTCGAAGGTGAGCGTGCCGCCGAGGTTGACGTTGGCCGACGTGTTGAAGGCCGCGGTGAACGCCGCCGTCACGGCGAACAGGGCGCCCGCCGCGAGCCAGGCCACCGTGGTCGTCCGGCCGACCGGCAGGCCCGCGGTCCAGGCGGCGCGACGGTTCTCGCCGATCAGGTAGAGGGTCCGTCCGAAGGCCGTCCGCCGCAGCAGCCACTCCAGGATCAGCGTCAGGCCGACCAGCGCGTACACGCTGAGCGCCACGCCACCCGGTGTCGCGTTCAGGCGGTCGTACCCGGTCCCGGTGGGGGAGACCGTCTCACCTCCGCTGATCCCGGTGGCCAGCCCCGCGATGGCGAAGCTGGTGGCGATGGTGAGGAGCACCGGGTTGGCCGCGGCATAGCCGATGACGGCGCCCTGCAGGCCGGTGATGAGGGTCCCGCCGGCGATGGCGAGGACCAGCGCCGGCGCCAGGCCGAGCGACTGGGCCGACAGGAAGATCATGCCGACCGCCGCGACGCTCGGCGAGATCGCGAGCGAGACCGCCGACCCGCCGATCGTGATCAACGTCAGGCCGAGCGCCGCGATGCCGACGAGGCTCGCCGACGTGATGATCGCCTTGGCGTTGGCCACCGTCGCGAAGCGAGGGGTCGACAGGCCGGCGACGATGGCCGCCAGCACGGCGAGGACCACGACCACGACGATGATGATCTCGGTACGCGAGCGCCGGCCCGCTCGCTCGGTGGCCGGGGCCTCGGGGCGCGCCGGCGCGGACAGCAGGTTGTTCATGGCCGTTCCTCCACCAGAGCCGGGCCCGCGCCGTGGGTCATCTCCCGCAGCAGGACCGTGTCGGCCGGGTCGCCGTCGTGGCGCCGTACCGCCTCGCCCTGGTGCATGGTGACCACGACATCGGCCAGGTCACGCAGTTCCTCGAGCTCGGTCGAGCTGAACAGCACCGCGATGCCACGGTCGGTGGCGTCCCGGAGGAGCGCGTGGATCGCCGCCCGCCCGCCGACGTCGACGCCACGCGTCGGATCGTCGAGCAGCAGCACGCGGACGTCGTCCCGGCCGAGGCAGCGCCCGACGAAGACCTTCTGCTGGTTGCCGCCGCTGAGCGAGCCGACCGCGTGGCCGGCCCGCGCGGGGTCGAGACCACACAGGTCGAGGAGTACGGCCAGCGCCTTCGACCAGCGGCGCGGGTCGAGAACCCCGAGCCGGGTCACCTGGGACAGCCGCGTGGCGAGCAGGTTCCAGCTGACCGGCCGGCGCAGGAACAGCCCGTCGGCCTTGCGGTCGTTCGAGACGAACGCGATGCCGGCCCTGATCGCGCCGGCCGGGTGGCCGAGGCCGACCGCCGTACCGTCGACGGTCAGCTCCGCGGTGGCCGCGGGCATCAGACCCGCGATCGCGCGCAGCACGTCGGAGGCGCCCGACCCGAGCTGGCCGGCCAGGGCGTACACCCGGCCGGCCCGGAGGGTGAGGCTGAAGTCGCGGACACGGCCGGGCACGGACAAGCCGGAGACGGTGAGCACCTCGACGCCTTCGACGTCGCCGGTGGTGCGCCGGCCCAGCCGTTGTGGCGCCTCGCCGAGCATCTGGACGATGAGCGAGTCGAGCGTCAGCTCCGCCACCGGGGTGGTCGCCACCACCACTCCGTCGCGCATCACGGTCACCTTGTCGCAGAGGCCGAGGACCTCACCGAGCCGGTGCGAGACGAAGAGGACGGCGCAACCGGCGGCCGCGACGTTGCGGACGGCCTCGTACACGTAGGCGCTCTCGACGTCGCTGAGCGTGGCCGTCGGCTCGTCGAGGATGACCAGCCGCGCGTCCTGGCCCAGGGCGCGCGCGATCTCGACCAGCTGCCGCTCCCCGATGCCCAGGTCACCGAGCGGCTGATCGAGGCCGACGTGGGCGAGGCCGACGCTGTCGAGCAGGACCCGCAGCCGTCGCCCGGTGGCGCGTGGCCGGTTGATCCAGCGGGCCCGGAGGTCGCCGAGAATGAGGTTCTCGGCCACCGTGAGCGAGGTGACGACGCTGAGCTCCTGGTCGACCAGGGCCACCCCGTTGCGCTGAGCGACCTGCCGGCTCCGCAGGTCGACCACCTCGCCGCCGATGAGCACCGCGCCGTCGTCCGGCGCCACCTGCCCGGACAGCATCTTGACGACCGTGCTCTTCCCGGCGCCGTTGTGCCCGCACAGGGCGTGGATCTCGCCGGCCGCGAGGCCGAACGAGGCGCCGCGTACCGCCCGCGTGTTGCCGAAGCTCTTGACCAGCCGGTCCACCCGGACCAGGTCGTCATCCGGACTCATGCTTTGCTGCACTGTTCCGCGTACTGGTCGACGTTCCCCTTGGTGACCCGCTCCTCCTTGACCAGCTCCTTCGCCGGCGGCTTGGGCCCGCCGAAATACCTGATCACGTAGTCGGCGGTCTGCTCGGCGATGGTGCCCGGGTCCTCGGTGGCGGTTCCGTAGAGGGCGCCGGACCTGATCGCGTCGATGCCGACCTTGAAGCAGTTGCTGCCGGTGACGATGACGCCGGTTTTGCCGCCCACCTCGCAGCCCGCCTGCTTGGCCGCGGCGATGATCGGGAGCGCCTGGTAGTCGGCCATGCCGTACGCGCCCTGGATGCCCGAGCAGCCGTACTTGGCGAAGAGCTGGGTGGCGATCCGGCCGGAGAGGGTCGGATCCCAGTTGCCGTCCTGGACGTCGACCACCTTGTACTCCGGCGTCCTGGCCAGCTCGGCGTCGAAGCCCTTCATCCGGTCCTGGGAGGCGAAGCCGGACTTGGTCCCGGTGATCGCGATGATGTTGCCGGAGGACTTCCCCTGCGCCTTCATCCCTTCGACCAGGTTCTGGGCCGCCGCGGTGCCCAGCGCGTCGCTGTCGGACAGGACCTGCATGACATCGCCGTCGGTGGACGGGTCGGGCCGGCCGTCGAAGACGAGCACCGGGATGCTCGCCTGCTTCGCCTTCTTGATCGGCACGACCATCGACGAGGTGTCCAGCAGGGCGGCGACGATCAGGTCGGGACGGTTGGCGATCGCCTGGTTGAAGTTCGACACCGCGGTGCCGGGATCCATCGTGGTGAGGTCCCGGATCTTGGCGCCTTCGGCTTCGAGCTTCTTGACGAACACGCCGTTGAAGTAGGCCCCCCACGGGTTGTCCTTGCCGTACCCGACGAAGTCGATCGTCTTGCCCTCGAGCCCGCCGGCGCCGCCGGACGACGTGGCGCTGCCGCCGCCGGACGAGCCGCCTCCACACCCGGCGGCGAGCAGGCCGACAGCCGCCGCGGCTACGGCGAGCCTCAGGTGCGTGACATGGGCACTGATCATGAGACAACTCCCGGTTTGCGCATTTCTGTGACCCGTGTCACATGGTCGTGCGACGAACTCTAGGAGCGTCTGGATCACTCGGTGAGGGATGATCAGCACACTGTCCGGCGCAACGAGGTGGGGAGATAGTCCACTGAGTGACCCCTCCACACCTGAGACGTCCAGCGCGGATCTGGCGTCCTATCGCCTGCGGCGAGAGCGAGAGCTCAGTTCGCTGTACGCCACCGCCCGCTCGCTGACCGCCCTCGGCGAGATCGACGAGGTGCTCGATTCGATCGTCCGCGCCGCGCATGAGCTGATCGGCACCGACATCACGTACCTCTCGCTCCTCACGCCCGAGGGCAAACTGACGCTGAAGGCCTCGCAGGGCACCATCTCGCCGACCTTCAACCAGGCCAGCGTGCCGTGGGGGACCGGCGTCGGCGGCCGCGTCATCGCCACCGGCGCCCCCGCCTGGGTGAGCAACTACCTGAACACGCGTGACGTGCCGCACGACCAGAAATTCGACGACCTCGTCGCCCCCGAGGGAATGGTCGCGCTGCTCGGCGTCCCCCTGCTGGTGGGGGAGAAGGTGATCGGCGCGCTGTTCGTCGCCGACCGCACCGAGCGGCCCTTCGAGAACGACGAGGTGGCCCTGCTGAGCGCGTTCGCCGACCACGCGGCGATCGCGCTCAACAACGCCCGGCTGTACGACGAGAGCCGCTCCGCCCTCAAACAGCTCCAGTCCGCGTACCTCACCATCGAACGCCAGATCGCGATGATGGAACGGGCCCAGTCGGTCCATGAGTCCCTGGCCACCGTGGTGCTCAAGGGCGGCGGCGCCACCGAGATCGCCACGCTGCTGGTCGAGCACCTGCACGGCGTGGTCACCGTGTTCGACCGGCACGGCGCGATCACCGCCCGGTGCTCGCCGGACACGCCCGACGCGCGGCCTTCGCCAGGGTCGACGCCGGACGCGGTTGAGCAGGCCCGGCGGTCCGGGCGGTGGGCGACGACCTCCGACGGCGCCGGCCGCTGGCACAGCGCGGCGGCCATCCAGGCCGGCGACACACACCTCGGCGCCCTGCTGCTGACCCGGGACGAGGAGCCGACCCCGGTCGACATCCGCACCCTGGAACGGTCCGCCCAGATCATGGGCCTGCTCATCCTCAAGGAGACCGCCGTCGCCGAGGCCGAGGAGCGGGTCAGCGGCGAGCTGCTCACCGAGCTGCTGGTCAGCGCCCCGCCGGTGGGCCCGGCCCAGCGGGCGCGCGCCCACGCCCGAGGTGTCGACGTCGATTCGCTGAACGTCATCGTCGTCGTGCAGGCCGAAACGAAGCTGGCGTCGGAGGTCAGCCGCCGGCTGCACGCCATGTCGCGGGAGTGGAACGGGCTGGCCGGTGAACACCTGGGACGGGCCACTCTGCTGGCCGCGGCGGATGACCCCGCCGGACTCGCCGCGACAGTGCACGGCCGCCTCCGCCGGGAACTCGGCTCACCGGTGCGGGCGGTCGCCGAAGGCGTGCCGGACGGCACCTGGGGACGCGCGTTCGAGATCGCCGGCAAGTGCTGCGACCTCATGCTCGGTCTCGGCCTGACGGACCAGGGCTCGACGACCGAGCCGTACGCCATGTACGCGCTGCTGTTCGACCCCGGCCGCGCGCAGGACCTCGACCGATTCCTCACCGAGTCGCTGGCGCCCCTGCTGGCCTACGACCAACGCCGATCGACCCGGCTCGTCGCCACCCTGTCGGCGTATTTCGGCAACTCCGGCAACCTCGCCCGTACCGCCGGCGCCCTGCACGTGCACACGAACACCCTGCTCAAACGACTCGACCGCGTCGAAAGCATTTTGGGCGACCAATGGCGTACCCCGGACCGAGCCCTTCAACTGCAGGTGGCACTACGCCTGCACGAGCTCCGGAACCGGATCGACCGGCAGACCTGACCGCTCGTGACGTCCTGGGCGGACGGTCAGAAGGATTCCCAGACCGACCAGTTCCCGACCGGCACATAGGTCTGCTGCCAGAGCTTCCCGGCGGCGCTGACCGTGACGACCCGGAAGCGGCTCCGGCTGGTGGCGGCGGCCGCGATGTCGACGACGTGATCGGGCGACCGCTTGTCGTACCAGGGGTCCCACGCCTCGTCCTGCCAGTGCCACCGGTGGGCGACCTCGCCGGCCGCCCCCACGACGAAGATCTCCTGATGCCGTGGCTCCCCGTTGAGGGCGGCGATGGCGATCGGCGCCGACATGGCGTCCGGTTCGCCGAGCGACTCCCACGGCGACCACCGCTCGTCGACGTACCACCGGTGCCAGGTCCGGCCGTGCCGGTCGACGACGAACGCCTCCAGCTGGTCCTTCAACGGCGTGGAGAGGGCGACGTCGCGGCAGTCGGCGATCTCGGCGGAGTACCACTCGGACCACGGCTCTTTGTCCCATTGCCAGCAGTGAGCGACGTCGCCGTTCTCCGTGACCACGTAGATCTCCCGGTGCCCGCGCCAGCCCGACATGACGTCGAGGGCGACCGCTTGCCCGATCCGCTGATCGCTGCGCAGCCGGGTCCAGCCGGACCACTCGGTGCGGGAGTCCTGCCGGCGGCACCAGACCCCGCCCGACCGGTCGACGACGTACACCTCGATGCGGCCGTTCACCGGCACGACCGCGGCGACGTCCCAGGCCTTTCCCGCCCGGAAGCCGTGATCGGCCCAGGCCGACCAGGAACCGTCCTGGTGCTGGACGCGGGTCAGTACCGCGCCGCCGCCGGTGACGCCGAACAGATGCGCGGTCTCGTTCCCGTCCGACGCGAGGGAGACCCGGCGGATCACCACCCGGCGGCGCCGGAGGCGATAGAACGGCAGGAAGAACGCCACGAGCAGCAGCGCGGTGAGCCCCCACCACCAGCGGCGGGTCCACTCCGGTGTGACGACGGCCGTCAGGAGGTTGATCAGAGCGGCCAGGACCAGAGCCTGGACCGCGGATATCAACGCGTCCTTCGCATCCCGCTCCAACGGCCATCCTCCCCGGCGCATCACCTCGCATGCGGAGACTAGAGGGAAGAGCTGCGCGGACGGCATCCTCTGGACGGTCCAGATCGGACGCCGTCGTACGCCGGGTGTCCGACGGCCCACTGCAGGAGTGGTTGCGAGCCGTCGACCGGACGAGCACGGCGTACTTGTGGGCGCCGGGCCGGTGGAACGGCAGCACCTCGACCCTGGCGAAGCTGGGCCTGGAACGGCGAACCCGGGCCGCGGTGCCGGCCACCCGCCTGCTGGGCGAACACCCGCACTGATCGGGCGCTTCGGCGAGCTCCGGCCTCGCTCAGGACAGGATGGGTTGCGGGGCTCGCAGGAAGTCGTCGATCTGCTCGGCGGGCATCGGCCGGCCGAAGTAGAAGCCCTGCATCAGCGGGCAGCCCAGCCGGCGGAGCCGGGCGAGCTGGTCGGCCGTCTCGACGCCCTCGGCCACGACGCGCAGGTCGAGGACCTGAGCCAGGTTGAGGATCATCTCGACGATCGCCTCGTCCTCGCGGTCGTGGCCGATGCCGGCGACGAAGGACCGGTCGATCTTCAGCGCCTGCACCGGGAAGCGACGCAGGTAGGTCATGGAGGAGTAGCCGGTTCCGAAGTCGTCGAGCTCCAGGCGGACACCGAGCGCGGCGATCGCACGCAGCGTCTCCGCGGCCGCGTTCGTGTCGGCCATGAGGGTGGTTTCGGTGATCTCCAGCGAGAGGGCGTGCGCTTCGAGTCCGGTCTCGGCGAGGACGGCGGCGACCGTCGAGGCGAACGACGGGTCGGCCAGTTGGGCGCTCGCGACGTTCACGGCCACTCGCAGACCGGGCCGATGCTGCTGCCATCGCACGGTCCGGGCGCAGGCCTGGGCCAGGATCTCGGCCCCGAGTGGCACGATCAGACCGGTCTCCTCGGCCAGCTCGATGAAGTCGCCCGGCCCGAGCAGCCCGCGGGCCGGGTGCTGCCAGCGGGCGAGCGCCTCGAACCCGACGACCGACGCGGTGACGCCGTCGACGATCGGCTGGAAATGGGGGCGGATCTGCCCGCCGGTGATCGCGTGCCGCAGTTCCTCCTGGGTCCGCAGCCGTAGTTCGACGGCTGTCCGCAGGGTCTCGTTGAAGATCACCACCCGGCCGCGGCCGCGTTGCTTCGCCTGGTACATGGCGACGTCGGCGTCGCGTACCAGGTCCTCGGGGGTCTGGTCGCCGGTCTGGTCCGCGAAGGCGATCCCGACACTGGCGCCGACCGTGACCTCCCGGGCCGCGGCGCCGGTGCCGACCATGATCGGCCGGCTCAGGTCCGTCATGATCAGGTCGGCCGTCCCGGTCGCGGTGTCCGGGACCACGAGGTCCGGGCAGATCACCACGAACTCGTCGCCGGCCAGCCGCGCCACCGTGTCCCCGCCGCGCGAGATCGTGGTCAGCCGGCCGGCGATCTCGATGAGGACCTCGTCGCCGGTGTGATGCCCGAGCGAGTCGTTGATCGGCTTGAACCGGTCCAGGTCGATGAACAGGACGGCCATCAGGGTGCCGTCGCGCCGGCTGCGGGTCAGGGCCTGCTCCAGCCGGTCCAGCACGAGGGCCCGGTTCGGCAGCCCGGTGAGGGTGTCGTGGGTGGCCTGCTGCGCGAGCCGGTTGGTCGCGGCTTCGGTCCTGGCCACCGTCTCGTTGAGCGCTCGGGCCACGGAGCTGAGCTCGTCCCGCGTGTCCACCGCGACCCGCCGCGTGAGATCGCCACCCGCGACGGCGTGCAGGGTCGCCATGATGCGCCGGATCGGCCACGCGACCGAGAGATAGAAGCCCACGAAGAGGTACGCGGCGAGCAGCGCCGCCAGCCCGGTGGCCAGCTCGACGCGTTCGGCCCGGCCCGAGAAACCGTCGATCCGGACCCTGAGCAGCCGGTCCAGCGACGTCGCGGCCTGGGCGGCGAAGTCGGTGGCGGCCACCCGTACGGCGTCGGAGACGTCCGCCGGGATGTCGCCCGGGCGGCGGTCCTTGACGGCCGCCGCCAGGGTGGCCGTCAGCCTCGCCATCGCGTCGTCCAGCCGCCGGAAGCTGGCGCCGGTGTCGAGGCGTACGCCGGAGTCGGCGGTTTTGGCCATGATGGTCGCCACCGCGCGGGCGATAGTGGCCCGGGTCGCCGTGAGGACGCCGTTGGTGAGCCCGAGGTCGATCAGCGCGTCCGTCCGGGCACTGGCGGGCGCCGAGGCGGCCAGCACGGCCAGATCCGCGCTCCGCCCGGCGTTGTCGAGCACCACCGGCAGCCGGAACTGGAGCGTGTCCATCAGGTAGTAGCTGTCGATGTCCGGATCGAGGGTCAGGTTGGAGGCGTCACCGACCCGGACGATCAGATCGAGAATCGACTGCATCGCCGCGTTGTAACCCTCGTACCGCTCGCTCGCCGGGCCGGTGGCCGACTGCGCGGCGATGATCAGCCCGCGGGCGCCCGCCCACGCGTCGCCGGTGCCCAGGATCGAGGTCAGGCGCCGGTTGACGGCGTCCACCGTACTGATCTCGCGGTCGAGCACCACGGAGCCCCCGTCGCCGGTGACCGTCACGTGGCGGGCCTGTGCGACCCGGGAGGCCAGGTGGGCCAGCGGGGCCAGGCAGGCGACGCCGTCACGCTCCTTGGCGCTGAAGGCCACCTGGTCACGCTGCAGTTCGACGTACGCCGCGGCGACGAATCCCAGCGGGAGCAGGAGCACCAGCCCCACCACGACGAACTTCTGCGCATACCGCAACCGGCCGATGAGCGTGGCGGCCGCCCCGAACACCAGGCCGACCGCTCGAGTGATCACAACCTTCGCTCCTTGTCGGCCGCGGCCGGATGCCACTCAATGATCATCGGCCGTCAGCGGCCCGTCTTGAGGCACTCTTGCCGGAGAAGTCGCCGCCGGCGTCCGGTCCGGAGCACCGCAGGCTGTGACCGCCCGGAACACCCCGCCGGGCGTGATCCACCGTAAGGGAGCCGTAAGGTGGGAAAGCAGGCTCGGCCGGACCTGCGGCTCTACGGTGGTTCCAGCGTCAGACGTCCGCACCGCCGAGGGATCAGGACGACAGAATGGCTGATTACCCACGCATGATCGCCGTGACGGGCACCGTCGAGCCGGCTCCGCGGCGAGTGCGCGGTGAGGTGGGCGGCCGGCTGGTGTTCGACACCGTCAACGCCCTGTACGTCTGGGAGTGGCCGAACTATCCCCAGTACTACATCCCGCTCGACGACGTCGACCGTTCGATGCTGGTCGACGAGGGACGCGTGCTGCGATCGCGCCGTGGTCCGGCGCAGGGACATGCCCTGCGAGCCGGCACGGTCGACCGGCCGAACGCGGCGAAGGTCTACGGCGAGGGCGCGCAGGCGGGGCTGGAGTCGACGGTGCGCTTCGAGTGGGACGCGCTGGACGCGTGGTTCGAAGAGGATGAGCAGGTGTACGTGCATCCGCGGAACCCGTACACGAGGGTTGACGCCCTGCGCTCCACCCGGACCGTCCGGATCGAGTCGGCCGGCGTGCTCCTGGCGCAGTCGTCGGCGCCGGTGATGGTGTTCGAGACGGGGTTGCCGACGCGGTACTACTTCGACCGCCACGCCGTCGACTTCACCCACCTGGTGCCGAGCGGGACGATGACGTCCTGTCCCTACAAGGGGAACACGAGTGGCTACTGGTCGGTCCGGCTCGGCGACGAGGTCGAGCCGGACCTGGCCTGGACCTACGACTTCCCGACGCGTCAGCTGCTGCCGATCGCGGGACTGATCGCGTTCTACAACGAGAAGGTCGACGTCGTCGTGGACGGGGTGCGGCTCGAACGCCCCACCACGCACCTCGTCCGTTGAGGCCCGCACCGCGCGATGCCGCCCGAGGTGGGTGGACTCTGCCGCTCGTGACGGTCGGACCGCTGCTGCTGGCCGCGGCCGGGCTGGCGCACCCCGGCGGCCTGTCGGCCACGACCGCCCACGACTGGGTCCACCTGCACATCGTCTTGCTCCCGTTGTTCCCGCTGCTGGCTCTCGGCTTCGTCGTGCTGCTGCGCGGGCGTCCGCGTGCCGACGTGGCCGGAGTGGCCACGGTTGTCGCGTGGGCGGGCGCGGCGGTCTACGCGGTCGGCTACACGGGCCTGGACGCCGTCGCGGGCATCGGGGCGGGCACGGTCGCCGGACAGCCCGGCGATCCGTCCGAGCTGCGCCGGTTGGTGCTCGCCCTGTACGAGGTGGCCGACGAGATCGGTCGCGCCGGCGTCTACGCCCTGCTCGTCGCCGTGCTGGCCGGCACGGTGGCGCTGCTGACGTGGCACGGTCCGGGCGTCCTCGCGGGCACGGTCGTTCTGCTCGGCGCCGGCTACTCGTTCCTGGACAGCCACATCTTCTGGCCGCGCGGCGTGCTGACCATGCTGGCGATCGCGATCGGGTTCGCGCTCTGGGCCTGGGCCGCCGGGCGTCGCCCCCGGCCGGCGGCTCCCGCCCCGGACACCGTCACCACCTGATGCCCGTCGGCGCGACCCTGAGCACCAGGCGGTCGATGTAGCGACCGCCCGGACGAGCGTCGTCCGCAGGCCGGACTTCTGGAGATGCGTCCTCGACGTGGCGCTTCAGTTCGTAGAGCGGTACGCCCGGGCTGCGTTCGGCGCCGCCGGCCGAGCTGAAGACCACGCTGGGTACGGCCACCGCGCTCGGCGCAGGGTCTTTCGGCACGCTCACAATACGTATCGAAATCGAGCCGATACGTAGGTGTACGGATCCCGCTGTAGCCCCCGACCGGCCCATCGTGACTAGCGTGAAACATCGCCCGGATCCGTAGCAACCTGCGCGGCGTGCGGTGCGCCGCCGTCGTTGCATCTCTCTGGAGGGACCATGAATCGACACATCCGTCGGGCGCTTGCCGCACTCGCGGCCACCGCAGCCATCATCGGCACGACTGCCACTCCCGGCGCCGCCGCATATCCCTACTACAAAGTGGTCAACCGGCACAGTAACCAGTGCCTCGAAATTGCCGGGGGCAGCAGCGAATCTGGATGGTGGGCCCAGCAATGGCCATGTTTCGGCGGAGAACACCAGATATGGCGCATACCATTGTTCACGTCCGTTCGACAGATCGTAGTCCGGCACACCGGTTTCTGCCTGACCGCGCTCGGCGGATACGCGTTTCAGATGCCCTGCAACGGCACGGTGAACCAGAACTGGGATAAGACGCTCCTGCCTGGAACCGTCGGCATCTACGAGTTCCGCTCCGCGCTCAACGGCCACTGTCTTCAAGTCGAGAACAGGAGCACGGTCGAAGGCGAGCTCGTCGGGCTAGCGACATGCACCGGTGCGGCGTGCCAACAATGGCAGCTGTTATAAGCATGCCGAGTACGTCGCCCGAGCCCCATCCATGATCACGCGTCCTCACATCGGCCAGGTCGTCGAACCCGTCCGGCGCTGTCAACGCCGTGATGGGCGGTGAACTCAGACATCTGCCGCTCCCCGTGTATCCGGGACCACCCGGCGCCGCTGGCGGCGGCGCCGTTACCGCAAGCCGATTCCTGGACGGTCAGAGCTCCGCGGCCGGATCGACGATGACGTACGGCTGCGGGGGCAGGACGTCGCCACTGGTCGGCCCGAGCGGCAGGTAGGGCACCGGGTTGACGACCCGGGGAACGGGCGTCCGCCCAGCGTGGAGCCGCGCCGGAACCACCTCGCCGACGGCGTTCAGCAGGCCGAAGCAGTAGCCCGACCGCTGGGCCTGGTGGATCACCTGCGGCAGCGCGGCCTGGACGGCGGCTCCGGCCGCGGAGTCGATCGGACCGTCGTGCATCAGGATCACCAGTCCCGGCCGCAGGGCCTGCACGATCGTGTCGCGGATCTCGTCGCTGGTGGTGGCGACGTCCCAGTCCACGGCGACCACGTCCCAGTTGACGTAGTGATAGCCCAGGCGGCCCAGTTGCGCCCGGACGGCGTCATCGGTGTCGCCGAACGGAGGCCGCAGAAGCTTGAACGGCATCGGCGCGCCGGCCTTGCGAAGCACCTGCTGGGTCCGGAGGACCTGCGACCGCACCTGCGCCGGCGTGAGAGTGGGCAGGTGTGGATGACTCCAGGTGTGGTTGAGGACGAGGTGACCCTCACCAGCCTCGAACGCGGCGAACTGCGGATTCGCCTCGACGCGCATGCCGACGTCGAAGAAGGTGGCCGGAACGCCGTTACGGCGCAGGGTTCGCAGGGTCGCGCTCCGGTAGTGGCTGGGACCGTCGTCGAAGGTCATTCCGATCCAGTCACGACACTTCTGATCCGCCTGGGCCGCCTGCGTCGTGGTGGACATCGCGAGGGGCAACCCGAGCGCCGCTGCCAGCAGTCCGCGCACGAAGCGGTTCATCGCTGCTCCTCTATGTCCTCGGGTGGCGAATCCGGACGTTACTCCTGCTCTTGACCGACCAACAGGCCTATGGCCCCGGCGACACCGGCTCCCTTGATCCATTGATGCGACGTCTTGACAACAACCGATGCCTGTCTGACGCTCAATGAACTTCGGCCGCCGGAGCGAGCCATCCGGCCTGCAAGAAGGGACCGCCGCCATGTCCCTGTCGCTGCGCCACCGATTCCGCCGCAACCGCACATCCGCCTACCCGGTGGCCGCGCTCCTCTCGCTCGCCGTGGCCACGGTCGTCTCCGTGCCCGCAGCTCAGGCCGCGCCGATCACGCCCGACGCCGACGCCCTCGACGGCGCATGCGCAACGCTGCAGGTCCACAACGGCTCTAGCCCGGTGGGCTACGTGGCGCGCAGCGGTGCCGGCTACGGCTTCACCTCCGCCGTCGCCGGCGCCACGCCGTTCCGGCTGGAGGCCACCCAGCTCGGCCGCTACGAGGTGTTCGGCTCCGACGGCAGACCGGCGTACCAGAGCGTCGTCGGTTTTGTCCTCGCCGGGGACTCGTACGGCGACCGGGCCGACTTCACGGTGACCAAGACCGGCGACCGGTACCGGTTCACCGCGACCGCCACCGGCCAGGTCATGGGCTCGCTCCTGGGCCGGCTCGGAGCGGCCGGATCGTCGTACACCGTCGCTCTGGCCACCGCGACAGGCTGCTACACCCCGCCGGACATCGATCCCGGCGTCAGCGGCACCGCCGCGCCCGGCGTCGACAGCAGCGGCCGGCTCGTGGGCACCATCGACGCCCACGCACACATCACCGCGGCCGCCGCGTTCGGCGGGCGGATGCACTGCGGAGAGGCGTGGGCCTCCGGTGGCGTCCAGACGGCGCTCGCCGGCTGCGACACGCACCGCAGCCTCAACGTGGGTGCCCTGTTCGAGGCGATCGTCGGGGGAACCGACCCGGTGAACTCTCCCGAGGACGGCTGGCCGACCTTCGGCGACTGGCCGCAGCACAACTCGTTGCTGCACGAGCAGTCGTACTACCGGGGGATCGAACGCTCCTGGCGGGCCGGCCAACGCGTGCTCAACGCGCTGCTGGTCGCGAACCGCGCCATCTGCGAGCTGTTCCCCTACCGCGACACCTCGTGCGACGAGATGGATCAGATCCGGGTCCAGTCCCGGTACCTGTACTCGATGCAGGACTACATCGACGCGCAGAGCGGCGGCGCCGGCCGGGGCTGGTTCCGCATCGCCACCACGCCGGCGCAGGTACGCGCCATCGCCGCGCAGGGAAAGCTGGCCGTGACGATCGGCGTCGAGAACTCCGAGATCTTCGGCTGCCGCGAGATCAACGACGTCCCGCAGTGCACCACCGCCCAGATCGACGCCGGCCTCGACGAGTTGCAGTCGATCGGTGTCTCCGGTCTCTACCCGGTGCACAAGTTCGACAACGCCTTCGGCGGCACCCGGTTCGACTCGGGCCTCAGCGGAGCGTTCGTCAACGTGGGCAACCTGCTGTCCACCGGGCACTGGTGGACAGCCACCAGCTGCAGCGGCCCGTCCGACAACGAGCAGCCGCTCGTCAACGACGACCTGGTCCGGCTGCTCAGCCTCGGCGTCGTGAACCTGCCGCCCGGCACCGTGCTGCCGGTCTACCCCAGCGGCAAGATCTGCAACACCCGCGGGCTGACCACCCTCGGCCGCTACCTCATCCAGAAGATGATCGACCGCGGCATGATCATCCACGTCGACCACATGAGTGTGAAGACCGTGCAGGCGGTGCTCGACCTGGCCGCGGCCGCCGGCTACCCGGGCGTGACCTCGGTGCACAGCTGGTCCGATCCATCGATCATCGATCGGGTACTGGCGCTGGGCGGCTTCGTGGCGACGTATGCGAACTCCGTACCGGAGTTCCTCAGCGAATGGCGCGCCAACCGCGCCGGGCCGCACGGCAGCGCCATCACCGGGTACGGCTACGGCACCGACGTCAACGGCCTCGGCGATCAGGCGAACCCACGTCCGGACGCCGCCGCCGACCCGCTGGTCTACCCGTTCACCGCGCCCAACGGCACCACGGTGACCAAGCAGGTCTTCGGATCGCGGACGTTCGACGTCAACACCGACGGCGCGGCCCAGTACGGCCTGTTCGCCGACTGGACGACCGACCTCATCCAGCAGTCCGGCGGCGACAGCACCCTGCTGCGGCAGCAGTTGCTGTCCGGGGCCGAGGCGTACGTCCGGATGTGGGAGGCCGCCCGATAGGCGCGGGATACCGTCCAGGAATGGAACTCCGTGGCGTTGCGCGCCGGGCCTTCGGGCTCGCGGTGGGAGTCCTGCTGTTCGTCGACGTGCTCCGGGTCTGGCTGCCGTCGATCATCACCATCTTCGGACAGGCGGCGTCGACCCCGGCGTGGCTCCTCGGCGCCTTCGGGCTGGTCTGGCTCCTCGGTGGCTTCGCCGCACCCCCGCTGTGCCGGTGGCTCGGCCCGCGGCGGGTCGCCGTCGCCGCCGCCGTGCTCCTCGGCGCCGCCCGTGCCGCCCTGCTCTTCGTGCACGGCGGCCGGCCGCAGCTCTACCTCGCTTCGGCCGGGCTGCTGGCCGGGATCGGCTGGCTGGCCGCGACGGCCGACCGCGGCGCCCGGGTCAGCCCGGGGGTGCCGCTCGGGATCGCCGCCGCGAGCATCCAGCACGCCGTGCTCGGCATGGTCGACCTGAGCTGGCGCACCAGCTGGTGGGCGTGGCTGGCCGGGCTCGCGGAGGTGGCCGCGTTCCTGTGGCTGTCGGCCGGTGACCAGGATGATCCGGAGTCGCCGGCGGGCGGCTGGTTCATCGTCGGCCCGGCCCTGCTGCTCGCCGGCATGCTTGCCGTCTCACCGGCCCTCAACTCCGTCGCGCTGTCCTACCTGGGCGCACCCTTCGAGGACACCAACCGCCCCTTCCTGCACGCCCCGATCAGCGTCGCGGGCGCGTTGCTCTTCCTCTGGTCCGCCGTGAGCCCACCGGAACGGCTGCGGCTCGCCGCCGGGCTGGGGCTCGTCGGAGGCACCGTGGTATTCGCCTACGCCGGTGGCCGCTGGCTGCCGGTCGCCATCCTGCTCGCCGCGCCATCCCTCGGCATCTGCGTCGGGCTGGCCGCGGAACGCGCGAAGCACCGTGGTTACGCGCTCGTCAGTGGGGTGCTGGTCTTCGGCCTCGCCGCGATCGCGTACTACGCGGCCTACGACATCGGCTATCCGAACCAGTGGGTGCCCGTCGCCGTTGGTCTTGCCGCAGCGGTCTACGCCTGGCGTGCGCCGGGTCCGGCCCGGGTCATCGTCGTACGACCGGCCGTGGTGGTGACGGCCGTCGTGCTGCTCGGCGTCTCGACCGGCCTGGCCGGCGTGGCGCGGACCAGCGGAGACCGCCGTGGACCGGACCAGCCCCGGCTGCGGCTCGTCGCCTACAACATCCGGATGGGCTTCGGGCTGAACGGGAGGTTCGACCCGGACGCGACCGCCCGGGCGATCGCCGTGGAGCGGCCCGACGTCGTCGCCCTGTCCGAGGTCGACCGGGCCTGGCTGCTCAACGGCGGCCACGACGACCTCGCGCTGCTCGCGCGCCGGCTGGACATGCACGCCTACTTCGCACCGGCCGCCGACCCGGTCTGGGGCGACGCGATACTCACCCGCCTGCGCGTCGGCACCGTGCGCAGCCTGGTTCTGCCGGCCGCCGGCGCACCGACCGGCGCGCAGGCCCTCGGTGTCACCGTGCCGGTCGCCGGCCGCGAGTGGACCGTGGTGGCGACCCACCTGCAACCGCCTCCCGACGGCGCCCCCGACGCGCAGGCCCGCGCCCTGACCGCGTTCGCCAAGGGCTTCGGCGGCGGCCCGACCGTGATCGCCGGCGACCTGAACATCGCGCCGGACGGCACCACGATGGGCCTCTTCCGCGACGGTGGCCTGGCCGACGGCCTGGCGCCCTTCCGTCCGGTGCCGACGTTCCCGGCCGGCAATCCGGTCGAGGAGATCGACCACATCCTGGTGCTGGGCGGCTTGCGCGTGACCGACGTACGGGTCGGCACAACGACCGCATCCGACCACGCCCCGGTGGCGGTGACGCTCGAGGGATGAGGGACGCATCCGCGTCGCTGCACTTCACCGGGATCGCCTGCCGGGGAACCGTCGAAGGTTGGCGCGCGGCGCCGTCAGCCGCCTTCAAGCGCGGTGCGGTAGCGTCCGGGCGACCCGATCGGAGACGCTCACCAGTGAGTCAGGGCCGGCCGGCGTGGCGGGCGTCGGCGAGACGGGCCGCGGTGTCGCTGGCCCATGCCGGGAACAGACAGACCGCGGTCATCGCGACGCCCACGATCAGGCCCAGCTCACCGTCGAGGAAGCTGTAGGCGATGACGCCGGCGATCGCGGGAACCGCCGCGATGATCCAGTCGACGCGGGCGGGGATGGAACGGACACGATCGCTGGGGACCGACCGCAGGCCCTGGCTGAGCGCGGTCATCAGGAACGCGACCCGGACCAGGAAGATCGCCGTCGTGGGGAGCACGACGATCAGGGCCGGCTCCTCCGGGAGCGCGACGACGAAGATGATCGGCAGGGTAGCCACGATCGCGGTCATGACCAGCGTGATGGCGAGGAACCCGGCGTAGGTCAGGCGTACCCGCCGGCCGCCTCGCGCTGTGAGTTGTCCCTCGCCCACGTGAGCAGCGTACGCACACGCTTGTGCCGCGCGGCCCCGGGGGAGGCAGCGCGGGGCCGGAACCAGTTTCCCGGGTTCCCGACGCCGGCGTCTCGACGCGAATCCTGAAGAGCCTCGGGCTTTCGCTGCGTCGGCTCGGGTTGCGACACGATCAGGACGTCGGTCGGACCGGGCCTCGACGTGGATGCCCGACGGTCGGGGCATGGTGAATGTGCACACGCCGTACGTGGCCGCGCTGGAAGGTCTGCGGGGCGCGGCCATCGTGGGGGTCCTGATGTTCCACACCGGGAACCTCGCCGGTGGGTTCCTCGGGGTCGATCTGTTCTTCGCGCTTTCCGGATATCTGATCACCGGTCTGCTGCTGCGCGAGGTCCGATCGACCGGCGGCGTGTCCCTGAGGTCCTTCTGGGGCCGGCGGATCCGCCGGTTGCTGCCCGCGCTCGCGCTCATGCTCGGGTGCGTCAGCGTGCTGGTGTGGGCGCTGATGCCGGACGATCTGGTGCGCTCGACGCTCGCGGACGGGCCGTGGGTGCTGGCGAACCTGATCAACTGGCATCTGCTCGCCGACTCGGCCGGGTACTGGGACCGGTTCGGTGCCGCGCGGGTGTTCGAACACCTGTGGAGCATCGCCGTCGAGGAGCAGTTCTATCTGATGTGGCCGGTGATCGTCCTGCTCATCGCGCGGCGGGGGCGGCGCGCGGATGGCTGGGTCGCGGTGGTCGCTCTGCTGCTGTCGGCGGTGTCGGTGACGCTGATGGCCGTGCTGGTCGATCCGGCGGATCCGAGCCGGGTCTACACCGGCACCGATACCCGGGCGTTCTCGCTGCTGCTGGGCGCCTTCGTCGCCACCGCGCCGGTGCGATCCTGGCTGGGCCGGGTGGTGGCCGGGCGATGGGCCGAGGTGGGTGGGCTGGTGGTGGTCGCCGGGATCGGCACGATCTGGGTGCTGGCCGACGGTGTGACGTCGGCGTGGCTGTTCACCGGCGGGCTCCTCGCGCATTCGCTGGCGTCCGCGGCGTTGATCGGGTTCTGCTGCGGCCGGCCGTCGTCGGTGACCGCGCGGATCCTCGCGGTGTGGCCGCTGCGGTGGCTCGGACAGGTCTCCTACAGCCTGTATCTGTGGCACTGGCCGGTGATCCTGCTGCTGTCCCCGCGGCGGACCGGGCTCGGCGGATGGGCTTGGACCGTACTCGTCTGCGTGGTGTCGGCCGTTCTGGCGCTGCTGTCGAAGTATCTGGTCGAGGACCCGATCCGGTTCCGGGCCGGGTGGGCGCGGGGGCGGCGGGGTGTGCTGGCGGTCGTCGCGGCGGCGGCAGCGCTGCTGCTGCTGTGGACGGCGTTGCCCGCACCACCGGCGCCGGTCATCGACGTCACCGACCTCGGCTGATCAGCCGATCACCGGGCACGTGCGGGCGCGGTCGGCGCCGGGCTCGGCCACGGTGAAGATGATCCGGACGGTGCTGCGCAGGGATCCTCCGCTCTGCACATGGGCGGCAATCGCGGTGCACACGATCTGGTCGATGCCCCGTGCGGTCACGTCGCGGCCGGCCAGCGGCACCCGCAGCTCGATGACGTCACCGGCGACGATGACGCCGACCCGGGTCACGCCCACGTCCGCGATCTCGGTGCGCCGCTGGGGGGTTCCGGAGCTGGCCAGCAACAGCGACACCGCGTCGGAGATGGTGCCGAGGCGGTCGGTGTCGGGCTGCTGCGTCACCAGCGCGCCCGTGCCATCGACGAAATACAGCGTCATGCCGGGCGCCACGCCGGTCGGGGCGTCGCCGCCGTCGGTCACGCCGGTCGGTTCGATGCCGCACCCGGCGAGCAGCAGCACCGCGACCATCCACCCGGCCCGTCTCATCCCTGCTCCGATCCGGTCGGCAGCGCCGCCACGAACCGGGCTCCCGCGGTGCCGGTGTTCCCGGCGGTCAGGTCGCCTCCGTGCAGGCGCGCGTTCTCGCGGGCCAGGGCCAGACCAAGACCACTTCCCGGGGTACGCGTCCGCGCGGCGTCCGCCTTCCAGAAGCGGTCGAAGACGTGCCGCAGCGCCTCCGGGCGCAGCCCAGGGCCGCCGTCGGTGACCTCGATCAGCACCTCGGCGGCCGTGGCGGAAACACTCACCCGCACCGGCGGAGCGCCGTGCCGCAGGGCGTTGCCGACCAGGTTGGCGACGATGACGTCGAGCCGGCGGGGGTCCAGCCGCGCCTCGAGCCGGTCCGGCGCCGACACGGTCACCCGGTGCAGCCAGCCCCGGGCGCGCAGCGTGCCGTGGACCACGGATGGCAGATCGATCACCTCCCGCCGGAGACCGGCCGTGCCGGCGTCGAACCGGGACACCTCCATCAGATCCTCGACCAGCGCCACCAGCCGGTTCGTCTCCATGATGGCCAGCGTCACCGACTCGCGGGCGTCGGCGTCCATCGCGTCGGCGGCGTCACCGAGGACCTCGACGACGGCGGTGAGCGTGCTCAGCGGCGTACGCAGCTCGTGGGAGACGTCCGCGGCGAACCGCCGCGCCTCGGTCTGCATCCGATGCATCGTGGCCATCGATGTCTGCACCGATGCGGCCATCTCGTTGACGGTGACGGTCAGCTCGGCCAGTTCGTCGGCGCCCCGCGGCGGCGTCCGGGCGCCGAGGTCGCCGTCGGCCAGCCGGCGCGCGGTGTCGCGGAGCTTGGCCACCGGGCGCAGGACGCTGCCCGCGGCCACCAGGGCCAGCAGGACCGCGAGGGCCAGCGCCAGCGCCGCGGTGCCCAGGGTGGAGCGTACGAGGCGGTCGACCTGGCGGTCGACGGCGGTGAGATCGCGGGCCGCGTACACCTGGATCCCGGAGGCGGAACGCGCGCCGTCCGGCGCGGTGATCATCACCGGGGTGCCGATCAGCAGCCATGGCCGGTCACCGGCGACGATCCGCTGGGTCACCAGCCGTTCCCGGGCGGCGACGGCGCCGCGCAGCTCGGCGGTGATCAGGCCGGGCCCGTCGCCGGCCGAGGAGCGTAGCGAGCGGTAGACGACCACCGTGTTCGCCCCGACCGCGGCCCGCAGCCGGTCGAGGCTGTCCTGGGCCGGGGGATAGGTGAGGGTGGGTGCGGTCGCGCCGATCTGCTCGGCGACGCCGCGGACCAGTTGTTGCTGGGCGGAGGCGACCAGGGCGGCACGGGCCGACTGGGCACTGGCCCAGGCCGTCACCACCACGCTGAGCGCCGCCACCAGCGCGAAGGCGACGACCAGCCGCATCCGCAGCCCGCGCGGCCTCACAACGGCCCGAACCGGTACCCGAAGCCGCGTACGGTCTGCACGTAGACCGGTGCCGCCGGGTCAGTCTCGATCTTGGCCCGGAGCCGTTGCACACAGTTGTCGACCAGCCGGGAGTCGCCGAGGAAGTCCTGCTCCCAGACCTCGCTGAGCAGCTGCTGCCGGCTGAACACCCGGCCCGGGGCCCGGGAGATGGTCAGCAGCAGGCGCAGCTCGGTCGGTGTCAGCGCCACCGGCCGGCCGCCCACCGAGACGGCGAGCCCCACGGTGTCGATCACCAGCTCCCGGAACAGTTTGGTGCCGTCCGGCGCGCCGACGCTGCGCCGCAGCACCGCCCGGATCCGCGCGTCCAGGACCGTCGGCTGCACCGGCTTGATCACATAGTCGTCCGCGCCCGCCTCCAGGCCGTCGACCACGTGGAAGTCGTCACCACGCGCCGTGAGCATGATCACCGGCACCTCGCCGGCGGACCGGATCCGCCGGCACACCTCGATGCCGTCCATGCCCGGCAGCATCAGGTCGAGCACCACCAGATCCGGTGGCGCGGACCGGAACTCGTCCAGCCCCGCCTCGCCCGAGCCGGCCGTACGCAGGTCATGACCGTGCCGGGTCAACGCGAGCCGCAGCCCTCGCCGCACCAGCGGATCATCCTCGATGAGCAGCACCGATGCCATCCAGGCAGTATGCCGCCGGCGTGCCAGTCCGCACCGATCCCGGCCGCCGCTGCGACACACCTGCGACATCATCCCGGACCGGCCGGGACACGTGCTCGGCACGCTCGACGCCATGATCAGACGCGACAGGCTCATGCTCGGACTGGCGGCGCTCCTCGTGGTGACGGCGGGCTGCTCGGCCGGAGACGACCGACCGGGCGCGCCGTCCGCCGCCCCTCCGGCCGGACCGACCCGGGTGATTCTGCTCGGCGACTCCGTGGCCGCCGGGCAGGCGCTGCCCCTGAACGTGGCGCTCGGCGCCGCCGGGGTCGAGTTCCACTCGATGGCCTCCGACGGCGGCGGCACCGTGGTCGGCCCCGTCTCCGAACAGCTGTGGCGGACGCTCCCGGACCGTCTCGCCGGCGCCCGGCCCAGCACGGTGATCTACCAGATCACCACCTACGACTGGGGCGGCGAGCAGGAACAGCAGGCCGCTTACGAGCGACTGGCCACCACCGTGGCCCAGTCGGGGGCACGGCTGGTCTTCGTCACCATGCCCCCGATCAAACCGGACGACTTCTACGAGCCACACATGGACGAACTCGCCAACGCGGCCGGTGCCGCCCGGGCGGTCGGCGCCGGCACCGTCGTGCTCGACGCCGCCGAGGTGTGGGGCACCACCTACCAGCGGACCCGCAACGGCGTCGCGGACCGCAGCTCCGACGGGATCCACACCTGCCCGCAAGGCGCCGCGCGCTTCACCAGCTGGCTGCTCCGCGAACTCGCCGAGCTCTACCCCGGTTTCCGCCCGCCCGACCCGGCGACCTGGGCCAACTCCGGCTGGTCGGGCGACCGACGCTTCATCGGCTGCTGACCCGCGCCTGCTTCCTACGCCGCCTCGGGCAGCACCAGGTCGTGGGCCGACCGCACGAATTCGGCGACCAGCGGGTTCGGGTCGGCGGCCCGCACGGCCACGACCACCTGGCACGGCTCGACGTCGTCGAGGGCCACGGTGGCCAGGCCCGGGCGCAGGGTGTGGCGGCGGTCGCCGGCCGGGACGACGGCGATGGCGGTGCCGCCGGCGATGGCTTCGAGCTTGTCCTCGTACGTCTCGGCCAGCGTGGGACCGAGCGGTGCCGGTTCGCTGTCCGGCCGGGGTTCGAGCCGCCAGAACGTCGTCCACCCGGCGCCCATGCCGGTGCAGCCCACCAGCGGCTCGGCGGCGATGTCCGCGGCCGTGACCGCGTCCTTGCCGGCGAACGGGTGCGACGACGGCACGAGCAGGACCCGGGCCTCGTCGTACAGGACCGTCACCTCGATCTTCTCGGCCGGGATGGGCAGCGGGGTGCGGGTGACCAGGGCGTCGACCCGCCGGTCGAGCAGGGTGGCGGCGTCCTGGGCGGCGAGATGACGGGTACGGACGTGCGCGTCCGGGAAGCGGTGGCGCAGGTTGCGGACCGCCGGTGTGACGACGAGATCGTCGGCGTACCCGATGGTGATCGTGCGCGCCGGCGCCGCAGCCACCGCCGCCTGGATCGCCCGCCCGGCGTCATGCAGCAGGCGCTGAGCCTGGGGCAGGAAGGCGGCGCCGGCGGCGGTGAGGCGGCTGCCCTGGGTGGTGCGCTCCAGCAGCCGCACGCCGAGCACGTTCTCCAGACGCTGGATCTGCCGGCTCAGCGACGGCTGGGCCACGCGCAGCTCTTCGGCCGCGCGGGCGAAGTTCAGCCGCTCGGCGACGACCGTGAAGTACCGGACCAGCCGCAGGTCCAGATCGGGAGGCATCGCTCCAGGGTAGCCCCGCGTCATGCGTTTCCCGCATCACGAGGTGCGATACAGGTCTTGGACGACGAAGCCGGCCCGTTGATGTCATTCCCGGTATGACCATCGACAGACTTCTGGCCGGGCGATGACCATGCGCATCCCGGATCAGACGGGCCGCACCGCGATCATCACCGGTGGCAGCAGCGGCATCGGCAAGGCCGCCGCGGCCGCGCTGGCCGCCAAGGGCGCACGGGTCGTCATCGCGGTACGCGACCAGACCCGCGGCCGCGCGGCCGCCGCCGAGATCGGTGCCCGCGCCGAGTCCCGCCCGCTCGACCTCGGTTCCCTGGCCTCGGTGCGTGAGTTCGCCGATACGCTCGACGGCCCGATCGATTACCTGATCAACAACGCCGGCTTCATGACCGCCACCCGCCGCCTGACCGCCGACGGCTTCGAAGGACAGTTCGGCGTCAACCATCTCGGGCACTTCGCCCTGACGAACCTGCTCGTCGGCCGGATCACCGGGCGCGTGGTCACGGTGACCTCGCGGAACTACCGCGACGCGCACATCGGCTTCGATGACCTGCAATGGGAACGGCGGCCCTACCGCCCGTTCGGCGCCTACGGCCAGACCAAGCTGGCCAACATGTTGTTCACCCGCGAGCTGCAACGCCGCCTGACCGAGGCCGGCTCATCGGTCCGGGCCACCGCGGCGGAACCCGGCTGGGCCGCCACCGGATTCACGATGACCACCGGCCGGCGGATCGTCGACCGCGCGCTCGTGCTGGGCACGCGGCTCCTGGCCCAGAGCGCCGAGGGCGGGGCCCGGCCGACCCTGCTGGCCACCGTGGGTGAGGTGCCCGCGGCCAGCCTCTCGGGTCCCAGCCTGTTCGGCGTACGCGGCCCGGCCGCCCTCGAAAAGGTGTCCGGCGAAGCGCTCGACGACGACATCGCGAGACGATTGTGGGACATCTCCGAGAGCCTCACCGGCACCGGATTTCCGCTGCCGGCCGGCATCTGACCGGGAGCGGTCGAGTTCGCGCGCCCACGCCCCCGCAGCTCGCTACCAAGACCGCCGACCAGATCTTTCGACTCCATCAAACGCTACGGCACACGCGTTGACGACTCACGACAATCGGTATCGGTGCGGGTGGCTTAGAGACTCATGCCGGCAAGGAGGGCCGCGGCGGCCACGGGGAGAGCGAGCACAGTCAGGACGGTGAAGGTGAGGATCCGTTCCCGGCGGAGGAGTTTGCGACCGGCGACGAGGAGCGAGTCCACCTCCTCGTCACGGAACTCAGTCCGTGCCGTCGGCAAGCTTCCGAGGTGCTTTCGCAATTCGCTCACTACGATGCTCTCGCTCTCCGGTCCACCGGTGAACTCGTCAAGCGCCGGCAGGTGATGAGCGACGCGAGACGGAGCGCCGGAGGGATGAGACCAGGAGCGCGTACGCCGCCTCCAGGGCCGAATTTTTCCAGTCATATCCCCTTGACGGACCTCGCACCGGAAAGGTTGCTCTCCGCCGGCTCGATCGAGCGCCTGATCGCATCGTGAAGGTGCGTCGCACTCATGCGGTCACTCACGCGCCGCGCAACGGCCTGATCTGGCCGCGGGGCCTTCGCCGCCAGCTGAAGTCACCGGCCGATGGCTCGGCATCGATGGCTCGACCCGGCGGCGTCTACGATGCAGGCGAGAGATCAACTTTTATGGAGGTTCTGTGGACGTCTTCCTCACCGGTGGATCGGGCTTCGCCGGTGCGGCCATCATTCGCAAGCTGGTCGCCGACGGGCATGTGGTGCATGGTCTCGCAAGGTCCTCCCGGGCCGCCGAGGCGGTCGCGGCGGCCGGAGCGTTGCTGGTACGCGGCGATCTGGAGGAACTGGTCGAGCACGATGAGGCCGATTCCGGTGTGCGCCGGCCGAGCCTCGGGGCCGGCTGGGTGGACGTCCTGGGCAAGGTCGACGCCGTTGTCCACGCGGCGGCCCTCATGGCGTTCTGGGGGCCTGATGAGCTGTTCATCGACCGCAACCTGAGACCGGCACTGGCTCTGTACCGTGCCGCCGTCGCCGCCAAGGTCAAGCGATTCGTTCTGCTCTCGGCGGCGAGCGTCTCCACCGGCGGCAACGACGCGAGCGTCGTCGACGAGATCTCCGACACCGGCCGGCCGAACATCGCCTACAGCCGGATCAAACTGCGCACGGAGCAGGAGATGCTGTCACAACCCCATGAGGACACCGCCCTGGTGATCCTCCGGCCGCCGTTCCTGTGGGGCCGCGGGATGAATCTGCGGGGATTCATCGACACGGTGGAGGCCGGCCGGTTCTCCTGGATCGACGAGGGCCGGCACACGATCGATTTCTGCCACGTCGAGAACCTCGCTCACGCCGCCGCCCTGGCGCTCACCCGGGGCGAGCACGGCCTGGTCTGCTATGTGACCGACGACAGCCCCCGTGCTGTCCGGGAGTTCTTCACCCCGTTGCTCGCGACCCAGGGCATCGACGTGAGCAAGGCGGCCAGCTACCCGCGGGCAATCGCGTCGCCACTCGCCACGCTCATGCAGACCTTGGCCAGAGCCCGGCGCAGCGCCACCGCACCGCCACTGACTCAATGGATCATCTCGTTCATGGGGCGGGACCGGGCCTACGACATCACGCGGGCGCGCACCGCCCTGGGTTACACGCCGGCCGTCACCGTGGACGAGGGCCTCCGTCAGATGACTGAGACTCCGACGCCCGGTCAATAGGCCGGTGGCACCGCATGACCGGCGGGCGTGAACCTTCCCGTGACTATCCGGTCCATGTGTTACTGACCGTAGCGGATAAGCCTCCTCGTCAACATCCGGCGCCGCCGCGGGTGGGGATCATTTGGATGATGTCGGCGACCAGGCGGCCGTCGCGGATCTCGATCCGGCGCGGCAGGGCCGCGGCGATGTCGCGGTCGTGGGTGATCACGGCGATCGTGCTGCCCTCGGCGTGCAGCTGCCGCATGAGTTCCAGGACGGCCCGCCCTGTCGCGGTGTCCAGGGCGCCGGTCGGTTCGTCCGCCAGCACCAGCGCCGGTTTGTTCACCAGCGCGCGGGCGATGGCGACACGCTGGCGTTCACCGCCCGAGAGCTGGCCCGGGCGGTGACTCATGCGGTGGGCCAGTCCGACCCGGGCCAGCGCCTCGCGGGCCATCGCGGGACGGCGCCGGCGCGGGATCCCGCAGTAGAGCGCTCCGGTCGCCACGTTCTCCTCGGCGGTCAGCCCCTCGGCGAGGTGGAACTGCTGGAAGACGAAGCCGAGCATGCGCCCGCGCAGCGCGGACAACTCCCGGTCCGTCATGCGGGACGTGTCGTGGCCGCCGAGATGCACCGTGCCGGTGGAGGGGCGGTCCAAGGTGCCCATCAGGTGCAGCAGGGTGGATTTGCCCGAGCCGGACGGTCCGACGATGGCCAGCAGCTCACCGGCTGTGATGCGCAGGGAGACGTCCGCGAGCGCGTCGACCCCGCCCGGGTAGCGCTTTCCGGCGCCGTGCACCGCGAGGACGGTGTCTGCCATCAGGTTGTCCCTCCGGCTCGATCGTTGCTACTGGAACTTGGTGAGCTTCGAGCAGTTCTCGGTGATCTTGGTGACCCGGTCATCGAAGCTGTCACCCTCCTTGTTGAAGGTGATCAACGGGCCGTCTCCGCGGACGGAGACATCGACGCCCGCGTCCTGAATGCACTTGACGAACGCGTGGTAGCGGTCCGCGTACTCCTCGAAGTTCTGTCGTTTGAGGCGCTCCATGGCAATTTCCGGTTGTTTGCCGTGACATGCCGCGAACGCCTCGGGGTGCGTTCCCGACTCCTCCTCCACGGTGGGCTTCCACATGCCGTGGCCCAGGTCCTTCCCGGGCAGGCCGTGGTCGCGCAGGCATCGGTTGTAGACCTCACCCATCCTGCCTACCTCTTCCCGGGAGGTGTCCGCCCTGATCAGCGGGCGCTTGTCCTCCTCGTCGGCGGGCGGTTTGGCCGACGGGGCGGCGCTCTGCAGGGTGGCTACCTTCGGCTTGGCCGACGGTTCGGGGTCCGAGGTCCCGCAGGCGGCGAGGGCCAGAGCCGCGACGATGATGGTGACTGCTTTTCGCATGCGCCTCAGCCTGGACCAGAGGTGTATAGAACCTGTCAATTCGCGGCGAGGGCCTGGGTGGGGGTCAGCCGGGAGGCCCGGACGGAGGGATAGACGCCGGCCACCATGCCGATCAGTACGGCGCCGCCGAGGCCGGCCAGCACCGCGGCGCCGGGTATGACCACGGGCCACCCCTGATACGTCGCATAGCCGAACGTCGTCAGCAGTCCCAGAGCTGTTCCGGCGGCGCCGCCGAGCACCGAGAGCACCACGGACTCGGTGAGGAACTGCCCGCGAATCTGCCCACGGTTCGCCCCCAGCGCCCGGCGCAGCCCTATCTCGGACCGTCGTTCCAGCACCGAGATCACCATGGTGTTGGCCACCCCGATCCCGCCGACCAGCAGGGCGATGCCGGCCAGCCCGAGGAACAGCGCCGCGAACGCGGTCTGGGTGAGGCGTTTGGCCGCCAGCGCTTCGGAGGGCCGGGTGACGATCGCCTTGCCGGGACTCTGCGGGTACACGGTGGCCGGCAGCACGGCGCGTACCGACTCGATCGCGTCCTCCTGCGACTGGACGTACACGACGGTGGGGCGCCCGTCGAAGCCGAGCCAGTCGCGGGCCGCTTCCCAGCCGACCAGCACCGAGCGGTCGAGCTCGGCGGAGAGCGGTATCGGGGCGAGGATGCCGATGACGGTGAACCAGGTGTTCCCGATCAGGATCAGCGGGCCGGGGGAGCCGTCGATCCGGTTGATGCCGAGCCTGGTCGCCGCCACGGCGCCGAGCACCGCCGTGGGGAACGCCGAGGCGGGCGGGGCCAGCCACCGGCCCCGGGCGATCCGGGCGTTGACGCTCTCCGGCAGGTCGAGGCTGCTGGCCAGGACCGCCAGCCCGGAGCCGGCGGCGCCGGCCTGATCGGAGCGGCGGACCACCGCGTGGGTGTTGCCGACCGCGCCCGAACGCAGGATCGGGCCAATACGCTCGACCATGCCGAGCGCCGTGGGCGGGAAGGCGACCGGTGGATCGGCGTCGGGCGGGGTTCGCACCTCCAGCACGTTGGTGCCGAGCGCGGACAGCTCGCGCACGAGCGAGGCCTGGCTCGACGCCGGGATGCCGATCACCACGATCATGGTCGCGATGCCGATGGCGATGCCGATGGCTGACAGCGCCGCCCGTCCCCGCCGGGTCCGGATGCCGATCAGCCCCAGGGCCAGCAGATCAAGCGGTGACAGGCGTACGCGCCGGGTGTCGGTCATGACGCCGTCACCACGCGCATGCCGGCGGTCAGGCCCGCGCCGGTGATTTCGACGTAGCCCTTGGCGTACAGGCCCGTCTTCACCGCGAAGAGCCGGCCGTCCTCGGTCTGTACGGCGTAGCCGCCCTCGGCGAGCGCGAGCAGCGCGTCGACCGGCACGGCCAGCACGTCCCGATGCGTCTCGGCGGTGAAGGTGACCTGCACCTGACCGGCGTCCAGCGCGGCGACCGCCTTCGGATCGTTCACCGTGACGACCACGGTGAAGCCGGGCTCGTCGCCGGATCCCTCAACCGGCGCGGTGGCGCCCACTGAGCTCACCGTGCCGGGGACCTCGTCGTTGTCCGGCATCGTGATCGTGACTCGGTCGCCCTTGTCGATCGCGGCCGCCTGTCCGGGTTCGGCCGCCACCGTGATGACCTTGGCGGTGGTCGAAACGGTCAGCAGAGGCCCGGACGCCGGGGCACCCAACTGCACCGACAGCGAGTTGACGCGGACAGCGCCCGGGAAGACGACGACGTCGGCCGCCTCGATCCGGCCCGTCACCGGCAGCCGCTCGGCGCGCTGCCAGCTCTTCACGGCAGTGATCAATGACCGGGTGTACACGCCCTCACCGCGCCCGACCACCACCGAGCGGGACACCGGCGCGGGAGCCGCCGCCGGCTCCGGCGAATTTGACGGTGCCGGTGACGAAGCCGTGGGTCGGGCGGGAGACTGCTGTGTCACGCGCTCGCCACTCTTCGGCTGACGGCCGATCGGATAGCCGAGCGCCTCGAGGTTCTCGGCGACGACCCGTACGTCGCGGCCCACCGTGCCGGGCTCACTCAGCGTCCGATAGAGCGGCATGCCGCCGAGGAACAACGACACCGCTTCGTCGTCGACCCGGAACATCTGGTCGCCCCGCCCGATGGTGGTGCCGGCCCGCGGCAGCCAGGTGACGACGCCCTCGCGGGTGCCGATGACCGGTCGCGTCGCTCCGAAGCCCAGCTTGCCGGGCAGCGACTCGCTCGTCGACATGGTCTGCTCGACGACCTCCGTGGTGTTGACCGCCACGAAACCGACCGGTTCGCCGGCCGGGGGCTGATGATGGGCCAATCGCATCCCGATGACCACGGCGCCGCCGGTCACGGCGAGGGCCAGTGCACCGTACAGGACGCGCCGGGCCTGGTGAGAAGAGAGCATGACCGCGATTGTGGATGGGAATTGTCCGCTTGCTGTCAACGCGGCTGTGTGATCATCAGCGGCTCCGGCGGTGGGCCGCCCCGACCTATAGTCGCCGCATGTGCGCGTACGTATTGATCGCCGAGGACGACCCGCGGCAGGCCGAGGTCCTGCAGTGGTACCTCGACGCCGAGGGCTACGACACCGCCGTGGCCCTCGACGGCCGGGTCGCGCTCGCCCGGGCCCGGGACCACGAACCCGACCTGCTGATCCTCGACGTGATGATGCCGCACCTCGACGGGCTGACCGTCTGCCGCACGCTGCGCCGCGAAAGCGACGTGATGGTCCTCATGCTCACCGCCCGCGCTGGGGAGGACGACCTGCTGCTCGGCCTCGACGTGGGCGCCGACGACTATCTGACCAAGCCCTACAGCCCACGCGAACTCGTCGCCCGGGTGCGGACCCTGCTGCGCCGCCGGGCACAGATTGCCACGGCCGGCACGCTGCACCGGATCGGCCGGCTCGTCGTCGACCTCGGCCAGCACCGAGCCACCGCCGACGGCGCGGCGATCGACTGTACGCCGGCGGAGTTCGCCATCCTCGCAGCGATGGCGGCGCACCCCGGTCAGGTCTTCAGCCGGGCGCAGCTGATGGAGCACACTCGCGGGTTCGACCGGGAGTCCAACGCCCGCACCATCGACATGCACGTCATGAACCTGCGCCGCAAGATCGAAGCGAATCCGCGGCGCCCGGCGCACCTGCTGACGGTGTACGGGGTCGGCTACCGCCTCACCGACGGCACCTGATGCGCCCGCCGCGGCTACCGCTGCACCGGCGGCTGACCACCCGGCTGCTGACGACCTCGATCCTGATCGCCATCTGTGCGACCCTCTCGACAGCCTGGCTCGTCGCTCGCACCGCGACCAGCGCCGTCCGCCAGGAGCAGGGCCGCTCGCTGGGCGAGGAGAAGAGCGTCTACGACCTGCTGCTCGGCTACGCGGCCACGCATCGTTCCTGGTCCGACGTCGAACCCGTGCTGCGGGAGCAGTCCGCGCGACTCGACCGCCGGATCACCCTGATCGGCGAGGACCAGCGCCTCATCGCCGACTCGGGGCCGGGCCCGTCGCTGCGCACGGCCCGGGCGGCGGCGACCATCGACCCGCTGCACGTCGACGCGGCGCTCACCGACGGCACGGACCGCATCGACCCCCGGGCCGTCGGCCCGTACGCCCTGCCGCCGCTCGAGCGCCTCCAGTTGCGGACCACCGCCGACGCCGAGGTGGCCTGCATGCGCAAGCAGGGCTTCGACGCGACCGTCGATGTCACGCCCAGCGGCCGTCCCGTCGTCCGGCTGCTGAGCGCCGACGCCAAGAACGAAACGGCCGGCTGCCGTACCGATCATGGGCTGGGCTTCGCCACGAGAAGCGAGCAGCAACTTCTCACTGTCCTCGAGCGACAGACGCGGAAGTGCCTGGGAGCGCGCGGCGAGGAGTTCGTGGCGATCCAGCCCGATTTCACCGTCTACGCCGTGCTGCCCGGTGCCAGCTCGGAGCAGATCAGCGACTGCGTGGATCGGGCCCGCCGGGCGCAGTTGCGGCCGTACGTCGCACCGCCCGCCCAGATGTTCGTCACGGACTCGGACACCGGCGCCGCGCAGCCGGCGTTCAACCTCTCCCGCGGCAATCTCGCCACGATCACCCTCGGCACCGCCGCGGTGCTGCTCGTCGCCGTCGGCGCGACCGTCCTGGCGGGTCGCCGCCTGGTCCAGCCGCTGCACGCGCTCACCGAGGCCGCCCGCCAGCCCGTCGACCGGCAGAGCCCGGTGGCGGTGTCCACCCGTGACGAGGTCGGTTACCTGGCCGCCGCGTTCAACGACTTGTCCGAGCGGCGCCGGCAGGTGGAAGAACAGCGCCGGCAGCTCGTCGCGGACGTGGCGCACGAATTGCGTACGCCGCTGACCGTGATCCGTAGCCGGGTCGAGGCGGCGCAGGACGGTCTCACGCCGCTCGGCCCGGCATTGCTGGGCGTGATCCTGGGCGAGGCGAAACTGCTGCAGCACGTGATCGACGATCTCCGCGACTTGGCTGCCGCGGACGCGGACACTCTGCGGCTGCACCCGGAGCCGGTCTGGATCGCCGACAACCTGGAGCAGGTCGTCGAGGCTCACCGCGCCACGGCCGAGCAGGCTGGGGTGACGCTGCGGCAGGACACCGCCGGCGCGGAGCTGGTGCTGGTCCTCGACCCCGTACGCCTGCGCCAGCTGGCCGGCAACCTCGTCACGAACGCGATCCGGCACACCAGGCCGGGCGGTAGCGTCACGATCAGCACGAGGCTCGCCGACGAAGCGCTGACCATCACGGTGGCCGACACCGGGGTCGGCATCGCCCCCGACGACCTGCCCAGGGTATTCGACCGGTTCTGGCGCGCGGACGCCTCCCGCAGCCGCAGCACCGGCGGCACCGGTCTCGGCCTTCCGATCGCCCGCAAGCTCGCGGAGGCGCACGGCGGAACGATCACGATCGAGAGCCGGCTGGGTCACGGTACGGAGCTGACGGTCACCCTGCCTGCGCACCTTCCTGCCAACGGTTCGTGATCCGGCACGAGGCTCAACCTCGTCCCGCGGCGATGAGGCTGTGGCTGTTTCCTGTAGCGCTTTCCTGTAGCGCTGACGAACCCGGACCGTCCGTGCGGGTCCGACAGGCTCAGACGTGTCCGCCGTCGGCGGACAGGTCGATGCCGTTGGCGAGCGGGTTCTCCAGCAGGAACAGGCTGGCGTTGACGATGTCGTCCATGCGGGCGAGTTCGCCGGTGAGTGCTTGCTTGCGCCAGAAGTCCACCATGTCCTTGCGGCTTTCGTCCTGCCAGAACGGGCTGTCTTCGATCGGCCCGGGGTGGATCGCGTTGACCCGGACGGGGGCCAGTTCGACGCTCAGGGTCCGGACCACCCCGGTGACCGCACTGTTGACCGCGGTGACGGTAGTGGAACCGGGGTAGGGGTAGGCCTTGGCCATACCGCCGAAGATGAGGATCGAGGCGTCCTTGGCCATCCGTGGGGCCAGTGCGCTGACCACGGCCGTGTAGCCGACGATCTTCGTGACGGCCAGTTCGGTGGCTTTCGCGATGTCGTATGTCGCCAGCGTGTTGCGGTCTCGGACCGCGCCGACGATGGCGAGGCGGTCGATTCGCTCGGTCGAGGCCAGGACACCAGCTAGTTCGCCCGGCACGCTCAGGTCCAGGGCCATGCCCGAAACGGTCCCGGTCACGTCCTTGGACAGCTCCGCGGCCACGTCGGCGGCCCGCTGCGCGTCGCGCCCCGTGATCACCACGTTCGCACCTTGGCGCGCGTACTCAGCCGCGAGCTGGAGACCGGTTCCCTGTGTTGCTCCGACGATCAGTACTGACTTCATGAATCCGCGAGTCCTTCTGTGGTTGTGCCGGCGGGAGCGACATGTTCGCCGCCGCGAACTGACGTCGGCCGAGTGGTTGTCCGACGAAGTCACGCCGCACGGGCGGCCGGGCCGGCAGACTAGTTAATGTGTGAACCTAGTTCAGTACTGGTTAACGTGTCAACCATCTTCCGGTCACTGAACGAACACAGGGGTCCTGGCGTGCGCTTCACCGGGAGCTCCGTCAGCCCTGCGGACTCTCCAACCCGATTACGAGGTCCGGGCTCATCTCTCGGAAGCGCCCGAACGCCGACTGAGGTCGTTCGAACTGGATCGATTGCTGCCGCGGCGACGAGCGGCGAGATCGCGCCAGCGCCTACGCCGAAGCAGCCTGGACCGCCGCCCTGGAGGCGGTGTAGGTCGCCGGCCGGTTCCACCTCTGGCAGAACCTCGCCACAGAAGGTTGTCCGGTCACTCATGCTCGCCGAGTCACGGGACTCGCACGCGGCGACGAACCGAGCGACCCTGGTCGACGTCTGATCCGACCTCCAGACCAGCCGGACCCGTGCCGGAACCAGGCCGTTGACCCGGACCAGGCGAACCCCGGGCAGCGACGGGATCTCGGCCACCATCGGCAGCGGCACGAACGCGATGCCGTTGCCGGAACGAACGTGCACGATGAGCTGGAGCAGGTCCTCCACCTCGGGCCCGGCCAGGGGCGCTCCGTCCAGCCAGTGATCGCGCTCCGGTCCGGTGGTGCCGGCCCAGCCCAGGACGTGATCCGCGAGAAGCCCGGCGCGGTCGACGACGTCCCGCCCGGCGAACCGGTGGTTCGCGGGCAGTATCGCCACCCGTTCCTGGACGGTGACCAGGGCGGTTTCCAGGGCGGTCTCGTCGAACTCGCCGCCGACCAGAGCGATGTCCACCGCCCCGGAGCGCAACGATGCCAGTTGCGTCCGCCAGTGGGCCATGACCGGCTCGACCTGATGGCCAGGGTTGGCGGTGATCAATTCGCCGAGCAGCTCGTAGTCGCATGCGCGGGCGCTGACCCGGATGGGTGGCTTGCGCACACCGACCTCCCGGGACTGTCGGACGGCGGCGGCGACCTCCCGGTCGATCGCCCGGGCCCGGTCGGCCAGGATGTCGCCGGCGGCGGTCAGGACGGCCCCGCGCGGCAGCCGGTCGACGAGGGCGACCCCCACGGACCGTTCGAGGGTGGCGATGGCCCGGGTCAGGGCGGGCTGGGTCATCCCCAGGCTCGCGGCGGCACGGGTGATGCCGCCCTCGTCGGCGACGGCGATCAGGTAGCGCAACTGGCGAAGCTCGACGTCGGCCACCCCGCCAGTCTGACATGCCCGCCCGGCATGGCCGCGCATGCCGGGATCGGCCTGGCCATGGGGCTCGGGGGCACGAAGGATCGTTGGTCATGACCACAGTCTTCGTTCATGGTGTGCCGGAAACGCCGGCCCTCTGGGACGCCGTCCGGCGTCTGCTCCCGGGTGACAGCGTGGCCCAGCGGCTCCCCGGCTTCGGTTCGCCCCGGCCGCCGGAGCTGATCGACAAGGACGCGTACGCCGTCTGGCTCGCCGACCAGCTGAGGGAGCTCGGTGACGACATCGATCTCGTAGGCCACGACTGGGGCGGCCATCTGGTCATGCGGGTGGTATCTGCCTTCCCCGGCGTACCCGTCCGCAGCTGGGTCTCCGACGTCGCCTACGGCTGGCATCCCGGCTACCGGTGGCATCCGATCGCCACCATGTGGCAACAGAGCCCGGAGGGTGAGCAGTCCCTCGCGTCCGTCCGCGCCGGCACTCCCGGCACCTTCGGTCAGCTGCTGGGCCCGCGCGGCCTGACGGCCGAGGTGGGAGCCGACATCGACGCGGCGCACGACGAGACGATGGACGCCGCGATCCTGGCGCTCTACCGCTCCGCGTGGCCGAACTTCGCCGCCGACTGGAAGGCCGGGCCGATCGACGCTCCCGGCCTGATCCTCATGCCGACCGGCGACGTGATGGACGGCGTCGACCCGGACGAGGTCCGCGCCCAGAACGAGGAGGTCGCCGCGACGACCGGCGCCCTCCTCCGCGAGCTCGACGGTGTCGGCCACTACTGGATGCTGCAGGACCCCGAACGGGCCGCCGACACCCTGCGCGCGTTCTGGGCAACTGTGGCGCGCTAGGGTCCAACGGCCTGAGGCGGTCTGCGCGCCGCTCACGCATGGTGACTGGTAATGGCCCCGTCCCGCAGGCGTCGGCCCGCCCCGCCGATGCCAGGATTCCGGACCTATCTCCGCGGCCTGACGCGCAGGCCGTCGATCAGCGCCGTGAGCCCGAACTCGAAGTGGGTGGCGAAGCCGGGATCGGTCAGTGCCGCGCCGGCGGTTGCCAGCGCGGGATAGGTCCCGGAGTCCAGGGCGGCCCGCAGTCGCATGACGTCGGCCGGGTCGCCGGCGGCCGCTTGCTCCTCGAGGGTGTGCCCGACAGTGAAATGCACGATGGCGAACATCGCCCGTGCGGCGTCGCTGGGCGCGAAGCCGGCCTTGATGAGCGACGCGACGGCGGTCTCGGCGAACTGCAGCGTGTTCGGCCCGACCGAGCGGGTGCCGGCGTAGACGCGGGCGCCGTCGCGATGGGCGAGCAGGCGGGCGCGCAGCCGATGGGCGAGCGCCGTGACGGTCTGCTTCCAGTCCGGGCTGTCGGCGACGTCCCCGCAACCGGCCAGCATCCGCTCGGCCATCGCGGTGAGCAGATCCTGCTTGGTGGCGAAGTACCGGTAGAGGGCTCCGGCCCGCGCGTCCAGCGCATCGCCGAGGCGACGCATCGTCAGCGCGTCCAGCCCGCCCTCGTCCAGGAGCCGCAACGCCTCGTCGATGGTGCGATCGCGGTCGAGCCTGGGCGGCCGGCCGCGGGCGGGACCGGACTGCGGTTCGGGGGTTGCCAAGGAGGCCATGCTCCCCACTATAGTGAACGCCGTTCACGTGAACGCTGTTCAATAATTCAGACGGAGGGGGCATCGGATGGATGCCGAGGTGATCGTCGTTGGAGCGGGCCCCACCGGCCTCATGCTGGCCGGGGAACTGGCCCTGGCCGGCGTCCGCGTGCGGGTCGTGGAGCGGCGCGACTCGCCGCAACGCCACTCGCGGGCCCTCACCCTGCATCCGCGTAGCGTCGAGGTGCTGGACCAGCGCGGGCTGGCCGATGCCTTCCTGGTGGAAGGCAAGCCCGTTCCCGGATGGCACTTCGCGGGACTACCGACGCGGCTGGACTTCGCCGCCTTGGACAGCCGGCACGGCTACACGCTGTTCCTGGCCCAGGCGCAGACCGAGCGGCTGCTGACCGAGTGGGTGCGCGACCTGGGCGTACCGATCTCGCGTGGCTCGGCAGTAACCGGAGTTTCCCAGGACCACGGCGGTGTCACCGTCGCGGTCGGCGACACCGAGCTGACGGCCAAATATGTCGTCGGCTGCGACGGTGGCCGCAGCGTCGTCCGGCGAGCAGCCCGGATCGAGTTTCCCGGAACCGACGAGACCCTCACCGGCATGCTCGGCGACTTCGCCGTCGTCGACGCCTCCACCCTGAGCCGGGCCGAATCCGGTGGCGTGCTGGCCGTTCCGCTCGGCGACGGGACAACCCGCTTTGTGGTTGTCGACCCGCAACGGATGCGGGAGTCGTCGTCGACGCCGGTGACCCTCCACGAATTCCGGACCTCGCTGCTGCGATCCTGCGGAACAGATTTCGGCGTCGCCGAGCCCCGCTGGCTGTCCCGCTTCGGCAACGCCACCCGGCTTGCCATGCGATACCGGGCCGGCCGCGTCCTGCTGGCCGGCGACGCCGCGCACATCCACTTCCCGGCGGCCGGGCAAGGCCTCAACGCCGGGCTGCAGGACGCGGTGAACCTCGGCTGGAAGCTGGCCGCGGCGGTGCACGGGTGGGCGCCGGACGGACTGCTCGACACGTATCACGATGAGCGTCATCCGGTCGGTGCCGCCGTCACCGCCAACACCGAGGTGCAGACCTTGCTGCTGGAGCTGACGCTGGTCGGGCAGTACGAGCGGCCGGCCACAGCCTTGCGCGCTTTGCTCGACGATCTGCTCGGCATCGACGTCGTCAACCGGCGGATCGCCGGCGCGGTATCGGCACTGGACACCCGGTACGGCACGTCCGCGGAACCATTGATCGGCGCCCGTATGCCGGATATCGCGTTGTCCTCCCACGCCAGCGTTTACGAACTGCTCCACGGGGGCTCGTTCCTGCTGCTCACGATGTCCGGCGTAGGTCCGGCGACGGGAGAGGTCGCCGGCTGGGCCGACCGCGTCGTCCTCGGGACCGCCTCGTCCGGATCGCACCCAGCCCTGGCCGGCGTCACCGAAGTCCTCGTCCGCCCGGACGGCCACGTCGCCTGGCTCAGCCGCGACGACCGGCCGGTTGTCGAGCGCACGAACGCGCTGATGGCCTGGGCGGGTCGGCAGACGGAACGTACGGATGGCCGCGGCCAGATCTAGCGACCCGCTCTCCGGCCCCGCCGAGCCCGGCGACGTCTTCCGGGCGACGACGCGTGATCAGCCTGCCACCGGAACGGGAGTGGTCCCGATGGTTCCGCGGTCATCGGTGGGCTCCCGAGGAGATGACGTGGGGATGGCGTTGTCGATGAGGACGGCGGCGATGGCGGCGGCGGTGGGGAAGGAATCGCTGTTGAGGACTCGGGTGCGGGCCGAGGCGCCGTCGATCAGCAGCGCCAGTTGTTCGCCGAGCTGTTCGGGGTTGGTGGCGCCGGCTTCGCGGGCGGTTTCGGTGAGCCGCGCGGCGATGGCGGTCTTGTAGTCGCGTGCGTACCTGGACGCGGGGTGTTGGGGGTCGTGGAGTTCGACGGCCGCCCCGATGTAGGGGCACAGCGGCGTGGACGCGGGCATCTCGAAGGCGGCGAGGAGTCGTTCGCGGGGTGTGAGGTCGGTGCGGTCGAACACCCCGGGCATGACGTCGGGATCGAATCGGCGCAGGTATTCGGCGACGAGTTCGTCCTTGCTGCTGAAGTGCTGGTAGGCCGTGCGCTTGGACACCTGGGCGGCGGCGCAGAGTTGGTCCATGCCGGTGCGGTTGATGCCCTGCTCCCGGAACAGCTGCTGTGACGCGCTGAGGATGCGCTCGTGCGCGCCCCGGCCGCGGCGCCGGCCCAGGGGCCCCTTCTCCAACTCCGTCATGGCCGCAGCATAGCTCGTTCGGTACCGATCGGTCTACATAGATCGCGTTAACCACACCCTGCGCCTGGACCGTGCCCGGCGTCTCACGGCCGAGTGCGGTACCGATCGGTGTACGTAGCTTGTGCTCCCGCCGACCGTCGGGTACGTTACATAAACAGAACGGTGTACCTAACTCAACTCAACGGAGTGATCGTGGGAAAGCTCGATGGCAAGGTTGCGGTAATCACGGGCGCGACAAGCGGGATGGCGCTGGCCGGTGCCAAGCTGTTCGTTGACGAGGGAGCTCATGTCTTCATCACCGGCCGGCGGAAGGACGCGCTGGACGAAGCCGTCAAGCTGATCGGCCGGAACGTGACCGGCGTCCAGGGTGACGCGGCCGACCTCGACGATCTGGACCGCTTGTTCGACACGGTCAAGCGGGAAAAGGGCCACATCGACGTGCTGTGGGCAAGTGCCGGGATGGGAGAGCAGGGCGGGCTCGGCGAGATGACGGCGGAGCACTTCGATGCCCTCTTCTCGCTCAACGCGCGCGGCACGCTGTTCACCGTCCAGAAGGCGCTGCCGCTGTTCAACGATGGCGGCTCGATCTTCATGACCGGGTCGAACGCGTCGCTGCGGGGCTACCCCGGCTGGAGTGCGTACGCAGCGAGCAAGGCCGTGCTGCCCGCCTACGCGCGGGTGTGGGTGTGGGTGTTGCGGGACCGGAAGATCCGGGTGAACGTGCTGACTCCCGGCCAGGTCGCCACGCCGGTTCTGGAGCAGGTGATGGACGCGGAGATGAAGGCGCAGTTCGAATCCGTGATCCCGCGGCGAGAGATGGGCCACCCGGAAGAGATCGCGTCGGTCGCCCTGTTCCTCGCCTCGAACGACTCGAGCTATGTCAATGGCATGGAGCTGGTCGCCGACGGCGGCACCACAGTGATCTGAACCGAAGATTCGCGGTCAACGGGGATGGGCCGCATCTCCTCGACGCGGACGGCAAGGACGCGGACGGCAAGGTTGCCGAGGTGACCATGGTTGGCGTCCGCTGCCGTCCGCCGTCGAGATTCCTCGAGAACGGAAAGAGAGAACACTCATGAGCAGCATCACCCTCATCGGTACGGGAAACATGGCACGCGCCATCGGCACGCTCGCGGTGGCGGGCGGCAACACCGTCGAGGTCATGGGACGTGATCAGGCCAAGGCCGAAGGGCTTCAACACCATCTTCCGTAATGTCCTGGAGAATGGCCGGCCCGACGTGTTCATCGCCGGCGACAACGCGCAGGCCAAGGCGGACGTGGCGGCATTCATCCAGAGCCTCGGGCTGCGCCCGCTGGACGTCGGCGGTCTGAAGATGGCGCACTGGCTGGAAGGAATGGGTCTGGCCACGGTTGGCCTCGCCGGCAACGGGGTCGGCCACTTCGACTTCGCTCTCGGCGTCAACGAGTTCGCCGGCTGAGCGCCCGGGGGAGCAGCCGGCGAACAGGTCGCCGTGCGCCCCGGGCGATGGTTGATGGATCACCGATCCATTGATGTCGGATGTCGAATGTTGGCCAACGATTCTGCCCGAGGAGACTCTCGCGATGAAGCTCGGTTTCGTGATTCCCATTGTCGGGCCCGCCGTCAGCGGCGCCCCGGGCCTGAGCGCGTTCTGCCGCGGACTCGAGGACCTCGGCTACGACACCCTGTGGGTCGGCGATCGCCTGGTCACGCCGATTGATGTGGGCGATGACTACCTGGCCCTCGGGCCGCAGATGACCCGCTCCCTCGATCCGGTGCTGCTGTTGACCGTCGCCGCGGCGGCGACCAGCCGGATGCGCCTGAACGCCAGCACGCTCAGCACGTTCTATTACGAGCCGCCGCACCTGGCCCGGCTGCTGACCACGCTCGACGTGGTCAGCGACGGCCGCCTTGGCGTTGGTGTGGGGCTGGGATGGATGAAGCAGGAGTACGACGTCAGCCGCAGCGCCGACTGGCACCGGCGCGGCAAGATGCTCGATGACATGCTGGCGTTCCTGCACGCGTGGTGGACGACCGATCCCGTGGCCTGGACCAGCGAGTTCTTCACCTTGCCACCGGTACACGCCGGCCTGCGTCCGGTCCAGGTGGGCGGCCCACCCATCTGGATCGGCGGTGCCAGCGAGGCCGCCATGCGCCGGGTCGGCCGCAGCGGGGTCGGTTGGCTCGGGGTCGAGGGGCCGGCGCCTGCCGCGGCCGGCGGGCGGGATGCGGGCGCCGACCGCCTGTGGTCGATCGCGCGCCGAGCGGCGCAGGACGCCGGCCGCGATCCCGACGCGCTGAAGACGGCCATGCGGATCAACCTCGAACCGGGCACGTCCGTCGGCTCGCTGGCGGACAGGTTGCAGCGGTACGCCGAGTCCGGCGTTGACGAGGCGTACTTCGATCCGTTCAGGATGTTCACCGGCCTTGACGAGATGCTCGACTTCGCCGGCCAGGTGATCGCGCGTACCGGCAGGTTATGAGCCCGCGCTCGGGCTGGTCACCGCGTCCACCGCCAGGCGGCTGCGCAACATCGCGGTGTCGCGGCCGGGTGAGATCCCGTACTGCCGGTTGTACTCGCGGTTGAACTGGGTCGCGCTGGCATACCCGACCGCGCCCGCCGCCCCGGCCGCGGTCACCTGCCCGGACACCAACAGCCGGCGCGCCTCCTGCAGGCGCAGTAGTTTTTGGAACTGGACCGGGCTCATCCCGGTCGCCGCCTTGAAGTGCCGATACAACGACGCCACGCTCATCTGACCGGCTGCGGCCACGGCCTCCACTGTCAACGGCTCCCTGAAATGCCGGCGAATCCACTGTGCCGCGGTTCGTACCTGCGCGACGCGCGAGTCGGCCAACGTGAACTGGCGCAGCGTCGGGCCCAGCGGCCCGGTCAGCAGCCGGTACAGGATTTCGCCCTCGATCCGGCCGGCCAGCGCCGGAATGTCCTCCGGCGTGTCCAGCAACCGCACCCAACGCAGAACGGCGTCGATCAGCGCCGGCGTAACCGGCGCACTCGACATCCCGCCGGCGTCGGGTGCTTCTCGCGGCGGCGTGCCGCCCAGTTCGAGCAGGAGGTCCGAGAGCACCCGGCCGTCGAGCCGGAGTACCACCGAGCGGTACGGCACCTGGTCGAACGTGGCCGTGATCGGCACTTCCAGCGAGCTCAGAAACATCGTGCCGGCGCCCGTGCGCCAGCTGAGGTCGCCCGCCTCGATGCGTTTGACGCCCGCGGCCACGAAGCAGATCATCGGCTCATACAGCATGTCGTGGGGGTCGGTCGAGCTGTCCATCCGGACGAGCGTCAACCGGGGAATCATGGTGTCCACCCAGATCGGGACGCTGTGCCGGGCGACAACGTCGGCCAGTTCGTCGAGCATGCGCCGAAACCTTTCGCCGAGAGAATCAGGCAACACTACGCACGTACTGGCCCATGCCGCGGCCGTGAGTCATGCATAGCGTTGCGGCCATGACTAACGGGCAGATGCCAACTCGTCAGCTGGGCTCGCAAGGGTTGCGGGTCGGAGCTGTCGGGCTGGGCACGATGGGCATGACCATGGCTTATGGTCCCGGCGATCCCGGCGGGAGCACTGCGGCGATCCATCGGGCGTACGAGCTGGGGGTGACGTTGTTCGACACCGCGGAGCTGTACGGGCTGGGCACCGGCAGTAGTGAACAGCTCCTCGGCCGTGCGGTCCGGGGCTTCCGCGGTGAGGTCGTGCTGGCTACGAAGTTCGGCTACGACCTCAGCGATCCGGCCAAGATCGGCACGGCGCTGAACAGCCGGCCGCACCACATCCGCGAGGTCACCGAGAACAGCCTGCGTCACCTGGGCACCGACCACATCGACCTGCTCTACCAGCATCGGGTTGACCCGGCCGTGCCGATCGAGGACGTCGCCGGAACGGTGGGTGAGCTGGTTGCCGAAGGGAAAGTGCGGTGGTTCGGCCTCAGCGAGGCCGGTGAGGACGAGATCAGGCGGGCCCACGCGGCTCATCCGGTGTCCGTGCTGCAGACCGAGTACTCGGTGTTCGAGCGCGCGGTAGAGGCCGATGTGCTGCCGGCGTTGCGGGAACTCGGCATCGGCTTCGTACCGTACTCACCCCTCGGTCGGGGATTTCTGACCGGCGACGTGCGGCCGGCGGCAGCGTATCCGCCGGACGACATGCGCAGCTGGGACGATCGCTGGCAGCCCGGAAACTACGAAAGCAACGTGTCGGCCGTCGGTGAGCTGACCGCGATCGCCCGGGAAAAGAACGCCACCGTCGCGCAGCTCGCGTTGGCCTGGCTCCTCGCCCAAGGAGACGACATCGTCCCGATCCCCGGAACCCGTGACCCACGACGGGTCGAGGAGAACGTCCGCGCGGCGTCGCTTGCCCTGACCGACGGGGATCTGAAACGTATTCACGCCGTACTGCCGCACGGCGCGGCCGGCGCCCGCTATCCGGTAGCGCTGATGCCCCACTGGTGATGTGGTGACGCCGGCAGGAGATGCGCCGGCCGCCGCCATCGAAAGGCCTCGGACCGCCCGGGTAGCGGTCCGGGGCCTCTCTCCTCCCCACCGGTGCGCCTGACGGCGCTGTTGCCGCCCTCAGCTCAGCGGAATGGCCTTGGCGAGGGAAACGGCGAACAGCCCGTCGTGGTCGGTCCACCAGTGGTCGAGGGTGAACCCGGCCTCGGTCAGCTCTCTCTGCACGCCTGAACGGCTGAACTTGGCGGACACCTCGGTGCGGACCTCCTCGCCGGCCGCGAAGTCGACGACCAGGTCGGCGCCGGGGATCGTCACGCGCATCGGCCAGCGGGCGCGCAGCCGCATCTCGATCCACTCCTGCTCGGCGTCCCAGAGCGCGACGTGGGTGAACCCGTCCAGATCGAAGTCGGCGTCCAAGCTGTTGTTGAGGACCCGCAGGACATTGCGGTTGAACGCCGCGGTGACCCCTTGCGCGTCGTCGTACGCCGGCACCACGACGCTCGGGCTCTTCACCAGATCGGTGCCGAGCAGCAGGTGCTCGCCGGGCTCGAGCACCGCACGCACCTCGGCGAGGAAAGCCGCCCGCTCGGCCGGCAGGAGGTTGCCGATCGTGCCGCCGAGGAACGCGACGAGACGGTCACCGCCGACCGGCAGGTGCTTCAGGTGGCGGGTGAGGTCGCCGACGACGTTGTGTACCCGCAGACCGGGATAGTCGGCCGTGATCCGGTCGGCGGCCGCGGCCAGCGCGGTGGGGGAGACGTCCATCGGCACGAAGGTCTCGAGGACGCCGGACGCGGTGAGCGCGTCGAGCAGGAGGCGCGTCTTGGTGGAGTAGCCCGAGCCGAGTTCGAGCAGTGACCGCGCCCGGGTGTGCCGGGCGATCTCGGCGGCCCGGTCGGTGAGGATCTGCCGCTCGGCGCGGGTCGGGTAGTACTCGCGCAGCTCGGTGATCTGCTCGAAGAGTTCGCTGCCCCGGGCATCGTAGAACCACTTCGGCGGTAGCCACTTCTTCTCGGCGGTCAGTCCGGTGATCACGTCACTGCGCAGGCTACGGCTGATCTCGTCGTCGTCGAGGTGGACGTCGAGGGCGGGTACGTTCACAGTTCTCCCAGGGTCTTCGTGGTGAGGGTGGCGGCCGTGGCGATCAGCAGGGTCCGGTCGGGGACGGGCTGCCAGCCGGGATCGTCGTCGAACGGCTCGGAGGCCACGACGACGTCGGCCGCGCGGCGCCGGACCGACAGCGAGTGACCGGCGGTGGTGGCCGCGAGCGACGTTCCGTCGGTGAGCAGCATGTTGAGGCGGGAGCCGGGCGCGGCCGGTTCGACCTCGGCCACGACCGAGGCGAGGGCGTCGGCCGGGGTGGCGCCGGCCCGCAGCCGATCGCGGACGAATGCCCAGAGCAGGGCCGCGTCGGTGGGAGCGTCGAGGGTGAGCAGATCGGTCGTGGGCAGGGCCGAGGCCGGTTTCGCCATCGAGCCGGGCCAGCCGGCGACGATCCCGTTGTGACTGAACAGCCACGGGCCCTCACCGAACGGCGCGGCTGCGGTTTCGGTGACGGGCATCCCGACGGTGGCGCTGCGTACGGCGGCGAGCACCGTGGTCGAGGTCACCGTCGCCGCCAGCCCCGCCAGCGTGAGGTCGCTCCAGATCGGGGTGTGCCGCCGGTACCTGACCGCACCGTTCGGCGTGTACCAGCCGATCCCGAACCCGTCGGCGTTGATGGTGCCGCCCCCGCGCATGTCCTTGGGCGCCCACGACTGCCGCACCAGCCCGTGCGGAGGATCGAACAACACCGCCGACAGGGGTACGGGCGGTCCGAGGTACCCGAGGTGACGGCACATCAGGCGTCCCGCGCGCAGCGGAATCCGCTGAAGATCTGCCGGCGGATCGGGTAGTCCCAGTTGCGGAAGGTGCCGCGGCAGGCGGCCGCGTCGGTGCCGAACGATCCGCCGCGCAGCACCTTGTACTCCGGGCCGAAGAAGACCTCCGAATACTCCGAGTACGGAAACGCGACGAACCCGGGGTAGCCGAGGAAGTCGCTGGACGTCCACTCCCAGACGTCCCCGACGAGCTGGTGCACCCCGCTCGGCGAGGCGCCGGCCGGGTACGCGCCCGCGGCGGCGGGCCGCAGGTGCCGCTGTCCGAGGTTCGCGTGGTCGGCGGTGGGTGGCTCGTCGCCCCATGGGAAGCGCCGGGAGCGGCCGGTCGCCGGGTCGAACCGCGCGGCCTTCTCCCACTCGGCCTCGGTGGGCAGCCGCTTGCCGGCCCACGCCGCGTACGCCTCCGCCTCGTAGAAGCAGACGTGCACCACCGGCTCGTCCGGGATGATCCGCGAGATGCGCCCGAACCGCGTGTACGCCCACTCGTCGCCGTCCCGCTGCCAGTGCTGCGGCGCGCTCAGCCCGGCCGTCTGCCGGTGTCGCCACCCCGCCGGGCTCCACCAGCGCGGATCGTCGTATCCCCCGGCGTCGAGGAAGGCGGCGTACTGCCCGTTGGTGACCGGCGCCCGGTCCATGAAGAACGTCGCTACGTCGACCCGGTGGGCCGGGCGCTCGTTGTCCAGCGCCCACGGCTCCGTGCTGGTACCCATCGTGAACGCACCGCCGGGGATCAGCACCTCGCCGCCGACCGGCACCGCCGCGCCGGGCGGTGGTGGCGCCTGCAGCACGGGCGCGCCGGCCCGCAGCTGGTGGGTGGCGAGCATGGTCTCGTCGTGCTGCTGCTCGTGCTGGACGATCATGCCGAACGCAAACCCGTGCTCCACCAGCGGCGTCCCGTCCAGCCGCGAGTGGTCGAGGACGTCGAGCACCTTGTCCCGCACCGTCGCCACGTAGCGGCGGGCCTCGGCCGGCCCGAGCAGCGGCAGTTGCGGGCGGTCGCGGCGCGGATGCTTGAAGGCGTCGTACAGCTCATCGATGTCGTGTCGCACCGGCTCGCGGCCGCCGACGTCGCGGACCAGCCAGAGCTCCTCCTGGTTGCCGACGTGGGCCAGGTCCCACACCAGCGGGGACATCAGCGGTGAGTGCTGCCGGATCAGGTCTTCCTCGTCGACTGCCTCGGTGAGCAGAACGGTGCGGTCGCGGGCCCGATTCAGTTCGGTGGCGACCAGGCTGCGCAGGCGTTCGGTCTCGACGCTCATCGCTGCTCCTCGGTGACATCGGCGCGGCGCAGACGCCGCTGGACGGTCTCGACGACGTGGGTGCTGAGGTCGGCGGGCAGGGACAGCCGGTCCGCGGCCAGCTCGGTGAGGGTCGCGGCGGAGCGGCGCAGTGCCGGGTCGGCCAGCCCGCGGCGGTACGCGCTGCGCCAGCGCCCAGCCACCGGCTGAGCCAGCTCCAGCGCCCGCTCGGTGGTCCGGTGATCGGCGAAGAGGGCGGCGAGCATCGCCACCGGCGCGATCCATTCGTCACCCGGCTGCGCGTCGAGATAGCGAACCTCGAGGTAGCCGTGCGGGCGGACCGGCGGGAAGAGCGTGCTCAGGTGGTACTCGACGTCGCTCGCGGTGGGCGGCCGCGGGAGAACCCCGGTGACCCAGTCGGCGAGGGTCGCTCCGGGCGGTGGATCCCAGCGGCCATCGCCGCGGCGGACGCAGACCAGGGGAGCGGCCAGCGCGTACCGGACCCAGGCGGTGACCGGGTCACCGACCGGCTCGAGCGGCGGATGGGTGAGGCGGGGATCCATGCCCCACCACGCCGCCATGCGGGCTGAGGCCAGGCCGGTGTCCCGACCGGCGTGGCGGGCGGAGTTGGCGAAGAGGGCGATCAACGGCGGGCCGAGCGCGTGTGCGGTGGCCCAGCGGACCCCGAGTTCGGCCGGGGTACCGGCGTCGAGACAAACCTGCAGGCCGGCGGTGCTGCTCATCATGACGCGCCCGTGCGGGCCGCGGGTGTCGAAGGTCCGCTCCATGGCCGCGTAGCGCGGCGTGTCCAGCAGACGGCGGGGTGGGCGGTGCGCATCGATACCGTGCTCGCCGAGGCGCAGACCACCTTCGCTCAGCAGGCTGGTCAGGTGGGCGACGTCGGCGGTCACGGCCGCGTGCAGCGCGGCGGTCGACGGGGCCGGGGCCGAGGAGATCTCTAGTTGCCCGCCCGGCTCGAGGGTGACGCTGCCGCCGGCGGGCAGGGGATCGGGCGAGTGCTCTGGTCGGATGGTGGTCGGTGCGTGCGGGCCGAGGACGCGCCGAACAGCTGCCGGGTGGAGAGGCGCCTGAGGTGCCGTCGCATGGTGCACGGTCCACTCGAGCTCGGCGCCGATCAGCTCCGGCGGTCCCGTCTTGAAACAGATGGCGCGGATGTGTCCCTCGACGGCCTCCAGAGTGCGCAACTCATGGTCGGCGTCGATGGTGTCCCGGTCGAGCGTCGTCATCGGACCGACCCCCGTTACGAAGCTGAACTGCCGTCTACAACATCGGACGTTAGGCCAGAGGTACGACGGAACCCAGCGGACAGCGGCTGATGTTGGGGCGGATGGACCGGCCACAGCCAGCGGATTCGTGCAGAAATATGAGCTGTGTCACTGTGTTCTCGGGGGCGCGTTCCGGAGGTGCCGCTCGAACGCGAGGTGGGCCGGAAGATCCGTCGGTGCCCGTGCGACCGGTGCGCGCGCAGCGGGGTGGCGTCCACGTTGTGGAGGTCGGCACCGCGCGGGACGGCCAGGGAAACGGGCTGCTCCGGTGGGTCACCGCCAAGCCTTTCCTTCTCGACAAAACGTACATTCTTCGGGGTGCGGGCGGCCATGGCCGCGTCGGATCAGGGTCTGTCCCGGGCGTTCGCGGCTAGGAAAGAACCATGCGAATTGTCATCGTCGGCGGCGGCCTCGTCGGGCTGACGACCGGCGCCACCCTGCAGGACGCCGGGCACGATGTCACCGTCCTGGAGCAGGCGGCCGAGATCCGATCGAGTGGCGCCGCCATCAGTCTGTGGAGCAACGCGATGCGTGAACTCGACAGGATCGGGGTCGGACCGGACATCCGCAAGGTGGGTCACGAAATCGTGGGCCGGCTCTTCGACACCGACGGGCGAGATGTTCTCGGTGAAGGACTCGGTGTGTCCGATCGGGCGTTGATGGTGCCGCGATCCGTTCTCATCAAGCTGCTTGCTGAGGCTGTCGGTCCGGCCAGCATCCGTCTCGATGCTCACGTGACCGGCTTCGACGACCGCGGCGACGAGGTTGTCGTAGATGTGGCGGGTGGTCCACATCGCGTCGGGCGGCACACTCGGCATCGAGGACGCCGGTGTGCTGCGCGCGGCGTTGGCGGAGGCGCCGGACACGGGCACGGCGCTTGTCCGGTACGAGGAGGCTCGCATGGCCGGGTTCGATCGTGTCCGCGCGTTCTCGCTCGACCTGGAGCGCGCGTCCGACGCCGCGGAGTACGCCCAACGCTGGGCCCAGTTCAGCCACTGGATGCTGACGACCGCCCCGGTCGCCTGATTCAGGCTCCGCTCCTTCGCAGCAAGCAATGGACATCGCCCGCATCGGAAGTGATACCGCGGTACCACGGCGCCGGCCGAAGACGGTACCGCGGTACCACGGATCGGTGATCACCCGGACCTAGCGTCCTTGGCAGGACGCCGACGACATCGGCGGCGGAACTCCGATGGGGGAGCGATGATCGAGGCGCGACAGCTGACCAAACGGTACGGCGACAAGACCGCTGTGGACGGCGTGGACTTCACCGTCCGGCCGGGCGCGGTGACCGGCTTCCTGGGGCCGAACGGCGCCGGGAAGTCCACCACCATGCGGATGATCATCGGGCTGGACGCGCCGACCTCCGGGACGGTGACGGTCAACGGCCGCCGCTACGCCGGGCATCCCGCCCCGCTGCAAGAGGTCGGCGCGCTGCTCGAGGCTCGGTCGATCCACCCGGGGCGCTCGGCGTTCGACCACCTGAAGGTCCTCGCGTACACCCATGGAATCTCCCGGGCCCGGGTGACCGAGGTGATCGAGCTGACCGGGTTGCAGTCGGTGGCCCGCAAGCGCGCCGGCGTGTTCTCGCTCGGCATGGGCCAGCGCCTGGGTATCGCCGCCGCGCTGCTCGGGGACCCGCAGACGGTCATGCTGGACGAGCCGGTCAACGGGCTCGACCCGGAGGGTGTGCTCTGGATCCGCAACCTGCTCACCGGCCTGGCCGCCGAGGGCCGCACCGTCTTCGTCTCGTCCCACCTGATGAGCGAGATGGCGCTGGTCGCCGACCGGCTCATCATCGTCGGACGGGGCCGGGTCCTGGCCGACACGACCGTGCAGGATCTGGTCCTGCGGGCCGGTGGCGACACCGTCGTGGTCGCCACCGACGACCCGGCCGAGCTGCGCCGGGTGCTGGCCGCGCCGGGTGTCGAGATCTCCGGGCGCCCCGGGTCCGAGCAGCTCAGCGTCACCGGTCTGTCGGCGCGGGAGATCGGGCGCAAGGCGGCCGGCCGCGGTCTCACCCTGTTCGAGCTCACCGCCAAGACCGTCTCCCTCGAGGAGGCGTTCATGGACCTCACCAAGGACTCGGTCGAATACCACGCCACAAACACCCCTGCGAGGGCAGCATGAGCATCGTCACCGACACCCGACCCGCCGGAACCGCGCCGGTGCGGCACGTCGATCGCCACCTGAAAGTGACCGGCCGGCGGGTGCTGCGCTCCGAGTGGGCCAAGCTGTGGTCGTTGCGCTCGACCTGGATCACGCTCGGGCTGGGGCTGCTGTTCCTGCTCGGCTTCGGCGCCATCGCGGCGCTGCGCTACAAGTCGCAGATCGATTCCGGCCAGCCGATGGACCCCGATTTCGCCGACGCCACGACCTACAGCCTGGCGCTCTTCGGAGTCCCGTTCGCCCTGATCGCGCTCGGCGTGCTGGGCGTGCTGACCGCCTCCGGCGAATACACGACCGGCATGATCAGGTCGACGTTGGCCGCCGTGCCGCGACGCCTGCCGGTGCTGTGGTCCAAGGCCGCCGTCTACGGGGCACTCGCCTTCGTCGTCGCGACGGTCGGGGTCTTCGCCGGGTTCATGATCAGCAGTGGGGTCCTGTCCGGCACCCCGCTCGAGATGAGCATCTCGGACGACGGTGTCCTGCGCGGCCTGTTCGGCGCCGGGTTCTACCTGGCCGTGATCGGTGTCATCGGGGTCGCGCTGGGCGCCCTGCTGCGCTCGACCGCGGGCGGCATCTCGGCCCTGGTCGGCACATTTCTGCTGGTGCCGGGTCTGATGTCGCTGCTGCCGAAGTCCTGGCGCGACGATCTCACCCCGTACCTGCCCAGCAACGCCGGCGAGTCGATCTTCGCCCTGCACCACTCCACCGGGACGCTGTCGGCGGGCGCCGGGCTGCTGGTCCTGCTCGGCTGGACCGCGCTGGCACTCGGCGGCGCCGCGTACCGGCTGAAGCGGTCGGACGCCTGATCGCGGCCGGAACACTCGCGCGACGGCATCCGGCCTGACCGGGTGCCGTCCGCCGCTTTGCTGGAGGATGGGCCGGTGAGCAGCGAGGACAGCGCGGTCGGAATCTTGGTCGGGCATCCCGTTGCCGTCCGGTTGCTCCACGCCGCCCAACGCGTGCGGGAGTGGCACGCCAGGCATCGGTGGGTGCTCGACACCGCCACGGTGGTGGTGGTCTTCCTCTGGTTCTGCCTGCCTGACCTGGTTCCCGACCGGGGCCGGCCGGACGACGCGCCGATCGCCTTCACCGAGCGTCCGCTGCCGCAGATGCTGGTGTTGCAGTCGGTGCTGGTGGTGCCGCTGTGGTGGCGGCGCCGCACCCCGCTGGCCGTGTTCCTCACCGTCCTGACGTTCTTCGTGGCGCAGTGGGCGGCGGGGATCATGCTGCGGGCGGACGTCGCGCTGTTGGTCTCGATCTACAGCCTGGTGCTGTACGGCCGGCTGAGCCGCCTGCCCTGGGCCGTGCCCGGTCTGACCGTGGCGGTGGTCCTGGTGGCCGAACGGCTGTCCGACGTCGTCCCGGTGCGGGATGTGCTGTTCTTCGTCGGCAGCGTCGGAACAGCCGCGGTCGCGCTCGGCTTCGCGATCCGGATCCGCCGCGCCCAGCTGGCCGCACTGCGCGAACGTGCCGCCCAACTCGAGATCGAACGCGACCAGCGCCACCGGCTCGCGGTCGCCACCGAGCGGGCACGGGTCGCCCGCGAGATGCACGACATCCTCGGCCACAGCCTCTCGGTGATCATCACCCTGGCCGACGGCGGCGGACACGCGATGAACGCGGTCCCCGAACGCAGCAAGGAGGCGCTCCGGCTGATCGGCGACACCGGCCGCACCTCCCTCGCCGAGCTACGCCGCATGCTGGGCGTGCTCCATGAGGAGACCGACGAGCTCAACCTCAGCCCGCAACCCACCATCGCCGACCTGGACCTGCTGTGCGAGCAGATCCGGGCCGCCGGCCCGCAGGTCGAGTACCAGAGCGCCGGAGCCCTCGGCGCCATCGACTCCGGCGTGCAACTGGCGGCCTACCGCATCGCGCAGGAAGCGCTGACCAACGCGCTCAAGCACGCCGGGCCGCATACCCGCGTCCACCTGACCGTGCTGGTCGACGGTGATCGGCTGCGGATCACGGCTCGTGACACCGGCCGACCCGGCGGCGGCCGTTCTGGTCCCCCCGCTCCCGGGGGCCACGGCATGGTAGGCATGCGCGAGCGCGCCGCTCTCTACGCCGGGACGGTCACGGCCGGCCCGGCGCCCGGCGGCGGCTGGGTGGTAGCCGCCGACCTCGAACTGGGGAGTGAACCGGCATGATCACCGTCCTCATCGTGGACGACCAGCCGTTGCAACGTTTCGGCTTCCGGATGCTGCTGGACAGCAACCCGGGCACCGAAGTGGTCGGTGAGGCCCGCAACGGCGTCGAAGCGGTACGCCAGACCACCGAGCTGCGCCCCGACGTCGTGCTGATGGACGTGCGGATGCCCGGACTCGACGGCATCGAGGCCACCCGGCGGATCGTGGCGAACGGCGGCCGCTCGCACATCCTCATGCTGACGACGTTCGACCTCGACGAGTACGTGCACGCCGCGCTGCGGGCCGGCGCCAGTGGTTTCCTGCTCAAGGACGCGTACCCGGACGAGCTCTTCGCCGGGATCCGCGCCGTCGCCGCAGGCGACGCGATCATCGCTCCCACCCTGACCCGGCGCCTGCTCGACGCGTTCGCCCACCACCTCGGCGGCCCTGCGGCCACCGAACGACCGGCCGCGGACCCGCGACTCGGAACGCTGACGGAACGTGAGCGCGAAATTCTGGTCGCGATCGGCCGGGGCTGGACCAACGGCGAGATCGCCGAGCGGCTGGTGCTCTCCGAATCCACGGTCAAGACCCACGTCGGCCGAGTGCTCGCCAAGATCGGCGCCCGGGACCGGATCCAGGCCGTCATCTTCGCGTACGACCTGGGGCTGACCCGGCCACGCGACCCAGCGTGAGCCCTTCCTGCGTGAAAGAGCACACAAGGATGTCGACCTCACGGTGCAGACCCTGCTGTACGAACGCCTGTTTCGGTTCTCGGCCGGATACCACACAGCTACCGTTTTCGCAGTACGGATCAACTTCGGCGAGACGGCACCGACCATAGAGGACTGTCCAATGCGACTCGACCCCTTCGGCCCGTCCTACAGTCGCGACCCGGCTGCCACGTGGCGGGGGATCAGCACCTCGGGGTCGTTCGTCAGCCACGACACCGATCTCGGCCTGTGGCTGATCGCGGGACACGACAACGTCCGCACCGTCCTGTCCGACACCACGCGATTCAGCAACGTCGCCACCCTCGCTCCGATCATGCCGATCAGCGGCCGGGCGGGCGCGATCCTGGCCGGTCTCGCCGTTCCGCCGGTGGCCATCACGGCCGATCCGCCGGAGCACCATTGCCGAGGTGGCCGCACTGACCCTCATCATCGTCGGTGCGGGCTGGGAGAGCTCCGCAGGGGCGATCGGCCACGCTCTGCGCCACGCCCTCGCCGAGCCGGAACGGTGGGAACGGCTGGCCCATGACGATCAGTACCTCGACGACCACGTCGAAGAAGCGCTCCGGCACAGCCCGGCCATCGACGGGTGGCTGCGCCTGACGACCACCGACGTCACCGTCGACGGCGTCGACATCCCCGGGGGGACCCGGTGCCTGGTCCTGATCGGCACCGCGAACCATGACCCGGCGGTCTTTCCCGAACCGCATGTCTTCGATCCCGGCCGGGCCGGGATCGGCCGGCACCTGGGCTTCGGTGCTGGGCCGCACTACTGCGTCGGCGCGGCGCTGGCCCGGCTCGAGCTGACGACCGCGCTGCGCTCCCTGGCCCGCGGGCTGCCTGATCTTGCCCTCGGCGACGGGTTCCGGGCCGGCTTCAAGCCCAGCGCCGCGCTGCGGCAATACACGGCTCTGCCGGCGCGTCGGCGAGCTGCGGGCCGCTGCCCGGTCAAGATGTTGGCCTGACGAGGTACCTGGCGGCCGTCAACTGAGGTTCGCCCCACGCCGGCCCGGCATTCACGGTGTCCCGCCGCGGTGATCACCGGCGAGATCGCCCGATCGATTCCGGTTCAGACCTTGGTCAGGCGGCCGAGACTCGTGACGATGTGGTCGAGCAGCACCTCGGTCGCCGGCCAGTCGAAGGCCGGGCGCGCCCGGGGTAGCACGACCAAACCGTGTATCGCGACCCAGAGCGCGGCGCCGTCGCGGGCCGGATCGGAGCTGGCCGAGGAGCCGTCCGCGACGCATTCGGCCAGAGCATCGGTGAGGCCGGCGAAGGCGGCGCCGCCTTCGGTCGCCCGGCGCCTCGCCACCGAAGGCGGTGATCCTTCCTGCGAGCCCTCGAACAGGATTCGGTACCGCCCGGGCTGATCGCGGCCGAACCGCACGTACCCGGCGCAGATCGCCCGCAACCGGTCGGCCGGGCTGCTCGCGGTGGCCTTGGCGGCGTGGGTGGCCGCCACCAGCTCAGCGAACGACTCGGCCACGACCGCGTCGATGACCGCGGCCCGGTCGGCGAAGTGCGGATAGACCGACGGTGCGGCGATTCCCGCCTGGCGTGCGATGGCGCGCAATGTCACTCCGGCGTCGGTGCCCGCCTGCCCGAGGAGCGCGATCGCCGCATCCAGGATCTCGCGCCGCAGGTGACTGCCTTGACCGCGCTTGTTGACCGCTCGGCGGATCTCACTCACGACTCAGCCTAACCCTTGTTAGACGAAGACGGTACCTTGAACTAACAATCGTTAGCCGGTGGGCGTATCGCATCGATCCGGTGAGGGCCGGCGCCGAATGCCGATGCGGAGTCCTGCAGTTTCCGGTGAGGATCGGCCACCGGGCCTGGCCGACCGGCCAATCCCACAGAGTTCTCCCAGAGGCTCTGCGAGAGCGGCCAGCCCGGTGGGCCAGCATCGCCGTCATGACAATGATCGAGGTACGCGGACTGACCAAGCGGTTCGGGCTCGAAAAAGTGGTGGACGACTTGTCGTTCACCGTCGAGGCCGGACAGGTCACCGGTTTCCTGGGCCCGAACGGTGCCGGCAAGACCACTCCCCATCGTCGGGTCGGCGAGGTGCTCGCCCGGACCGGGATGGAGAGCATGGAACTGACCCATTGCAGCGTCGAGTACCAGGGGGCGTCCGCATGAGCCGCACGATCCTGGCCGAGTGGATCAAACTCCGCAGTCTGCGCTCCACCTGGTACACGCTGGCATTCCTGTTCGTTGTCAGCCTGGGGATCACCATGATGTCCTCCAGCGTCGCTCAGGAGGCCTATGCGGACGCGGGCGACCTGTGGGATCCGACGGCGTACAGCCTGACGACCTACAAGGTCGGCCAGCTGATCCTCGGTGTGCTCGCCATCCTGGTGGTCACCTCGGAGTTCGCCACCGGCCTGATGCGGACGACGCTGGCCGCCACGCCCAGGCGGCATCGCGTACTGGCGGCCAAGGTGGTGATCGCCGCAACTGTCGCCGTGGTGGCCGGTCAGGTGCTGATGTTCGCCGCCTTCCTCATCGGTCAGGTGATGCTCGCCGGGCAAGGTGTGCCGAACGCGGGGCTCGGCGATCCCGGCGTGCTTTCCGCCGTTGCCGCCGCCGGTCTCTATCTGACCCTCGTCGCGTTGCTGGCCGTCGCGCTCGGCACGATCATGCGAGCCACCGCGGGTGCGCTCGCCACCCTGGTGGGCATTGTCTTCCTGGTACCCGGCCTGGCCCCGCTCTTTCCGTCCTCGATGAGCGGTCTGTTCGACTTCTGGCCGACGCTCGGCGCTGCGGCTGCCATCGCGACCGTCCCGGACCCGGACTTCCCGCATCCTTGGTGGAACATGGCGGGCATGTCCGTCGGGGTCGCCGCGGTGTTGGTCACCGCGTTTGTCCTCCTGCGACGCCGCGACGTGTGATGACGACTCGCGACATCTACCGAGGGCTGGTCGCGGCGGCCGGCGCGCTGTCCGCCATGGCTGGCACCGCGGTGGCCGGCCTGCTCCTGCTGGACGCCGATCGAGCAGGCCGGCTCGGTCGGCTGACCGCGGCAGTGGTCGCGATGGCGGCCGGCGGCCCGGCCACCATCGACGCCGTCCCGGCTGGTGGCCTTCCGATCGCTGTGCAGGGTCAGTTCAAGGTGATGCCACTGGGCGTCTCGCTGGTGGGTGCGGTGGTGCTCGGGACATTGTTGCTGCGCCACGGCCGGTCGGGGCTGCTGGTGCGCGGCATATCGGCGGTGGTCGCCTTCACGGCCGGTGTCGGCGTGGTGGCGATGGCGGCACGTGGAAGGCTGACGCTTCCGTCCGGCAGCGCCCGGGCGGCGGCAGACGGGATGGGTGCGTGCGCGGCGGGCACGGGCACCCCGTTGAACGGCGCTCTTCCCATCGACCAGTTCCAGGCCGGCTTCTCGGTGTCCACCGGCTCCACCGTGGCCGGCGCCGCGGTGGGGGCGATGGCCGTCGTCGGGCTGTGCTGGCTGACCGCACGGTTCTCGGCCATCGCGGGAACGCTGCGCGCCGCGCGCTGGACGATCGCCGGGGCGACCGTCGTGTGTGTACTGGCGGCCTGGGCATGGGTCGGCCCCCAGGCAGCCGGTGGACTACTGCTCGTCCTGCCTCTCGTGGTGAGCGGTGCGCTGCTGCACGGGCTCGGCGTGCCCTGGTCGTTCAGTGCCGACGGCGTGCTCGCGTGCGTCCTCGACGGCGGGTGGTCGCCGCCCGGACGGGGTGCGCCGGCGGTGCTGTCCGCCGTTGTGCTCCTGGCCTGCGGCATCGCCGTCGCCGTCGCCGCACGTACCGGCCGGGACCGGGCCTGCGGCCCGCTACGCCGGGCGGCCGGCCTGGCCGTGCGGCTCGGCCCGGTGGTGGCTGCCGTGCTGGTCCTCCTGACGCTGCTGTCCCGAGTCTCCGCCGAGCTGGGCGTCCGGGCCTTTGTCCTCGCCGTCCCGATCCTCGACGTGCGGTTGACGGCGAACCCGTGGGGTGCGCTGACTCTCGGCCTCGGCGCCGGTGCCATTGCCGGCTTCGCCGGCAGCCTGCTGGTTGACGCTTTCCGGCGCCGGACCTCGGTGGGCCGGCGACCATGACCGCCCGGGTAAGGGAAAGATCAACGGACGCTCACGCAGAGCCGGGCCGGGCACGTCATCGACCCACCGCGATAGTCATCGCGGCGGAGGATCCGGACAGCATCGGGCTGGTCGTAGACGCCGGCAGCGGTCCGGCGAGCATCCAGGGCCGGCCGTAGCGGCCGACGACGGGTGTCAGAGGCAGCCTCTGACACCCGCCGTCGGCCAGGTTCACCGTCTTCCGCCAACCGGTCTGGTGCGCGTTTCTCCATCGGCGCGAGCCGTTTCACGCCTTGCCGGCTCCCGGCCGGTTACCAGGCGACGACGCCCTGGGTGACCGGCTGCAGCGTGCCGATCCGCAGCGACTTCATCGTGATGCCGCTGCTTTCCGGTCGCGGGAAGCCGGACAGCTCAGCGCCCGGGCCACCGGTCGAGCCGTTCACGCTGAACCCGAGTCCGTTGCCCGTGGGGCAGCTTTCGTTGCCCTTGTCGCACGGCGCCCACTTGATGCCCTGGAAGGCGCTCCGCCCCGGACGTAGCGAGATCGCCGTGCCCGCGCCCGGCTCGTTGACCTGCGTGGCGGGCACCTTGACCACCTCGCCGGCGGCGTTGGTCAGCCAGATCATCACTCGCCCCTCGACGCTGCAGGCCCGCTTGCCGGTGTTGGTCACGGCGACCAGTCCTCGGGCGGCGCGGTCGCCGCGGTCCGGCTGGAGTGTCACGGTCACCTGGAGGCCGTCGTTCGCGCAGTTCCTGGCCCGGCCCTTGCCGCCATCATCGGGGGCGAGGTCGGCGGGGCCGGCATCGTCGTCGTATGCCTGACCCTCAGGGGGTGAGGCGTAGACCTGAGTGGTCGGGGAGTCGGCCGGCGCGGTGGACTCGTCGACCGTCTCGGAGGTGGCCGACGGTGCCGGCCCGGCCACGAGGTCCGGGCCGATACCGGCGCAGGCCTGCTGGGTGAGGGCGAGCCCCAAGCCGAACGCGCCGATCATCATGAGCCGGATGTGACGGGTGGTCATCGCTGCCTCCTGTAAGTGGAACTGACCGGCAAACCTTCTCCCGTGAACAAGGCCGGTGGCGCCGGTGCCGTCCCGGCTGGCACGAACGTGGGAGAGATCTTCAGGCGCGTGCGACGACCGACCACATCAGACAGACGCGGGTTCTTGTTCAGGGAAAGCGGATTGCGGCGATCTCGCGCGGCGGATCGCCGCAGGGGGACCGATCATCGGTTCAGCCGCCGGAGGTTGCCGATCAGGTGACCGAGACCCGAGATCACGACCAGCGCTCCCACGGCGACGATGATCCAGCTGAACCAGCCGACGGCCGGCACCCGCCTGGCCTGCTCCGGGTGGGCGGCGCGGTAGGACACCTCGACCGTTGCGCCTACATCGGGGCGGTTGCTGGCGGACGCCGGGTCCTGGAACGACACCGGGTGCCCATCCGCTGCGGTGAAGGTATAGATCGCGCTGTACATCAGCCGGCCCCTGCTGTTCCGGCCGGCGTGGATGTCGGTGATCGTGGCGGTGGCCGAAATGCCGTCGGGGTAGGGCGTCTGCGAGTCGTGAAAGTAGAATCCAGACACGAACAGCAGCAGTCCGCCGACGATGATCATCAGCGATCCGATGAAGCCCGGCCGTTTGCTCCGCATCACGTGCGTATCCTTTCGTCGGCAGAGCTGCGATCGTGGTGGTTGGCGAACGTCAGCGCCAGGTTCTGGCCCGGCCGGACCCGATCTGGTGCCCCAGGAGGAACCGGCTTGTCCCTGGGGCGGATGCCTCCGGCGTGGCGGAAACCTTCCACCACGCCGGACGCCGTTCTCAGCCGCCGATCGGCAGTTTCGTGCCGATGACGCGGGTTTCCGGTAGTGCTTCCTTGCCCGCCTTGCCCACGTTGAAGGACGTGAAGCACGTCGGCGGGTTGTCGGAGGGCGCCCACCGGACGGAGGTGAGGTGGTCGTCCACCGCCGGGTCCGTGAGGTTGGCCGAGAACCCGGCGGGCAGGTAGGCGGTCCACTCGCCGTCGTAGTTGAGGTCCGGGTAGATGCAGAGACCCCGCCCGTGAGACGTGTGGGCGAAGTTCGCCAGGGAACTGACGCTGTCGTCCAGGCCCGTGACGCGCAGATCCGGCAGGTCGGTGGTCGCCCAGATACCGTAGCCGCCACCGTCGGGGTCGGCCCACAGGCAGTAGCGATCCGACGGGCAGTCCGCGAACGCCGCCTGGGCGGCCGACGGCGCCGCGAACACGGTCACCAATCCCGCCGTGGCGGCCATGCTCCAGGCCATGACTTTACGTTTCAGCTGCATTCAGTACCTCCCTGGTGGATTCGTACCACTTTTTGAAACGTTATTAGCGCCTGAGCCACAGCACCAGCGGAAACCATCGCCTGTGGACTTCTGGGACATGACACTGCCTATTCGTACGTAACACGGCCCCGGCCGCCCGAGCCCGCGGCCCTCGGCGATGTCGCGCAGCCAGGTCACCGACCCACTGCGGCAGACGGCAGCCCGAGGGCGGGTGGCGATCGACCGAGCCCGAGCCGCCGGAACGGCGGGTTGACTCGTCCGCGACGCGGCAGGTTCGCACCCGCCTCGGATTCCCGGACAAGGGCTGTGGCCAGGGCTGATCCAGGTTCCTGAGGCTCCGCCGTCCGGCACTTGCGGAGCGCCGTCCCGGAGGCCTCGGCGCTACGTCACGTTGATCGCAATAACTTGACGCTCTGTGTCACACCATTGCATAGTGACGGTCATTCACAGTTTGATCGTCAAACTTTCCCGGGAGCCCTCATGATGGAGACGAACACCACCTCGGGGGGCACCGTGACTGCCACCGAGGTGGTGCTGCCGGGCAAGGTCGAGCCGTCCGGTCTCCGGCTGGTCCGGCGCGTTCTGCCACCGCCGGCGGCCGGCCAGGCCCTGGTCCGCGTCGAGTCGACCGCGGTGTCGTTCGCCGAGAGCGCGATGCGCCGAGGGCGCTACCAGGGGCAGCCCAAGTTCCCGTTCGTGCCCGGCTACGACCTCGTCGGCGTCGTCGAGTCCGTCGGCTCCGGTGTCGACCGGGCGCTGATCGGCCGGCGTGTCGCGGCTCTGACCAAGACCGGCGCCTGGGCCACGGCCGTCCTGCTGACCGCGGCCGATCTGGTGGAGGTTCCCGACGGGGTCGGCGCCGACGACGCGGAGACGCTGATCGTCAACGGGCTGACTGCCTACCAGATGCTGCACGGCAGTGCGAAGGTCGAGGCCGGGCAGACCATTCTCGTGCTGGGCGCCAGCGGCGGTGTGGGAAGCATCCTCGTGCAACTTGCCCGGCTGGCGGGCGTTCGCGTGATCGGTACCGCCAGCCCGCGCCACCACGAGGCGCTGCGCGCCCTCGGGGCCGAGCCGATCGACTACCGCGACCCGAACCTGGCCGCCCGCATCCGGGACTTGGCCCCCGACGGTGTGGATGCTGTGTTCGACCACCTCGGCGGCAAGAGCGTCGACCTCTCCTACCGGCTGCTCAACCGCACCGGCACTCTGGTTTCGTACAGCATCGCCAGCCACCTTGACGACGCCACTCCCGTGCTGCTCACCTTCATGGGCCTACTCAGCAAACTCGCCTACTGGAACTACCTGCCCACCGGTAAGCACGCGAGCTTCTACAACGTCTGGACCGGCGCCGGCAAGCCGGGCTCGGCCAAGCGCGCGGCGTTTCAGGACCGCATCCGTACCGACCTGACGCACGTTTTCACCCTGCAGCGCGACGGCAAGCTCGCCGCGAAGGTCGCCGCCCGTTATCCGCTCGCCGAGGTGGCCGCGGCCATCGAACTGTCCGAGTCCTCCGGCCGCACCGCCCTGGGCAAGATCATTTTGGTTCCTTGATGCGGAACGTGAACCACAGCGGCGAGGCAGTTCCGACCGAGGCAGACGGACCCGCACAGACCAGGGTCTGGGTTGCCCTCGCGGCCGCCGGGAGCGCGCTCGTCCTGGGCGCGCTGGTGTTCATCGTGGGTGAGGCCGTGGCCGCTCAGGCGTGGCCGGCGCCGGGCTACAGCTACGGCAACAACTTCATCAGCGACCTCGGCGATCCGCAGTGCGGCCCGTACGACGGGCGGGTGGTGTGCTCGCCGATGCACTGGCTGATGAATGGAGCGTTCGTCGTTCAGGGCCTGCTGCTCGGTTGCGCGGTCTGGCTGGCCGGGCGGGCGCTCAGCGGCCGGTCCCGGGCGGCGGTGCGGTGGGTCGGCGGTGTCACCGCCGCGGGATTTGTGCTGACCGGTGTTGTGCACAGCTCGCCCGAGGCCACCGAGAACGGCACACTCTGGCTGCACTATCTCGGTGCGACCCAGGCGATCCTGGGCGGCAACGCGACGGCCATCCTCGTCGGCCGGCAGTGGCGGCGGCTGCGGGTCCCCGCCGTGGTCGGCTCCGGCAGCGTCATTCTGGGAACGCTGGGGATCGTGGCCGCGTTGACGTGGCTGGCAACCTTCGGGGTAGCGCCGCCCGGGGTCCTGGAGCGCATCGCCGCCTACGCCTTCGTGCTGTGGCAGGTCATCTTCGGTGGCCTCCTGCTGCACGTCACACAGCCTGTCCGCCTGCTGCTTCGGCGGTCACCGGGGAGAGAAGCGGGGAAGACCCCATGAGGCTTCGCGCTCGATAACAGCAGGGCGGCGTGGCCGAACCCATGTCGTCCGTCGGGCCTTGCCGCAGCACACCCGTCCCTTCCCGCCGCCGTGTCGGCCCGCACCGGCACGGCATGTCGGCCCGGTGGGCCACTGCCGGGTCGCCTCGTGTGGTGCGAGCACGCCATCGGCACTGACTCGTCAAGAGAATCGACCCCGCTAAGGAGCACCACCATGTCATCCGTCACGGCTACCCCACGTCGAACGGTCGCGCGCTGGGGCGGGTTTGCCCTGGTAGCCGCGGTCCTGCTCGAGTTGATCGCAGAGGCGAGCGTTGCCGCCGCGTGGGACCGACGTCCGTACAGCTATCTCGAGGACTACGTCAATTTCCTCGGCAGCCCGTTTGCCGGCGAGTTCCAGGGCATTGTCATCTCGTCGCCGCTGTGGCCGCTGATGAGCGCCACGTGGATCGTCTCCGGAGCGCTCGTCGCCGCGGCGAGCATCGCCATCAGCCGCCGGCTCACCGGCTGGAGGCGACCGACGATCGCCGCCCTCGGCCTCGCGCAGGCCATCGCCTTGGTTCTGTTCGCGGTGTTCCCGCTCGGCCCCGCGCGTTTCGACGACGGAACTTTGGTCCTCTACCTGATCGGAGCGTTCCTTTCCATCATCGCGGGGAACGTCCTCGCCGTCGTCACCGGGTTGTCGAGCATGGCTCTCGGGCTTCCACGATGGCTTGCGAAGGTCAGCATCGTCCTCGGCGGCATCGGGCTGCTCAACATCCCGGTCACCTACGGCTGGACTCCCACCGGACTCGCCGAGCGCATCTCCCTCTACAGCTATCTGGTCTGGGCTCTGATCACCGGCCTCGTGCTCATCCGATCCGCCGCCGGTGACGCTCACGCCCAGAAGTGAACAGTGGTCCGTTTCAACGACGGAGCCCCCTCATGGCCATGACGACCGTGACAGCACCGCCGGAGGGCCCGGCCGGCTCAGAGCAGGGCCGACCTGGACGGGGGCTGTCCCAGAACATGTTCGGCGCAGAAGGACAACACCGTCTCGTAGAAGATCTGAGCGTTGGCGGGGTTGAGGATCCAGTGGTGTTCGGTGGTGAAGCGGAGAAACCGGTGCGGCATGGTGTCCGGTTCGCCTGGCCATCCGCTGACGAGATCCCACCATAGGCGTTGTGCCTCGCTGATCGGGACGTTGTAGTCCCCGTTGCCGTGGGTGACGAGCATCGGCGTCCGGATGCGGCCGGCGAAGCGTTCGGGCGAGTTGGCGGCATACCAGGCCGGATGGTCGTCGCGGGTGCCGAACCAGCTGTTCTTCATGTGTGCGGCGTCGGTGGTGTCGTGATGCTGTTCGAGCGCGTAGAGCCCGGCGTGGGTGACGATGGCACTGAATCTGTCGGTGTTTCCGGCGATCCAGTTCGTCATGAATCCTCCGAACGAGGCGCCGAGGCCGGCGAGCCGGCGCCGGTCCAGGTCTGGGCGGTCGAGGACGGTGTCGAGGAGGGCTTCGATGTCAGCCCACACCCGCGCGGCCCGGTGTGGCCAGGCCCGGTGGATCCACTGTTCGCCGTAACCCGTCGACAGCGCGGGGTCGGGCAGCAGCACGGCCCATCCCTGTGCCACGAAGGCCCAGGGGCTCAGGCGCCATGACCACGAGTTGTGCGAGGCCAGGGGCCCACCGTGGATCATGACGAGCACGGGCGCCTTCGTATCGGTGGACGCGCCGTCCGGCAGGCACAGGTAGCCCTCCACGGATCCGTCGCCGTCCGGCAGGGGACACGACACGCGGAGCAGGTGCCCGTGCAGTGGTGGTTGTGGCGCCGGCTGCGGGAGCGGACTGGACGCCTGGTCGGGCTGATGTGCGTCCAGCCGTACCGGAGCGGGCGGGCTGTCCACCGCGTGGCGCAGGGCGAAGAGCCACCGGCCGTCGGGGGACGGGCACAGTTGCTGGTAAACCGCGTCGGAGGCCAGTTGTGCCCGTTGACGGCCGGTGGCCGGATCGTACGCGCGGACCGCGCCACGGCCGTGCAGATCTCCGGTCACGTAAAGCGTGCGCGCGTCGGGCGCCCAGGTCCACTCGCGCGGGTACAGGTCACCGACCTCGAGACCGACCGGCTCCGCGCCGATGTCACCGGGAACGGCGATGATCAGCAGCCTGTCGCGGACCGGCCGGTCGAACGTCCCCTCCGTGCGGGCCAGCACGGCCACAAGCCGGCCGTCCGGGGAGATGCGCGGAGATATGTACGAGACGTCGTCGGCTGAGGCCAAGGGGGTACGGCGGCCCGTTCCGGTGTCGATGAAGGCCAGCCCGGACGGGAAACCGCCGCCTTCCGTACGTCGGCTCCACTGTGTGACCACCACGCGCCCGGCGGCGTCGATGGAGCATGGGGGACCGGCGAGCGCGTTGGTGAACACCAGGGAGTTGCCGGCGCCGGGAGCGAGATCGCGCAGAGCCGCGGGAGCATCGTCTTCTGGGAGCAGCAGCAGTTGTGGATACTCGATGTCCAGCTCGTAGAACGGGTGCCGAACCGGCATTCCGGTGTGCAGCACCGCACTGACCCCCAGCGCCCGCCGGGTGGCACGCCGTTCGGCGTCATCGTCGGCCGTCGACCCGGCAAGCCGCGAACCGAACACGACAGTCGTGCCGGTCGCCGACGCGACCAACGGCGAGGTGATGCCGCCGGCCTTGGTGGCCAGCAGGCGACACCGGCCGCCCGGCTCCACCACCCACAATGCGGGGGTGCCGTCCACCCCCAGCCGAGCGGACACGAACACGAGCGAGCCGTCGGGCCGGAACACCGGCCTCGAAGCCCCCTCCTCGAAGGTGATCAGTGGCCGGGCGGCGCCGCCGCCGAGGGGGATCTCCCACAGTTGCGGCACGGATCTCGATCCGGCCGCGTTCAGCACCTCGACCGTCGCCACGAGTCGGCGCCCGTCGCAACTCAGCGCCAACCCGGCGACCTTCGGCGAAGCGATCAGGGCAGACCATTCCATCCGTCGATGATCGCGGCACTCCGGCGGCCCGGGCAACCCGGGCGGATCCCTGATGATCAATTGTTGCCGGGAGCTGGATCCGGGGCCGATGGCGCGGCCAAGCGTGCTTCGGCTCGGCGCTGCCACTGTAGGACGCCGGCGGTGCGGTTGGCGTCGATCGCCTGCTGGTACGCGGCTCGTGCAGCGGGCAGGTCGCGCAGTCCGTGCAGGCCGCAGCCGACGAAGTAGTGGATGGATCCGACATGGTCGGCCAAGCCGTGGCAGGCGAACTCGTGGCCCCAGGGAATGATGCGTTCCAGTCCGGCTCGCAGAGCCGCGCTCGGACCCGCCTCGGCGAGGACGTCCACGCGCAGACAGTCGATATAGGTGGAGGTGCTGTCCCAGGCGCCGTGGCGGCGGCTCATGCTGTCCGGATGGAGGATTTTGGAACCGCTGAGCCGATCGCCGCGGAACGCAGCTGTTCGGTTCGAACGGTCAAGGCCATCGTCCAAGGGTCCATGCGCCGGCTGGGACCGCGCAATCGTGCGCACGCCGTCGCCTTCGCCATTCGACACGGTCTGATCTGAGCGCCTCGCGCCGGCTGACGGTACGGATGTCAGGATGAAGGCGACAGATCTGGCTTGACACCGGCCAGGCGCTGGGCGGCCTCGACCACGGCTGCTCGCCGGCGTGCATGTTCGCCCGGCGCGTCGGAATCGCTGCCGGTCAGCATGGTGGCGAGCTGTGGGACGGCGAACCACCAGGCGGCGAGGCCGATGACCATGAACATGAGGTGACCGGCGTCGATCCCGCCGTCGACGACACCGTCCCGCTGTGCTTGCGCCGTCGCGGCGACCTTGCGGTCGTAATGAGTCGTACGCGTCGTCGCGTTCACCGGCGGAGCATTGCGCAGGCCTTCCCACTGGAGCAAGCGGGCCAGTTCGGGGTGTTGTCGGTAGTAGTCGAACGTACGCCCGGCGAACTCGCCCAGATCCTCGAACCGGAGACCCTCCGGAGCGACGGCCCGGGAGAGTTCCTCGAGCGCTTCGGTCAGCACGTCTTCGAAGAGGGCGTCCTTGTCCCCGAAGTAGGCGTAGAGCCGCTCCTTGTTGATCCCGGCCCGGTTGGCGATCCTCGTCACCGTGGTGCCGTCGACGCCGTGCTCGGCGAACTCGGCGTACGCGGCCTTCTGAAGTCGTTGCCGGGTCTCTTCGACGTTGCGCCTCATCCGGAAAGCCTACCGCCACCAACGTTGTCGTTGGTTCGCGGCAGTGCTAGCGTGGCCAAAGCCAACGCCAACGTTGCAGTTGGTTGAGGATGCCCAAGGAGTTGATCGCCCGATGAGAGCAATAGGATTCATGCGCTTCGGAGGGCCGGAGGTTCTCGGCGTTCACCACCTTCCGGATCCTCGTCCCGGCGCCGGAGAGGCCCGGATCCACGTTCGGGCCGCCGCCGTCAACCCGACGGACATCTCACGTCGGACCGGCCTGCTGGGGGTTGGCGACGGGAGCCCGCCCTACATTCCTGGCGCGGAAGCCGCAGGGGTGATCGACGCCGTCGGCGCGGGCAGCAGGTGGCAGATCGGGGACGCGGTCATGGCCATGGCCATACCGATGTCCGAGCATGGAGGGGCGTACGCCGAGTATCTCGTCGCTCCCGACGACTCCATCGCCCGCATACCCGCCAATACATCGTTCGAGCAGGCGTCCACCCTGCCGATGAACGGTCTCACGGCCGCGCAGACCCTGGAGCTGATGTCGTTGCGCCCGGGCCAGAGCATCGCCGTGACCGGAGCCGCCGGGATGGTCGGCAACTATCTGGTCCAGCTCGCCAAGATGCAACGCCTGATCGTGATCGCGGATGCGGGGCCCAAGGACGTTGCCCTGGTCCGGTCGCTGGGCCCGGACCACGTCATTGATCGGGGCGACGACCTTGCGGCCCGGATCCGCGCCGTCTTTCCCGGTGGTGTGGACGCGGTGGCCGACACCGCGTTGTTGCACGAAAAGGTCGTGCCGGCGCTGTGCGACGGCGGCGTATTCGTCTCCCTTCGCCGCTGGAAAGGGAAACCCACCCGGAACATCCGCTTCGAAGCCACCTGGGTTTATGACGACTACCGCTCCTCGGCAAAGCTCGACAGTCTCCGGCGGGCGGCTGAAGAGGGTGTGCTGACGCCACGCGTAGCCGACGTGCTCCCCGCGGAGAAAGCCGCAGATGCGCATCGTCGAGTCGAGGCGGGCGGCGTCCGGGGACGAATAGTCCTCACTTTCTGACGCGAAGGCTGAGTGAAAGGAACCACGTCGTGAGAGCGGTCGCAGTCCACCGTTTCGGTGAGTCTCCACGCCTTGTCGACCTGCCGGAACCCCATGGGGGCCCGGGCGAGGTGCTCGTCGGTCTGCAGTTCGCATCGATCAATCCGGTGGACTGGGCCGCTGCGGCCGGGGCCTTGACCGGGTTCACGAAGAACCGGTTTCCGCTGATCCTGGGCTTCGACGGGACAGGCCGGATCGAGGCCATCGGAGCGGGCGTTCAGCGGTTCGCCGTCGGCGATCTCGTTCACGGTCAGTTCTGGGGCGATGTTCTTGCGTTCGGAACCTACGCGGAGCGTCTGACCATCGTGGAAGAGCCTGTGTTCGGCGCACTGCAAAAGGTTCCCGGCGGCGTCGACCCCCGGCTGGCCGCCGCGCTGCCGACCGCCGGCATGACGGCGGACGGGGCCCTGGAACAGCTTGACCTCCGGGCCGGCCAGAGCCTGCTCATCCTTGGCGCCACCGGCGGGGTGGGCGTCCTGGCAACCCAGCTCGCCGCTCAGGCCGGCCTGACCGTCATCGCCACCGCCCGCGCCGACGCCCACGAACAGATCCGGCGTCTAGGCGCCGCCGACACGGTCGACTACGGCACGCAACCGGTCGATGACCAGCTCGCGTCCATCGCTCCCGGAGGGGTGCACGGGGTGCTCGATCTGGTGGGTGGTGCCGAGAGCCTCGCCGTCGCCGTGCGCCATCTGCGCGACGGCGGACGCGCCGTGTCGATTGCCTCCGGCGTCAGCGAGGAACTCGCCGCGGAACAGCGGATCACTGCGGTCAACTATGTGCTGGACGACAAGCCGGCGCGGCTGCGCCGAGTCAGCGCGCGGCTCGCCGCCGGGCGCCTGGACATCCCCATCGGACGGGAGGTTGCTCTGGACCAGGCGCCGGAGGCCGTCGCGGCCGCTCAGCGGGGCGGGGCCCGCGGCAAGACGGTGATCCGTATTTCGGACTCGGCCGGATGAGGCCTTGTCGTCAGACGGTCGTGCCACTGACAGGGCGAGGACGACGGCGGGCGGGGGCGGCCGGCGGGCCGGCTCCGCGCTTCAGGGGGTGCGTGAAACGTCGACGAGGCCCTCGAGCCAGCGCTGATGGTTGGCGAGCAGGGAGCGGCGTAGTGCCGCGGCTCTCATGCGGGGGATGAGCCCGGTCTGTACTTCCTCGGTGACCACCAGGCAGCCGCCGTCCTGCGTCGGGGTGAGCAGCCAACGGTGATAACCGGCGGAGCCCGGCCCGGTGCCGCTCCAGGCGAGGCGACGAGCCGGCTCGAACTCGGTGACCTGCGTCTTCACGCGGACGCCCAGCGTCGTCCAGGTGAAGGGCGAGTCGGCCGCGAGAACCGCGCCACCGCCCATGATGCTGACCCGGCGAGCGTGCGGGTACCACTGCGGCCAGTTGGTCGCGGTGACCAGCGCGGGCCAGAGCTTCTCCGCCGAGAGGGAGGTGCGGATCTCGTTGCGCGTGTACACCGGCGCCGTCCGAGGATCGAATCCGGCCGGCCAGTCCTCGCTTGATCTCATGGTGCCTCCATCGCCTAACATTTGTTCGGCGATCGTAGCAGGCATCACCTAACAAATGTTAGACGTAGTTGTGCGCGAGAGGCGGAAAGGTCCGCTCGCGGGGTCAGGGTGGCCGGCTGCGGCAGGAGATCTCGCACGCGGCGTTCGTTCCGCTGACGCGCGACGGTCAGTAACAGTGCGAATCATCTCAACGAGATTACGATGCGTCTACTCCCACCGCCAAGGTCACATACCGACCATCGGTGTGCGTCATGAGGGTATGACTTCGAAGAAGCTGTGGCGGGCCTGCTCGTCGGCCTCGCCGCAATCGCCCTGATGGGCGCGGCCGGTGTCGCGTTCGCGGGTGTTTCGCCCGGAGGGCGCGTCACCCTGCCATCTCCGGTGAGTGAACCGCCGACCGGGGAGTCCTCGGTGGCCGAATCCGAAGGCGCCACCGGTCACGGCCGGTGTCAAGTACTGCGCCGGTGACGCCGACACCGAGCCGTGCCTGACCACCATCGGTTCGGACCTGGGCCTCAGCGTGACACCCGGCTTCGACGACGTGACCGGTATCGGCACCCCGACGAATGCCTTCGTCACGGCGTTCCGCCGCTTCTGACCGACCCCGGCGAGCTCGGTGCCCGAGCCGGTCAGCGAGTAGCGAGCTCACCGGTCCGGATCGCGCGGGCTCGGCCCGCGGGGCCGGCGTCAGTCGACCGGCGGCGTCCACGACGGCAGGAGAGTGGTCACCTTGCCGAGCAGGTCGGCCAGCTGTCCGTACTCGTCGTCGCCGAGGCCGCGGCGCAGGTGGTCGTCGAGGTCGGCCATGATGTGGTCCGCGCGGGCGGCCTCGTGCCGGCCGGCGTCGGTCAGGTGTAGCTCCTGCACGGTGGCGTGCCGGGCATGGGTGCGCCGCTCGATCCAGCCGCGCTCCACCAGCTTGGCCACCAGGGGTTGGATCGCCTGCGGCGTCACACCGACGACGCGGGCCAGCTCGGCGGCGGTCGAACCGGGACCGACCTGCAGGTTCACCAGTACGGCGTAGAGCGAGCCGGAATTGCCGATCTTGCGCAGCGGCCGTTCCTTGACGGCCAGCACGGCGAGATCGGCGCGCCGCAGGGCCGAGACGACGCGACCGAGGATCTGGTCGTCGCCGGCGAGCCGGACCGAATCTTCCCTCACGTCTGCTCACGGTACACCAGGCCTTACGTTGATCTAGAGCTTGCTTTGTCTCAGGAGCTTGATGAATATCAAGAACCTGATACGGTGATGTCATTGCACCGATGGAGCATCGGAGAAGACGATGAGCACCGACACCGTGAGCACGGCGGTCACCCGTGACGGCGACCCCGGCGGCACCGCCACCGAAGTGATCACCATCGACCAGACCACCGGCGCCGAGTTCGCCTCCTACCTGGTGGCCGGTGCGGCAGAGGCCCGCCAGGCGGTCGACATCGCCCGCGCCAACACCGGCCCGTGGTGGGAGTTCGGCTTCGCCGGCCGGGCCGAGCGGTTGAGCGCGTGGCGCCTCGACATCGCGCGCGGTGGCGAGGAACTGGCCCACCTGATCCACGCGGAGAACGGGAAGTCGCTGGAGGACGGACGCGCCGAAGTGCTGGCCGCGCTCGGGCACCTGAGCTTCGTGATCGACAACGCGGAGCGGGTGCTCGGCGTACACCCGGTCGAGGTGCCGCCCACCATGTCGCACCAGGACGCATGGGTGGAGCACCTCCCGTACGGCGTGGTCGGCGTGATCGGGCCGTGGAACTTCCCGCTCGGCACGCCGGGCGCGATCGTCATCCACGCGCTGGCCGCCGGCAACGCGGTGATCCTCAAGCCCAGCCAGATCACGCCGGGCGTGGCCGAGTGGCTGGCCCGCTCATGGGAACGGGCGGTGCCGGACGTGCCGGGCGCCCTGCAGACCCTGAACGGCTACGCCGCCACCGGGCAGGCGCTGATCGCGGCGGGCCTCGACAAGGTCGCGTTCACCGGCAGCGTGGCCTCCGGCCGGGCGGTGGCCGCGGCCTGCGCCTCCACGCTGACGCCGATGCTGCTGGAGCTGGGCGGCAACGACGGTGTCGTGGTGGCCGCCGACGCCGACCTCGACCTGGCGGCCGCCCGCATCACCTGGGGCGCCCTGCAGAACACCGGTCTGGGCTGCATCAGCCTGGAGGTGGCGTATGTGGTGGACGAGGTGCACGACGCCCTGGTCCAGAAGATCAGCGCGCTGGCCGCGCGGGTGCACGCCGGCAGCGGCGTCGGCGACCCGATCGGGCCGGTGCCGCTGCCCGGCCAGATTCCGGTGATCCAGGAGCACATCCGGGATGCGCTCGCCCGCGGCGCCACCGCGGCGGTGGGCGGGTCGATCACCGGCGACAGCCGCTATGTGCAGCCGACGATCCTCGTCGACGTCCCGCCGGACGCGCTGGCCGCGACCGAGGAGACCTTCGGCCCGGTGCTGACCGTCGTGCGGGTACGTGACGTCGACGAGGCGGTCGAGCGGATCAACGACGGCCCGTACGGGCTGGGCAGCGCGGTCTTCAGCCGCGACCACGGAGTCGCCCTCGCCCGGCGACTGCGGGTCGGCATGACGAGCGTCAACGACGCGCTGGCGTTCTCGCAGATCCCGGCGCTGCCGTTCGGCGGCCGGGGCGACAGCGGCTTCGGCCGCAAACACGGCGACGAGGGGCTGCGGGAGTTCGCCTACCCGCACGCCATCTCGGTGCGGACCGGAGCAGCGCCGGCGCCGGCTACCGCCTTCGACCGCCCACCGGGCGCGATGGCCGCCGCCCTGACGGCGGTGCGCGACCGGCTGGAGGGCCGGCGATGAGCACCGACGACCGCGCCGAGCTGTCAGTTCGTCGGCGCACCGTGCTCAAAGTGGCCACCGCGGCCGGCGCCGCGGCGCCGGTGATCGGCGCGACCACCTCTCACGACGCCGCCGCCGACGCCGCGCCGGCCACGTCGGTACCGGCCGGGGAGACCGCGGACATCACGTTGTCGGTCAACGGCGCCCAGCACCGGGTTGCCGTCGAGCCGCGGGTCACGCTGCTCGACGCGTTGCGCGAGCGGCTGGGCCTGACCGGCGCCAAGAAGGGCTGTGACCGCGGCGAGTGCGGTGCGTGCACCGTGCTGGTCGACGGCGAACGGGTCAAGTCGTGCCTGACGCTCGCCGTGATGCGCCAGGGCGCCGAGATCACCACGGTGGAGGGGCTGGCCCGCGGCGACCAGCTGCACCCCGTGCAGGAGGCGTTCATCCGGCACGACGCATTCCAGTGCGGTGGCTGCACGCCCGGCCAGATCATGTCCGCGATCGCCTGCGTCCACGAGGGCCACGCCGGTTCCGACGACGAGATCCGCGAGTGGATGAGCGGCAACATCTGCCGATGCGCCGCCTATCAGAACATCGTCGCGGCGGTCCGTCACTCGAATCAGGAGATGCGGCCATGAGGGCCTTCGGATACACCGCGGCGACCAGCGAGGCCGCCGCGATCGCCCTGGCGGCGCAGCCCGGCACGACCTACATCGCCGGCGGCACCGACCTGCTCAACCTCATGCGCGACGGCGCCGAGCAGCACGGTCATCTGGTCGACATCAACCACCTCGGCCTCGCCGGTGTGACCGCCGACAACGGTGGACTGCGGATCGGCGCGCTCGCCCGGATGAGTCAGGTGGCCGCGGATCCCCGGGTGCGCCGAGGCTGTCCGGTGCTGTCCCAGGCACTGCTCGCCTCGGCCTCACCGCAGGTACGGAACATGGCGTCCATCGGCGGGAACCTCTTGCAGCGCACCCGCTGCGGCTACTTCCGTGACCCGGGTTCAGCGTGCAACAAGCGCGATCCCGGCAGCGGCTGCCCCGCGATCGAGGGGCAGAACCGCATCCATGCGATCGTCGGCGGCAGCGGCCACTGCATCGCCACCCATCCGTCCGACCTCGCCGTCGCCCTGGTGGCCCTCGACGCGGTCGTCCAGCTGGCCGGTCCCGGCGGCCCGCGCGCGGTGCCGATCGCCGACTTCCACCTGCTGCCGGGCGACACCCCGGACGTGGAGAACGTGCTGCGCCCGGGCGAGCTGATCGTACGCGTCGACGTGCCGAGCAGCCCGCTGGCCGAGCACTCGCGGTACCTGAAACTGCGCGACCGCGCGACATTCGAGTTCGCGGTCGTCTCGGTGGCCACCGCGCTGCGGGTCCGGCGCCGCCGGGTGGAGGACGTCCGGCTGGCCTTCGGCGGCATCGGGACCAAGCCGTGGCGCTCGCGCGCGGCCGAGGACGCGCTGCGCGGCCGTCCGCTCACCGCGGACAGCATCGCCGACGCCGGCCGCGCGCTGGTGCGCGACGCCGTTCCGCGGCACGACAACGCGTTCAAGGTAGAACTGGTGCAGCGCGCCCTGACCGGCGTACTCAGCGAGCACGGAGGCATCCGATGAGCAAGCTGGTCGGGCGCGATGTCGCCCGCGTCGACGGCCGGGCGAAGGTCACCGGCGCCGCCACCTATGCGGCCGACCATCAGATCACCGGAACCCTGTTCGGGTTCCTGGTGCTGGGCACCATCACCCGTGGCGAGCTGACCGACCTGGACACTGCCGAGGCGAAGGCGATGCCGGGCGTCGTGGCGGTCTATACACACGCGGACATGCCCCGCTTCGACGTCTCCGAGGGGTTCTATCTCAAAGGCTTCGTCCCGATGCAGGACACGACCATCCATCACAACGGCCAGCCGATCGCCATGGTCGTCGCGGCGACCTTCGAACAGGCCCGCGAGGCGGCCGACCGGGTACGCGCCACGTACCGCACCGAGCCGCACGTCCTGTCGGTAACCGCCGCGCGCGACGACGCCTACCTGCCGCCACCGATGTTCGGCGAGCCGAACGAGGTCACCCGCGGGGACGCGGCGGCCGCGCTGGCCTCCGCGCCGGTGCGTCTCGACCGCAGCTACACCGCGCCGACGCATCACCACAATCCGATCGAGCCGCACGCCACCACGGCGGTGTGGGACGGCGACGACCGCCTGACGCTGTTCGAGAGCTCGCAGGCCGTCGTCACGTTCCGGGACACTCTGGCCGGCGCGTTCGGCCTGGCGGCGGGGAACGTCCGCGTGATCGCGCCCTATCTGGGCGGCGGATTCGGCACCAAGGGCGTCGTCTGGCCACACACGCTGATCACCGCGGCCGCCGCGCGGCTGGCCGGCCGTCCGGTCAAGACGGTTCTCACGCGAGCGCAGATGTTCACCGGCACCGGCCACCGCACCGAGTTCCAGCAGCGCATCCGGCTCGGCGCCGGCCGCGACGGACGGCTGACCGCGATCGTGCACGACACCATCGCCCAGCTCACCGCGACCGACGAGAACATGTTCAATTCCAGCATCGCCACCCACACGCTGTACGCCTGCCCGAACGTGCACGTGCGCCAGCTCGGCGTCCGGCTGGACATGCCGACCGGCGCGTGGATGCGCTCGCCCGACATGTCGGCGCAGTTCGCCCTGGAGACCTCTCTCGACGAGCTGAGCTACCAGATCGGTGTCGACCCGCTCGACCTGCGCTTGCGCAACTACGCCCGGACCGACCAGAACACCGGCGACCGGTTCACCGGTAAGCACCTCGACGACTGCTACCGGATGGGCGCCGAGAAGTTCGGCTGGCGGCGGCGCGAGCGGCGGCCGGGCGTCACCCGCGACGGCGACGAGTACGTCGGCTGGGGCATGGCCACCGAGACACACACCTACGGCAACTTCCCGGCCAGCGCCGGTGTCACCCTGGGCGTCGACGGGGCCGCCCGCGTCGCGGTGGCCAGCCAGGACATCGGCACCGGCACCTACACCGTCATCTCGCAGGTGGCCGCCGACGCCATGGACCTGCCGCTGGCGCGGGTCACCACCGTGCTGGGCGACACCATCCTGCCGCCGGCGGGCAGCTCCTCGATCTCGTCCACGATGCCCAGCGTCATCCCGTCGGTCGACAAGGCCGCCCGGGACGTGCGCGCCGCGGTCATCAAGATCACGGTCGCCGACCGGCGGTCGCCGCTGCACGGCGTGCCCGCGGATCGCGTCACCACATCCGACGGCCGGCTCGCCGACTCGGCCGACCCGTCGCGCTCGGACACCTACCGCGATGTGCTGCGCCGTCACGGCAAACCGGTGGAGGTGATCGCCACGGTGGAGAACACGCCGGGTCACACCTACGGGGCCGTCTTCGTCGAGGCGCGGGTGCACCGGCGGTACGGCAACGTGCGCGTCACCCGGGTCGTCGGCGCCTACGACGTCGGCCGGGTCCTCAACCGGCGCACCCTTCGCAGCCAGGTCATCGGCGGCGTCACCTGGGGCATCGGCTACGCGCTGATGGAACACACGCTGGTCGACCAGGCCAGCGGCCGCATCGTCAACCCGAACCTGTCGACCTATCTGGTTCCGGTCAACGCGGACGCGCCGCCGAGGATCGACGCGCTGTTCGTCGACGAGCCCGACCCGGGCAGTGCCGGGCTGGGCGCCAAGGGTTTCGGCGAGACACCGATCACCGGTGTGGCCGTGGCCATCGGCAACGCCATCTTCCACGCCACCGGGCGGCGTCTGCGCGACGTCCCGTTCACCCAGGACAAGCTGTTGTGAGCGACGACATCGGGGCGCGGCGGCACGATCATCTCCCGCGCCTCAACCCAGATAGCAGGCCTTGACCACCCCGGGGATCGGGTCGCCGCCGAACTCGGCGGAGGTGCAGTTCACCGGGCCGGTCTGCCAGCGGGTATAGAAGGCGCCGCGTGCTCCGTAGAGGACGGCTCGGGCTGTCCCGGGTGCGCAGACACCGTTCTCCACCGCGCAGGTGGTCCAGCCCGGCGGGCCGCCCGCAGGGGGCAGATAGCAGCTCTTGAGGACGTTCGGCAGGGGGTCCCGGCCGAAGGCGTCGTTGGCGCAGGCCACCTGTCCGTTGCCGACGAGCCGGTAGGCGTAGGCGCCGGCTGCTCCGTAGGCGATCAGCGTGGGACCGGCGACCGTGCAGCTGCCGCCCTCGCCGGAGCAACTCTGATATCCGGCCGGGCCGCCCGCCGGCGCGACGAAACAGGACTTGAGGACACCGACAGCCGGGTCGCCGCCGAAGGCGACGATGCCACAGTCGATCCCGCCGGTGGCGACCCGGAAGCGGTAGGACCCGGCGGCCGGGCCGACGCCGTAGGCGGCGATTCTGGTGCCCGTGAAGGTGCACCGCTCGGCCTCGCCGGCGCAGCGGCTGAAGCCGGGCGGAACTCCTTCGGCGGTGAAGGCCGGTGTGGCGGAGACGTCGGTGGTGAACTTCAGGTCCCGGCCCGGTTCGCTGGTGAACGACGCGCCGTTGTCGGTGGAGTAGGACTCGGCCCCGGGCGCATAGGGGCCGGAGTCGTTGTACTCCCAGCCGTAGCAGCCGGTGGTGGTGGCGGAGCGCAGCCGCAGCAGGTAGGCGTGCCCGGCGCTGACGGCGACACCGGGATGTGCGGTCAGTGCCGCGGGGGACCACGGCACGCTCGCCGCGGGGAAGTCGGTCCGGCTCAGCAGCTTGCCGTCCTGGGCGTCGAGGACCTCGAGGGTGGCGGGCGCGTTCGGGCCGCCGCTCTGGAAGGTGGTGATCGACGCGACGCTGAGCGTGCCGGTGCGCGACGCGACGAAGCTCTGCTGGCGGACGATCCGGTCGGCGACGTCGCAGTAGTGCCGGAAACCCGCGAAGCCACTGCGTTGGTCGAGATCGGGAGACGCGGCGTAGGCCCCTGCGGCACCGGGCAGCGACAAGGAGAACGACGGCGTGCAGACGATGTCCCGGAGCGCTCCCGTGCTGTCGAAACTCATCGGGCCGACGAAGAAGTTGGCCAGGGATTCGTTGGGTGCGCGGTTGTTCCATCGGTCGGAGACGAAGTAGTAGCCCGTGGTCCCGTCGGCGGCGGTGACCGGGAGGGTTGCCAGGGGCTGCCCTCCGCAGTTGTCGGCATTGACGATCCGGGCACGCCACCGGGGTTCCGCCCGCCCGCTCTGGTGCACCCCGGCGGGGTCGTACCAGGCGCCCGACCATGGGCCCAGCATCGAGGTGGCGGTCATCTCGCCGGTGGAGCCGGAGCAGTATGCGCAGGACGGGTCGGACATCAGCGCGTGGTAGACGCCGTTTCGCTTGAACACGGCGAACGCCTCGACGTCGCCGAGTCCGAGACGCACGTACTGGCCGGTCGTGCGCAGGTAGTCCGGGGTGAGCCGTTCCACCACCATGTCGGCGGTCAGCCCGGCGGCCACCTGGGTGGTGTTGTGGATGACGTACCCGGTGCCGTCGGCGTCGACGAACAACGACTCGTCCACTGCTCCGCCGACCGCCAGCACCGGGTCCGGCGCGGCGGTGAAGATGCCCGTCGGCGCGGTGTTCGTGGCGACCATGTACCGGCCGCCGGCATCGGCCCACAGGACGTACCGGCCGGTCACGGCGTTGTGGACGACATGCGGGCGGAAGCAGTAGCCGCAGGCGCCGGGTGCGACGATGTAGCCGCGATCGGTCCAGTGCACGAGGTCGGGCGAGCTGTACGCCTTGAAGCCGCAGAACTGGCTGTTCTGCTGGTAGCGGTATCCGCACGCGTAGCTCGTGCCGTACTGGTAGAAGGTGTCGCCGACCTGTAGCAACGACCCGTCGTGGGCATCGAGGGCAGTGCCGTCGACATCGAAGCGACTCACCTGGCCGCCGTCCGGCCGGGTGTTCTCGATCGTTACGCCGGCCATGGCCGTGGCCGTGCTCGCCGCGGGCACGACAGTCAGGCAGGCGGAGGCGGCCACCAGAATGACCGAAAGCGTGAAACGTTTCACAGTGATGAAGCTAACATCGATCACCAGAGATCGCCATCCTTCGATGAAACCGGTCGCGCCCATGCACGTCAGGCGCGCATCAGGCCGGTCTGATAGGCGATGACGACGAGCTGAGCGCGGTCGCGGGCGCCGAGCTTGGACATCGTGCGAGCGAGGTGCGACTTGACGGTCAGCGGCGACAGGAAGAGCCGCTCGGCGATCTGCTCGTTCGACAGGCCCTGCGACACCAGGGCCAGAACCTCCCGCTCGCGGTTGGTCAGCCCGCCCAGCTCGGACGCCGCGGGCAGCGCGATCGCCGCCGGCTGGTCCAGGAAGTGCCTGATCAGGCCCTTGGTCGCGGCCGGTGAGAGCAACGCGTCACCGCCGGCCACGACCCGGATCGCGGTGACCAGTTCGGCGGGCTCGACGTGCTTGCCGAGGAAGCCGCTGGCGCCCGCGCGCAGCGCCAGCAGCACGTTGTCGTCGTCCTCGAAGGTGGTCAGGACCAGCACGTGGACGTCGGCCAGGGCCGCGTCCTGGGCGATCCGGCGGGTCGCTTCCAGGCCGTCCATCTCGGGCATGCGCAGATCCATGAGTACGACGTCCGCCCGCTCCGCCCGGGCCAGGTCGATCGCCTCACGCCCGGTGCCGGCCTCGCCGACCACCTCGATGTCGGGTTCGGGGTCGACGAACATCCGGAACCCGGCCCGGATCAGGGCCTGGTCGTCGGCGAGCACCAGCCGGATCATCCGGGCGGCGCCGAGAGCTCGGCATGCACGGCGAAGCCCCCGTCGCGGGACGGGCCGGCGCGGAAGACCCCACCGTTGGCGGCGACGCGTTCGCTCATCCCGAGGATGCCGAAGCCGGAACCGCCGGCCGCGCCCTGCCCGCCGATCGTGTTGGCGATGTCCACCGTGACGCCGCCGCCGTGGTAGGCGACGGTCAGCCGGGCCGCCCCGTCGCCGTGCTTCCGCGCGTTGGTCAGTCCCTCCTGGATGATCCGGTACGCCGCCAGGTCGGCCAGCACCGGCAGCTCGCGCGGCGTACCCGTCTGGTGATGATCGACCCGCAGCCCGGTCGCGCCGAAGTCGTCCAGCAACCCGGCCAGCCGGGCCAGTCCCGGCGTCGGCTCGACGACCAGGCTGTCACGCCCGGCCGTCTGCCGCAGCAGCCCGATCACCGATGTCATCTCCCTCAGCACGGTGTCGGACAGCCGGCTGATGTTCTCCAGCGCCGGGGCCACCTGCTCGGGCCGGTGCGTCAAGATGTTCCGCGCGCCGCTGGCCTGCACCTTGATCGCGGCGATGTGGTGGGCGACGACGTCGTGCAGCTCGCGTGCGATGCGTACCCGTTCGTGGGCGACCCGCAGCCGGGCCTCCTCCTCGCGCGACTGCTCGGCCACGCGGGCGCGTTCCTCCACCTCGGCGATGTAGGCACGGCGGCTGCGGGTGGCGTCGCCGATCGCCGCGCCCACCCCTACCCACGCGATGGAGCCGAGAGCGTCGCCGCCCGCATGGGTCCAGGCCAGTTGGCTCGTGAGCAGGACGGCGGCGACGACCCCGGCGAGGACCCAGGCGGCGCGGCGGCCGACGCTGGTCGTGCAGGTGTAGACCAGCAGGGCGATCACGCCGGTGACCACCGGGTCCTCCGAGCGCTGCAGGACGGTCAGGCCGAGCGCCAGCGCGACCGCCCAGGCCAGCGCGAGGATGGGGAAGCGGCGGCGCAGTACCACCGCGGCCAGCGCCAGCAGGAACACCTGGACGTCCCAGGGCCCGACGCGCGGGCGGACCGGATCGTCGACCACGAGCATGCCGATCCCCGCGAGGAGGAGCGCCAGCGCGAGGAGCGCGTCCTCGACAACCGGGTGCCGCTTCAGCCAAGCCAGGGCCATGACGGTGATGGTAGGCAGGCCTCGCCGCATCCGGCATCGTCCGCCGGTAGTAGCCCGCGCGTACCGCATTGGTCTGTCGGTAGTAGATGGTCTTGCCTTCTCCTGGCGGATTGCCGACCAATCGGCGGCCGGGCGAGGGTCATAGCCCATGAGACCATTGCTGACCGGCGCCGCCCTCGTGGCCATGACCCTGCCCCTGATCACGGCCTGTGCCGCCGACGAGCCCGCCGCCCCGGCCCACGTCCACAGCTCGTCCGCGCCGGCGCCGGCGTTGCCTTTGCGCACCGGTGAACGCTTCCAGGAGATCGAGTACGCGAAGCCGGTCACCCCGGCGCCACCGGCCGGCGGGCTCGACGAGTACCGCTGCGTGATCCTCGACCCCCAGATCACCAAGCCGGTGTTCCTGACCGGCGTCCAGTTCACCCCGCAGAACGTCCCGATCGCCCACCACGCCATCACCAACGTGATCGCGCCCGAGCACGCGGCCGAGGTCCGGGCGATCGACGCCAAGACGCCGGAGGAGGGCTGGACCTGTTTCAGCTCGTTCGGGGTCGGCGACGCGACCTGGGTGGACACCTGGACGCCCGGCGTGCAGGAGACCCCGCTCGACGGTGACCTCGGCTTTCCGCTGAAGGCGGGCAGCCTGATCGTGATGGAGACGCACTACAGTCTGCTCGGCACCGGCGGCAAGCCGGCCGGCAGCGACCAGTCCACCGTGCGGCTGCGTCTCACCGACGGCACGCCGCGGACCACGATCCTCGACACCTCGCCCTTGTTGGTGCCCATCGAGCTGCCCTGTGCGCCGGACGAGTCAGGTCCGCTGTGCGACCGGAGCGCCGCGGCCGCCGACGTCACGAAACGCTTCGGCGCGGTGTCCGGCGCGATGGAGGACAACCTGCTCAAGATGTGCGGCTACGCCAAGCCCAAGCCCGGCAACACACAGACCTGCGACACCCCGATCCCGGGACCGATGACCGTGTACGCCGCCCGCGGGCACATGCACCTGCTCGGCAAGTCGGTCAAGGTCGAACTCAACCCGGGCCAGCCCGACGCCAGGGTGCTGCTCGACGTCCCGGCCTTCGACTTCGACAACCAGGCGCTGCAGGTGCTCCCCGAGCCGGTCAAGGTCAAGGCCGGCGACACCGTTCGGACCACGTGTACGCACGACGCCGGCCTCCGCAAGCAGTTGCCGCAGCTGAAGACCCTGCCGCCCCGATACGTGATCTGGGGTGAGGGAACCGCCGACGAGATGTGCCTCGGCATCCTGACCACGTCGACCGGATCATGAGCCGGTCGCCGGGCCGGGTCCTGCTGCCGCTGCGGATGTTCCTCGGCTTCACCTTCGCGTACGCCGGCATCTCGAAGCTCCTCGACCCGGCCTACTTGGACCCGTCCTCGCCGGCCGGTGTCCGGCAGCAGATGCTGGCCGTGGCCGACACCTCGCCGATCGGTTTCCTGGTGACCCTGAGCGCCGAGCACGCGACGCTCACCGGGCTGGCCATCGCCCTCGGCGAGGCGCTGGTCGGGGTGGCCGTGCTGGCCGGGCTGTTCACCCGGGCGGCGGCCACCGGCGGGCTGGTGCTGGCACTCAGCTTCTTCCTGACCGTCAGCTGGACCGCCGAGCCGTACTACCTGGGCGCCGACATCTTCGTGGCGTTCGCCTGGACGCCGCTGACGATCGCCGGGGACGGCGGCGTGCTGTCCCTCCAGGAGTTCCTGCGCCGGCGCTTCCGCTCGCCGGACACCGACACCGGCCGGCGGGTGCTGATCCTCGGCGGCTCCGCGGCGACCGTGCTCGCGGCCACCGGCACCGCCATCGCGCTGGCCGGCCGCGGCCAGAAAGCAGGGACCGCGATCGTTCCGGCCGTGGGCCTCGCGATCGGCGCGGCGCTGAAGTTCACCGCGCCCGGCGGAACCCCCGCCTACCTGCTGCACCCGGCGGAGGACACCTTCCTCGCGTTCAGCGCCGCCTGCAGTCACCAAGGCTGCCCGGTCGAGCACACCGGCGACGGCTTCCGCTGCCCGTGCCACGGCGGCACCTACGACCAGGAGGGCCGGGTCACCGGGGGCCCGCCTCCGGCGCCGCTGGCCCGGATCCCGGTCCAGGTCATCGACGGCCTGGTCACCACCGCTCAGTCCGGGTGACCCCGCGGGCTTCGAATGCCTTCGCCCTGCTGCGGCGCCCTCGGTTGGCTGCTGTGTCGGTAGAACGTGCTCAACTGTGGCGTGCGGCGGCACCGTTCGCGAGGTGCCACATTTCATCGTTGCCGCATTCCGCGGTGATCTCGGCCGTCGCCTGAGCCGCGGCGAGGAAGTCGTTGACCACCGGTGAGGTGCGCGAGGCCGGCACCGCGAGGCACACCTGGTCAGCCGCCAGATCAGTGACGGGCACATACCTGACTTCCGGATGTGAGTAGAACACGGCTGTCGAGCGGGCCAGGAAGGAGATGCCGCGGCCGGCCGCGACATGTTCGAGCGTCTCGTCCACCCCGCGGACCAGGTATCCGGCGTTGGGATGCGGGCGCTTGGTGGGTTGGGTGCTGATGTCGGGATGCCAGAGCAGCGGTTCACCGGTCAGGTCGGCCTCGGTGATCTGTTCCTTGCCGGCAAATCGGTGACCGGCCGGCAGCACCGCCACCCGCGGCTCGGCGTACAGCGGGGTGACGGTCAGGCCGGTCTCGTCGATGGGCAGCCGCACGTAGGCGACGTCGATGCGGCCGTCGAGCAGCATCACGGCCTGCTCGTCGGATTCGATCCGCTGCACGTCGACGATGACGTTCGGTTGCCGGATGGCGAAATCCCGTACCGCCGCGGACACCGCGATGCCGGCCCGGAAGCCGACCATGAGCCGCCGGTTGCCGCGCGCGGCCGCGGTCACCCGGCCGCGGACCGCGTGTGCGGAGGCCAGCATCGGCCCGGCGTCGGTCAGCAACTGCCTTCCGGCATCGGTGAGTGCCACGCCATGGCTGTCCCTGATCAGCAGCTCGGTGCCAAGATCGTGTTCCAACGCGCGGATCTGCCGGCTCAGCACCGGCTGTGCGATGTGCAGGTCATCGGCGGCGCGGCCGAAATGCAGCCGGTCGGCGACGGCGACGAAGTAGCGCAACTTGCGCAGGTCCAGATCCATGGAGCCCCCTGGTACGGCGATGCCTCGAGGGTATCGCAATCGCTGAAACAGGTCTTGGACAACCTGTTGAGGCCGATACATGCTTCATGGGTACCTGATGGGCCGGAGCGAATTCGCGACAGAACTCGACATCGGGACTCGACGCATTCGATGGCATCGCCGACGCAACCGTTTACCACAACGGGCGGGGCGTGGCGTTCTCATTCAGATTCGATTCCAGAAAGCAGGCACTCCATGAGCAGCATCAGCATTATCGGCCTGGGCGGTATGGGCCGCGCCATCGCCGCCCGCGCGGTCGAGGGTGGCAATGCCGTCGAGGTCATCGGTCGCGACGCGGCCAAGGCCGAAGATCTGGCCGCCGCGCTCGGCGGCGGCGCCACGGCCGGGACATTCGGCGCCGCCCCCACCGGCGACATCGTCATCCTGGCCGTGCCGAACCCCAGCGCCGTGCCGGTCGTCGCCCAGTACGGGGACGCGCTGGCCGGCAAGGTCATCATCGACATCACCAACCCCATGAAAGCTGACGCCAGCGGGCTGACCACCTCGGACGGCACGTCCGCCGCTCAGGAGATCGCCAAGGCGGCCCCGGCCACCGCGCACGTCGTCAAGGCGTTCAACACCGTCTTCGGCCACATCCTGGCCCAGGGCGGCTCGCTGGACGTGCTCATCGCCGGCGACGACGCGCGGGCCAAGGCCGGCGTATCGGCATTCATCGAAAGCCTCGCGTTGCGCCCGCTGGATGCCGGCGGATTGGAAATGGCGCATTGGCTGGAAGGGACAGGTCTGCTGATGGTGAACCTGGCCAGTCACGGCGTAGGGGACTTCAATTTCGCCCTCGGCGTCAACAATTTCCGCTGAGCACACCCGCACCACCACGTCCCACGCCACCTCAATGGTAAGGAACAGCAGAATGCGCGTTTTCGTCACCGGTGGGACCGGCCATTCCGGTTCGTACATCGTGCCCGAGCTCATCGCCGCCGGGCACGAGGTGACCGGCCTGGCCCGGTCGGACACGGCTGCGGCGGCGCTGTCCGCGCTCGGCGCGAAGGTGCGTCGCGGCGACCTCAAGGATCTCGACGGGCTCAAGGAAGCGGCCGCGGACTCCGACGGCGTGGTCCACGTCGCGCACCGTCAAGACCTGCTTTTCTCCGGCGGAGTCCACGCCGTGGCCACGGCGGAGGTCCCGATCATGCTCGCCTATGGCGAGGCGCTCGCGGGAACCGGAAAGCCGTTGGTCGTGGCGGGGAGCATCGGCTCGCCGGGGCAGGGGCTCCTGGGCCGGACGGCCACCGAGGAGGACCCTGCCCTTCCCAGTGACGATGAGCACAAGGGCACCCTGCGGGCTCGTAACGTCGTGGAAACCACCGTGATCGGCCTCGCCGAGCGGGGAGTGCGTTCTTCGGTCGTGCGGATCGCCAACATCGCGCACGACCCGACCGATCGTGCCGGCTTCCTGCCCATCCTGATCGCGCTCGCGAAGGAAAAGGGCTTCATCGGCTACCCCGGAGACGGCGCGAACCTGTGGAACGCCGTGCATCCTCGCGATCTCGCCTCCCTGTTCCGCCTGGCGCTGGAGAAGGGGCCGGCCGGCCGATACTGGCACGCGGTCGACGACGAGGGCATCCCGTTCCGCGAGATCGCCGAGGCCATCGGCAGCCGTCTGGGCCTGCCCGCCGTGAGCGTTCCCCTGGACGAACTGGTGCTGCCGGGATACTTCGGCTTCCTTGCGAACGTCGTCACGCAGAGCTACCCGGCGTCCAACCTCATCACCCGCCAGACCCTCGGCTGGGAGCCCGTTCAGCCCCGCCTGCTCGCCGATCTGGACAACGGACACTACTTCCCCGCCGGCTGACGGCGAGGACGCCATCCGCGCGGCTCTGGCCGGCGCAACGCGGTAACGGACGCCCGTTGACGGTCCGGACGCACATCCACCGGGCGATGATGAAGGTGCGGGCCCGCGACCGCGCCCAGCTGGTCGTCGTCGCCTACCAGCAGGGCTGGTCCGGGTGCGATGAGCGGCGGGCCGGCTACCGCTCCGCGGGCTCCCGGGCCGGCTCGCCGCACCAGTGCAGGAGCGCGGATCGCAGGCCGGTGGTGTCGGCGGGGGAGCCTGACCACGCCGCGTACGCGTCCGGGCGTACCAGAGTGATCCGGTCGCCGGCCGGGGTCGCCCCGGTGAGGGTGACCCGCTCGGACCAGGCGCCGATGTCCAGATCCGGCGTGCCGAGCAGCGCGAACCGGCCGTCGCGCAACGCTTCGTAGAGGCGGCGGCCGTCGGGCAGCGGACCGTCCGGCACCCGGTCCGCGCCGTCGCCGTAGCCGACGCCGACCCCGGAGATCATGATGGCGCTCCTGCGGCGGATCGCCGGCACGCTCAGCGGGATCCGGATCGCCGCCATGCGCAGCGCACGCTGCAAGGACGAACGGGCGATCCCGGACCGGATCAGGGCGCCCGAGGTCTTCACCGCCGTCCGGCCGATCGGGTACCGCTCCGACTCGTAGCTGTCCAGCAGCCGGTCGTGCCCGCGGACCGCGGCGGCCAGCTTCCAGCCGAGGTTGGCGGCGTCCTGGATGCCGGTGTTCATGCCCTGCCCACCGGCGGGGGAGTGGCAGTGCGCGGCGTCGCCGGCCAGGAAGACCCGCCCGACCCGGTAGCTCGGCGCCTGGCGCTCGTCGGAGTGGAAGCGCGACATCCAGCGCGGGTCGTGCATCCCGAAGTCGGTGCCGCACGCCGTGCGGACCGTCGCGCGGATCTCGTCGAGCTCGACCGGCTCGGAGACCGGCCGCTCGTCGCTGTTCCAGCTGAAGATCCGGTACCAGCCGTCGCCGAACGGCGCGATGAAGGCCATGGCGCCGACGGCGGAGCTGACGGTGAGCGTCTCCGCGGGCACCTCGGCCAGCCGCACGTCGGCCAGCATGATCGAGCGCAGCACGGAGCGGCCGGGGAAGGACAACCCGATCGAGCGGCGGACCACGCTGTGCACGCCGTCGCAGCCGACCAGGTAGCGGGCCCGCAGCGTGCGACCGTCGGCGAGGGTGGCGGTGACGCCGCCGGCATCCTGGTCCACCGACTCCACGGCGGCGCCGGAGGTCACCCGGACGCCGCGACCGGCCAGCACGCGCTCGGTCTCGTACTGCGGGGTGACCAGGACGAAGGGGAAGCGGCTGGGCACGCCGGCCAGGCTCACCGTGGCCCGCTTGAAGAGCCGGATGCCGGGGAGTTGCCGGCCCGTCGCGACGAGTTCGTCGGCGACCCCACGCACGTCGAGCTGCTCGAGGGTCCGGGCATGCACCGCGAACGCGCGGGTGGTGTTGGGCTCCGCCGTTCGACGTTCCAGCACCTGGTGGCCGACCCCGGCCCGGGCCAGGTCACCCGCCAGCATCAGGCCGGTCGGACCGGCGCCGACGATCAGGACATCGGTATCCATCGCGATCACCCTCCGCCTGCCAACAACTGTTGGCCCATCCTCCCGGACGCCGGACGGGAGAGTCAACAACTGTTGGCCTACAGTTGTTGGCATGACCGTGGACCGCGATGTGACGCCCCGCCGCTCCGACCGCACCCGGGCGGCGATCCTGGCCGCGGCGCGGGAACGCTTCGCCGCCGACGGGTACGCGAAGGCCACCATCCGCGCCATCGCCGCCCAGGCCGGCATCGATCCGTCCATGGTCATGCGCTACTACGGCTCCAAGGAGAAGCTGCTGGCCGCCGCGGCCGACTTCGGCCTGGAGCTGCCCGACCTGACACAACTCACTCCCGCCGAGCGGACCGGCGCGCTGATCCGGCACCTGCTCGACCTCTGTGAGCGCAACGACACGATGATCGCGCTGCTGCGGGTGGCGGCGACCCAGGAGGCGGCGGCCGAGCGCTCCCGGTTCCTCGTCGCGAACCAGATCGAGCCGCTGATCGCCACGATCGAGCCCGATCCGGAGCTGGCCCGGAAGCGAGCCGGCCTGCTGGCGACGCAGATGCTGGGCCTGGCGCTGACCCGCTACGTGCTGGAACTGCCCCCGGTGGTGGCCATGAGCGCCGATGAGCTGGCGGCGTGGATGTCGCCGGTGCTCCAGCACTACCTCACGGGTCGGCCAGATTGAGACATATTGCATCTGATTCGGTTGAACCCCGGTTAAGGCGCAGGTTGCCGCGTATCAAGGGCGCGTTACGCGATTGGGACGCAAAGTAGTTTCACGTTCCGGACCACCTACCCTGCCGTCGTTTCCGTCAAGGGGGTGTGGCGGATCAATCGAGCGAGCGGAAAGCGCCGAAGTCGCGTCATCGGCGGCCGGGTCGTGGGCGTCGCTGGCTGGCCTGGGTGGCGGCGGCGATCGCCGTGCTGATCGCGGGCGCCGGCGTCACGGTCGCCGTCTACGTGAACTCGGTCGACCTCCCGGCCGATCCCGTCAAGGTGCAGGCGTCGACGCTCTACTACCGTGACGGCAGGACGATCCTGGCCCGGGTCGGCACCCAGAATCACAGTGACGTTCCGTTGTCCGCGGTGCCCGAGCACGTACGGCAGGCGGTCCTGGCCGCCGAGGACCGTGACTTCTACGACCATCCAGGGTTCTCGGTGCGCGGCATCCTGCGCGCCGTGGTGGCGAACATCAGCGGGAAGCGCGAGGGCGCCTCGACCATCACCCAGCAGTACGCCCGCAACGCGTACCTCACCCAGGATGTCTCCCTGGACCGCAAGGCCAAGGAGTTCGCCCTCGCCGTCAAGCTCGAGCGCAAGCTCGGCAAGGACCAGATCCTGGAGCGCTACCTCAACACCATCTACTACGGACGGAACGCCTACGGGATCGCGGCGGCGGCGTACGCCTACTTCGGCGTGACCACGGACCGCCTGACCGCGGCCCAGGGCGCCGTGCTGGCGGCCACCATCAAGGACCCGTTCGGGTACGACCCCGCCAACGATGCCCTGGCGGCACAGGAACGATGGACCTGGATCATCGGCGCCGCCCGGGAGAAGGGCTGGCTGGGTGGCGCGCTGGCGTACCCGGACGTGTCCCGCCCGTCGGCGGCCGACGCGGGGCCGAGCGGCATCGTGATCGACCGGGTGGAGCAGGAGCTGGCCGCCCACGACGTGACCTCGAGGGCGCTGCACACGCAAGGCCTGTCCGTCGTCACCACGCTGGACGCCAAGGCGCAGCAGGCCGGCCTCACCCAGGTCGCCGAACACCTCGCCGGTCAGCCGAAGGATCTGCGGGTGGCGCTGGTCGCGGTCGACCCGCCCAGCGGCGGTGTCCTCGCCTACTACGGCGGCAAGCAGCGGGGCGACTTCGACGACGCCTCCGCCGCCCACCCGGCGGCCTCCACGTTCAAGCCCATCGTGCTGGCCGCCGCGCTGGAGGCCGGGATCAGCACACAGTCGCTGTGGGACGGCAGCTCGCCGCGGCTGTTCCCGGGCCGGCTGGGCGTGCCGCTGCGCAACCACAACGACCAGCAGTGCCCGGCCTGCACGCTGACGGAGTCGATGGTCGACTCGCTGAACACGCCGTTCTACGCGGTCACCGAGAAACTGGGCGCGGACCGGGTCCGCGAGAAGGCCTTCGACCTCGGCATCTCACCCGAGTACGGGAACGCCCGTGCGCTGGTCGACGCCAAGGGCGACCCCAGGCCGGGCCAAACCCGCCCGGACATCGCGATCGGCCGGTACGCGGTCACCCCCGCCGACCTCGCCACCGTGTACGCCACCTTTGCCGGCGCCGGTGTCCGGCACGACCGGCACTTCGTCGATTCGGTCACCGGCGCCGGCCGGCGCCGGCTCTGGAAGGCCGAAGCGCGGCCCCGGCGGGCGCTGGACCGCGCGGCCGCCGCCGACATCACCTCGGTGCTCGCCGCCGTCGTCGACAAACACGCCATGACGCCGGACCGGCCGGCCGCCGGCAAGACCGGCACCCAGCAGTGGGGCAACACCTCGGACAGCCAGGACGCCTGGATGGCCGGCTACACGCCCGAACTGGCCAGCGTGGTGTGGATCGGCAAGGCGAACCCCGGCCCGATCCGTGACAAGCGCGGCAAGGTGATCGACGGCGACACCCTGCCGGCCCAGCTCTGGACGGACTTCACCCGAGAGGCACTGCGCGGCCGCCCGGTGACGCCCCTGCCCGAGCCGGGCAACGTCGGCAAGGCCGGCGCCTTCGATGTCAAACCGCCCGCGCCCGAGAGCGAACCGGGCGGGAAACCCGTCCCGCGCGACCCGGCCACCCGGGACCCGGGGGACCCAGGGGAGGACGCTCGCCGGAAGGACGCGGCGGCAAAGGGCAAAGAGGCGCCTGAGCTGGACACCTCGGAGGAACCGAGCACGCGCCGAAAAGGATAGGCCGGCGTGCCGGCCGGCCTTGCGCCACGCTCAGCGGCGGGCGAGGTCGGCCGGGGTGAAGGTGCCGTCGGCCAGGTGGCGTTCGATCCCTTCGAGGCTGCGGCCGCTCAGCTCGGGCATCTTCCGGTAGAGGAATCCGAACGCGATCAGGTTGAACACCGCGTACATCCAGAAGGTCTGGCCCGTGCCGATGGCCTTCATGGTGCTGAGCAGGGTCAGGGTGATCAACACGTTCGTGCCCCACAAGGACGCCGACTGCACGGCGGCGCCCGCCGCCCGGGTGGCCAGCGGATAGATCTCCGATCCGGTCAGCCACCCCATGAGCTGGATGCCACCGGCGGTGAAGGCCATGAAGGCGATCAGGGTGGCGATGATCCACGGGATCATCGACTTGCCGTCGTTGCCGGTGACGAAGAACGAGCCGAGCACGATGAGCGCGACCGCGGCGCACGGCAGGGTCAGCAGCGTCAGCCGGCGACGGCCGACCCGGTCGATGATGGTCAGGCCGACGAGCTGCGCGATCAGGTAGGTCAACCCGAGCGCGACGGAGACCCGGAGGGCCGTCGACTCGCTGAAGCCGTTGTCGGTGAGGATGGTCGGCGTGTAGTAGACGATCATCTCGATGCCGGACAACTGGGTGAAGATCGCCAGCCCGCAGCCGACCACCAGCGCCGGGCGTACCCATGCCGCCCTGAGACCGGCCCAGCCGCGAGTCTTCGCCTGCTTCTCGGCCTTGACGTTGTCCTCGATCTCGCCGAACTCCTCGTCGAGATCGCTCTCCGGGTAGCGAACCCGGGCCAGTGCCTCCCGCGCACGGTCGGCGTGACCCTCGCGCAGCAGCCAGCGAGGGCTCTCCGGCAGCCGGAACATCAACCCGAACATGATCGCGGCCGGCGCGGCGGCCATGCCGATCGCGACCCGCCAGTCGATCACCTCGGCCGCCCCGACGATGGTGGCGATGACGATGCCGACGCCGATCGCGATCTGGAAGAACAGCACCAGACGCCCGCGGTAGGCGGTCGGGGCCAGCTCGGCGACGTACACCGGGGCGGTCTGGGTGGCGCCGCCGACGGCGAAGCCCAGGACGAGCCGGCTGATCGACAGCGTGACCGGGTCCGGCGAGAGCGAGGCGGCGAGCGAGCCGATCACGAACACGATGCCGACGAGCAGCAGCGTTCCGCGCCGGCCCCGGCGTTCGGCCAGCCGGCTGCAGGTGAGGGCGCCGATGACGGCGCCCACCAGGATCGACGCCGCGATCACCTGTTCCCAGCCGTGGCCGATGTCGAAGTCCTTGCCGATCTGGAGCAGGGCGCCGGAGATGATGCCGGTGTCGTACCCGTAGAGCAGCCCCGAGACGGCGGAGACCAGAGCGACCACGATCACCGAACCGGTGAGCCGGTCCGTACGCCGAGTTTCTTCCTTGATCCGGCTCATCCGGCCAGTTTCAGCGGGCCCGCCGCACCCCGCAACTCGGGCCGCTCAGCGCGCCCGCCCGACGGTCTTGTCCGGCCGAGGCGCTGCCACCTGATGCCATGCAGCGGTCGCTCAGTCGGCGGAACCGTCCGGCCCGGCGCTGTCCGGGTCCTTCACCGGCCGGCCCGGCGAGCGGGACGAGTCGGGCAGGCGTACGAGATCGGAACGGTGGTCGACGAGGGCCTCGGCGAGGGCCGGCTGGTTTCGTTCGCGGATGGCGCGGGCGATGCGAACGTGGACGAGGATGTTCTCGTCGATGACCTTGGCCGCGCCCGAGCCCGAGAACTCCGCCCGGACGAGCGTCCCGCGGACCAGCGTGACGATCGACTCGTACATGCCGGCCAGGACCGGTACGCGCGCGGCGCGGGCCACCGCGGTGTGGAAGCGCAGGTTGACGTCCAGGTAGCGGCGCGCATCCTCGCGCGCCTCGCGCAGCTCCTCGAGGGCCCACTCCATGTCCCGGCAGTCCTCAGGGGTGGCGCGCTCCGCCGCCACGCCGGCCAGGCTGTCCTCGAGCATCGAGCGCGCCTCGAACAGATCCACCGCGTCCACGAGGAGTCCCCGGAACCAGACGTCGATGGCGCCGAGCCGCAGCTGCGGTGGGGGATGGTCGACGAAGACCCCGCCCTGTACGCCCGGCCGCACCTGGATGACCCCGCGCTCGCGCAGGATTCGAAGGGCCTCGTTGATGGCGTTGGCGCTTACCCCGAAGCGCTCGATCAGCTCGGTCCGCAGCGCGAACCGGGCGCCCGCGGCCAGCCGGCGCTGGAGGATCTCCTCCTCCAGGTCGGCGGCGATGCGTTCGGCGACCGACGGCATCAGCCGCGCCCTGACACCCGGTTCATCGCGACATCATCGCATGGGATTGAGGCCGGTCCGCGGTCGCGGCGAGCCCGGCGTCCCCCGGATCCGTGCCGTCGGCCAGGAAGGCGTCGACCAGCCCGGCGAACCGGTCGGCCTGCTCGATCTGGACCCAGTGCCCGCACCGGGGGAAGACGTGCAGTTCGGCGTGCGGGATGAGGTCGAACAGCCGCATCGAGTTGGCCAGCGGGATCACCTTGTCGTCGCGCCCGTGGATCAGCAGCGTCGGATGCGGCAGGGCGGCGATGCGCTCTGGGTTGACGGCGAGAGCGTCGACCATCGCCTGCCGCGGCGCCGGGAACATCGACCGGTACGCCTCGTGCACGCCGGGACGGGTGGCGGCGGCGAGGCGGAGCTCGGCGAGGTCGTCGGTCAGCCGGCTTGTGTCGAAGGTGAACCAGCGCAGAAGCCGGCGCATGGCGTCCAGTGACGGCTCGAAGCCCCACACCGCCTCCAGACCCGGGGTGATCGGGAACGGCACCCCCACGCTCCCCATCAGCACCAGACGGTCCACCCGTTCCGGCGCCTCGATGGCCAGCCGCAGCGCGAGCGCTCCGCCGAAGCTGTTGCCCACGACCGAGACGCGGGGCAGGTCCAGCGCGTCCAGAAAGCCGAGCAGGTGGTCGAGCCAGCTGTCCGGCCCGTAGACCGCCTCGCGCGGGCGCTCGGTGTAGCCGAAGCCGAGGATGTCCGGGGCGATGACCCGGCGCTGCCGCGCGAGCGGCGGCAGGACCGTACGCCAGTTGGCCCACGCCGAGACGCCCGGCCCGGAACCGTGGATCAGCAGGACCGGGGCGCCGTCGCCGCGGTCGTGGTAGTTGGTGCGCACACCGCCGGCATCGACCGTGCGGCCTTCTTCCGGAACCCCTGCGTTCATCGCCCTATAGTTCCACAACTTTTAGAAACATTACAGGTGCGGCGATGTAGATAACGAGTCCAAGCTGTGGTTACACTCACGAAACCTAAGGAAGTTTCGAAGATCCGGCGGTGTAGCCATGCCTCTCATCACGGTCAGCCCGGACGGACCGGCGGTCGACGTCGCGCCCGGCGAGACCATCGTCGAAGGACTGCGCCGCGTCGGGTGGCGCGCCCGCTACCGCTGCCGGGGTGGCGGATGTGGGATCTGCAAGTGCCCCCTCGTGGCGGGCGCCGTCACGTACCTCGGTCCGGTCGCGGAGTCGGCGCTCAGCGCGGCCGAGCGTTCGGCCGGTCTCTGCCTTCCCTGCCGGGCCGTCCCGCTCGGCGACGTCGTCATCGAGCAACGCGAACGACCGTTGCGATCCATGCTGGCCAGTGCGCCCCGCATGGCCGCCCCCACTGTCGAGGAGAGATAGCCATGTCCGTCGTTCGTCTGGGTTACGTCCACGTACGCGTCACCGACCTCGCCCGCGCCCGCGACCACTACCAGAACACCCTCGGCATGGACGCGGTCCACGAGGAGGACGGCCGCGTGTACCTCAAGTCGTGGGACGAGGACGACCACCACTCGGTCGTGCTCGAGGAGGGCGGCGTCGGCCTGGTCAAGTTCGGTTACAAGGTGACCGGTGAGGATTCGCTGGCCGCCCTGGAGAACCGGATCGCCGGTTTCGGCGCCTCGTTCGAGCGGATGAGCAAGGGCGACAACGCCGGCGTCGGTGACGGGCTTCGGGTCACGCTGCCGAGCGAGCACGTCCTCGAGCTGTACTCGGAGGTCGAGTACCTCGGCACCAAGGTCGGGAAGATCAACCCGGATCCGCGGCCCCGCACCGGCCTGCGCGGCATCGGAGTGCCCCGGATCAACCACGCCCTGATCACCACCGAGGACCCGGCGCTGCTGGAACGGTTCTTCGCCGAGGTGCTCGGCTTCCGCCCGGCCGAGCGGCTGGTGTCCGGCGACGAGCCGGCGGACCTGGTCGGCTCGTGGATGTTCTGCGGCGAGAATCCGCACGACATCGCGTTCGTCAACGGGCCCAACGGAAAGCTGCACCACTTCGCGTACCAGATCGACGACTGGAGCGCGCTGCTGCGGGCCGGGGACGTGATGTCGATGGACGAGGTGCCGATCGACTTCGGCCCGGCCCGGCACGGGATCACCCGGGGCGGCACCATCTACTTCTTCGACCCGTCCGGCAACCGCAACGAGGTCTTCTCCGGCGGCTACCGCACCGGGCCCGACTTCCGCCCGATCACCTGGACGATGGACCAGGCCGCGCGTGGGATCAACTACACCCACCGCGAGATCGATCAGGACTTCCTCCGGGTGGTGACCTGAACCGTTATCGGGCCGCGGCGACCAGGTCCAGCGCGATGTCGACCAGCAGGTCCTCCTGGCCGCCGACCAGCCGCCGTCGCCCGGCCTCCAGCAGGATCGCGCGCACATCGACCCCGTACCGGTCGGCGGCGGTCTCGGCGTGCCGCAGGAAGGAGCCGTAGACACCGGCGTAGCCCAGCGTCAGCGTCTCCCGATCCACCCGGACCGGCCGGTCCTGCAGCGGCCGGACGAGATCCTCGGCGGCGTCCTGCAGCGCCGGCAGGTCGCCGCCGTGCTCCCAGCCCCGCAGGTCGGCGACCGCGACGAACGCCTCGATCGGGCAGTTCCCGGCGCCCGCGCCCTGCCCGGCCAGCGACGCGTCGACCCGGGTCACGCCCTCCTCGACCGCGACCACCGAGTTGGCCACCGACAGCGACAGGTTCTCGTGGGCGTGGATGCCGATCTCGGTCGCCGGATCGAGCACGTCACGATAGGCGCGCACCCTTTCGCGTACGCCGTCCATCAGAAGCCGGCCCCCGGAATCCGTGACGTAGACGCAGTGCGCGCCGTACGACTCCATCAGCTTCGCCTGCGCGGCCAGCGCGACCGGCTCGGCCAGATGGCTCATCATCAGAAAACCGGAGACGTCCATGCCCAGCTCACGGGCGGTGGCGACGTGCTGGGCGGCGATGTCGGCCTCGGTGCAGTGGGTGGCCACCCGCACCGAGCGCACGCCGAGCGCGTACGCCCGCTTCAGGTCGGCGATCGTGCCGACCCCCGGCAGCAGCAGCGTGGTCAGCCGGGCGTGCGTGATGCTGGCCGCGGCGACCTCGATCCACTCTTCGTCGGTGTGCGAGCCGGGACCGTAGGTCAGGCTGCCGCCGGCCAGCCCGTCGCCGTGCGCCACCTCGATGCCGTCGGCCCCGGCGGCGTCGAGCGCGCGGACGATCGCGCCGACGGCGTCGGTGCTCATCCGGTGCCGGACGGCGTGCATCCCGTCCCGCAGCGTGACGTCCTGGAGGAACAGCCGGGTCATGAGCGCGTCTCCTTCAGCAGGCCGCCACGTGCGGCGGCCATCCGCTCGGCGACGGCGATCGCGGCCGAGGTCATGATGTCGAGATTTCCGGCGTACGCGGGCAGGTAGTGCGCCGCGCCCTCGACCTCGAGGAACACCGACACCTGATGGGTCACCGTGGCGGCGCCGGCGAGCGTGTGCACCGGCTGGTCCGCGGGCACCGGCGTGATCTGCACGGGTTGCTTGAGCCGATACCCGGGCACGTACCGGGCGACCGCGGCGACCATCTCCTCGACCGAGGACCGGATCGCCTCCCGGGTCGCGGCGTCCGGCGCGTCGACCAGGCACAGCACGGTGTCGCGCATGATCAGCGGCGGCTCGGCGGGATTGAGGACGATCAGCGCTTTGCCGCGGGCCGCGCCGCCGACCCGCTCGACGGCCCGCGAGGTGGTCTCGGTGAACTCGTCGATGTTGGCCCGGGTGCCGGGGCCGGCCGACTTCGAGGCGATCGAGGCGACGATTTCCGCGTACGGCATCGGAGCGAACCGGGAGACGGCGGCGACGACCGGGATCGTGGCCTGTCCGCCGCAGGTCACCATGTTGACGTTGCGGACGTCCCCGGCGGCCAGATGCTCGTCGAGGTTCACCGCGGGCACGACGTACGGCCCGATCGCCGCCGGCGTCAGATCGATCAGAATTTTGCCGTACGGCCGCAGCACGGCCTCGTTGGACAGGTGGGCCCGGGCCGAGGTGGCATCGAAGACGATCTCCACGTCGGCGAATCCGTCGAGCGTGACGAGCCCGCGGGCCCCGTCGGCGGTCGTGGCCACGCCCAGCCGCCGGGCCCGGGCCAGACCGTCCGAGCCGGGGTCGATGCCGGCCATCGCGGTCATCTCCAACGTTTCCGACAGCCGCAGCAGTTTGATCATGAGGTCGGTGCCGATGTTGCCCGACCCGAGAACGGCGACCTTCGTACGCATCAGACCTCCCCGAACCGGGCGGAGACCGTGCCGAGACCGGTGAAGCGGGCGCGGACGTGCATGCCCGGCCGCACCGGCACCATCGGGCCGAGCGCGCCGGCCAGCACCACCTGTCCCGCGCGCAACGGATCGCCGAGATCCCGGGCGGCGCCGGCCAGCCAGGCCAGCGCCGTCAGCGGGTCGCCGAGGCAGGCCGCGCCGGAACCGGTGGATACCACCTCGCCGTCGACGCTCATCTCCATCCGCACGTCGACCGGCTCGACCGCCCCGAGCCCGACCCGCGCCGGACCGAGCACGAACAGGCCGCTGGAGGCGTTGTCGGCGATCGTGTCGGCGATGCTGATGTCCCAGCCGGCGATCCGGCTGTCGACGATCTCCAGCGCCGGCGCCATCGCGCCCACCGCGGCCCGGACGCGATCCGCGGTGACCTCGTCGGCCAGGTCCGTCCGCAGCACGAACGCGACCTCGGCCTCGATCCGCGGTTGCAGCAGCCCGCCCACCGGGATGGCGTCCTCGCCGCTGACGTCCATGTCGTCGAAGAGGACGCCGAAGTCGGGGCGGTCGACGCCGAGCTGGTGCTGAACGGCCGCCGAGGTGAGCCCGATCTTGTGCCCGACGATCCGGGCGCGACCGGCCAGGCGGGCGGCGGTCAGTTCCGTCTGGACCCCGTAGGCCGCCTTGATGTCGTCGGCGCCGATCAGATCACGGACGGGTGGGCACGGAGTCCGGGTTCGCGCGGCGTCGAGCAGGCGTTGTGCTGCGGGCGAAGTCATGCCGCCACCCTGCCCGGCCGGTCGGCGCGCTCACCAGCTTTTTGTTCCGCTATCCGGAACTCAAGGTGGCGCGCCGAGCCAGGACGGCCGCGATGCCGGCCGCCGCGGCCTTCACCGGGCCCAGGTGCTGCCGCGGCTGGAAGCGCCCGACCGGCCCGGCGACGCTGACCGCGGCCACCGCCAGATCGTCGGCGTCCAGGATCGGAGCGCCGACGCAGACGATGCCGACCGCGGACTCCTCCGCCTCGAAGGTCACCCCCGTCTCGGCCGCCCGGTCGAGCTGGCGGCGCAGCAGAGCCGGCGAGGTCACGGTCCGCGGTGCCAGCCGGGCCAGCGGCGCCGCCAGCACCTCGGCGCGGACGGCGTCCGGCGCGAAGGCGAGCAGCGCCTTGCCGATCGCGGTGGCGTGCAAGGGGAGGCGCCCACCGAGCCGCGACGGCGCCCGCGCCTGGCGGTGGCCGCTCACCTTGGCCACGTAGACCACCTCGGCGCCCTCACGCAGACCCAGATGGACCGTCTCGTGGGTACGTTCGTAGAGGTCCTCGAGGAAGGGCGTCGCCACCTCGAGCAGGCCGCGCTCGACCGAGGCGCGCATGCCCAGCGTGAACAGATGCCCGCTGAGGTGGAACCGCCCGTTCACCCGGTCGAGCAGCCGGGCCACGACCAGCTCGGCGGTCAGCCGGTGCAGCGTCGCCTTCGGCAGGCCGGTACGCCGCTGCAACTCCGCGAACCCCAGGCCGCGATCGTCCGCGGTGAAGGCGTCGAGAATGGCCGCCACCTTCGCGATCACCGTCATCTCCGCAGCGTATGCCCGACTGGGCCGCTCTGGAGCACTTCGGTGGCCCGGACGACGACATCGCCCGGCTCATCTCCGACCTACACCTCTCCGAATTCCATCAAGAATCGGTCGCGGCCGACGCGGCCGTTGTGGTGGCGCCCCTGTTCAAGAGAAGGAATGGCCATCGCGCTACCGGTCGAAAGATCCGCAGGATAATCGGACGGCGTTCCTTATGCGGCATGGGACGGAATGCGAACGAGCGCAAGGGTGGCCGCCGGGCTGGGTGGACCGAACCGCGGTCGTCGTCCGGGCGGCTGAGCCGGCCGACGACCTGCCGTCGTCCCTGGGCGTGTCGCGCTTGGAGTCGCTGGCCGCTGCCCACCGCGGTCAGGCTCTGGGCCGGGACGCTGTCACAGCGTGACTCTTCTCGTCGCCCTCGGGACGGTCCAGGAGGGCAGTAGTTACCCGACGTGACAGAACGATTCCTTGAAGTCACAAGCATCGATGTCCGACGGGCTGGTCGAAGGGTCTGTCAGATCGATGCGCCGCCATCGGTGATGTTGCCTGTTGTTACCGCGTCCGCCACTCGATCAGTCGCACTTCCGCGGCTCTGAACACGTACGGTAATCCGCCATTGCGCCGGTTCGCATCAGATCACGACGGGATGGACATCATCCGTACGGGTGGTAATCTTGGCCCCGTTCGCGATGGTTTACTCAGGCCCGATCTGCCTGAGCCGTAAGTGTGTGCCATCGGTCGGCCCGGACTTTTAATCATTGATGTCCCGCGGTGAATTGAACGCTGCGCTAGATCAGCCGGAAACCGTTGGCATGAGCCTGAGAAATCGTCGCTCGGTACGTTCTGTCACGGAAGGGGCAAGCGTTGACGACAACAGCACGGGGGCTGTCGGCCAAGGCGCCGGCGGGGACGTCGAGACCGGTTCGCGACGGCCGGGCGGTGTGTACCGAGGAGGACGGGAGCCCGGTGCTGGTCACCCGGGTGGGCCTGCGCATTCCGGGCGGCCTCACGTACGAGAGCTGGGAACGCGCGGGGCAGCGCCTCGCGGACGTCGTCGATTCGTCGGCCTGGTGTCTCGGTGACTGGCTGATCCACGGTGAACGCGAGTACGGCGACCGCTACCGCCGGGCCGTCGAGGCGGTCGGCCTGGAATACCAGACGTTGCGCAACTACGCCTGGGTCGCTCGCCGGTTCACGATGGACCGGCGGCGGCCGGCGCTCAGCTTCCAGCACCACGCCGAGGTCGCCGGGCAGCCGGACGACGAACAGGACTACTGGCTGAGCCGTGCCGAAGAGAGCCGGTGGTCCAGGAACAAGCTGCGGTCACACGTCAAAGCGAAGCGCCGCGGCGGCGGCGAAAGCGAAAGGCAGGTCTCGCTACCCAGGATCGAGGCCGAGCAGGCGCGGCTCGACCGATGGCGGGCGGCCGCCGACCGGGCCGCGTGCAGCCTGGAGAGCTGGATCATCGCGAGCCTCGACACCGCCGCCGGCATCGTGCTCGAGGAAGGCCGGGCCGGCGCCGTCGCGGTCTGACCCGACACCCACCTCCGTGGAAGCGAAGCTGGCGTGAACGGGCGGGGGGCGGATCCGGTCACGGCGGCGGCCCTCTCGATGGCCTCCTGGGGTCACCCGCCCCGGGCGGCCAGGCGAGGCAGCCGCCGTGCCGGAACCGGAACCGCTACCGGGTGTCCGCCAACCGGCGGCGCACGCTGAGTGGAGTGATATCCGTCCACACCTGGTCGATGTGTTGCAGGCAATCGTCCTTGCCGCCGGTGAATCCCGATGGGCGCCACCCCGTGGGAATCTCGCGGTCGTCCGGCCAGATGGAGTACTGCTCTTCCTCGTTGAGCACGACCTTGTAGGTGCGTTCCTGATCGTTTTCCGTATTGACTGTCGACGTCACTCGAACACCTCCGAAATGAAGTGTAGGGGCGGTGTCCGGTGAAGTCGACAACAGTATCCTAGGTTGAGTCGGAGTCGCGCCTGCTATAGCGTCGGCGGGGATGCCGTTTCTGATAATGGCGATTTCCGTACGCAATTCGACCGTGTGACCGAAGGGTTGTCGACAGTGGCGCGTCAGGAACCTCAGGAATTGACCCAGGAGGCCCGAGAGCTGCTCAGGAGGCGACTGGAGGGCGCGGTGACCGCGGCGCCGACGGTGGCGGAGGCCGCGCCGCGGCGGCCGCCACTGTCGCTGGCTCAGCGCCGGCTCTGGTTCATCGATCGGCTCACCCAGGGCAGTCTCGCCTACAACGTGGCCGCCTCGTACCGGCTCAGCGGTCCCCTCGACCCGGACGCGCTGGACAGCGCGGTGCGGTTCGTGGCCCGCCGCCATGACGTCCTGCGGACGCACTTCGAGGCCGATGGGGACGCGGAGCCGTACCAGGTGGTCTCGGAAGCGCCGCCGCGCGGCCTGGAGCGGCACGACCTGTCGGCCGGGGACGATCCCTCCGAAGGGGCCCGTGCGCTGGCCCGGGCGGCCGCCGACACCCAGTTCGATCTGGACCGGGGACCGTTGTTCCGGACGTGGCTGGCGAAGCTCGGCCCGGCCGACCACGTCCTGGGGCTGGTGGTGCACCACACCCTGTTCGACCGGGAGTCGCTGGAGGTCTGGGCCGGCGAGGTCTCCGCCGCCTACGCCGCCTACGTCCAGCACCTCGAGCCCGGCCTGGCCCCGCTGCCGGCGCAATATGCCGACTACGCCGTCTGGCAGCACCGGTCCATGGCCGGGCCCCGTCTCGACGCCGAGACGCGGCACTGGCGGGAGCGTCTGCGGGGGGTGCCGTCGATCCTCGAGCTGCCGGCCGACCACGACCGCCCGGCGACGCCGACCTATCGGGCCGGTGCTGTTCCGGTCGCGGTACCCGGTGCGGTCGCCGCCGACCTCCGGAAGCTGACCGAGGCGGGTCAGGCGTCCCTCTTCATGACCGGCCTGGCGGCGTTCCAAGGGCTGCTCTCCCGGTACACCGCCAGCGCCGATGTCATCGTCGGCTGTCCCTTCAACGGGCGTACCCAGGTCAGGTTCGAGGGGCTGATCGGCTTCTTCGCGAACTCGCTGCCGATCCACGCGGACCTCGGTGACGACCCCTCGTTCGCCGAGCTGCTCCGGCGTACCCGGGAAACGATGTTGGAGGCCCACGAGCATCAGGACGTCCCCTTCGATCGCATCGTCCAGGAGGTGGCGCCGCCCCGGGATCTCGGCCGTAATCCGCTCTTCCAGGTGTGGTTCGACCTGTCCGGCGGCTCGACCGACGCCGCGTCGGGGCTGCTGGGCCTGGGCCAGGTCGAGGCCAGCTTCTTCAACGAGGGCCGGGTCCGGACCCGGTTCGATCTGGAACTGCACCTGAACGAGGAGTCCGGCGGCGGCCTCGGCGGGCGGCTGCTCTATGCGCGGGATCTGCTCGAGGACGAAACCGCGCGGACCTTTGTGGACCATTACCAGGCTTTCCTCGCCGCCGTCGCGGTGAATCCCCACCAGCGGATCTCCGAGGTTCCGATCTTCTCCGCCGACCAGCTCCGGACGATTCTGGTCGACTGGGGGACGGCTGCGCCCTGAGCTCCGTCCCGCCGGCGAGACACGGCTTGCCCAGGTCTGTCCGTGTATGACAGCCTGGCGGGATTGTCGTGACTACCGCGGGAGAGGTTGAAGCCACTGAGCAGGGGACAGGCCATCCGGGGAAAACTCGAGGTGCTGAGGGAACGCAACTTCCGGGTCTTCCTCCTCGGTTACTCCACGTCGGCTTTCGGAACCTCGATGGCCACGGTCGCCCTGGCGTTCGCGGTTCTCCACGACGGCGGTTCGCTCACCGACCTCAGCCTCGTGCTGGCCGCCCGGATCGTGCCGATGGTCCTCTTCCTCATCGGTGGCGGCGTGCTGGGCGACCGGCTTCCGCGGCGGACGGTGATGTTGTATGCCGACTTCCTGCGCGCCCTCACCCAGGGCACGGTCGCCGTCCTGTTCATCGTGGGAGCACCGCCGCTCTGGGCGTTGCTGGTCCTGGTCGGCGTCGGCGGGCTCGGCGAGGCGGTCTTCCGCCCGTCCTTCGACGGGCTGGTGCCCTCGCTGGTGTCGCCCGGCCGCCTCCAGGAGGCGAACGCGCTTCTGGGTCTGTGCCAGTCGATGGCGAACGTCGGCGGTCCGGCGCTGGCCGGTGTCCTGGTCGCCCTCACCAGCCCGAGTGTCGTGCTGGTGGTGGACGCACTCAGCTATCTGCCGAGCATCGCGTCGCTCCTGATCCTGCGGCTCGCCGACACCCGGCCGAAGTTCACCTCGTCGGTGCTGCATGACCTGCGCTCGGGCTGGCGGCTGTTCTGGTCCTATCCGTGGCTCTGGACGGTCACCCTCCAGTTCACCTTCTTCAACCTGGTGGTCTGGGCGCCGTACCTGGTGCTGGGGCCGCCCAGCGCGGATCGCAGCTACGGCGGGGCGGGCGCCTGGGGCACCATCGTGGCGCTGTACGGCGCCGGCTCGATCGTCGGCGGCCTGTTCCTGCTCGGCCGGCGTCCGCAGCGTCCTCTGGTCGTCACCACCATCGTCACCTTCGCCTGGGCGGCGCCGTCCGCGGCCCTCGCCCTGCACGCCCCGCTGATCGTGGTGTGCCTGGCCGCGATTCCGGCCGGCGTCGCCAACTCGGTCTTCAACGGGCTCTGGATGACCACCATCCAGCAGCATGTGCCGAGCGAGGCGATCTCCCGGGTGATGTCCTATGTGGCCTTCGGCGCCTATTCGGTCGGTCCGCTCGGGCTGGCGCTGGCCGGCCCCATCGCCGAAGCGACCAGCATCTCGGCCGTCCTCGCGGTCGGTGTGCTCTGGCAGTTGCTGGCCAACTCGCTCGTGCTGACGATGCCGGCGGTGCGCGGGCTGCGGAGCCGTCCGGCGCCGGCGGACGAGCCCGCCGAGGCGGCCCCGCGGCGCTGACCGGCCCGGAGCCATGGCGCCGTAAAGTAATGGATACCGAATAGAGCGTCAAGGTCCCTGATCCCGCGCATTGTCTCGCCGGCGGGACAATGGCGATGACTCGATGGATCCCACTAGACTCGGCTCGTCCGGCATTGATTGCACGGACTTCCCGGCGAGCCTTTTCCGCGCCGATCAGCGCATTTATTTCCGGCCAATTCCTGCCGCCCTCGTATTAACGTCGGCAGCCGCGCGATGACCGGACATCCGGCCATCGGCACAGGAGGTGCATAGGTGAACATTCGAACTCCCGGCGAGGAATCGGTGTGGGAGATGGTGCGGGCGGTGGCCGATTCGCAGCCCGATGCCATCGCGATCACCGATGGTCTCGACCGCGTGACGTTCGCCGGCCTGATCGCCGAGGCGGAGCGGATCGGCTCTGCGCTGCGAGGGCTGGGCGTGACCCCGGGCTCGGTGGTCGCGATCTGTGCCGAGCGCTCCGTGCGGCAGGTGGTGACGGCGCTGGGCGTGTTCGCGGCCGGCGCGGCCATCGCCCCGTTCGACGTGCGCGCCGCCGCGGCCACGACCCGGCGCAGCGTCGAGCGGCTCCGGCCGGCCCTGGCGGTGGCCGACGAGGAAGGACGGGCGGTCCTGCCGGACGCGGTCGCACTGGACGATCTCGGACGGCCCGGCGGGTCCGACGTCGGCGCCGGCCCCTCGAACCAGGCGCCCGGGACGCTGGCCTACGTTCTGCACACCTCGGGTTCGCTCGGACGGCCCAAGCCGGTCCTCATCCCGCACTCGGCGGTCGCCAACCGGTTCGCCTGGGGACAGACGCGTTATCCGCTGGGACCGGATGACGTGGTGGCCTACTACGGTTCGCTGGTCTTCGACTGCACGTTCTGGGTGGTGTTCGCTCCGCTCTGCTTCGGCTCCACGCTGCTGGTGGCGCCGCCCGGCATCGAGGCCGAGCCGGAGAAGCTGGCGGATCTGGTGGTCCGGCACGACGTCACCGTGATGCACTTCGTGCCGTCGCTGCTGCGGGAGTTCCTGGCCGGCGGCGGTGGGCCCGGCTTGGCCGGGCTGCGCAACGTGCTGATCGCGGGGGAGCGGCTCACCGGTGACCTCGTGGGTGAGGTGTTCGCGGCCTCGTCCGGCCAGGTGTTCAACCAGTACGGCCCCACCGAGGCGTGTATCGACATCCTCACCTGGCCGTTGCGGCCCGGTGACACCGACGCTGACGCGGTGCCGATCGGGCGGCCCATCGACGGAGTCTCCGCCCATGTGCTGGACGACCGTGGCGAGCCCGTACCGGACGGCGTACCGGGCGAACTCCATGTCGGTGGGGTGTGCCTCGCCTGGGGTTACGGTGCCTCGGGCGGCGCGACGGCGGCGGCCTTCCGGCCGGATCCGTTCTCCGGTGTGCCGGGCGCCCGGCTGTACCGCACCGGCGATCTGGTCAGCCGTCGCCCGGACGGGGTGATGGAATTTCTGGGGCGGGTCGACCATCAGGTGAAGATCCGCGGCGTACGGATCGAGCCCTCCGACGTCGAGCACGCGCTGGTGCAGCACCCGGGGATCGCCCAGGCGGCCGTGGTGGCCGTACCCGGCGTGGGTGAACGGATGTCCCTCGCCGCTCACGTGGTGCCGCTGTCGGAGCCACCGAAGGCGGCGGATCTGCGTCGCTTTCTCGCCGACCACGTGCTGTCGGCCGCCGTACCCGGCACGTTCGCTTTCCACACCGACCTGCCGAGGCTGGCCAGCGGCAAGATCGACCGCCGGGAGCTGCTGCGCCTCTCGGCGGAGGAGGAGGCGGCGACGCGGCCCACGGCCCAGGAGGCCGAGCCGCACGAGCCGCCGCGCACCGCGTCCGAGCGGAAGATCGCGGAGATCTGGGAGTCGCTGTTCGGCGTCACCGGGCTCGGCCGGTCGGCGGACTTCGTCGCTCTGGGCGGCCAGTCGCTGCTGGCCATGCGCATGATCGCCCGGGTACGCGCGGCGTTCGACGTCCGTATCCCGGCGCGGAGCATCTTCGACGCCACGACGGTCCGAGCCTTCGCGCTGGTCGTGGACGACGCCGTGTGGTCGGCCGGTCAGTCCCGATCCGAGCCCGGGGCGAGCGCTGTCACGCCATCGGCGGGGCCCGTCCCGCTCGGTCCGGACCGAGCGGGAACCCCATGACCGCGGACTGTGCCGCGCTCGTCGTCCCGCGGCGGTTCAACGGACCGGCCGGCTCGGCGCACGGTGGCTATCTGTGCGGCCGGCTGGCGTCGATGAGCGCCGCCCAGCACGGTCCGAACGCGGTGGTGACGTTGCTGGAGCCGCCGCCGCTGGAGACGCCGCTACGGTTCGAGCGGGGCACACCGAGATCCCGGTTGACGGTCGGTGACCGGTTGCTGGCCATGGTGGCCACGGCCGGGCCGCCGGTCGTCGAGCCGCCCGCCTTCGTGACGCCCGAGGCCGCCGAGCGCGCGTCGGCCGGGTTCGCGGGGCGCGGCCGGCACCCCTTCCCGACCTGTTTCGCGTGTGGGCCGCGACGGGACGAGGGCGACGGTCTGCGCCTCGCGCCCGGCCGCCTGGAGAGTGTGCCGGACACGGTGGCCTGCCGATGGATCCCGCATCCCGGACTCGGCCGGGGCGGCGTCGTCCCGGCCGAGATCGTCTGGGCCGCGCTGGATTGCCCGGGCGGCTGGATCACCGATCCGGCCGCGAATCCGATGCTGCTCAACCGGATGTCGGCCGTCGTCGATCGGCTGCCGGCGGTGGGCACGCCGTACGTCATCGTCTCCACCCTGCGCGAGCGCAACGGCCGGGTGCTGAGGAACGCCGGCGCCCTCTACGACACGACCGGCGAGCTGCTCGCCCGGGCCACCGCGAGCTGGGTCGTGCTGGCTGCCTCGACCGACGAACGAGAGGGACGCGAGGAATGAGGCTCAGCGTGCCGTCCGGCCAGGAGTCCGTCGACCTGGCGACGGTGGATCTTTTCGACCCGGGGCTGTACGCCTCGGGTGACCCGCACCCGATCTGGACGGCCATGCGTGAGCGGTCGCCGGTGCATCGGCAGACGATGCCGGACGGCCGGTCGTTCTGGTCGGTGACCACGTACGACGAGGTCAATGAGGTGCTGCGCGACCACACGCGGTTCACGTCGCAGCGGGGAACTCTGCTGTCCATCCTCGGCGGCACGGACCCGGCCGGTGGGAAGATGATGGCGGCGAGCGACCCACCGGTGCACACCGCCATGCGGGAGCCGCTCATGAAGGTGCTCTCGCATCGTTCCCTCAAGGGCCGGATGCCGGAGATCCGCCGGTTGGCCCGGCGGATGCTCGCCCCGCTGGCCGACGGCGGCGAGCTCGATCTCGCGGCGGCCGGCGCGGGCTTCCCGATGGCCTTCACCGGCGCTCTCATGGGGTTGCCCGAGCCGGACTGGCCCCGGCTGACCCGGCTCACCACGATGGCCATCGCCGCCGACGACCCGTCGTTCCGGGAGGGAAGCAGCCGGGGCACGCTGGTGGCCGCCCATCACGAACTGTTCGACTACTTCGCCCGGCACGTCCGGGCGGTGACCGCGGACGATCGCGACGACCTCGTCGGCTTCCTGCTGCGGATGGAGGTCTCGGGGCGGCCGCTGGAGCTCGACGAGATCGTCTACAACTGCTACAGCCTGCTGCTGGGCGCCAATGTGACCACACCGCACGCGATCGCCGGCACCGTGCTCGCCTTCGCCGAGAACCCCGGCGAGTACCGGCGCCTGACGGCGGATCCGGCGCTGGTGCCGTCCGCGGTGGAGGAGGGGTTGCGGTGGTCCTCGCCGGCCAACCACTTCCTGCGGCACGCCGTGCACGACACGGTTCTGGGCGGAACGCCGATCGCCGAGGGTGAAGCGCTGGTCGCCTGGCTCGGCTCGGCCAACCGTGACGAACGGATCTTCGAGGATCCCTTCCGGTTCGATGTCGGCCGTACGCCGAACCGGCATGTCGCCTTCGGCTTCGGGCCGCACTACTGCGTGGGCGCCCCGCTGGCCCGGATCGCGCTCCGGGTCTTCTTCGAGGAGGTCGTCGCCGGGGTGGCCGAGTTCCGGATCGCCGGGCCGGTCGAGCATCTGGCGTCCAACTTCGTGGCCGGGATCAAGCGTCTGCCGGTCACCGCAGACCTGCGCGAGAGCGGTGCCGGAGACCTGGCCGACGCGCTGTCCACCGGCGGTCCGCTGACCTTCCCGGCGTCCTGAGATCGACCCTTCGAGCCCGAGAGCGAGGCGAGCCATGGTTTCCGCGGAGCGTCCCAAGCGCTGGCTGTTACGCCGACCCGACCCCGATGCTCCGGCGCGGTTGTTCTGTTTCCCGTACTCCGGGGTGGGCGCGTCGATGTACAAGCGGTGGCCGGGACGGATCGGCGACACCGAGGTCTGCCGGGTCCAGTTGCCGGCCCGGGAGAACCGGGTGCGTGAGCCCCACTACGGCACCTATGAGAAGCTCGCCGAGGATCTCGTCGACGGTCTCCGGCCCTACCTGGACCGGCCGTTCGGCTTCTTCGGTCACTGCGGCGGCGCCCTGCCGGCCTTCGCCACGGCCCTGCTCCTCGCCCGGCGCGACCTGCCGGTTCCCGCAAGGTTGTTCATCTCGTCCCAGGTCGCTCCGCATGACGGCCCGTACGGCCGGTTCCTGCATCTCACCGACGACGAGCTGACCGACGAGCTCAGCGCCTTCGTCGTCGCCATGGGCGGAACGCCACATCCGGACCTGCTGGAGCTGGGACTGAGCACGCTGAAGTCGGACATCGCGGCGAACCGCGCCTATCGGCTGCCGTCGCCGGTGGTGCTGCCGTCCGTGATCCAGGTGCTCGGCTGGGAACAGGACGACGAGGTGCGGCCGGCGCTGATGACCGGTTGGGCGGAGTACGCCCGTCCCGGTGACGTACGCAGCGCGGTGCTCGCCGGCGGCCATCACGCCTTCCTGACCGCGCCGGAGGAACTGCTGAGTCTGCTCGGCGCGGCGATGGACGACGCGGTGGCCGAGGCGGTTCCGGCATGAGCCGCGCCCCGCAGGTCTTTGTAGCGGCACAAGAGAGGAAGCGCGGATGATGACCGGCATCGCAGATGCTCACCCGACGGGGCAGCCCAGGGAGAAGAGCGACCCGGATCCCTATCCGAACTACGCCTGGATGCGCGAGCACGCGCCGGTCAGCCCCGTCTTCAGCCCGTACGCGGCCGGGACGACCTGGTTGGTGACGTCCTACGATCTGGTGCGGGCCAGCCTGGCCGACACCCGGCTGAGCAATGACGACCGGAACTCCAGCGCCCCGCCGGCGCCGTTCGGCAGTGGCGAGTGGGATCCGGCCCGCGGCCTGCTCGACCTCGACCGTCCGGAACACGCGCGGCTGCGGCGCCTCGTGGCCGGGGCGTTCAGCCCGGGCGCGGTGGAACGCATGCGCGGCATGGTGCAGCGGATCGCCGACGAAGCGATCGACTCGTTCGCCGGATCGGGCGCCGTTGACCTGGTGAGCTCGTTCTCGCTACCGGTGCCGGTCGGCATCATCCACGAGGTGCTGGGCGTGCCGGCCTCGGAACGGGAGGCGCCGGCGCGCTGCCTGGATCTGTTCTACCGCGCCGGGATGACCCAGCCGATCGACGTGCCGGCGCTCACCGCGCTGGTGGACTACGTCAAGCGCCTCGCCGACTACAAGCGCGTCAACCCGGGCGACGATGTGGCCGCTCACCTGATCCGCGGGTTCGAGTCCGGCGACCTGCGCGACGAGAACGAGCTGCACAGCATGATCCTGTCGGTGCTCGGCGCCGGGCACGTGACGACCGTGCAGTTCCTCGGCTGCGCCGTCCTGCGCCTCCTCCAGCACCCCGATCAGCTCGCCGCGGTCCGCGAGGGGCGCGTCTCCTGGGCGGCCGTGGTGAACGAGGTGCTGCGGTACGACTCGCCGGTGCAGGCGTCCGCGTACCGCTATGCGAGCGAGGATCTCGAGATCGGCGGCGTCCCGATCGCCAAGGGCGACTCGGTGCTGATCTCGCTGGCCGCGGCCAACCGCGACCCGGAGCGTTTCGAGCAGCCGGACGAGTTCCGCGCCGACCGTGACGCCCGCGGGAACGTGGCCTTCGGGCATGGGACGCACCTGTGCCTGGGAGCGCAGCTGGCACGGCTGGAAGGGGAGGTGGCACTCGAGACCCTCTTCCGCCGGCTGCCGGACCTCAGTCTCGATGTCCGGCCCGACGATGTCGTCTGGGCCTACGGACCGATGCTGCGGGGGCCTCGACGGCTGCCCGTCACGTTCTCGTGCTGACGGTCCGGCCGCCGGCGCCGACACTCTCAACGATCAGGGGGACATCGCATGCTCGAAGCTCAGCAGTCTGCCGGCGGCACCGACCGGAGCACGGTTCTGGACGGTTTCCGGGACTGGGTTGCGAAGACGCCGGACGAGCCCGCCGTCCGATGTGGTGATCTGACCCTCACCTACGCCGAGCTGGACGCCGCGGCCGACCGGTTGGCCGCCGTTCTGGCCGGCCGGGGTGTGGGCGCCGAGTCCGTCGTCGGGCTCGCCGTCCGGCGCGACGCCAACCTCGCGGTCGGGGTGCTGGCCACCGCCAAGATCGGCGCGGCCTACCTGCCGCTGGACCCCGATCATCCCGCCGACCGGATCCGGCTGATGCTGGCCGACGCCGGCGCGTCGATCGTGATGACCCAGGTGGCCGTGACGGCGACGATGGGATCGGCGGGCTGGGGTGAGCGCGTTTCGCCGCTGCATCTGGACGAGCCGATCGCCGGTGATCCCGCCGCGGGAACCGTCGATCCGGCATCGGCGCCGGCCGGTCCGGACAGCCTGCTGTACGTCATCTACACCTCCGGCTCGACCGGCCGGCCCAAGGGCATCGCGATGCAACAGGGCCCGCAGATCGCCCTGCTGAACTGGTGTGTGAACCACTATGCCGAGCGGCCGTGCGCCCTCCAGTACTTCCCGATCACGGCGGACGTCGCCTACCTCGAACTGCTGTCGACCTGGTGGCTGGGCGGCTGCGCGGTGATCGCCACCGAACATGAGCGGTACGACGTCGCCGCCCTCGCCGACCTGATCAGGGACCGCCGGATCAGCAAGGTCCTGCTGCCCGTGGTGGCTCTGGACCAGCTGGCGCGGCACACGGCCGGTCGTCCGTCCGACGTGGCGACGTTGCGCGAGGTCATCACCACCGGCGACCGTCTCGCCATCACACCGGCGGTCCGCGAGATGCTCTCCGCGCTGCCCTCGGCATACCTCGACAACCACTACGGGTCGACCGAGGTCAACGTGGTGACCGCACCCCGGTTGACGTCGCCGGCGGAGTCCTGGCCACAGTTCCCGGCGATCGGCCGGCCGATGTCGGACGCCCGGATCTATGTCCTGGACCAGAACCTGGCGCCGGTGCCGCCGAACGTCCCGGGTGAGATCTACGTGGGTGGCCCGCCGCTCGCCCGCGGTTACCTGGGGCGCGCGGCGCTGACCGCGGCCGCGTTCCTGCCCGATCCCTTCAGCGACCGGCCCGGCGCCCGGATGTACCGGATCGGCGATCTCGGCCGGTGGCGCCCGAACGGTGTCCTGCAGTTCATCGGTCGTGCCGACTTCCAGATCAAGCTGCACGGGTACCGGATCGAGCCGGGCGAGATCGAGGCGCTGCTGTGCGCCCGGGCGGACGTGACCGAGGCGGTGGTGGTCCTGGTGGGGGAGGGCGAGTCGGCGATGCTGGCGGCCTACTTCGTCGCCGCGGATCAGCCACCGGCCGCCTCGGAGCTGCGCGATCAGCTGGCCGGGCAGCTCCCGGCCCACATGATTCCGCAGGCGTTCGTCCCGCTGCCGGAGTTGCCGCTGACCGGCACCGGGAAGGTCGACCGCAAGGGCCTGCCGGCGCCGGCCGAGTTCGGACCGGCCTTCACCGCGCCGCGGGACGACCTCGAACAGCTGATCGCGGAGGTCTTCGCGGACGTGCTCGGCGTCGATCGGATCAGCGTCGACCTCAGCTTCTTCGGCCTGGGCGGACACTCGTTGCTGGTGACCCAGGTGGCGTACCGGATCCGGGCCGCGACCGGTGCGGACCTGCCGTTGAAGTCGGTGTTCGAGCATCCCACCGTCGCGGCCCTCGCCGCCGAGATCCGGCGGACCGGCGGAGAACTGGCGCGACCGGCATGAGGAACGACAGCGCCGGCCCGCCGGCGACGAAGGAATCGCGGACCCGGCCGGTGCTGTCCTTCGCCCAGCAGCGCCTGTGGTTCCTCGACCAGGTCGACCCCGGCCGGGCCGGGTATCTCTCCCCGCGCAGCTGGCTGCTGTCCGGGCCGATGGATCCCGGCCTTCTCCAGGAGGCGTTGCGCGTTGTCGCCGAGCGGCACCACCCCCTGCGGACCCGGGTGGTGGTGACCGGCGGTGAGCCCTGGCCGGTGATCGACCCGGCCGGTTCGATCCGGTTGTCCTACCACGACCTCAGCGCCGGATCGGCGCCCGCCGAGGCCGCCGAGCGGCTGGTGCGTGGCCTGCTCGCCACCCCGTGCGACCTGAGCCGCGGCCCGCTGCTGCGGGCGATTCTGGCCCGGCTCGGACCCGAGTCGTGGCTCTTCCATTACCACGTGCACCACATCGCCTTCGACGGCGTCTCCCGGCCGATCTTCGAGCGCGAGCTGTCGGCCGCCTACGGAGCGCTCGTCGCCGGCGCGAGGCCGCCGGCGGTGCCGGTTCCGCTGGCGTACGGGGAGTTCGCGTACCGGCAGCGCGAGGCGATCGACAGCCCCGAGATCCGATCGCAGCTGCGCTACTGGCGGGAGCGGCTGGCCGGCGTACCCGAGACCCTGGAGCTGCCGACCGACCGGCCCCGGCCGGCGGTCTGGACGGCACAGGGGGAGCAGCACGACTTCACCGTGCCGGCGGCGGTCACCGACCGGCTGCTCCGGGTCGCCGAGCGGCATCGGACCGGCTTGTTCACCGTCACGATGGCCCTGTACCAGCGACTGCTCGGCTGGTACGCCGACGAGGCCGACGTGGTGGTCGGCGTGCCGTTCGCCGGCCGGACCGACGCCGCCGTCGAGGACGCGATCGGCTTCTTCACCAACACCGTGGCGGTACGCACCGACCTGGCCGGCGATCCCAGCCTGGACGACCTGACCCGGGTGGTCCGCGGCGCCGTCCTCGACGCGCTCGACCACCAGGACGTCCCGTTCGAACGGATCATCGACGAGCTGGGCGTCCACCGGCGTCTGGACCGCAATCCGCTGTTCCAGCACTGGTTCGAACTGGCCGACGACTCCCTGGTGGCCGGGGCGCTGCGGTTGCCCGGGGTGCGGGGCACCCTGGTGGAGTTCCCGGAGACCATCGTCCGGTTCGACACCGAGCTGCATCTTCGGCGGGCCGGCGGCGGGTTGGCCGGACGGCTCCTCTACGCCGGCGAGCTGTTCGACGGGAACACCATGGTGGCGTTCGCGGAACACTACGTGCGGCTGCTCGACGCGGCCGGGACCGAACCGGATCGGCCACTGTCCACCCTGCGAGTTCTCTCCGCGCGCCAGGAGCGCGAGCTGGTGACGCTGGGCACGGGCCCGGCGCCGGCCGGCTCCACGGAGACGGTGGATCGCCGTTTCGAGGCGCGGGTGGCGGCGACACCGGACGCGTGCGCCGTCTCCGAGGGAGCGAGGCGGTTGTCGTACCGGGAACTCGACGAGCACGCGGGCCGGCTGGCCGCGGTCCTGCGTTCCCGTGGCGCCGGACCGGAGAGTGTGGTGGCGGTCTGCCTGCCGCGCGGGATCGATCTGATCGTCGCGTTGGTCGCCGTGGTCCGGGCCGGTGCGGCCTACCTTCCCGTCGATCCCGAGTCGCCGGTCTCCCGCGTCCAGTTCCTGGTGGCGGATGCTCGGGCGCGGCTGGTCATCTGTTCACCCCGCGACGGCGCCCGGCTGGAGGTGCCGGCGGAGCGACATGTTCCTCCCGGCGCGAGCCTCCCGGAGGGCCCGCGGTCCGCCGTGCCGGAGCCTGTGCGCCCGATGCCCGACAACGCGCTCTACGTCGTGCACACGTCCGGATCCAGCGGCCGGCCGAAAGGGGTCGCCGTCACCCATCGGACCTTCGACAACCTGCTGCGCTGGCACCTGGCCGCCTATCCGGCCGGACCGGGTGACGTGACCGCCCAGACGGCCAGCGCGTCGTTCGACGCCGCGGGCTGGGAGATCTGGCCGGCCCTGGTCTCCGGCGCCCGGCTCGACATCTGCCCGGACGAGCTGGTCCGGTCCCCGGACGATCTGGTCCGGCGGCTGTCCGGGACGGCGGTGACGTCCACGTTCGTGCCGACGCTGGTGGCCGAGGAATTGATCGGCCGGCCCCTCGCGGCGACCACCAGGCTGCGCCGGCTGCTGACCGGCGGCGATCTCTTCCGGCCCCGGCCCACCGACGATCCGGGTGTCCCGGTGCTGAATCACTACGGGCCCACCGAGAACACGGTGGTGGCCACGGCGACCGGCGAGCTGGGCGCTCCGTGGCCGCGGAACTCCATCGGCCGGCCGATCGCCGGGGTGTCCGCCTATGTGCTGGACGGTTCGCTTCGTCTGGTGCCGCGGGGGGTTCCCGGCGAGCTGTACCTCGGCGGTGAGGGAGTGGCCCGAGGGTACGTCCACCGTGCGGCCCTGACCGGCGGCGCCTTCCTGCCGGACCCGTTCTCGGCCGTGCCCGGGGCGCGGATGTACCGCACGGGGGACCGGGTCAGGTGGTGCGCCGACGGTGGGCTGGCGTACCTGGGGCGGAGCGACCATCAGATCAAGATCAACGGCTATCGGATCGAGCCGGGGGAGATCGAGTCGGCTCTGCGGTCGATGCCGGAGGTGGGCGACGCGGCGGTGGTGGCGCGGACGACCGAGGGGCGCCCGGTGCTGGTCGCCTACCTGACCGCGGCGGGCACCCCGCCCACACCGGCTGGGCTCCGGGCCCACCTGCGCGATCTGCTTCCCGGCTACCTCATTCCCTCCGCCTTCGTCGTCCTGGCCGCCTTCCCGATGACCACCAGCGGAAAGATCGACCGCCGGCGCCTGCCCGACCCGGTCGCGACGGCCGGGACGCCGCGAGCCCCGCGGAACCAGATCGAGGAGGCGGTGCATGCCCTGTGGTGTGACGTCCTCGGTCACCGGGCGATCGGGGTCGACGACGACTTCTTCGCGAGCGGCGGAACGTCGATGAGCGCGACCCGGCTGGTCGCCCGGCTCCAGGAGCGGTTCGCCGCCGGCGTCACCGTCCGGACGATCTTCGATCATCGGACGATCAGTGAGCAGGCCGCGGAGGTGGAGCGGCTGGTGGCCGACGAGATCGCCGCGTTGGCGCCCGAGGAGATCGACCGGCTCCTGCGGGCCGGTGAGTGACTCGGCACCTCGGCGCGCGACGACCCGGGTGCTGATGGCGGAAGTGCATCGGGTGCTTCGGCTGTGGATCGAGGAGGGAACGCCGTGAGTTCTGTGCAGGCCGGTGCTGGACCATCGGTGCACGACGTCGTCGGGCTGGGCTTCGGCCCGGCCAATCTGGCCCTCGCCGTGGCGCTCCGGGAACATGCCGCGACGACGGGCCGTGAGTTGCGATCGGTCTTCCTCGAACGCCAGGCGTCCTTCGGCTGGCACCGCGGCATGCTGATCGAGGGCGCCACCATGCAGGTGAGCTTTCTGAAGGACCTGGCGACCATGCGGAACCCGGTCAGCCCGTTCGGGTTCCTGTCCTACCTGAAGGCCAAGGGCCGGCTGGCCGACTTCGTCAACCACCGGTCGTTCTACCCGACCCGGGTCGAGTTCCACGACTACCTGGAGTGGGCGGCACGGCACTTCGAGGACACCGTGCACTACGCGACCGAGGCGGTCGACGTCCGGCCGGTGGTGGAGGGCTCCGACGTCGTGGCGCTGGATGTGGCGTCCCGGCGCCCGGGCGATCCGGCGGAACGCGTCTATCGGACCCGTAACCTGGTCATCGCCACCGGCCTGGTGCCACGCCTGCCCAGCGGTGTCGAGCGGTCGCCGCGGATCATGCACTCCTCGGAGCTGCTGGGCCGGCTGACCTGTCTCGGCGTCGAGGCGCCGCGCCGCTTCGCGGTCGTCGGCGCCGGGCAGAGCGCCGCCGAGGCGGCCGCCCACCTGCACGAGCGCTATCCGCAGGCGGAGGTCTTCGCGATCCTTCCGCGGTACGGGTACAGCGTGGCCGACGACTCGCCGTTCGCGAACCAGATCTTCGACGCCGGCGCCATCGACGACTTCTTCGAGGCGGCTCCGGTCGTGAAGGAGAAGCTCGACGCGTACCACGCGAACACCAACTACTCGGTGGTGGATCTCGCTCTGATCGAGGAGCTGTACCGCCGCGCCTACCAGGAGTCGGTCACCGGCCGGCGACGGTTGCACCTCAAGCGGATGTTCCAGGTGATCGCGGCCCGGTCCGACCGGGACCGGGTCAGCTTGTCACTGGTGCGGGCGCCCGGCGATCCCGTGACGAAGCTGGACGTGGACATCGCCGTGTACGCCACCGGCTACCGGCCGATGGATCCGTCGCCGCTGCTGAGCGGGATCGCCGGCATGTACAAGCAGGACAGCAGCGGCCGGTTGCGCGTCGGCCGTGACTACCGGGTGGAGACCCGCCCGGGCAGCCCGGTCGGCATCTACCTCCAGGGCGGCACCGAGCACACCCACGGGATCTCATCATCCCTGCTGTCGAATCTGGCCGTGCGGGCGTGGGACATCGTCGAGTCGGTGAGCGCGTCGAGCGCCGAGCCGAACATCCCGGCGGCGGCCGGCGCGGACGGAGGACACCGTGTTCGTTCCTAAGCTGTACCGCACGCCCGATCCGTCGTGGGCGTTGGCCCTGATGCGCGGTCACCCGCTCGCCATGCTCGTCGGCAACGGCGCGGACGGCCCGCTCGTCACCCATCTGCCGGTCATCCCCGACGAGACGACCCTGGCCGCCGGCACGGGCGAGACCGGCCTGGTCGGAACCACGCTGCTGGGGCACCTCAACCGGGCGAACCCGCACTGGAAGGCGCTGGCCGCGGAGGATCCGGTCACGCTCGTCTTCCATGGCCCGCACGGATACGTGTCACCGACCGTCTATCAGACCTCGCCGGCCGCCCCCACCTGGAACTTCACCGCCCTGCACGTGCATGGCACGGTGGAGCTGATCACCGGGCTGGACGCCACCCTGTGGGTGGTGCGGGAGACGGTGCGGATCCTGGAGCGCGATTTCGGGACCGGCTGGGATCCGACCACCTCGCTGTCGTACTTCGAGCAGATCGGGCCCGGGGTCGGCGCCTTCCGGATCAGGGTCACGGCGGCCGAGGCGATGTTCAAGCTGAGCCAGGAGAAGGCGCCCGAGGTGCGCTCGCGGGTCGCCCGGTCGTTCAACGCCGATCCCTCGGGCCTGCGACGCGAACTGGCCGAGACCATGATTCGTTGGTCCTGACTTGCCCGCACGGTCCGTCGTCCGGGTCGTCGTCGTGGACGACCACCCGGCGTCCCTGGCCGGCATCCGAGCCGCCTTCGCGGGCGTGGCGCACATCGAGCTGGCGGGCGAGGCACGGTCGGTGCACGAGACTCTGCGGCTGCTCTCCGGGATGCGGTCGCCGGCCGAGGTGCTCGTGGTCGAGCCCGGTCTGCCCGGCGGGGCGGGGCTCTCGCTGATCCGAAGCGTCGCCCGAACCGGGCCGGCGGTGCTTGCCGTCTCGCACGCCACCACCGACGACGCGATCCTCGATGCCCTGCGGGCCGGCGCGAAGGGCTACCTCACCAAGGGGGCGTCGACGTCCGAGCTGCTCCGGGCGATCACCGTGGTGGCCGAGGGCGGCGCGGTGTTCAGCCCCGCGGTCGCCGCCCGCCTCACCGCGTTCTTCTCCGCGCGGCACCTCGGACCGGGACCGGCGGCACTCGCCGACCTCACCGAGCGGGAGCTCGAGGTTCTCGACCGGCTCGCCCGGGGGTGGAACAACCAGCGGATCGCCAAGGACCTCGTGCTGACCGAGAAGTCGGTGCGCAACTACGTCTGGCGGGTGATCGCCAAGCTGAAGGCCGGACACCGGGCGAGGGCGGCGGCGCTGGCCCGGGAGGCGGGACTGGGCAGCGCCGAGCGGTGAGCCCGGGTCCCCCCGCCGCTCATCGCCGGGTGAGCCGGACCGCCAGCATCCGGTGGAAGAGCGTCATGTCCTCGGCTTCGCCGACCGCGCTGCCACCGGCCTCAACCCACGCGTGCGCCCGGAACGGGCGGGTACGCACGCCGGTGTACCAGTCGGGCCAGTACCCGGTCGCGCGGCACCAGAGGCAGATGGCGACCGAGCGTTGCAGACAACCATGGCCGGCGGCGCACCGCGCGCTGACCGTCACGACCACCTGCCGTGCTCGCGTGGCGCGGCCGGCGTCGGCCGGTCGTGCGCCGCGGCTGATGAGCTGAAGGACGCGGCGCAGCCGGCGCGGCGGCGCCTTGGTCAGGGCCCAGGCCACGACGACGACCACCCGCGCGGTGACATGCTCGTGCCAGCGCAGCGGGACCGATTCTTCCGGAGCGACCGGCACCGTCATCGCGACGTCACCAGTTTCGCTTTCCGCAGGAGAGCCATCAGACGCTCCACATCGGTGAGTGCCGCCGGCTCCGTGACGGCGGAGCTCTGCGCTATCCGGGCTGCCGTCTCCTGCGGGGTGCGCCCGTCGAGCAGCATCCGTAGCATCGCCGCACCGCTGCGGTTGAGGTGCCAGTACCGGCCGGAGCGCTGATCCAGCAGGACCAGCCCGTCCTCCGTGTCCGTGGCGCTGACGTCGGACCGCATGGTGAGCGTCATCTCCGGCCTCCTGTCGTGCTCCGGCCGGCCGGTGCTCCGGCCGAGTTCAGCCGCAGCCAGCTTTCACACGCGATGGTGCTTTCGAACGGCATGAGGTCGTGGCGGTGCGGATGGGAGCCGAGCAGGGCGGAGCGCAGCGCGTCGGCGTTCACCAGCCCGAGCCGGGTCAGGTGCAGATCGTCGCACCAGTCGACCAGCATCCGCCGGCTGCGGCGCAGGCCGCTCTCGGCCTCCGCGCTGAACTCGCCCTTGCTGCGCCGCTCCACCAGCCGGTCCGGGACGAGGCCGCGGACCGCGGCGGCGAGCACCGGTTTGTACCGGCCTCGCATTCCGCGTTCACCGACCGAGACCCGCAGCGCCGCCTCGACGACCTGGTCGTCCAGGAACGGCGCCTCCCACCGGACTCCGGTCGGCGAGAGCGCGGTGTTGGCCTCCCGCAGCGCGCCGCCGGTGGCCAGCACCGCGTCGAGGAGCTGATGTTGGGCCCGGTGCGGATGCAACGGCTCGACCCCGCGCCCGGCGGTGGCCAGGATCAGTTCGCGTACCGCGTCGGTGGCTCCGGCCGTGCTCCAGCGCGGCATCCGGAGCTCGCCGCCCCAGTTCATGCCCAGGCCGGCGGTGCGAAGCGGCGGAGCGGTGAGACCGTCCGCGGCGCGCGCCAGCCAGGCGTCGAACGGGCCGTTGTCCACCAGGGCGGGTGCGAGATCGCGCCAGCGCCATCGGTTCATCACCCGGGCCCGGCGCACGGCGGAGAAGGCTCGCCGGGGGTTCTCGCGCCAGCGCGACCACAGGACGACGGGGCCGGCGGAGAACAGCTCGTCACCGCCGACGCCGGTCAGATGCAGTCGTGAGCCTTCGGCGGCCATCGCGCGGGCGGTGTGAGCCAGCTGGACGCGGTTGCGGTGCCAGGCCATCGGGCCGTCGGTGAGCGCCGCCGCGTCGATGACGTCGGGATGCTCGAACCAGGCGGGCCCGTCGTCCGGAGACCTGTAGCGATGTTCGGCCCGCGGCAGTTGCCCGGCGACCCAGCGCGCCCATCGGGCGTCGTCGTTGGCCGGATCCAGCGGCAGCAGGTGATGGGTCACCAGGGCCGCGCCGGTGGACGCCGCGAGGAAGCACAGGGTGGAGGAATCGAGGCCACCGGAGAGGTCGGCGCTGATCGCCGTGCCGTGCGGCCGCGCCTCCACCGCCCCGACCAGAGCCGCTCGCACGCCCTCCGCGCCCGGCCGCAGGGACAATGTGGCATCCGGGGGAGACCACCATCGGTGAACCCGGTGGCTGCCGTCGTCCCGCACGTCCAACCAGGATCCGGCGGGCAGTGTCTCCACCCCCGCCCAGAATGCGTCCTGCTGGAGCGGCCAGGGCGCGCCGGGGAACAGCAGCCGCATGGCCAGCGCCTCGGTCCGCGGTCCCGTCCCGGCCAGGCCGGCGAGGATCCGCTGGCTGCTGCCACCGACCGTGAGGCCGTCCACCGTGGTGTAGAAGATCTGCCGGGCCGTCGACAGGGCGCCCTGACTCCGGGTGCGGCCGTCGAAGGACGCCAGCAGGTGCGGACTGCCCCGCAGCGGGCGGAACACCCGGTCGAGATCGGCGGGCGTGCCGGCCCGGGCCAGCTGGCCGCTCAGCGCCGGGACGGACACGCGGGTGTTGCCGAACAGCGCCAGACGACGGGTTCCGGCGCTGACGATCACGGCCTCGTCGCTCCGCCAGTCGCCCAGGATCCATGGACGGCCCGAGGCATGGGTGACGACCTGAGCGTCGGCGCCCAGGCCCAGCGCCGCCATCTCGGCCAGGCCGGCGGCGCGTTCGGTGTCGGCCAGGACCACAAACCGCACTTCTCCTCCAGTTCGGACGCTGACGGCAGACGCCGCGGTGAAGCCGCCGGAGCAAACGCCGGTCGGCCTCACCGCAGCCCGATCAATTCCTTACCGGGTGACTCAGAACGGTGCGAAGAACCACTGCGACAAGTCCCAGTTGAGGCCGAACCAGGTGCCGAGGGTCAGCTCCTTGAAGTCGCCGAGGTCAGTCAGGGCCGGGGGTTCGTAGACGTCGTTCTGCTCCGTCATTTCACGACCTTTCTCGATGTACGGAAGACGGGTACCGACAATTTCCGAGGTACCGTCCGGATGCTTCCAACCTAACTCAACAATCATTGTCGGCGCGTTGCGCGAATGTCCTCGATTTGTCCTCGGAGGCGGTAATCAGGCTCCAATAGGTCGCCTTATTCATATCCCATCGGCGGTGCAACGGATCGCGTACCGATCGTATGAGCAATGCGATCGGTGTCAGCAGAAGGTAATAGAGGACGCCCAGCATCATCCGGCGCATGTCCCGCTCCATGATCTCTCGAGGCCGAGCTGATCCGTACGGTGGCGATCAGTCCATCGGAATGTCGGCACGCCAGTCGTCGTCGCCCGCGGGCACCGGCTGTTCGGCCTTGTCGAGCAGGAACGGGCCCAGCGCCAGCATGTCGATGTTCGTCCGCATGAAACAGGTGTAGGCCTCGTGCGGGGTGTTCACGATCGGCTCGCCGCGCACGTTGAACGACGTATTCACCAGGACCGGGCAACCGGTTGCCTCCTTGAATGCCCGGAGCAGCCGGTGATACGCCGGGTCGGTTTCCTCGGCCACCGTCTGCACCCGGGCCGAGTAGTCGACGTGGGTGACCGCGGGAATGTCCGAGCGAGGCCGCCGGAGCAGTTCCAGACCGGTCGCTGCGGGTCCGTCCGCCGCGATCCGCCTGGCCTCGGCGATCGGGCTCACGATCAGCATGTACGGGCTTTCCTGCTTCAGGTCGAAGTAGTCCTTCGCGTCCGCGGCGAGGACCGACGGGGCGAACGGACGGAACGATTCCCGAAACTTGATCTTCTGGTTCATCACCGACTGCATGCCGGGGTCGCGTGGATCGCCCAGGATCGAGCGCGCCCCCAGCGCCCGAGGCCCGAACTCCATCCGCCCCTGGAACCACCCCACGACCCGGCCGGCCGCCAGGTGCCGGGCGACCTCGGTGGCCTGGGCGGACGGTTCCCACCGCCGATGGGGTATCCGGTTCTCCCGCAGATAGGCCTCGATCTCGTCGTCGGCGTACGCCGGGCCGAGCAGCGCTCCCGACATGCCGTCGCCGCCCCCGGCCAGGTGGTCGCGCGATCCTCCCCGCGCCGCGGACACCGAGAGCGCGGCGCCCAGCGCCCCACCGGCGTCGCCGGCCGCCGGTTGCACCCAGATCTCGTCGAAGATCTGGTTGTCGACCAGCTTGCCGTTCGCGACACAGTTGAGGGCCACGCCGCCGGCCAGGCACAGCGTCCGTTCACCGGTCAGGTCGCGGGCGGTCCGGGCCAGCCGGTCGACCACCTGCTCGGTGACCGACTGCACCGACGCGGCGAGGTCGAACTCTCGCGGGGTGAGCGGGCTCTCCGGCTGCCGGCGGGGACCACCGAAGAGGCTCTCGAACCCCCGGCCGGTCATCACCTGCCCCCGGAGGAACTCGAAGTACCGCAGGTTCAGCCGGAAGGAGCCGTCGGGCCGGATGTCGATGAGCCGCTCGCGGATCACCCGCTCGTAACGAGGCGTGCCGTACGGCGCCAGTCCCATCAGTTTGTACTCGCCGGAGTCCACCTTGAAGCCGCAGAAGTAGGTGAAGGCCGAGTACAGAAGGCCCAGCGAGTGGGGAAAGCGGAGCTCCGCGAGCTGTCGGAGGCCGTCCTCGGTCCCGTGCCAGATGGTGGTGGTGGCCCATTCCCCGACGCCGTCGATGCACAGCACGGCCGCACGGGGATAGGGACTCGGATAGAACGCCGACGCCGCGTGGGACTCGTGATGCCGGCGGACCTCGATCGGGGGAACCGGGCCGGCGCCGGCCAGTTCCCGCCGCACGGTTCGCAGGGTGCTCAGCTTCCAGCCCAGCCATTGCGGCGCCGAGTCCCGGAAGGAGGCGAACCCGCCGGGTGCGGCGCCGAGATAGGTGGCGAGGACCCGACGGAACTTGAGCGCCGGATCCTCGTAGAACGCCACCGCGTCGACGTCCTCGAGCGAGATGCCGGACTCCCGCAAGCAGTAGTCCACCGCCCGGCGCGGGAAGGCCGGATCGTGGCGCCGGCGGGTGAATCGTTCTTCCTGCGCCGCCGAGACCACCCGCCCGTCCCGGACGAGCGCGGCGGCGCTGTCGTGGTAGAACGCTGACAGGCCGAGGACGAGGTTGGACACGGGCATACTCCTCAGCCGAGCTCGGACAGCTTGCGGGCGTGGCGTTCGGCGCGGCGGGCGGCCCGGCCGTCCGGCGGGTTGAGCGACCGGAAGCCGATCCGCACCCGCCGCCAGACCTCGTCCCGTTCGCCGCCGGTGAGCGCGGGCAACGTGCTCAGATAGGTGTCGATCGCCTTGGCGGCCCACGCGGAATGGCCGGTGGCGACGTTGTCGATCGTGTTGTGGATGTCCACGAACCGGGTGCTGAACCCGTGCGCTCGCAGCGCGATGCGGGCCCGCCGGTAGCTTCCGCCCACCCCGGACAGCTCCATGGCGAGGTTGAGCCCGAGAACCTCGGCCAGGAACGTCCTCGGGAAGCGCCCGATGGAGAGCCAGTAGACCGGCAGCTCGAACGAGCGGTCGAGAAAACGCGGCCAGCGAGCGAACTCGATCGACGCGGTCGCCGGCGGGGTGGCGTCCATCTCGGCCAGCACCTCGCGGTAGATGATCGGATGGTTCAACGTCGGCACACCGTTGCCGAGCTCGTCCCAGTAGGTGTCGAAGAGCGCGAAGCCGACCGGGGAGGACGCGAGGCCGGCGTCGGTGAAACCGTGCAGCCAGGATCCGTCGATCAAGGTCAACGGCGCCAGTTGTACGGTCGACTCGACGACCTCGGCCCGGGAGGGCAACGGGTCGTCGCTGGTCTGATCGAACGACCGGGCATGCCGATCGTGCTGCTCGCCCAGCCACCCGCGAAGTCCCTCCTCGGGCCAGCGCGCCGGCAGGGGCGAGTCGCCGTCACCCATCCGGTGCGCGCTGCGGGCGAGCCAGCCCTGGACGTAGCCGCGGGCGAAGCGATGGGTGCCCGGATCCCCGGTGCGGTGCAGCAGCCGGTGGAATGCCTCGCGAAGGTCGGCCGGCCCGGGTCCCGGTAGCGGCTCGGCCGGCGCGGGCAGCGTCGGCGGATGTGACCGCCCGGCCGGCCCCGGCCCCGGCCCCGTCGCGGCGCCGCCGCCCGCCGGGAGCGAGTTGATCCAGTTCCGCAGCACGGTCAGGTCCGGCGGCGAGAAGATCCGGAACATCGGTCCGCGTTCGCCGATCAACCCGTTCAGCAGCGGGCTCCGGTCGGCGTCGCCGGGCCGGACCAACCGGCTCCCGGCGAGCGCCGTCAGCAGGGGATGGGGGTCGGTGCGGGATTCCGCGAGCCACTGCGTCAGCGGCCGGCCGCTCAACAGGTAGTCATGGTGGTAGATGACCGCCTCGGCCGACCGGGCGCGCAGGAGCTCGGCCATCTCGTACGTGGGATCCCGGGCCGCCGCCAGCTCCGCGAACAGGTTGTCGTCCCAGGCCGACAGGACCTCGAACGCCCAGCGGAAGCCCTGTCGCGCCCCGGCCGCCATCGCGGGGCGGCCGGCGATCAGCTCCTCCACCACGGCCAGGGAGCGCTGGACGGCGGCTGGCTCGCCCTCCTGCCGCGCGCTCGAACCGTCGAGGGCGGTCCAGGCCGCGCAGTCGGGGTGGTGGTGCCGGATCAGGGTGAGAGCCGGGAGCAGACCCACCGCCCGCACGCAGAGGTCCGCGCCGATCAGCTCCGCCCGGAAGGCCTCCGGGCGGCGGCTCGCGGTCATCAGGACGGCCGGCAGGTGGAACGCGGGCTCGCCGATCCGGTCGTCGAGGGCGACCGCCGCGGTGGGCACGGCGTACTCGGCATGGCGCAGGGTTCGAAGCATGGCGAGGTACGCGCTGCCCCGGGAGTCGTGGGGCCGCCCCACGCCGACGTCGGAGGCGTACAGCGCCAGCAGACGCAGCGAGACGGGATCGTCCGCGCGGCCGGGGCTGCTCAGCCATTGCAGCCACGCGCCCTGAACCAGCCCCAGCGGCATGCAGCCGAGCGCGGCCCGGCGGACCAGGGACGGTACCGCGTCAGGCGCGGTCTGCTCGGCCAGCGCGAGATAGCGCGCCGCCCGCGCCGCCGACCACGCGGACACCTGTTGCCGGCTCCCGGCCGGGGACCAGGGCTCGTCGGCGGATTCCGCGCCCTGGCCCGGCCCGGGGCGGGCGAACTCGGCGTGGAGGCTGTCGACCAGCGGTCCGTCGGGTATGAAGTACTCCGGATCGCAGGCTCGTTGGTACGCCACGCGAAGAGCATCGGCGGGCGGCGAGCTCATCGGGCCTCCTGGTGGGCGTCGGTCCGGGTCAGAACATCGGATAGATCGAGGCGTCGTTCTTGGGTTTGGGCTTACGGCGGAAGAGCCGCCCGATCAGCCGTCGCAGGAATGACACGGTCCTACCTCCTGATCAGTGCAGGTCCAGATGCTCGGCGAGCAGGCGGGCGACCTTGTCGTGGCCGGCGTCGGTGAAATGGCATCGGTCGACGAAGATCCACTCGTCGGGGTCCGCGTCGCCGGCCAGCACGACGTTGAGGTCGAGGAACCGCACACCCTCCTTCTCGCACCCGGCTTCCAGAGCGGCCGCATAGGCCCGGCCCACCTGCGGTGCGATGACGTCACCGAACATCTCCGTGAAGCTGAACAGCTCATCGAGCTCGTCGAAGAGCCTCGCCTCCTCGGGCGCGGGCTCCGCTCGCACCCAGGGCGCCATCGGCTGGAGCACGTAGGACAGGCGGGCGCCGAGCGCCCGCGCGAGGAGTTGCCAGCTGCCGAGATGGCGGACGGTGAGCTCGGTGGCGTGGGCGATCTGCTGCGCCGGGTCGGTGGTGTGAGCGTCGGCGGCGGCCGGCGCGGGCGGCTGGCGCCGGAACGGGCCCCCTGACTTCTTCGGCGGCTTGCGCAGTTCGGCGATCTTCTCGAAGTACTCGTTGCAGAGGAAGAACGCGCCGTGGTCACCCTGCACGTCGGCCGGCAGCCGGGCGAGCGACAGGTTGTTGAACCCCGAGACGATGACGATCTCCTCGACGGGTGGCAGCAGGTGCCGGTAGAGCAGGAAGAGCAGCAGTTCCTGGGTCGAGTTGTGGCTGCGGCCGCCGAAGTTGAGCCACGGCCGGCTCGGCGCGTGCTGGGACCATAACCGGGACGGCAGGGTGGCCTCGTCGCGGGTGGTTCCCACGCCGAACACCGAGGAACTGCCGACCAGCAGATTCACCGGCTCGGAAGGCATCTGCCCACCGGGTGAGGCGGACGAGTCGCGGCCATGTGAGATGCGGAATCCCAGGCTGTCCGTATTCACCACGTCGGATTGATAGCCGGCCGGATGAAAATACATCAGATAAGGAAGCCAGCGGAAAGTTCCATCTTCGTAGAGTTTCTCAGAATAATGCGTCATCTGAGGAGTGAGAAGTGCTCGCTGAGATCCCATAAAGGTCCCTCCCGGCATACTTTCGGCCAGGCTAGTCAGCCTGATTACCACTGTCAATCAATAGCGTCTGGGACGCCTATTCACAACGGGTGGTGCACCCGCGATCGAGGCGGCCGGCTGTTCGCGGAGGGACGCAGGTCCGATACGGCATAACAGCGACGCAACCAGCGGTCCGCGCCGTCGTAGCGGGGCTCGAAACCGGTGCGCCCGTGCACCGCCAGCCGGTTGTCCACGACCAGCAGGTCGCCGGGGCTCAGACTGATCGCGGTGAGCCGACTCAGCAGCAGCCGGGACAGGGCCCGGAGTGCCGCCGCGCCCTCGTCGTCGAGCGCCTCCATGGCGTGCAGGTCGATGCACAGCTCCGGATCCTCCACGGGGCCGGACAGCACCGGCAGCGGCGCGCAGTAACGGGCCGGCCCGGTGCCGGCGAACGACGACGAGAGCCGGATGTGGAAGGCGGTCCGGCGAAGCGCCTCGCGGTGCCGCGCGGGGAGGGCCGGAAGGACCGCACGAACGCCTCCCGCGACGGTGAGCGCCCGTCCTTCCTGGTCGCCACGCAGGCAGAACAGGCTGAGGAAATCGGGCTTGTGCGGGTGGAAGCCGTCCTCGGTATGCAGTTCCAGCAGCGTGCTGCCGGTGTTCTCCTGCCGTTGCTCGGCGCCCGGGACGGGACAGACGTCCTGGATGAGGCGGCCCCGCTTCTCGTCGGCGTAGGCGATCACCTCGCCCAGCAGCGACATCACCATCAGCTGGACCGCCGAGCTGACGGCCAGCTCCTGCCAGGGTCCGTGGTGCGCCCCGGACCCTGGCGTGTCCGGCAGCGGCCGGTCGACGGGCAGCCCTCGCACGGCCAGCACGCCGGAGGTGCTTCCGGAGACCCGGAAGTCGACGATGCGGTGGACCAGCGCGGGGCTGATCCGCCGGGCCGCGGTCTCCGCCGACACCAGGAAGAGCGGGTCGTCGAAGCGGCGATCGACCTCAGCCGCGTCCAGCCGCGCCTTATGGGCGGACGTCAGATCGGTGGCGATACGCATGATCTCCGCCGATTCTTCGGCGTCGCAGACGACCACGTCGGGATGGCCGGTGGTCAACATTTCGGGGTCTTTCATGAGCTTGGCCGAAACTTCGACGGTGTCCATGACTTCGGGCTCTCCATTGATGGGGCGCAGCGTGCGTGGAAGCGCCGGTCGAGGAGTGATCGGAATGGTAGCTTCGTGTCTCGCCGGCGGGACAATCCGACTTTCTGACATGACTATTGCCCGGCCGGACGCTCAATGGCAACGATGCTCGGACGTGATGTCCGGAAGAATGTCGCGCATCATATCCATGGAGAGGATCGAGCAGATGTCTGATCCCGCACCCTTGCTGGTCGTGTACGACCGCGGCGCGGCGTCCCCGGGTGAGCTCGGTCCGGCCTTGGCGAGGCTCGGGCCCCTGGTGTTCGCCGTGCCGGACACCGAACACGTGCGGCTGGTGCGCCCGGTCCTCGCGGAACTCGGCCGGGTCGTCGACCTCAGCGGGGACGAGGCGACCGACGTCGCCCGGGTCGCCTCCCTGCGACCACGCGGCGTCGTCACCTATGCCGAGCAGATGCTGCGGTGCGCCGCGGCGTTCACCGAGTCGCTGGGGCTGCCGGGGCACAGCCGGCCGACCGCGGACCGGCTCACCGACAAGCACCAGCAACGTGAGCGGCAACGAGCCGCCGGCGCCGACAACGTACGCAGCCGGCTGATCGCCGAGCCCGGACAGTGGACGGACGCGCTCGGCCAGGTCGGCTTCCCGGCGGTCGTGAAGCCGGCTCGCGGGCAGGCCAGCCGCTCGACCTACCCCGTGCTCGGCCCGGCCGACGCCGATCAGGTGCGCTCGCGGATCTTCGGACCCGCGGCGGCGGGCGGCGACCGCTGGGTGGTGGAGGAGATGCTGGTCGGCCGGCCGGAGCTGCCGCACGGGGACTACGTCTCGGTGGAGAGTCTCTCGGGGCCGTGGGGGACCCGGCCGATCGCCGTGACCGGCAAACATCCACTGCGTCGGCCGTTCCGCGAGACGGGGCACTTCTGGCCGTCGCACCTGTCCGCTCCGGAGCAGGCTCAGCTCATCGCTCTTGCGACCGCGACCGTGACGGCCCTCGGGGTGACCACGGGCATCACCCAGACCGAGATCAAGCTGACCCCGAACGGTCCGCACGTCATCGAGGTCAACGGCCGTCTCGGCGGGCACATCGCCGAGCTGGCGCGGCGCTCGTGCGGCGTCGACCTGATCCGGCTCGCGGCGTTGTCCGCGCTGGGCCTCGCGGAACCGCCGGCCCTGCTGCGGCCGGACCGGGTGTACTTCCAGTACAACGTCCCGGCGCCGGTCGGATCGGCGGTGTTCCTGGGCGTGCACGGCGCGGCCGACGTTCGGAGGATTCCCGGCATCACCGGTTACCGGCCCTATGTGCGCCCGGGGGACCGGCTGGATCACGGCGTGATGACCTACCAGCTCGACCTGCTGTGCGGCGACACGGCGAGCCACCCCGAGATGGCGCATGCGATCGAGGCGGCGCTCGAGCGCCTCGAGTTCGAGTACCTGGACGACATCGGCCGGCGCCACCGGTCCCGGATGGTCATGGTCGATGAGTGAGCGGCCGCGGGCCGGGCCGGCGGGCTCGAGCCGGAGACTATTGACCGAGGATGTCGGAGGCTGCGGCATCGAGTCGCTGGACGATCCACGACTCCAGCGAGCACTCCTCCTCGCTGGCCGCCGCGCGCCAGCGATTGAGCTGGTCGTCCTGGACGCTCAGCTGAGGAAGCGCGGGCGCGTTCCTGGTGACCTGGTCCCGGTGGCCGCGTACGTGCTGACGGAGTTGATTGCGTGACCAGCCGTGCTCGGCGGCTCGGGCGAGCCAGTAGTCCTGCTCGGCCGCCGGAAGCGCGGCGACCTCGGCGTGGTGCTGGAAGCTGAGCGTGTCTCGCCGGCGAGACAGGTCGAACCGGCGGGCGACCCACGCGTAGTTGCGAAGGGTCTGGTAGTCGAGCCCCGCTGTCTCGACGGTGCGGCGGTAGCGGTCGTGGTAGCGGTCCTGTCCGAAGATCAACCAGTCGCCCAGGCACCAGGCCGAGGAGGTGGCCAGGGTGGAGAGCCGCCGGCCGGCCGTTTCCCACTCGTCGTAGTCGATCGTGGAAGGAAACCGCAGTCCCACTCTGGTGACCATGATCTTTTCGGTTGGTCGGACCGGGCCAATGGCGTTCGAAGTTTCGGCCGGCCGCAAAGTCGTCAGTCTGGTCACGAAAGCCTCCCCGTTAGCTTTGGCCATCCCACCGTACCCGAGCGGGCGGATCGGTTGCATCGAGCCAAATGCGTCCCGGAGGTCTATTAAAGGCGTCGGCTGATGTAATAATCGGCAAATGCGGCCGGACTGCGGTTCGCCTTTCGCGGCACTTCCCATATTCCGGCGATCTCCGACCGAGCTGATTGTCGTCAATGGTCTTCCGATACGGAAAAGTGATGGCTGATCGCTGCCCGCGGGTGGCTGAGCAGGAACCAGAAGGAAGAGGCATGATCCAGGCTCAGGGAACACCCGCCCGGCCGGCGCCGGCGCAGTGGGTCGAGAGCGCGCCGGCGACCATCCACAGCAGGTTCGCCGACCAGGCACGGGCCACCCCGGACGCGGTCGCGGTCAGCGCAGGCTCGCGTGAGTTGAGCTATGCCGAACTGGAGGCCCGCGCCAACCGGCTGGCCCATCGGCTCCACGCGCTCGGCGTGGATGTCGAGACACCGGTCGGTATCTGCCTGGAGCGGTCGGCGACCGTCGTCGTCGCCCTGCTCGCGGTGCTGAAGGCGGGCGGTCACTACGTCGCGCTGGAACCGGAGAACCCGGCGCCGCGCACCGCCGCGATGCTCCGTGACGTCCGGGCCGAACGGGTGCTGACCAGCCGGGCCCTCGCACGCCGGTTGCCCGGCGACGTGACGGCGATCATCATCGACGAGGCCGAGCGTGACGCGCGCGACTACCCGGCGACAGCGCCCATGGCCATGGTCACGGCGGAGAACACGGCCTATGTCGCCTACACCTCCGGCTCGACCGGGAAGGCGAAAGGGGTCGCGGTGCCACACCGGGCCGTACTGCGCCTGGTCGGGCCGAGCGATTTCCTGACGCTGACGACCGGCGACGCGATGCTTCAGCTGGCGCCGCTGGCCTTCGACGCCTCGACCCTGGAACTGTGGGCACCGCTGCTGGGGGGTGCCCGGCTGGCGGTTCATCCGCCGGGTGACGCCACCCCGACCAGCATCCGGCAGGCGGTGAGCGAGCATGGTGTGACCGCCATGTGGTTGACGGCCGGGCTCTTCCACCAGGTCGCCGAGCGGGCGGGCGAAGGTCTCGACAGCCTCCGAGTCCTGGTGGCCGGAGGGGACGTCCTGTCCGCGTCCCACGTCAATCGCATGCTCGCCGCCCACCCGGGACTGCGGGTGGTGAACGGCTACGGCCCGACCGAGAACACCACCTTCACCTGCTGCCACGTGATGACCGCCCCGGTGGGGACGGACTTCGTGCCGATCGGCCGGCCGGTGCCGGCCACCGAGGTCCGGGTCCTCGACGATGCGCTGCGAGCGGTGCCGCCCGGCGAGGCCGGCGAGATCTACGCCGCCGGCCGGGGCGTGGCGAACGGCTACCTCGGGCAGCCGGCCGTGACGGCCGCGCGGTTCCTGCCCGACCCGGCCGGGCGTGAACCCGGGGCGCGAATGTACCGGACCGGCGATCTGGGGCGCCTGCTGCCGGACGGGACGATGCAGTTCCTCGGGCGGGTGGACGATCAGGTCAAGATCCGCGGCTATCGGGTCGAACCCGGTGAGATCGAGACCACGCTACGAAGCCATCCGGGAGTGCTCGACTGCTCGGTCGTCCCGCAGGAGGAGCCCTCCGGACGCCGGCTGGCGGCCTTCGTGGTCTGCGAATCCCACACCGAGCTGCCCGACCTGCGCCAGTACCTGGCCCGGTCCCTGCCGCGGTATTCCCTGCCGAGCGTGTACTTCCGGCTCGATCGGCTGCCGCTCACCCCGAACGGCAAAGTGGATCGAGCGTCGTTGTCGGCCCGGCGAAGCCATTCCCGGCCGGACTCCGACGTCGAGTACCGGTCGCCCGCGACCGACCTGGAGCGGTGGCTCACCGAACTCTGGGGAGACCTGATGGCGGTCGAGGGAATCGGCGCCGACGACGACTTCTTCGAGCTCGGTGGCCACTCCCTGATGGCCACCGCGATCACCGAGCGGATCGCCACCGAGCAGGAGGTGAAGGTTTCTCCCCGCGCTTTCTACGAGAACCCCACGATCGCCGAGTTGGCCCAGCTCATCGCACGGCTGCGACAGACCGCCCCGGTCGAGTGACACCCGTCCGCCGAAGGCCGGCCGACGCTCCGCATTCCGAGGAGACGCTCATGCCCCACCTCGATTCGTCGATCGGCGTTCCGACCCGGCCGGGCGCCGTCGCGGCCGACGCGTCGGTTGTGGACCTCCTGCGGCGGCTCTTCACCGCCGAGCTGGGTGTGGAGGTGGCCGCCGAGGACGACTTCTACGCGATGGGCGGTGATTCGCTGATCGCCCTGCGGGTCGTGGCGGCGGCGGTCGACCGCGGCCTGCCGGTTCGGCTCATCGACCTGCTCACCTATCCCAACGCGGCGGAGCTGGCCGAACACCTCTCGTCCGAGGAGCCACACTCCGGCGGCGAGGATCCGTCGGCCGGCCCCGACCGGACCGGCGCGACTCCGCGGCCGGGGGAGGTCACCATGTCGCCGGCCTCGGCCCTCCAGGTCGGGATGATCTACCTGTGCGAGACGGCCGGCGACACGGCCCTGTACAACGACCTGATCGGGATGCGGGTCGATGCCACCTTCGACGAGCAGAGGTTCCGCTCCGCCCTCCGGCGCCTGGCCGACCGGCATCCGGCCCTGCGCACCTCCTTCGACCTCGCGACGTACGACGACGCCATGCAGGTCATCTGGACCACCGCCGAGGTCCCGCTGGACCTGCGGCATCAGTCCGACGGTGATGAGGTGGCGGCCGACGAGCTGGTCGCCCGGTGGCGCGCTCATCAGCTGGACACCCCGTTCGACTGGGACCGCGCCCCGCTCGTGCGATGTCAGGTGGTGGCGCTGCCCGGGTCCTTCCGATTGACCGTGGCGATCCACCACGCCGTCATGGACGGCTGGAGCTTCGCCCGGATGCTGGTCGACCTGCTCACCCTGTACGACGCGGAGCTGAACGACGGCGACGCCGGTCTCCCGCCGCTGCCGGAGGACGGTCTCGCCCGGTTCGTCGAGGCGGAAAGGGCCGCCGCCGCTGTGCCGGAGGCCGCCGCCTTCTGGCAGCAGCGGGCCGACCTGCCGCCGTTGCTGCTGGACCGCTCGCGGTTCTCGGGTTCGGCGAATCCCGACGGGTACGCGGCGCTCCGGATGGAACCGGAGCTCCTGGCGGCCTTGCGCCGATCCGCGGCCGCCGCCCGCGTGCCACTGAAGAGTTTGCTGATCGCCGTGCACGGCCGGGCCCTCGGTGAGTGGACGCGGAACGAGAGCGATGTGGTGACCGGCCTGGTCATGAACGGGCGACCCGAGGTGGACGGCGCGGACCGGCTGGTCGGGCTGTTCCTGAACACCGTCCCGTTGCGGATCGGCCCGGTCACGGCCGACCACGCGGATCTGGCGCGGGCGGCTCTCGCGGGTGAGCGTGCCGCGATGCCGTACCGCCGCTATCCGCTGGCTCTGATCGAACAGAATCTGGGCCGGCGGGCCTACGACGTCGTCTTCAACTTCACCGACTTCCATGTGTACGACGAGCTGGCCGGACTCCGGTCCGTCAGGGTCGGCGGCTGGTGGTCCACCGACAAGGCCAGCGACCCGGTGACCTGCGACTACACGATCGACTTCCCGGGATTCGGCACGGGTGTCACCGTCGCCTACGACCAGGATCTCGTCCCTCCGGCGCGGATCGAGGAACTGCTGGGCCGCATCGACGCGGGCCTGCGTCTGGCCGCGGCGCCGGGCCGGTCCCGCCGGCGGGACGCGGGTCGCCCTGCCGGTCCGGCCCGCGGCGGTACGGGATAACGTCGTCGCATGTCCCGAACGCGCCCGGACGAAGTTCTGCGGATCCTCCAGGAGTTCGTCAACCGCATCGACCAGTTCGACCCCGACGCGCCTGAGCTGGGCGCCCTCGAGATCGGCTGGCGCGGCGCCACCGAACGGCTGACGATCCGCCCGCCGGTCGCGCACGCTCTGGCGGAGGCGCTGGCCGCCTACCACGACCCGCGTGACAACGGGGCCTGCGCGCACTGCGCCACGGGGCGTCTGGACAGCAACCTCATGTGCCGCTCCTGCGGGATCGTGCACGGCGTCTTCGGTCAGACGCTCGCCCGGTTCGCGCAGGAACAGACCGCCCTCGACGACCCGCGGCCGAACCGGCCCGCGCTGGAGGGCCCGTCCCACGATCGTTGACCATGGCCGAAGCCGGTAACTACGATTGTCGTCGATGGGTGGCAGAACGCCCCATCGTCATTGACGATCGCCGCCGGTTTCCATTGTCTTCCCCGTTCTCCGGGTAAAGCGCGGCGAAATCTCGACAGCTGACTGGCCATACGCCGGAGGGTTGGGCCGAATGCGCGCGCCTGCACCGAGAAAGAACTCGCCGCCGTGCCTGCTGCGAGATCCGTCCGAGACCGCCCGCGCCCGCCTTTTCTGCTTCCCCTATTCGGGCGGTGGCGCGTCCATGTTCTCGAGCTGGCCACACCAGGTGGACGATGTCGAGATCTGTCCCGTGCAGCTGCCGGCCCGGGAGAACAGATTCCGTGAGCCGCATTTCGGCACGTACGAAGAACTCGCTCAGGCCTTGGTGGATCCGCTGTTGCCGTACCTCGATCGGCCTTTTGCCTTCTTCGGCCATTGCGCGGGCGCCCTCCCGGCCTTCGAGGTGGCCCGCCGGCTGCATCAGGAGGGTCTGCCGGCGCCCCGGGCGCTGATCGTCTCCGCGCAGGTCGCGCCGCACGACTGCCCGTTCGACCGGTACCTCGGCCTCGGCGACGACCAGCTCATCGAGGAGCTGGCCGCGCTGACCCGGTCCCGTGGCGGCGAACCGCATCCGCTGGTGCTCGGCATGATGCTGGACGTGCTGCGCCAGGACCTGGAGTCGAACCGGGTCTACCGGCGGGCCGAGCCGGTGATCCTGCCGTCCCGAGTGGTCGTGCTGCACTGGGCGGCGGACGCGGAGATCCGGCCGGAGCAGATGCACGGTTGGTCCGCGTACGGCGACCAGGTCTCGTACGAGGTGCTCGACGGCGGCCACTTCGCCTTCCTGGACGCGCCGGATCCCCTCCTGACGCTGGTGACCGAGCTGTTGCGTCCGGAGTGACCCGTCGCATCGCGGCTGAGAGGACGAGTGTGCTGACCCGGACCCCGATCCCCAGTGACGACCCGGCGCGGGTGAACCTGCTCGACCCGGCCGTGCATCGCGACCACGATCTCTCCGCCCTCTGGCGCCGGCTGCGCGCGGGCGCCCCGGTCTGGCGCCATCCGCCGGCCGGCACCGCCCCCGGATTCTGGGTGCTGAGCAAACACGGCGACGTCATGGCGGCCTACCGGGACGCCGAGCGGTTCCGGTCGATGAGCGGCAACATGCTCGGCACCCTGACGCGCGGCGGCGACTCGGCCGGCGGACGGATGCTCGTGGTGACCGACGGCCGTCGGCACACCTCGCTGCGCCGGCTCATGCAGACCGGGTTCGGCCCGCGCGTCCTCGGCGTCGTCGGCGATTACGTCGAGCGGGCGACGGCCGGCGTGGTGGCGGCCGCGGTCGAGCGTGGCGAGTGCGACTTCGCCGAGGACGTGGCTTCGGTCATCCCGCTGGCCGCGATCTGCGAGCTGCTCGACGTGCCCGTGGCGGACCGTCCGCGGATCTTGGGGCTGACCCGGTCGGCGCTGGAGACCGAGCACGGCGAACAGCAGTCGTTGGAGTCCCGCCTGGCCCAGAGCGAGATTCTGCTCTACTACACCCGCCTGGCGGCCGAGCGGCGGGACTCCCCGGGCGCCGACGCGGTCAGCCTGCTCGCCACCGGCCTGGTCGAGGATCGCCCGCTGACCGCCGAAGAGGTCGTGCTGAACTGCTACAACCTGATCATCGGCGGCGACGAGACCGCTCGACTGTCGATGACGACCGGGCTGCTCGCGCTGATCGAGCACGAGGGGGAGTGGGACCGTCTGGTCAGCGGCGAGGCCGGTGTCCCGCAGGCGGTCGAGGAGATTCTGCGCTGGACCACGCCGGCCATCCACGTCGGCCGGGTGGCGGCCACCGACGTGCCGATCAGGGGCACCACGATCCCGGCCGGGGACATCGTGACCATGTGGAACGTGTCGGCCAACCGCGACGAGGACGTCTTCGACCGGCCGGATGAGCTGATTCTGGACCGGTCACCGAACCGGCACATCACCTTCGGCCACGGACCGCATTTCTGCCTCGGCGCCCATCTGGCCAAGGTGGAGCTGCGGGCCATGCTGACCACCTTGCGCGAGTCGGTCGCGGCGGTGGTCCCCTCCGGGCCGGTCCGGTGGCTGAGCTCCAATTTCCTCAACGGCGTCGAAAGCCTTCCCGTCGTCCTCAAGCCCAAGGCACGGGAGGCCGCATGACGTTCCCGACGGTCCCGGCCGCGTTCGACGCGGTCGCGGAGGCCGGTCCGGAGGCCGTGGCGCTCGACAGCGCCGCCGGCCGCCTGACCTATGCCCAGCTCCGGGCACGCAGCGATGTGCTGGCCGCAGCGCTGCGGCGGCGCGGCGTCGGCCGGGGCGTCGTCGTCGGGGTGCACCTGGGCCGGTCCTTCGACTCGGTGATCACGTCGCTGGCCGTGCTCAAGGCCGGCGGCGGCTACCTGCCCCTCTCCCCGGAATATCCGCCGTCGCGGCTGGCGATGCTGCTGGCCGACGCCGGGGCGCCGTTCGTGGTGGCCGACCAGGCGGCCGCGTGGGCCGGTGAGGCCGGCCGGCCGGTGATCACGTTGGCGTCGCTGCGGTCCGGGCCGGCGGACGAGGTCAGGCCCGCACCGGGCCACCCGGATGACGTCGCGTACGTGATGTACACGTCGGGCTCGACCGGCACGCCCAAGGGCGTACTGGTGACTCACGGCAACATCGTGCAGCTCGTGCGCGACCAGGAGTACCTGCGGTTCGAGCCCGGCGAGACATTCCTGCACCTGTCGCCGACCGCTTTCGACGCCTCGACCTTCGAGATCTGGGGGGCGCTGCTCAGCGGCGCGAGACTCCTGCTCGCGCCGCCGGGCCGGGAGACGCTCGCCGACCTGCCCGAGCTGCTGCGCCGTCGCGGGGTGACCGCGATGTTCCTGACCACGCCGCTGTTCCACGAACTGATCGACCGCGACCCGGCCGCGCTGGACTCCGTGCGCCAGGTGCTGATCGGCGGGGAACCCATGTCGGTCGAGCGGGCCCGGCGGCTGGCCGGCCGGCGTGCGGACCGGCCGGACGGCGAGGTCGCGAACGTCTACGGGCCGACCGAGACGACGACCTTCGCCACCGCCTTCCCGCTGCGGGAGCTGGACGCGAGCGACCGGAGTGTCCCGATCGGCCGGCCGTTGCGCCACACCCACGTGTACATGCTGGGTGACGACGGCGCCCCGGCGTCCGAGGGCGAGATCTACATCGGCGGCGCCGGCGTGGCTCGCGGATATCTGGGGCGCCCGGCGCAGACGGCGGAGCGCTTCCTCGCGGACCCGTTCGCCGGCGTCCCCGGGGCCAGGATGTACCGGTCCGGCGACCTCGGCCGGCGCCGGCCGGACGGGGCGATCGAGTTCCTCGGCCGGGCCGACAGCCAGATCAAGATCCGCGGGTTCCGGATCGAACCGGTGGAGGTCGAGGAGGCGCTGCTCAGCCATCCCGGCGTACGGGAGGCGGCGGTGGTCCCGGTGCCGGTGCCCGACGGCGTCCGGCTGGCCGCGTACGTCGTGGTCAGCGCGCTCGGTGACCAGGTGACCCCGCGCGGGCTCGTCGCCTACCTGCGGGACGTGGTGCCGGCGTACATGATTCCGTCGTGGTTCGTCACGGTCGGCGGGCTGCCTCGGACGGTCACCGGAAAACTGGACCGGCTCCGGTTGCCCACCCTCGACGAGGCGGATCTGCCGAGGCTCTCGGGTGACTCCGGCGAGGACGACGAGCCGAGCGCGGCCGAGCAGCACCTGATCCGGATCTGGAAGAGCGTCCTGGGCCTGGACAGCGTCACCGTCGACGACGACTTCTTCAGCCTGGGCGGGGATTCGCTGCGCATCCTGCGGGTGCTGGCCGAGGTCGAGGCGGCCGGCCTGGGGCTGACCCTGACCCAGTTGTTCGAGCACACCACGATCCGGGAGCTCGCCGCCTCGGCCGGTTGACCCGCTCCACCAGATGTCCCGCCGGCGGGATACTCGGTGTCCGGCCCGCTCCCGGCCGGCGCTTTCCGCCGCCGCGCGTAACCGCAGGATTCGGACGTATGGAGCATGGCCGCGCGCACCATGCAACTTGCATCCGAAGTGCGCGAAATGCTCCGTCGCGCACCGGCGGATCCCGGGGCGTCCCGCGCCCACGTGGGCCGCGACCAGCACCGTCCCGCATGGAACAGGCGCCCAATGGGTATCGGTAGTCAATTCACTGACGACCGGGAATGCTTCCGGTAAATGCCCGGGAATGCGCAGCAGAATCAATTTACGCGGCCCCGTTCATGAATGGTCGGATTCGTCGGCGAGATCTGTCCGAGGCGGACGTCCCTCGGTGCCGTGGCCCGCTCCGCCCCCTCGGGCGGGCGAGGTGCCGAGCGAAGCCGATCGATCGCCGAACCGCTCCGGCGCTGGTCGGAGGCCATCAGGCGCCGCTCGTCGGCGTACGGGAGACGGCTCGGGCCGTGCCCACGGCGACGGTCGGTGCGCTCACTCGACGGACGGATCGATTTCGCAAATCGGGGGAGTTGATGTCCGTCCGATGTGTTCCGGGCGTGCTTGACGACCATGGACATTGCGCCCTGTAGTGGTTAATGTTCACTCTGTTGTGCCGGTTAATCACGGGGAGACTGGTATGCGTTCTGAAATGTTGTCCGAAGGCCTTAGCAGCGCCGTGACCGTTCCGGCATGCCCCGGCGCCTCGCGCGCCGACCTTCCGGCGACGGGCGTCGCCGGCTGAGGACCAGCCGGTCGCGCGCCGGTCGATCCTGGAGCGATCACCGGCCCGCGCCGGTCCGGCCGTGTGAACGGGCAATCGATGAGAGGCAGTGCGGGCGTAACCAGAGTCGTCGCATGCCTGCCTCGCGCATCCAGTAACGATCCATGGAGGTTGAGCGTGCCTATCAAGGCGACGAGCGTCAGAACGGCGGCACCGCCGTCGACCCGGTCCTCACCCGGCCGCGACGCGATGCGGGCGGTGTCCGCGCCGGCGCCGGACCCGAGCACCGTGCTGATCACCAGGGTCGGGCTGCGCCTGCCACCCGACCTGACCTACGAGGGCTGGGAGCGGGCCGGGCAGCGGCTGGCCGACGTCTACGACTCCTCGGCCTGGTGCCTCGGTGACTGGATCGTCTACGGCGAGAGCCAGTACGCCGACCGCTACCGGCGCGCGGTCGACGCGGCGGGCCTCGAATACCAGACGATCCGCAACTACGCCTGGGTGGCCCGCCGGTTCGACCTCGGACGCCGGCGCTCGGCCCTGAGTTTCCAGCACCACGCCGAGGTCGCCCGGTTCTCCGACACGGAACAGGACGTCTGGCTCGCGCAGGCCGAGGAGCGCCGATGGTCGCGCAACGAGCTGCGCCGCCAGATCAAGCTCGCCCGCACCGGCGGTGTGCCGATCCCGCCCAAGGTGCCGCTGCCCCGCATCGAGGCGGAACAGGCGCGGCTGGCCCGCTGGCAGGCGGCCGCTGAGCGGGTGCACGGCAGCCTGCAGAGCTGGATCATCGAGAGCCTGGACGCGGCGGCCGCGATGACCCTGGGGGAGGGCTCCGACGACGAGGAAGGCTCGCGCGTCCCGTGACCGACCGCCGGTGGGTCCGCGACTTCCATCCCGCGCCGCAGGCTCGGGTCCGCCTGATCTGCCTGCCCCACGCGGGCGGCTCGGCCAGCACCTTCCTGCCGCTCTCGGCCGATCTGGCACCGGCCGTGGACGTGCTCGCGATCCAATATCCGGGCCGCCAGGACCGCCTGCGCGAGCCCTGCCTGGAGGACATCCCGCAGCTGGCCCGGCGGGTGTTCGAGGCCCTGCGCCCGGTGGCCGGCGTGACGCCGACCGCGCTGTTCGGGCACAGCATGGGCGCGACCGTGGCCTTCGAGCTCGCCCGGCTCATGGAGGCCGCGGGAACGGCGCCGGTCCGGCTGTTCGCCTCGGCCCGGCTGGCGCCGTCGCGCAACCGCCGGGAGCCGGTCGACTCGCTCAGCGATCAGGAACTGCTGGCCCAGTTGCGCCTGCTCGGCGGCACCGATCAGGGCTTCCTGCTGGACGACGACCTGATGAGCCTCGCGCTGCCGGCGATCCGGTCGGACTACCGTGCCGTCGACCGCTACGTCTGCACCGCCGCCGAGCCGCTCCGGTGCCCGGTCAGCGTGCTGGTCGGGGACGGGGACGCGAAGGTGACGCCGATGGAGGCGACGGCCTGGCGGGAGCACACGCGAGGCGAGTTCGACCTGAGCACCTTTCCCGGCGGCCACTTCTACCTCGCCGAGCAGCGGGCCGGAGTGGCCAAGCTGGTTCAGGAGCGGCTCGGCGTGCTGGTCTGACCCGTCGCCACAACGCCGAACGGCCGGCGCCCCGGGGACGGAAGGCCGGCCGTTCGCGCGCGGTCAGGGGAACCTGACCTCGTGCCCGACCCCCTGCTCGACGGCCCGGCGGTAGATGGCGTCGCAGGCCACCACGTCCTCGATCGGCAGGCCGAGGGACACGAAGGTGGTGACCTCGCCGCCCTCCCGGCCCGGTCGCGTGCCGGCCAGGATCTCACCGATCTCGGTGCTCGCGTCCTCCTCGGTGATCACCCCTTCGGCCAGCGGGATCATCAGGTCGCCGGCCTCGCGCAGCGCCGACTCGCGGCTGTCCACCACGATCCGGGACCGGGCGACCAGCGCCGACGGCAGCTCGCGCCAGGTCGGGCCGAACGCCCCGATCGCGTTGACGTGCACGTCGCCGCCGGCCACGTCCTCGTCGGCGATCACCGGCTCGCTGGCCGAGGTGACCGTGCAGATCACCTGCGCGCCCTGTGCCGCCGCCCGGGCCGACCCGACCACCTCGACGTCGATGTCGCGGTCCTGGGCCCACTTCGCCAGGGCGGCCGAGCGGTCCGGCGAGCGGCTGTAGAGCTTGACCGACTCCCACGGCCGGACCTTGGCCAGGCCGACGAGGTGGCCACGGGCCTGCACCCCGGCCCCGATCAGGCCCAGCGTGCGGGCGCCGGCCGGGGCGAGCCGGTCGGTGGCCAGGGCGGTGACCGCGGCGGTGCGGATCTCGGTCACCGCGGTACCGTCGATCACCGCCAGCGGCTCGCCGTGCACCGCGTCCAGCAGGATCACCAGCCCCTGCACGCCGGGCAGGCCCCGCTCGCCGGCCCGCGGGAACATGCTCAGCAGCTTGAGCCCGAGCATGTCGCCGCTGGCGGCCGGCATGACCAGCACCCGACCGTCGTGGCCCGGCGGCTCCAGGGTGACTCTCGGGTGCTGGTACGCCGTACCCGCGCTGAAGTCGATCAGCGCGGCGGCCATGTCGGGCACCGCGTCGGCGATGGGGTACAGATCGCGTACGGCGTCTCCGTCGATGATGCGTAGCACTCAGCCCTCTGCTTTCCTGGTCGGCGGACCACCGGCGAACGCCATGCGGTCCAGGTCGAATGCGGTGGATCCGTCGAGGGCGAGCTCGGCACAGGCCCGCCCGAACAGTGGCACGTATTTGAAGCCCCAGCCCGCGCTGTGCACCACGATCCGCTCGGCGCCGGGGACGGGCCCGAGGTAGAACTGCCGGCCCGGGTCGTGCGGCAGGGCGATCAGGCAGGTGCGCGGCTCGACCGGCTCGGGGACCAGGACGGGCAGGTGCTCGGCGATCCACCCGGTGACCCGTTCCAGGTGCCGTGGGTCCGGCACCCGGCCCGCGTCGTACGGCCCCGGCAGCGTCCGGTCCTCGAAGTCCGGCCCGGCGCGCACCAGGTCGTCGGCCGCCCACGGGTTGCGGCCGAAACCGTAGAACAGGTTGGTGTCCTCCTCGGTCGCCCGCTCGAACGCGAACCAGGTGGGCAGTTCGGTCGCCGGGTCGCGGAGCCGGAAGGAGCAGCTGGTCATCTCCAGGAGCTCGACGTCGAGGGTGATGCCCAGGGGCGCGAGCAGCGGACCGGCGAACGCTCCGGCGGCGACCACGACCCGCTCGGCCCGGTAGGCGGCGTCGGTCGTGCGGACGGTCACGCCCGTCCGGTCCGGTGACAGCCCGATGACGCGGCGTCGCGTGACGACCTCCGCCCCGGCGATCAGCGCCTGCTCGTGGAGGGCCCAGCGGGTTCCGCCGACGTCGATCATCCCGCCGTCGGGCTGGTAGAAGCCCTCGTACGCCGCGGGCAGCCCGGCGAAGCCGTACCGTTTCTCGATCTCCCGGGCGGTGAGCCACTCGTAGTCGACGCCCACCCGCTCCAGGATCGCGGCGGCGCCGGCGATCTGGCCCTCGTTGGTGGCCTGGTCGATGTCGCCGAACCACAGGCTCCCGGTCGCGTGGATCAGCCGGCGTCCGGCCGCCCGCTCCAACTCGCGCCAGTACGGGAGGGCTTCCAGCGTGAGCCGGGTCAGATCCTCCTGCGCGTACTGCAACCGCCACTGGCGTTCCGCGCCGCCGGAGCTACCCCGGCCGGTGCTCGGGTCGTACTGCTCGAGGACCAGGACCGAACGGCCCCGACGGGCCGCGTGCCACGCCGTCGCCAGGCCCACCGGGCCGGCGCCGACGACGATCAGGTCGTACGTTTTCACGGGTACTCCTCACCGGACGAGTTTGCGAAGGCTGCGGTCCAGCGCGTCGCCGAGCATCTCCACCTGCGAGTCGGAGAGGCCGGGCTGGCAACTGAGGTTCATGTGCTCGCCGAACCACAGCCGCTCGGCGACCGGGCACTCGCCGGCGCCGTGGCCGCGGGCCCGCCATTCCGGAAGCAGGTGCAGCGGGAAGTAGCGCAGGTAGGTCTGCACCCCGGCCGCGCCGAGCTCGCGGATCAGCGCGTCGCGGTCGATGGCGGCCGGATCGACGAAGAACGTGAACAGGTGGTACGCGTGGGTGCTGCCGGGCGCCACCTGCTGGGGCCGGACCTCGGGGAACCGGCCGAGCACCTCGCCGAGCCGCCCCGCGATCGCCTGCCGCCGGGCCAGGAGGTCGGGCAGCCGGTCCATCTGCACCAGGCCGAAGGCGGCGGCGGGCTCGCCCAGCGTGGCGTTGGTGCCGGCCCGGCGGATCCGGACGTAGTCGTGGGTGTAGGCGTGGCCGGGGTAGAGCGCGCCCGCCACCGGCGCTTCGGAGAGACCGAAGGAGTGCCGGGCGGGCCGCAGGACGGCGTCCGCCTCGTTGCTGCGCAGGCGTTCCAGCCGCTCGGCCCAGTCATCCCGGTCGAACGTGACCATCCCGCCCTCGCCGAGCGTGGTGATGTTCTTGCTGGAGTGGAAGCTGAAGCAGCCGATGTCGGCCAGCGAACCGGCCCGTCGCCCGTCCAGGGTGGAGCCCAGCGCGTGGGCGGCGTCCTCCAGCACCAGCAGGCCGTGGCGCCGGGCCAGGTCCATGATGGGGGTCATCCCGGCCACGGCCCCGCCGTAGTGCACCAGCAGCACGGCCCGGGTGCGTTCGTTGATCAGCTCGGCCACCCGGTCCGGGTCGATGTTGGCATCGTCCGGCCGCACGTCGGCGAACCGGACCGTGACCTGGTAGTCGAGCAGGGGTTGGATGGTCGCCTGATAGGTCTGTGGAGTGGCGATCACCTCGTCGCCCGGCCGCAGATCGAGCAGGTGGATGGCCAGGTGCAGGGCGACCGTGCCGCTGGTGACCGAGAACGCGTGCCGCGTCCCGGTGTAGCGCCGGAAGGCCTCCTCGAAGCGCGGCCGCCAGACCCCCTGCGAGAGGGTGGCGCCGGATGTCAGCACCTCTCGGACGGCGGCCAGTTCGCGGTCGTCGAAAATGCCGCCGATCGGCAGATAGGGCACGGCGTAGAGGTGCGGCGCGGCGGGAACCTTCACACCCATGGGATCATGCTTCCCCCGAGTCGGAGCGTGGACGGTTGCGCGGCGTCGCCCTTCGCACATTGGCGTACGAGGGATTTCACGCGCTATTTCATGGCGACATTTCCATGGCGAACCGGCTGACCGGTATCGCACCAGGAATTAACCGTCGACCGACGGCGCCGGAACCTCAGGCTTGCCGCCGCTCAGCAAAAGGTCAATAGAGCCGCCCCGGAGGCTGACCGGGACGGGCATTGTGACGCCGGACCCGCGAAATGCGCATGTGATCTGCGTCACTTTGCTGAGCGGAGGCGTCCGGGCTAATTTTGCCATGGTCAACTCATCGCCTCACGTGAATGTCACGGGCGGTCGGCCAATTCCTTTGAACTGCCTTTCGCCGTCGTATTCGCACGTCCGTGAACGGGGGCAATACTGTGCCGGCAGGTGACCGTCTCGACCACATTCTGACCACCGCCGGCCGCGAGCACGCCAGCCGTCCCGCCGTCGTGGACGGCGGCCGGACGACCACCTACGCGCAGCTGGCCGAGGCGGTCGACGGCACGGCGCGGCGGCTGGCCGCCCTGGGCATCCGGGCCGGCACCCGGGTCGGCCTGATGATGTCCCACGGCGCCGACGCCACCATCGCCCTGTTCGCCCTGCTGCGGCTCGGCGCGGTCGCGGCCCCGCTGCAGCCCGGCGACCCGCCGGCTCGCCTGACCCGGATGGTGACCGGCGGACGGCTGAGCCACGTGCTGACCCGGTCCGGGGCCCGGCTCGCCCTCGCCGCCGACGCGCCGCCGGCCACCCGGATCGGCGACCAGCTCGACTGCCACGCCCTCGGCGAGCCCGGCCCGGCCGGGGAGGGTGGCATCGTCCTGTTCACCTCGGGCAGCACCGGGGTGCCCAAGGGTGTGCTGCTCAACGACGGCAACGTGCTGCACTTCGTCCGCTGGGTGGCGGCCGAGTTCCGGCTCGGCCCGCACGACCGGGTCGGCGCCCAGTCGCCGCTGACCTTCGACCTGAGCACCTTCGACATCTTCGCCACCGCGCTGGCCGGCGCCTGCGCCGTGCAGCTGCCCGAACATCTGCGCGGATTCCCGCGCGACGTCGTGGCCTGGCTCGCCGAGCAGCGGATCACGGTCTTCTACGCCGTTCCCACGCTCTATCACCTGCTGCTGAACCGCGGGGGCCTGGCCGAGCGGCCACCGGCCGACCTGCGGATCGCCGCGTTCGCCGGCGAGCCGTTCGCACCGGACCTGCTCGCGCACTATCTGCGGCTGCTGCCCGGCGCCGCCTTCTACAACCTCTACGGCCCGACCGAGACCAACGTCTGCACCTGGGAACGCATCCCACCACAATGGACCACGGACGAGCCGATCACGATCGGCCGGCCGCTGCCCGGCATGGCGGCGGTTCTGCTCGATGAGGCCGGCGGACCCGCGGACGAGGGCGAGCTCTTCGTCAGCGGACCGTCGGTGCTGCGCGGCTATCTGGAGGACGGCACGCTGCGCGACCCGGCCCGGCCGGTCCTCTTCCCGGACGGCACCCGGCAGCGCGCGTACCCGACCGGGGACCGGGCCCGCCGGCTGCCGGACGGGCGGCTGCTGCTGCTCGGCCGCCGTGACGGCCAGGTGAAGCGGCGCGGCATCCGGATCGAGCTGGCCGACGTCGAGGCCGCCCTGCGCGCGGTGCCCGGCGTCGACGAGGGCGTCGTGGTGCAGAAGACCGGGCCGCACGCGGGGCAGCTGTGGGCGTACGTCCGCGGGGCCGAGGCCCAGGTCGTGCTGACCGGGCTGGCCGGGGTGCTGCCGCGCCGGATGCTGCCGGACCGCGTCGTGCCCCTCGATCGCTTCCCGACCACCCCGCACGGCAAGACCGACCGCCGTGCGCTCGCCGCCGCCACCTTTCCCGGGGGAGAACCGTGATTTCCGTGAACGACATGTGCGTCCTGATCGCCGGCCGTCTGCCGGCGCAACCCGGCGTGCTGATCGAGCCGGACACCCCGCTGCTCGAGGCCGGCCTGCTCGATTCGCTCGCGGTGATGGCCGTGGTCGCCGCGATCGCCGAGGAGACCGGCGTGGAGATCCCCGAGTCCCAGATCGTCGCCACCCATTTCCGGTCGCCGCGACACCTCTGGGAGCTCGTCGCCGCGCGGCTCGACCCGGCCCCGCGATGACCGGCCCCGCGATGCCCGCCCCGGCGATGGCCGGCGCCGCGATGACCGGCGTGCCGGAGGTCGTCGAGAAGTTCCGCGCCGCCGGGAGCGAGCTGGCCAAGGACGGCGAGTCCGACCTGGCCGTGGCCTGGCCCCGCATCGCCCGGCTGGGGATCTTCGAACCGGGCCGGTCGTCCGAGGCGGTGGCCGCGATCGAGGGCCTCGGGCTCGGCGGGTTGCCGGCCGGGTGGGTGTACGCCGTCGCCTCGCAGCTGTTCGGCATCCTGACCCCGCTGCGCCGGTTGCTCGGCGACCACCAGCGGCACCTGCTCGACGGCGTGGAGAGCGGTGAGGTGCTGCTCTGTCACGCGTCCACCGAGGAGGGCGGCGGCAGCGACCCGCTCGGCATCACCACCCGGGCCGACCGGCGCGCGGACGGCCGCTACCTGCTCAACGGCCGCAAATCCTTCATCACCGCCGCGCCCCTCGCCGGGCAGGCCCTGGTCTTCGCCCGGACGCTCCCCGGGCGCAGCCCGTTCGCGCTGTCCGCCTTCCTGGTCCCGCTCGCCGGCGCCGGCGTGACCCGGAGCGCGCCGCTGGCCAAGTCGGCGCTGCGCGAGGTGCCGATGGGCGTGCTGGACTTCACCGACGTGGAGCTGAGCCCCGACCGGCTGGTCGCGGCCGAGGGCGCCGGGCTGTCGGTGCTGGCCACCACGACGGCCTGGGAGCGGGCGCTGCTTCTGTCGTACGCCCTCGGAACCATGCGGCGGCTGCTCGACCGGACCGTCGACTGGGCGCGGACCCGCGAGCAGTTCGGCCGCCGCCTCGGCGCGAGTCAGCTGGCCGCCGCCCGGATCGCCGACATGGCCCTGCGCGTGCACCGCTCCCGGGAGCTGGTCTACGGACTCGCCGCCCGGCTCGACGCCGGTGTCCCGATGCGTTCGCTGACCGCCGAGGCCGCCATGGTCAAGGTGTCGGTGACCGAGGACCACGCCGCCCTGACCCAGTCCGCCGCCGGGCTCGCCGGGGTGCGGGCCTACCTCGAGGACTCCGAGTTGTTCGCCGACCCCGCCACCGCCCTGGCCGGCCTCACCTACGCCGGTCCGAACGACCTGCTGCGGCTCACCGTCGCGCGGGAACTCGGCCTGCCGGTCGGGAACTGAACGACCGGACCGGAACCGACCGACCGAACAGGAACGGGGACGGAGATGCCCGACACCAGCCTCGACGACACCCTCAAACGCACCGAGGAACTCACCACCCGGCTGACCGGCCTGGTCGACGCGGTCGACGACGGCCGCGCCGACTGCCGGGACAGCTACCGGCTGGCCCGCGAGGCCGGCCTGCTGGGCCTGGTCGTGCCGTCCGCGATCGGCGGCGACGGCCTCGGCTTCCACGACTACACCCGGGTGCTGGAGTTGCTGGCCACCGCCGACGCGCCCACCGCCCTGGGCCTGAACATGCACAGCGTCGCGATCGGCGCGCTGTGCGAGTCGGCCGGCACCCCCGCCTCCCGGGCCGGCGCCGCCTTCCGCGAATGGGTGTTCGACGAGGTCGTCAACCACCAGCGGATGTTCGCCTCGGCCACCTCCGAGCGAGGTTCCGGCGCCAAGCTGCGCGGCCTCCGGACCACCTACCGCGCCACCGACCACGGGTTCGTCCTGGAGGGACACAAGTCGTTCGTCTCGCTGGCCGGGGTCGCCGACTACTTCGTGGTGGCGGCCCGGCAGGCCGACGGTGACGCCGACCACCAGATATCGCACTTCGTGGTGAGCGGCGCCGACCCCGGCGTCCGGTTCGGCGAGATCTGGCCCGGTACGGCCATGCACGGCACCAGCACCGCCGACATGACCCTGGACGCCGTCGAGGTCGGCCGCGACCGGCTGTTCATGGGCATCGAGGGCATGTCGCTGTTCAAGCTGGTCCGCGAGCCGCACTGGATGGTCGCCGGCTACACCGGGGTCTATCTCGGCCTGGCCCGTTCGCTGTTCGACCAGATCGTCGCGGCCGCCGCGGGCCGGGCCGACGACACGGACCTGCGCCGCCGGGTCGGGCGCGCGGCCGCGTCGCTGCGGGCTGCCCGTGCCCTGGTGTACGAGGCGTGCGCCGTGGTCGACGAGGCCCGGGGCACGGTCGAGGCGAACGCCGGGGTGCACGCCGCCAAGTACGTGGTCGGCGAGCTGCTCAGCGACCTGGCGACGACCGCGAGCCGGGTCTGCGGCGCGGCCGGGCTGCGCCGGGGCGGCACCGTCGAGCGGCTGCTGCGCGAGTCCTGGTTCTGCGCCGTGATGCCGGCCAAGCCGGTGGACTGCCTGGACTACCTCGGCAAGACCCATCTCGGGGTCAACATGCACGACGCCCGCTCCGCCGACTGGTAGCGGGCCCTCACCGAAGGAGAAACCGGATGCCCAACCCGTTCGAGGACCCGGACGGCACCTTCGTGGTGCTGATCAACGACGAAGGCCAGTACTCGCTCTGGCCGACCTTCATGGACGTGCCGACCGGCTGGACCGTGACGTTCCCCGAGAACAACCGCGACGCCTGCCTCGAGCACATCAACGAGAACTGGACCGATATGCGGCCCAAGAGCCTGATCGAGGCCATGGGGGCTTGATCGAGGAATCGGTGGTATCAGTGACGCTCCCTGGCCTTGCCCTGACCGCCGCGCAGCGCGGGGTCTGGTACGCCCAGCGCCTCGACCCGCACAACCCCGTCTACCGGGGCGCTGAGTACGTCGAGATCGCCGGACCGATCGACCCGGCGCTGTTCGAGTCCGCGGTGCGCGCTGCCGTGACCGAGGCGGACGCCCTGCACGTGCGGTTCGCCGACGGCGACGCCGGGCCGGTGCAGCTGCCCGTCCCCGCCGATGACTGGGACTTCCCGGTGATCGGGGTCGGCGACGCGGCCGACCCGCGGGAAGCGGCCGAGGAGTGGATGCGCGCCGACCTGAACCGGCCGCTCGATCCCGGGCGGGACCCGCTGTTCGGACAGGCCTTGTTCGTGGACGGCGACACGCGCGTCTTCTGGTACCACCGGTACCACCAATTGATCAACGACGGCTTCGGCATCACGCTGATCGCCGCCCGGGTGGCCCGGGTCTACACCGCGCTGGCGGCCGGGCAGCCGGTGCCGCCGGCCACCTTCCGGCCGCTGCGGGAGCTGGTCGGCGAGGACCAGCGGTACCGGGACTCGGGCCGGTTCGCCGCCGACCGCGACCACTGGGTGCGAAGCCTCGCCGACCGGCCGGCGGCGACCCGGTTCGCGGGGGTGCCCGCCCGGACGCCGCACGGCCACCTGCGCCGCAGCCTTCACCTGGGGGCCGCGGAGAACGACCGGCTCGGCCGGATCGCCCGCCGGGCCGGCGCCGAGTGGTCGGCTTTCCTCATGATCGGGGCGCTGGCCGTGCACCTGCACCGGCTCGGCGACGGCGACGACGTGCTGCTCGGCCTGCCGCTGAGCGCACGCACCAGCCCGGAGCTGCGCGCGATGCCCGGCCGGGCGGCGAACCTGCTGCCCCTGCGCCTTCCGGTTCGCCCCGGGATGCGCGCGGCGGAGTTCCTGCGCCGGGTCTCCGCCGCTGCTCGGCAGGCCGCGGCCCACCAGCGGTACCGCGGCGAGGACCTGCGCCGTGACCTGGCCCTGCCGCAGGACATCGGCACCTACGTGGGCCCGATCGTGAACCTGATGCCGGCCCGGCTCGACCTGACCTTCGCCGGGCGGCCCGCGACCGCGCACCCGCTGGCCGGGCAGCTGGTCACCGATCTCGCGGTGGCGCTGCATCGCGCGGAAGGCGGCCGGTCGCGGCTGGACTTCGACGCGAGCACCGACCTGTACGACGCGGACAGCCTCGCCGTACACCAGGAGCGTTTCCTCGCCGTGGTGCACCGGCTGGCGGACGTGGTCGAGCGGGACGATCCGCTGGCCGCCGTCGCCCTCACCGACCAGCCCTCGCCGCCGCCCAGCACGCCACCGGCCGGGCGCCGGACCACCCTGACCGAGTTGTTCGAGGCGCAGGCCCTGCGCACCCCGGACCGGGTCGCGGTGACGGACGGATCCACCCGCTACACGTACGCCGAGCTCGACGGCCGCGCCGATCGGCTCGCCGCCCGCCTGCGCACCGCCGGAGCCGGCCCGGAACGGCTCGTCGCGATCCGGATGCCCCGCTCGGCCGGCCTGATCGTGGCGTTGCTGGCGGTGCTGAAGACGGGCGCCGCCTACCTGCCGATCGACCCCGGCGAGCCGCCGGACCGGGCCGCCTTCATCGTCGCCGACGCCGGCGCCTGCCTGGTGCTGACCGGCGACGAAGGGACGGACGGCGAGGAACAGCCCGGAGCAGGGGCGCGGCCGGACGGGGCCGCGTACGTCATCTACACCTCCGGATCGACCGGGCGGCCCAAGGGCGTCGTGGTCACGCACGACAACGTGGTCCGGCTGTTCGCGGGCGCCCGGCACCGTTTCGACCTCAACGCCGACGACGTGTGGACGCTGTTCCATTCGGTGGCGTTCGACTTCTCGGTGTGGGAGATCTGGGGACCGTTGCTGCACGGCGGCCGGCTCGTTGTCGTCGGGTACGAGACCAGCCGATCGCCGCGAGCCTTCCTCGACCTGCTGCGCGCCGAGCGGGTCACCGTGCTCAGCCAGACCCCGTCGGCCTTCTACCAGCTGATCGAGGGGGCGACGGACGGGCTCGCTCTGCGGTACGTGGTCCTCGGTGGTGAGCCGCTGGACCGTGGCCGGCTCGCACCGTGGTTCCGGCGGCACCCGGCCGGTCGGCCCCAGCTGATCAACATGTACGGCATCACCGAGACCACCGTCCACGTGACCTGGTCGGCGATCGACCCGGACGCGGCCGGCCGGGACGCCGGACTGATCGGCACGGCCCTGCCCGGCCTGCGCACCCACGTGCTGGATGCCGCGCTCCAGCCGCTGCCGCCGGGCGTCACCGGCGAGCTTTATGTCTCAGGCCCCGGTCTGGCCCGCGGCTACCTCGGCCGGCCCGGGCTGACCGCCGCGCGCTTCGTCGCCGACCCGTACGGGCCACCCGGCGCGCGCATGTACCGCACCGGCGACCGGGCCCGCTGGACCGACACCGGCGAGCTCGAGTTCGCCGGCCGCGCGGACGACCAGGTGAAGATCCGCGGTTTCCGGATCGAGCCCGGCGAGGTCGCCGCACGCCTGCTCACGCACCCGGACGTCGCCGAGGCCGCGGTCGTCGCCTACGAGCACGCTCCCGGCGACACGCGTCTGGCCGGGTATCTGGTGGCGGCCGGCGGCGCCGCGGAGATCCGGGGATGGCTCGCCGAGCGACTCCCGGCCCACCTCGTGCCGTCGGCGCTGGTCAAGGTCGACCGGTTGCCGCTGACCCGCAACGGCAAGCTCGACCGGGCCGCGTTGCCCAAGCCCGAGACCCCGAGCGAGGGTACGGGGGAGGCGGCTCGCACCCCGCGCGAGCAGATCCTGTGCGGGCTCTTCGCCGACGTGCTGGGCGTGCCCGACGTCGGTCGTACGGCGAACTTCTTCGATCTCGGCGGTCACTCCCTGTCGGCCACCACGCTGATCGGGCGCATCCGGACCTTCCTGGACGCCGAGGTGCCGATCGCGACGCTGTTCGCCGCGCCTACGGTCGCCGCGCTCGACCGGCACCTGGACGAGGAACGGGCGCGGCGCCCCGCCCTCACACCGCGCGGCCGTCCCGATCCGCTGCCGCTCTCGTTCGCCCAGCGCCGGCTCTGGTTCCTGCACCGTCTCGACGGTCCGAGCGCCACCTACAACATCCCGCTCGCTCTGCGCCTGACCGGTCGCGTCGACGTGGACGCCCTGCGCGCGGCGGTGCGCGACGTGGCCGGGCGGCACGAGAGCCTGCGGACCGTGCTGCCGGACGCGGACGGCGTGCCCGGTCAGCGGATCCTCGACGCCGTACCGGATCTGACCGTCGAGGACGTAGCCGCCGCCGAGCTGGCGGAGCGGCTGCGGGCGTACGCCGGGCGGGTCTTCGACCTCGCCACCGAGCCACCGCTGCGCGCACGGTTGTTCCGGACCGCCCCCGGCGAGCAGACGCTGCTGCTGCTCCTCCACCACGTGGCCGGGGACGGCTGGTCGGTGGGGCCGCTGACCCGCGACCTGCTGACCGCGTACCGGGCCCGGGCCGCCGGCGAACCGCCGGACCGGCCGCCGCTGCCGGTGCAGTACGCCGACTACACCCTCTGGCAACGCGACCTGCTCGGGGCCGAGGACGACCCGGACAGCCTGATCAGCGAGCAGATCGCCTTCTGGAAAGCGGCGCTGAGCGGCCTGCCCGAGCGCCTCGACCTGCCCGCCGACCGCCCCCGACCGGCGACGGCGCGGCACCGCGGCGCCCTGCACACCTCGGCCTGGAGCGGCGACCGGCACCGGTGCCTGGCCGGCACGGCCCGTGCGTACGGCGTCAGTCTGTTCATGGTTCTGCAGGCCGGGTTGGCGGTGTTGTTGCATCGTCTGGGCGCGGGGCCGGACATTCCGATCGGGTCGCCGATCGCGGGTCGTACCGACGAGGCGCTCGATGATCTGGTCGGGTTCTTCGTGAATACGCTGGTGCTGCGGACCGATGTGTCGGGGGATCCGTCGTTCCGGGAGTTGCTGGGGCGGGTGCGGGAGACCGATCTGGCGGCGTACGCCCATCAGGACGTGCCGTTCGAGCACCTGGTCGAGGTGCTGAACCCGGCCCGGTCGACCGCCCACCAGCCGTTGTTCCAGGTCATGCTCGCCCTGCAGAACACCCCGCGCACCCCGGTCGAGCTGCCGGGCGTCGCGGTCCGGAGCTCGCTCGTCGACGCGGGAGTGGCCCGGTTCGACCTGACCTTCAGCGTCGCCGAGAACCCGGGGACGGACGGGCTCACGGTCACCGTGAACTACGACAGTGACCTGTACGACGAGACGACCGTGGCCACCTGGACCGACCGGCTCGGTCTGCTGCTCGATCAGGCCGCCGCCGATCCGGGCCGGCGGGTGTCGGCGCTGGGCCTGCTGCGGCCGGGCGAGCCGGAGACGCTGCTCGCTCTCGGCAACGGCGGGCGCCCGTACGCCGCCCCAGCCGTCTTCCTCGACCGGTTCGCCGCCCAGGTCGCCCGCACGCCGGACGCGCTCGCGGTGACCGCCGGCGACACCGGCATCACGTACGCCGATCTGGACGCCCGGTCGAACCGGCGGGCCCGGCTGCTCATCGACCTCGGCGTCGGGCCGGAGACCGTCGTCGCGGTCGCGTTGCCGCGGGACGCCGAGCTGATCGTGGCGCTGCTGGCCGTGCTCAAGGCGGGCGGCGCCTACCTGCCGGTCGACCTCGACTATCCGGCCGACCGGCTGGCCTTCCTGGTCGAGGATGCTCGGCCCGCCCTGGTGCTGACCACCCGCTCGGTGAGCGGCCGGTGGGAGAACGCGTTGTTCCTCGACGACCCCGGCACGGTGACGGCGACCGCGGCCCAGCATCCCGGCGCGATCCGGGACCACGAGCGCCGCGGTCCACTGACGCCGGCGCACGCCGCCTACATCATCTACACCTCGGGCTCGACCGGCCGGCCCAAGGGTGTGGTGGTCTCCCATCGCGGGGTCACCGACCTGCTCGACTGGGCGGTCGAGCGGGTCGGCGCGGACCTGCTCCGGCACGTCCTGGCCGCCACCTCGCTCACCTTCGACGTCTCCGTGTTCGAGATGTTCGCCCCGCTGACCTGCGGCGGCCGGATCGAGCTGGTCGAGGACCTGCTCGCGCTGGCCGAGCGTCCGTGGTCCGGCACCCTGATCAGCGCCGTCCCGTCCGCCCTGGCCAGCCTGATCCACGACGGCGACCTGCGGGTCGGCACCGAGGGCGTGGTGGTCGCGGGGGAGGCGCTCACCGCTCGCATGGTCGACGACATCCGCGGGACCTGGCCAGGCGCGCGCATCGCCAACATCTACGGCCCGACCGAGGCGACGGTCTACGCCACCGCGTGGTTCGCCGGGCCGGAGACGGCGCCGCTGCCCCCGATCGGCGCCCCGGTCACGCACGCCCGCGCGTACGTGCTGGACGACCACCTGCGACCGGTCCCGCTGGGCGTGCCGGGCGAGCTGTACCTCGGCGGTACGGGCGTGGCGCGCGGCTACCTGAACCGGCCGGGGTTGAGTGCGGGGCGGTTCGTGGCGGACCCGTTCGACGGGGCCGGCGCGCGGATGTACCGGACCGGCGACATCGTGCGCTGGGGCCGGGACGGGCAGCTGGAGTTCGCGGGCCGGTCGGATGATCAGGTGAAGATCCGTGGGTTCCGGATCGAGCCGGGGGAGATCGAGTCGGTGCTGGCGGGTCATCCGCTGGTGGAGCACACAGCGGTGGTCGTGCGTGAGGACCGTCCCGGTGATCGACGGCTGGTCGCCTACGTGGTGCCGGATGAGGCGGTGGTATCCGGTGGCGGCGGCGAGCAGGTGGACGAATGGCAGCAGATCTACGACCGGTTGTACGGGCGTGACGAGGCTGATTTCGCCGGGTGGAACAGCAGTTTCACGGGTGAGCCGATCGACCTGGGCGAGATGCGGCAGTGGCGTGACGATGCGGTGGCCGCTGTGGTGGAGTTCGGTGGCGCGAGGGTGCTGGAGATCGGTGTCGGTTCCGGTCTTCTGATGTCGAGGCTGGTGGACAAGGCCGACGAGTACTGGGCGACCGACCTGTCGCCGGTGGTCATCGAGCGGTTGCGCGCCAAGGTCGGCGATCGCGTCCGGCTTCGCGCGCAGCCGGCCGACGACGTGACCGGTCTGCCGTCAGGTCACTTCGACACGGTCGTGCTGAACTCGGTGGTGCAGTACTTCCCCGACGCGGCCTATCTGAGCCGGGTGCTCCGGCAGGCCCTGACGTTGCTCGCTCCGGGTGGCCGGATTTTCGTCGGTGACGTGCGGAATCTTCGGTTGCTGCGGCATTTCCATGAGGGTGTGTTGTCGCGGCGGTTGTCGGGTGACAGGTTGCGGCGGGCGGTGGATCAGGCCGTGGCGGTGGAGAAGGAGCTGCTGCTCGATCCCGATTTCTTCGCCGGGTTGGCCGCCGGTGTGGAGATCAGGTTGAAGCCGGGTGGTTACGTCAACGAGTTGTCGGCGTATCGGTATGACGTGGTGCTGCACCGCGATGCGGTCCCGGAGTGCGGGGATCTGCCGGTGGTGGACTGGTATCCGGGTTTGGTCTGGCCGGAACGAACCCGGGTTCGAGGCATTCGTAACGCCCGGTTGCACGGTGACGGTGTGGATCCGTTCGAGCTGGCCGGTCGTGCGGTGCTGACCTGGACCGGTGATGACGATTCAGGTGCCTTCGATGCGCTGTTCGGGGGCGCGGCGGTCGGCGCCTACCAGCCCGGACGGCGCCGGCGTCCGCTGGCCGGCAACCCGCTCCGGGTCCGCGCCGGCGGCCAGGTCATCACCGCGCTGCGCTCGTACCTGCGCGAGCGACTGCCCGACTACATGGTTCCGGCCGCGATCGTGCCGCTCGAACGGCTTCCGCTCAACCTCAGCGGCAAACTCGACCGGGCGGCCCTGCCCCAGCCCGACCTGACCGCGATGTCCTCCGGCCGCGCCGCCCGGGACCCGCGCGAACAGATCCTGGCCGACCTCTTCGCCGAGCTGCTCGGGCTCTCCGTGGTCGGGGTGGATGACGATTTCTTCGCGTTGGGCGGGCATTCGTTGCTGGCGACGCGTCTGGCCAGCCGGGTGCGGGCGACGCTGGGTGTGGAGATGCCGATCCGGATGTTGTTCGAGGCGCCGACGGTGGAGCGTCTCGCGGAGCAGCTGGGCCGGGCGCGGGATGCTCGTCCGGCGTTGACCCGGGGGCCGCGTCCCGAGGTGGTGCCGTTGTCGTTCGCGCAGCGCCGGCTCTGGTTCCTGCATCGGATGGAAGGACCCAGCGCCACCTACAACATGCCGGCGATCGTGCGGATCACCGGCGAGCCGGACGTGCCGGCCCTGCGCGCGGCCGTGCGGGACGTGGCCGCCCGGCACGAGAGCCTTCGCACCGTCTTCCTCGACCACGACGGCGTGCCCTATCAGCGCGTTGTCGACGATATCCCGGACCTGGCGATCGTCGGCTCCGATGTGGACCTGCGGGAGCTGGCCGGGCACCGGTTCGACCTGACCGCCGAGCCGCCGTTGCGGGCGACGCTGGTGCGTGCCGCCGAGAACGAATACGTGCTGATGCTGCTGCTGCACCACATCGCGGGGGACGGCTGGTCGTTGCGCCCGCTGACCGCCGACCTGGCCACGGCCTACCGCGCCCGGGTGTCGGGGGCGGCGCCCAGGTGGGTGCCGTTGCCGGTGCAGTACGCCGACTACACGCTGTGGCAGCGGGATCTGCTGGGCGACCGGTCCGATGCCGAAAGCCTGCTCACCACCCAGGTGAAGTACTGGACGGACAAGCTCTCCGGTGTCCCCGAGCAGATCCGGCTGCCCTTCGACCGGCCGCGTCCGGCGATCGCGTCGTACCGGGGCGCCACGGTCGGGTTCGAGATCGATGCGCGGTTGCACGCCCGGTTGGTGCAGGTGGCGCGGGCGAACGGCGCGTCGCTGTTCATGGTGCTGCAGGCCGGGCTGGCGGCGCTGCTGCACCGTCTCGGCGCCGGCCCGGACCTGCCGATCGGGTCGCCGATCGCCGGTCGCACCGACGAGGCGCTGGACGACCTGGTCGGGCTGTTCATCAACACGCTGGTGCTCCGCACGGACGTTTCCGGGGACCCGTCGTTCCGGCAGTTGCTGGGCCGGGTGCGGGAGACCGATCTGGCCGCGTACGCCCATCAGGACGTGCCCTTCGAGCACCTGGTCGAGGTGCTGAACCCGGCCCGGTCCACCGCGCACCAGCCGCTGTTCCAGGTGATGCTGAGCGTCGAGAACAGCGGGCCGGCCGAGGTCGACCTGCCGGGCATGCGATGCGAGTTCGGCTCGATCCACATGGGCACGTCCCGGATGGACCTCTCGATCTTCGTCGGCGAGCGCCGGGGTGGCGGGCTGAAGGCGACGGCCGAGTACGCGACGGACCTGTTCGACGCGGACACGGTCGAGGCGTTGACGGCCCGTTACGTGATGCTGCTCGAGGCGTTGGTGACCGATCCCGACCAGCGGATCGGCGCGGCCGAGATCCTCCTGCCGCGGGAACGGGACCGGCTCGCCGGATGGGAGCGCCCGGAACGGGCCGACGTGCCCCCGGCGACGTTGCCGGAGCTCGTCGGGCGCTGGTCGGACGGCATCGCGGTGTCGGACCCCGGCCGGAGCCTGACCTATCGGCGGCTCGACGAGGCCGCCAACGCCGTGGCGTGGTCGTTGGTGGAGTCCGGGGTGCGGCCGGGTGACGTGGTGGCGTTGATGTTGCCGCGTTCGGTCGACCTCATCGTGGCGCTGCTGGGTGTGGTGAAGGCCGGTGCGGCGTATTTGCCGGTGGATCCGGAGCTTCCGGCCGAGCGGGTGGCGTTGATGACCGCGGGTGCGGCGCTGACGGTCACGGAGCCGTTCCCGGGTGCGGGCCGGGCGGACGCACCCCTGGCGAAGATCGACCCGCGCGGCGGCGCCTACGTGATCTACACGTCGGGGTCGACGGGTGTGCCGAAGGGTGTGGTGGTTCCGCATCAGGGGCTGGCGGCGTTGGCGGCGGCGAACGCGCGGCGCCTGGTCGTGGACTCGTCGTCGCGGGTGTTGCAGCTTTCCTCGCCGAGTTTCGACGCGATGATGATGGAGCTGATGATGGCCTTTGGTGCGGGGGCCGAGTTGGTGGTGGCACCGGCTGGTCCGGTGGTGGGCGCGGAGCTGGGTTCGTTGCTGGCCACCGGGATCACGCACACGTTGATCCCGCCGTCGGTGCTGGCGACCGTGCCCGCAATGGAACTGCCGCATCTGCGCACTCTGCTGGTCGGTGGGGAGGCCTGTCCGCCGGCGTTGATGAAGCGGTGGGCGGAGGGCAGGTTGATGGTCAATGGGTACGGGTTGACTGAGGCCACGGTGTGTACGACGTTGTCGGACCGGTTGAGTGTCGGTGGTGGTGTGCCGATCGGCCGTCCGATCGTCGGTACGTGGGCCTACGTGCTGGACGAGCGTCTGCGGCGGGTACCCCCGGGCGTCCCCGGCGAGTTGTATGTCGGCGGTGCGAGTGTGGCGTCGGGGTACCTGAACCGTCCGGGGTTGACCGGTGAGCGTTTTGTGGCCGACCCGTTTGGTCCGGCTGGGGCTCGGATGTATCGCACCGGTGATGTGGTGCGGTGGGCGGCGGATGGTCAGGTCGAGTTCGCGGGGCGGGCTGATGATCAGGTGAAGATCCGCGGTCTGCGGGTCGAGCCCGGCGAGGTCGAGGCGGCGCTGACCGAGCACCCGTTGGTCGACCAGGCCGCGGTCATCGCCCGCGACGATCGCCTGGTCGCCTACGTGACCGGGACGGCCGATCCGGCGGACCTCATCCGGCGCCTGCGGGAACGGCTACCGGCGTACCTCATCCCGGCCGCCGTCGTGCCGCTGGACCGGTTGCCGCTCACCGCGCACGGGAAGCTGGACCGGGGCGCGCTCCCCGTACCGGAGCTGTCCACCGGAGTGACGGCCCGGTCCGCGCGAACCCCGCACGAGCAGATCCTGGCCGAACTGTTCGCCGAGGTGCTCGGGCTGACCACGGTGGGCGTGGACGACGACTTCTTCGCGCTGGGCGGGCACTCCCTGCTGGCGACGCGGCTGGCCGGCCGCGTCCGGGCGACCCTCGGCGTGGAGATGCCGATCCGTACGTTGTTCGAGGCGCCGACCGTGGCCGCGCTCGCCGCCGAGCTGTCCCGGGCCGGCCCGGCCCGTCCGGCGCTGACCGGGCGGTCGCGTCCCGAGCTGGTGCCGCTGTCGTTCGCGCAGCGCCGGCTCTGGTTCCTGCACCGTCTCGAAGGCCCGAGCGCCACCTACAACATCCCGCTGGCCCTCCGGCTCACCGGCGAGCTGGACGTCGGCGCGCTCCGGGCCGCCCTCCGCGACGTGGCCCTGCGGCACGAGAGCCTGCGCACGGTCTTCCCCGAACAGCATGGGATGCCGCACCAGCACATCCTTGACGATCTCCCGGAGCTGACCGTCGCCGGCTCCGGGACGGACCTGGGCGAGCTGGCCCGCTACCGGTTCGACCTGACCGCCGAGCCGCCGCTGCGGGCGACGCTGATCCGGACCGGCGACGCCGAGCACGTTCTGATGCTGCTGCTGCACCACATCGCCGGTGACGGCTGGTCGATGCGGCCGCTGTCGACGGACCTGGTGACCGCGTACACCGCGCGGACCGCGGGGCACGCCCCGGAGTGGACGCCGCTGCCCGTGCAGTACGCCGACTACACCCTCTGGCAGCGGCAACTGCTCGGCGACCCGGACGACACCGGCAGCCTCTTCCACACGCAGACGGACTACTGGTCACGCTCGTTGGACGGCCTGCCGGAGCTGATCGACCTGCCCTTCGACCGGCCCCGCCCGGCGGCGGCCTCGTACCGGGGCGATGCGCTGATCTTCCGCTTCGGCGAGGACCTCTGCGGGCGCCTGAGCGCGCTGGCCGCCGAGTGTCACGTCAGCCTGTTCATGGCGTTGCAGGCCGGGCTGGCCGCACTGCTCACCCGCCTGGGCGCGGGCACGGACATCCCGATCGGCGCGCCGATCGCGGGCCGCACCGACGACGCGTTGACCGACCTGATCGGATTCTTCGTCAACACGCTCGTGCTGCGAACCGACGTCTCCGGCGACCCCACCTTCCGCGAGCTGCTGGGCCGGGTGCGGGAGACCGACCTGGCCGCCTACGCCCACCAGGACGTCCCCTTCGAGCACCTGGTCGAGGTGCTCAACCCGGCGCGCTCGACCGCGCATCACCCGCTCTTCCAGGTCGCGCTGGCCCTGCAGAACGCGCCCGGGATGACCTTCGACCTGCCGCGCCTGGCCATCGCGCAGCTGCCCGTCTTCGCGGGGGTGGCCCGTTTCGACCTGATGATCAGCGTACGGGCCGACCCGGCGCCCGACGGCCGCGGCCAGGATCTGCTCGGCTTCATCGAGTTCAACACCGACGTCTTCGACCGCGACGGCATCGACGTCGTCGCCGAGCGGTGGCACCTGCTCCTGCGGGCGGTCGCCGACCAGCCCGACCGGCCGATCTCCGACATCGAGCTGCTCAGTGATCACGAACGCCGGCGACTTCTTCTCGACTGGTCCATAGGGGGCTGACACATGACTGATCCGCGCACGCCGCAGGTGACGTTCCTCGAGATGTTCGAGCGGTGGGTCGTGGAGTCCCCGCACGCGCCCGCACTGTCGGACCACGGCCGCTCCCTGACCTACGCCGAGGTGGACCGCTGGGCCGGGCGGGTGGCCGCGGCGCTGGCCGGCCGGGGCGCCGGACCCGGCGACGTGGTCGCGCTGTCCCGGCCGCGCTCGCTGGAGCTGGTCGTGGCCATGCTCGGCGTGCTCAAGACCGGCGCGGCGTACCTGCCGGTGGATCCCGGCTATCCGGCCGAACGCCGCGAGTGGATGATCGCCGACGCGCGTCCGGTCGCCGTGCTGGACGGCCGGGACCTGCCGGTGGCGGACGAACCGCTGCCGGGACGGCGGGCGCCGCTCCTCTCGGCCGCCTACGTGATCTACACGTCCGGGTCGACCGGCCGGCCCAAGGCGGTCGTGGTGCCGCACACCGGGCTCGCCGCCCTGGCCGGCGCCCAGGTCCGCCGGTTCGGCATCGACGCGTCGTCGCGGGTGCTGCAACTCTCGTCACCCAGCTTCGACGCGATGGTGATGGAGCTGACGATGGCCTTCGGCGCGGGTGCCGAGCTGGTGGTCGCGCCGGCCGGCCCGGTGGTCGGTCAGGAGCTGGCCACGTTGCTCGAACAGGCCCGGATCACGCACACGCTGATCCCGCCCTCGGTGCTGGCCACCGTGCCCGAGGTGCCACTGCCGGACCTGCTGACCCTGATCGTGGGCGGCGAGGCCTGCCCACCGGGACTGGTCCGCCGCTGGGCGCCCGGGCGCCACATGGTCAACGCGTACGGCGTCACCGAGGCGACCGCCTGCTCGACCCTCTCGGCCGACTTCGACCCGGCCGGCACCCGCGTGCCGATCGGCCGGCCGGTCATCGAGAGCCGGGTCTACGTGCTCGACGACCGGCTCAGGCTGGCCCTGCCCGGTGTGGCGGGTGAGCTCTACATCGGCGGGGCCGGGGTGGGCCGCGGCTACCTCCGCCGTCCTGGGCTGAGCGCCGAGCGTTTTGTGGCCGACCCGTACGGCGAGCCCGGCGCGCGGATGTACCGGACCGGCGACATCGTGCGCTGGGGCCGGGACGGGCAGCTGGAGTTCGCGGGCCGGTCGGATGATCAGGTGAAGATCCGTGGGTTCCGGATCGAGCCGGGGGAGATCGAGTCGGTGCTGG
>NZ_JBFBGU010000013.1:0-249237 GCF_040684855.1 Actinoplanes sp. NPDC089786
TACCACGTCACCCTCGACCTCGCCGCATAAGTCACCGCTTCAACCAAGACCCATCCCACGCCGCTTCGCGCCGCGGGATGCTGCCGCGTATCTGGTCACGGTCGATTTTCGAGTTAGGCGGGCGGGATGAGGCGGCCACCGGTCCAGGCCAGGCCCATGCCGGCCGCGAGCAGCAGCAGCGCGCCGATGGTGGGGAACGGCTGGACCGCGTACGAGCCGGCGCCGATGGACACCGCGGCCAGCATCAGCAGCACACCGTCGGCCGGGTTGACCAGGCGGCTGCGGAAGACTGCCCAGCCGAGCAGCAGCCAGCCGGCGCCGAGCACGGCCGCGCCGACCATCGCCGCGGTGTGCATGTCGCCGCCGGTCAGGGTGCTGCCGTCCGGCGCGACGCCGGCGGGCAGGGCCGAGATGGGCAGCAGGATCGTGGCGCCGGCCAGGCCGATCAGGAGCCCGGTCAGGGCGGGGCGACGGGTACGCGAGCCGGCCAGCAACGCCGCCAGCGCGATCATCGCGATCGTGGAGCACCATCCGGCCGCGAGCCGGACGACGAGCGGGCCGGGCGGGGTGGCCACGCCGAGCCCGGACCAGCCGAGCAGCAGCGCGCTCACCGGCAGCGCCCACAGGGCCACCCGGGCGTAGCGGCGGACCGACCAGATCCACACCGCCTCGCGTACGGGCAGCAGGTGGTCGTCGGAGGTCGCGGGGGCCGGGCGCGCGGCGCCGACCCAGGCTGGTGTCACTCGGAGCGGGCGTCCGCTCGCGGTCTGCCGCTGGCTGATGCTCATGGCGCGTTCCCTCGCTCGGGTCACGGCCGAGCGGCTCGGGGGCACCGTCGGTGGGTCCTCTGCGGACAGCCTCGCAGACGATCTGATATTCCGACGTGAAACCCCCGAAAAGGGACACAAGTTTCCGGTGGGGCGGCCGGTGAGGGCCGCGGTTGTCCGGTGGGGCGGCCGTCACCGGCCGCCCCATCAGAGGATCAGGCGCGTTCCTGCTGCTGTGCGCCGTTGTAGTCGGCGCCGCCGAGCGCCGCCGACGGCGGGACCGGGTCGGGAGCCGGGAGGCTCTTGGGCGCGTTCTGGTCGCCGGAGACCTGAGCCTCGGCCTCCCGCACCTGCCGGCCGACCGCTGCCGCCTCGGCCGCCGCGGCCTCCGCCGCTTCGACCGCCTCGCGCTCGACCGCGCCCGAGTCGATGTTCTCGGTGGGCTTGTCGTTGGCCATGTTGGCCAGCCCGCCGAGCGCGCCGCCCAGACCGTCCAGGGCCTTGGTCAGCTCGGTCGGCACGATCCAGACCTTGTTCGCCGTGCCGTTGGCGATCTGCGGCAGGGCCTGAAGGTATTGGTAGGCCAGCACCTTCTGCGACGGGTTCGAGGTGTGGATCGCGTCGAAGACCATCCGGATCGCCTTGGCCTGACCCTCGGCCTGGAGGATCCGGGCCTGCCGGTCACCGTCGGCGCGGAGCACCTGGGACTGCTTCTCACCCTCGGCGGTCAGGATCGACGCCTGCTTGTGGCCCTCGGCGTTCAGGATGGTCGCGCGGCGCTCCCGCTCGGCGCGCATCTGCTTCTCCATCGAGTCGCGGATGCTCGGCGGCGGCTCGATCGCCTTGATCTCGACCCGGGTCACCTTGATGCCCCAGCGACCGGTGGTCTCGTCGAGCACGCTGGACAGGTGCCGGTTGATCTCCTCGCGGCTGGTCAGGGCCCGCTCCAGGTCGAGCGAGCCGATCACGTTACGCAAGGTGGTGACGGTGAGCTGCTCGATGGCCTGCAGGAAGTTGTTGATCTCGTACGTGGCCCGTACCGGGTCGACCACCTTGAAGTAGAGGACCGTGTCGATCGAGACCACCAGGTTGTCGGACGTGATGACCGGCTGCGGCGGGAAGCTGACCACCTGCTCGCGCATGTCCACCTTGCTGCGGACCGCGTCGACGAACGGCACGAGCAGGTTGAGTCCGGGCGACAGGGTCCGCTTGTACTTGCCCAGCCGTTCCACCACGTCCATCCGCTGCTGCGGCACGATCCGCACCGACCGGATGAGCGTGATGACGGCGAACAACGCGATGATGAAAATGAGAATGCCGACGACAGCGTCCATAGCGCCCCTCAGATATCTGGCATGTCATCGCGCCACACGATGGCCGTGGCGCCGGTGACCTTGACGACCCGGACCCGCTGGCCGGGTTGGTATTTCTCGGTGTGGTCCATGACGCGGGCCTGCCACAGCTCCCCGTCGATCTTGACCAGACCGTGCTCGGTGTCGACTTCCTCGAGCACGGTCGCCCGGGAGCCGGCGATGGCCTCCACCCCGATCGGGGTCTCGCCGGACTCCAGTGCGGACCGCTGATGTCGCATGATGATCGGCCGGACCGCCCCCACCGACAGGGCCGAGACGACCGCGAAGACGATCGCCTGGACCAGCACCGGCGCGCCGAGCGCGGCCGCGCCCGCGGCGGCCAGAGCGCCCACCGCGAAGAAGATGATCAAGAACGTCGCCGTGAAGGCCTCACCGATCGCTAGCGCGATGGCGAGGACCACCCAGAGCACGGCTTCCATACCTGAATCGTGACACGTCTACGCACGGACTGCGCATCCACCTCATGCCCGAAGACGCACCTCGAGGCTCAGACCGTCCAGCCGAATCTCAGCTTCGCCGGTCAGCTCTCTCCACTGGGCGACGGTGCGGGCCCGGCGCCGCAGCCAGCTCAGCGTCAACCGGGTGAGCGCCGAGTTCACGGCGCTCAGTCCCATCGCGGCGACCTCGGCGGCGATGTCGGCCCGGGTCGCTTCGGAGTTGAGGTCCTGGATCACGGCCAGACCGCCGGGCCGCAGCACGCGGCGCATCTCGTTCAGCGCGGCCGTCGGGTCAAGGAAGTTCTTGAACGCGGCCTGGCAGACGACCAGGTCGAACGAGCCGTCGCCGAACGGCATCGCGGTGGCGTCCCCCGGCCGGAAGTCCACATCAACGCCGGCCCGGACCGCCGTCTCGCGCGCGATCTCGACCATCGTGTGGCTGATGTCGAGCCCGGTCACCGGGTGACCCAGGCGGGCCAGTTCGACGGCGTGGTAGCCCGGACCGGGCGCCACCTCGAGCACGGTCGCGCCCGGCGCCTCGGCCGACAGCTTCGACGCCGACCGGCGGTAGGCCGACATCTGTGGCGCGCTCCCGCGCTGTTTGGCGTACCACCGCGCGGAGCGGCCTTCCATCTCGGGAACCCGTAGCTTCATCACTTGTCCTCCAGCAGCGCCCGGAACTCCGGCGGCGCCTCACCGCCGGATTCGTGCCAGGCCTGCCAGTCGGCCAGTCCCGGCAACGTCTTGTCGCGGAGCTCGCCCAGCAGCCCGCGCACCCACTCGGCCTCGGCGGCACGGACCGCGAGGCCGAACTCCTCCTCGATCAGGAACAGCCGCGGCACCGTCGCGGCGTCGATCTCGAGCGTCGACCGGCGGACCGTGATCTCGCGGTCGAGCGCGGCCAGGCGCACCTCGAGCAGCGCGGCGGCCTCGGCCGGGCTGAGCACGCCGAGCACGGACAGCGCCGCGGCGAACCGGGGCCGGTCCTCGGCCGGGTCGCTGACCAGCTCGGTCATCCAGTCGTGCAGCTCGGTGCGGCCGGCGTCGGTGATCGTGTAGCGGGTGCGCTCGGGGCGGCGGCCGGCCCGGCCGGTCTCGACCGGCTCGATCAGCTCGTGCTTGGCCAGGTTGCCGACCACCGTGTAGAGCGAGCCCCACTTGATGGCCATGTCGTGCTCCTTGCCGGTGCGGCGGAGCACGGTCGCCATCTCGTACGGATGCATCGGCTCGCCCGGCGACAACAGCGCGAGCAGCGCCAACGCCGTCAGATTGCCCACCTTGCGCGTCTTCTTCGCCACCGAGATCCTTATCCGCCGCCGAATACTCGTCTCCGAGTATACGCACGAATCTCCGTAGCCAGAACGGGCCGAGGCAGTTAGACATGGAAATCCCGACCGAAAGGCCACCCGTGACCCTGCTGCCGGAATCCGTGCGACGTGTCTCCGAGATCACCGCTGCCGCGCAGTCCTCGGGCCGGGTGCCGTCGGTCGCCCTGGGCGTGGTCCGCGACCGGGCCGTGCTCCACTTCGCGGCGGCCGGCGAACATCCGCGGCCCGACCCGAAGACGCAGTACCGGCTCGGGTCGATCACCAAGACGTTCACCGCGACGATGATCATGCAGCTGCGCGACGAGGGGTCCTTCGCGCTCGACGACCTGCTCTACCGGCACCTCCCGGGCACCCCGGTCGGCGGCATCACCCTGCGCCAGCTGCTCGGGCACGTCTCGGGCCTGCAGCGCGAGCCGGACGGCCCGTGGTGGGAGCGCAACGACGGCGGCACCGTCGAGCAGCTGCTGGCCGGGCTGGCGCCGGAGAAGCTGTCCGGCCGCCCGTACCGGGCGTTCCACTACTCCAACCTGGCCTACGGGCTGCTCGGCGCCGTGCTCGAGAAGGTCGCCGGCGAGTCGTGGGCCACCCTGGTCGGCAAGCGGGTGCTCGATCCGCTGGGGATGAAGCGGACCACCTACGCGCCGGTGGAGCCGTTCGCCCGCGGCTACGTCGTCGACCCGGTGCACGGAACCCTGCACGAGGAGCCCCGGCCGGACGCGGGCGCGATGGCCCCCGCCGGCCAGCTCTGGTCCACGATCACCGACATGGCCAAGTGGGCGGCGTTCCTGGCCGACCCGGCGCCCGCGGTGCTGGGCCGGGAGACGGTCGACGAGATGTGCGTGCCGGTCTCCCTCTACGACCTCGAGTCGTGGACCGGCGGGCACGGGCTGGGGCCGGAGCTCTACCGGGTCGGCGAGCGGGTGTACGTCGGGCACGGCGGCTCGATGCCCGGCTACGTCGCCACCCTCGCCGTGCATCGCCGCAGCCGCCTCGGGGTGATCGCGTTCGCCAACGCCTACGGGCTGAGCCGCGGTTCGATCCAGCAGGTGGCTCTGGACGCGCTGACCGCGGTGCTCGACACCGAGCCGGAGGCCGTCAAGCCGTGGCGTCCGGCCGCCCCGCCCACCCGCGAGACGGCCGAGCTGTCCGGCCGCTGGTGGTGGATGGGCCGCGAGCTCGAGATGCGCGCCGACGGCGACGACCTGGTGATGGCCGTGCCCGGCGAGGAAGACTGGCGCTTCGTCCGCGAGGGCGGCGACCGCTGGCGCGGGGTCAGCGGCGAGCAGCTGGGTGAGATCCTCCAGGTGATCCGCGCGGTCGACGGCGCGGTCGAGGCCCTGGACATCGCCACGTTCGTCTTCCGCCGAGACCCCGCCCACCTGGCGTGACCGTGCTCCTATTTTGAGATCAAGACCGTTCTCCGGGTACGGGCACAGCACGTGCCCGTGACCCGGGAGCGGCCGCCGTCGTGGTCACCCTCCGCGTCCACCGCCGGGTTGTCCCGCGTCCACCGCTCCCGAGTTCCGCGGCAACAGTTGGCGCGGGATCGGCCGCGGCTTTCGGGCAACCCGGCGACGATGGCGCACGGTCAGACCGCAACTCCCGGCTGACCCGGCGGCGATGGCACGAGGCCGACCGCAACTCCCGACTGGCCCGGTGACGTTGACGCGGGGCCGGGCCCGACTTCCCGGTGACCCGATGACGGTGGCGCCGGGTCGGCGGCGGGTGGCGCGGCTGGGCCGGAGCGGGTCGGCATGCCGATGGCCAGGCCGGTCGCGACCAGGGCGATGCCCGCCCAGACCAGGGGGCCGGGCATCGGCTCGCCGAGGGCGACGCCGGCCGCGGCGGCCGCGATCGGGGCGACGCCGGTGAGCAGGCCGGCGCGCCCGGCGCCGAGGCTGTGGACGGCCGAGTACCAGAGCACGAACGCGCACGCGGTCACCCCGACGGCCAGATAGGCGCCGGCCAGGATCTCGGCGCCGGTCAGCGTGGTCACCGCCGACGGCCCCTCGGCGACCAGCGCGTACGCGCCGAACAGGGCCGCGGCCAGCCAGGTGGTGTGCACCGAGACACCGACCGGGCCGTGCCGGCCGAGCAGCGGAACGGCCAGCAAGGTGAACCCGGCCTCGCAGGCAAATGTGACAACCGCCCAGCCGATGCCGACCGCGTCGGCGCGGCCCGCGCCCTCCACCAGCACCGCTCCGACCGTCACCACCGCGGCGGCAGAAAGAACGCTCTTTCTCGCTCCCCCGCGGCCGCCGAGCGCGGCGAGCACGATCGGGACGCAGGCGACGGCCACGCCCAGCACGGCCGGTTCGGCGTGCTTCGAGCCCTGGACCAGCGCGATGTTGAAGAGGACGAGGCCGGCGCCGGTGACGCCGAGCAACCAGAGCCACTCGCGGCCGCGCGGCCTCTTCAGGGACCGGCCGGTGAGCCGGGCATAGCCGACCAGCAGCAGGGCCGCGGCGGCGTAGCGCAGCGACTGGATGGTGGCCAGCGGCGCGGCGGCGAGCGCCCCGGACACCGCGACGCTGCCGCCGACGAAGACCATGCCGGCGGCGCCTGAGGTGATGCCTTTTCCGTTCACACGGTTCATGCTGGTCAGGCGAATGGTCCGGGTGAAGGACCAATCAGGGCTTCGGGAGGTGGACCATTCCAGAATCGGACTTCGGCCGGCCCGCGACGGCGCAGGGCAACGGCCCCGACTTTCCGCAGCCACCGCCCGCGACGGCACCCGGCAACGGGTCGGATTTTCTGCAGCTGCGGCCCGAGACGGCGCCGGGGAAGGGGCTGACGGCGTGGCTGGCTGACGGGTTGCGGGCGGCGATCCGGGCTGGGCGGCTGGCGCCGGGTGTGCGGGTGCCGGCCAGCCGGGTGCTCGCCGCCGACCTGGGCGTCTCGCGGGGCGTGGTGGTCGAGGCGTACCAGCGGCTGCTCGACGAAGGGCTGGTCACCGCCCGGGCCGGCGCCGGCACCGTGGTCAGCACGCTGGGTGCGGCGGCGCCGCCGTCGGGGGTGACCACCGATCGGCGTACGGGGGCCGGCATCCGGCTGCCCGTGCCGGTTCCGGCGGGCATCCGCTACGACCTCTCCCCGGGCGTGCCCGACCTGTCGGCGTTCCCCCGCGCGGCCTGGTTGCGCGCCGAACGGGCGGTGCTCGACGGGTCGACCGGCTCGGATCTCGGCTACGGCGACCCGGGCGGTCATCCGGTGCTGCGCCGGGAGCTGGCCGGGTGGCTGGCGCGGAGCCGCGGGGTGCGCGCCGAGCCGGACGACGTGATCGTGGTCAGCGGCGTCGCCCAGGCGCTGGCGCTGCTCATGCAGACGTTGCGCGCGAACGGGACGACCGAGGTCGCGGTCGAGGATCCGGGGTCGCGCGGGGCGCGCGACCAGATGGTCCATTGGGGTGTGCGGCCGGTGGGGGTGCCGGTCGATGACGAGGGGGTACGGGTGGACGCGCTGCGCGCCGCCGGTGTGGACGCGGTGGTGCTCACGCCGGCCCACCAGTTCCCCACCGGGGTGGTGCTCAGCCCGGCCCGCCGCCGCGATCTGCTGGACTGGCCCGGGCTGGTGATCGAGGACGACTACGACGCCGAGCACCGGTACGACCGGGCGCCGGTCGCCGCGCTGCAGGCCTCGGCGGCGGCGCGGGTGGCGTACGCGGGAAGCACCTCGAAATCTCTCGCCCCGGGCATGCGGCTGGGCTGGCTGATCGCGCCGGCCCGGCTCCGCCCCGCGCTGCTGGCCGCCAAGCACGCCAGCGATCTGGGCAATCCCACGCTGCCCCAACTCGTGCTGGCGCGGCTGCTGGCCACCGGCGACTACGAGCGGCACCTGCGCGCCGTCCGCACCCGCCAGCGCCGCCGCCGGGACGCCCTGCTCGACGGCCTCCGTTCGCATCTCCCGTCGGCCCGGGTCACCGGCGTGGCGGCGGGCCTGCACCTCGTGGTCACCCTGCCCGGCGACACACCCGATACGGAGCTGGCCCTGGCCTGCGCCGCCGAGGGCGTGATGGTGCAGCCGCTCTCCTGGCACCGCCACGCCCCGGGCCCGCCGGGCCTGGTCCTGGGCTACGCCGCGTCCACCCCCGACCGCCTGCGCGAGGCCGCCGCCCTGATCGCCTCAGCGGCCGGCCGCCGGCAATGAGATCGCGGCAGCAGCCGGCAACCGGCAACCGGCAACCGGCAACCGGCAACCGGCAACCGGCAACGAGGGTGACCGGCAATGAGGGTGACCGCTCACGTAGCTGAAGCGAGGGCATCCGCGGCGGGAGAGCCAGGCTTCTTGATCATGGCAATCGTCGCGGCCGCCGCCCGCCTCCCCCGCCCTTGTGGGTGGGCGGAAATGTAGCCGACGGGTGTGACGGTTTCCGGCGGTTGTCCACAGGCGCGGCGAAAAGGAGGGTGACCAATTACGCAGAATGAAGGGTGGGGGGCTCTGTTCTGGCCGCCCCGCGGCCTTGGAGCCGCCCACCCGGCCTCGGCGGGAGCTGCGGTCTGTACGCCCCACCCAGGTACGACATCTGTCATCTCTTGATCTTGATCTGGGGCCGGACGATGTGACCTCGGCGGGTGCAGCGGCCTGAACCACCCACCCCGCCACAACCGGAACTTGATCTTCAGAGGTACGGCTCGGTCACGAAGTCGATCAGTCGTTCCATCGAGTTGATGAGCGGCGTCTCGACGTCCTTGTAGCTGCTGACCGAGCTGAGGATGCGGCGCCACATCTCGTAGGGCTCGCGCACCCCGACGGCGGCGCAGACGCCCTCCTTCCAGGGGCGGCCGGGCGGGATGACCGGCCACGCGCGCAGGCCGACCCGCTCGGGCTTCACGGCCTGCCAGACGTCGATGTACGGGTGACCGGTGACCAGCACGTCCGGATTCTTGACCGAGGCCACGATGCGGCTCTCCTTGGAGCCGGGCACGAGATGGTCGACCAGCACGCCCAGGCGGGCCTTCGGGCCGGGGCCGAAGTCGCGCACCGCACCGGGCAGGTCGTCGATGCCGTTCAGCGGCTCGACCACGACGCCCTCGATGCGCAGGTCGTCGCCCCAGATGCGTTCCACCAGGGCGGCGTCGTGGACGCCCTCGACCCAGATGCGGCCGGCCTTGGCCACCTGGGCCTTGACGCCGGCCACCGCGGTCGAGCCGGACGCGGTGCGGGTGTGGGCCTGCCTCGGCGGCGCGGGGGGCGGCTTGCGGAGGGTCACAGTCTGGCCTTCCAGCAGGAACGCGGCCGGCTCCAGCGGGAAGTTGCGGCGCTTGCCGTGCCGGTCCTCGAGCACCACCGCGCCGTACTCGAAACCGACCACCGCGCCGCAGAAGCCGGAGTCCACATCCTCCACCACCAGGTCACGCTCGGCGTCCACCTCGGGCACCACCTTGCGCCGCCGCCAGTTACCGGATAGCACGTCCTCCCCATACATGGGACGCACCGTAACCCGTGTCATCTAACACGCCGTATCTGACGCTCCGGCCGAGACAAGGCTGTCGGACGGCACGTACCCTTGCCGCATGTCCCCCGCAGCCAACGCGGCCACCCTCACCGCACGCCGGTCGACCCGGTTCGTGACCTGGGTGCGCGCCTGGCGGGCCGGTCTCGTTCCCTTCGACGAGCTCGACGGCGAGATCGCCGGCGACGAGGAACACCTGGTCGCCGACGCTCCCGGCACGTGGACCGACGTCCCGCTGGCCCAGGCCCTGCCCGTCTTCGCCAAGTTGCATCCGGACGAGATACGCCTCGTCCTGCCCGCGCCCGGCGACCCGCGCGGCCTGGCCGGGCCCGGCCCGCTGACCGGTGCGGCGATGCTCGCGGGCGAGGCGGTGATGACGCCGTCGTTCGGTGTGGTGCCCGAGGTCCGCACGCACACGTCCGGCTCCGGCGTCACGTTCGAGACCGTGCTGTGGCGGGTCATCCCGACCGAGTCCTACCGCCCGGGCTTCCAGATCGGCGCGGCCGAGGCCGAGCAGGAGCTGACCCAGGCGCTGACCGACGCGACCACGGCACTGACCCGGCTCGACGTCGCCCAGTGGCGGCCCGAGCTGGCCGGCGCGCTGCAGGCGTTGCGGCGCCCCGACAGCACGGCGACGCTGCCGCCGGGCTTCGACCCGCGGGCGCGCCGGGTGTTCGCCCGGGCCAGCGTGCTCGACCAGGTGCTGACGCTGGCCGAGCACAACGCGCCGGGCGGGGCGGTCAACACGTACGAGGCCCAGCAACGCGATGTGGCCCTGCGCCCGCTGACCGCCGCGTGCCGCCAGGCCCTGGTCGCCGCCTGCAACTCGCCGCTGGGCTGAGGCGTGCAAGACCGGCTCGCCCACTGCACCTTCTGCGGCGCGCGTTTCACCCCCAACCAGGCCTGGCCACGGCGCTGCGCCGCCTGCGCCGAGATCAGCTACCGCAACCCGCTGCCGGTGGCCGTGGTAGTCCAGCCGGTCGGCGACGGCCTGCTGGTGGTACGGCGCGGCATTCCGCCCGCCCGCGACCGGCTCGCCCTGCCCGGCGGTTTCATCGAGGTGGGTGAGACCTGGCAGGAGGCGGCGGTACGCGAGCTGAAGGAAGAGACCGGCATCGTCCAGGCGGCGTCGGACGTCCGGCTGTTCGAGGCGTTGAGCGCCCTGGACGGCATCCTGCTGGTCTTCGGCGAGCTCCCGCCGCTGCTGTCCCTGCCGTCCTTCGTCCCCAACGACGAGACCCTGGCGCTCGAGGTGGTTGCCGGGCCGGTGCAGCTCGGTTTCCCGCTGCACACCGAGGTGGCCGACACCTGGTTCGCGCGCCGCAACCGAGCCACTACCGGCTGACTTCTCCGGCGGATGGGTGACGCGCCGATCTTCCTGGCGCCCAGATCAACCCACCCAGGCGAAGGTGCACGGACGCACATGACCTCTCACCTGCGGCTCCGCCGCGCCTCCACCGCCCTGCTCGCCGCTCTCACCGGGGCCGGCATCGCTGCTGCGCCGGCCCAGGCCGCGGCCCCGACCGGGCGCTACATCGTGGCGCTGCACGCGTCGCTCGGGCTGAGCGCGGACTCGCTCGGCTCCGCGGCCGACCGGCTCGCCGGCGACCGGGTGGGTGACACGCTGCCCAGCGTCTCCGGGTTCACCGCCACGCTGACCGCGGGCGACGCCGCCCGGATCGCCGCCGACCCGGCCGTGGCCATGGTCGAGCCGGACCGTCGCGTACGCGTCGCCGGCACCCAGCGCGACCCCAGGTGGAACCTGGACCGCATCGACCAGCGCGCGCCGAGGCTCAGCGACACCTACACGCCGTCGAGCGCGGCCTCGGCGGTGCACGCGTACGTCATCGACACCGGCATCTGGCTGACCCACGACCAGTTCCGGGGCCGGGCCACCAGCGGGTACGACTTCGTCGACAACGACCGCGACGCCACCGACTGCGACGGGCACGGTACGCACGTGGCCGGCACCATCGGCGGCCGGACCACCGGCGTGGCCAAGGGCGTGCGGCTGGTCGCCGTGCGGGTGCTGGACTGCAACGGCGAGGGCTACACGTCGGACGTCATCAAGGGCATCGCCTGGGTCACGGCGCACGCGAAGAAGCCGGCCGTCGCCAACATGAGCCTCGGCAGCGAGCCGGACGAGCTGGTGGACCGGGCCGTCGCCAAGTCGATCGCGTCCGGTGTCACGTACGCGGTGGCGGCCGGCAACGAGGGCGCCAGCGCCTGCCTGTCATCGCCGGCCCGGGTCGCCGCCGCGATCACCGTGGGCGCCGCCAACGCGAGCGACCGCCGCGCGTCGTTCTCCAACTACGGCCGATGCGTCGACCTCTTCGCCCCCGGCGTCGGCATCGTCTCGTCCTTCCCGGGCGACTACGACGGCGACGATTCCATGTACGCCACCATGGACGGCACCTCGATGGCCAGCCCGCACGTGGCCGGCGCGGCCGCGATGCTGCTCGCCGCCACCCCGTCGCTGAGCCCGGCCAAGGTCGCGTCGCGCCTGCTCGCCGCGAGCACCCGCAACAAGATCCCCAACGCCGGCACCGGGTCGCCCAACAAGCTGCTCTTCACCACTCCCCCGCCGGCCGCCACCCGCATCGCCACCGCGACGTTGCCGGCCGCCGCCACCGGCCACGCCTACCGGCAGCAGCTCGCCCGCACGGCCAACCTGACCGGCGCCTGGACCCTGGCTTCCGGCACCATGCCGCACGGCCTGTCCCTGACCCGCGTCGGCGTCCTCTCCGGCACCCCGGCCACGGCGGGCAGCTACAAGCTGCGGGTCCGCTTCACCGACTACGTCCCGAGGGCGGTCGAGCGCACGCTCACCCTGACGGTCAAGTAGAGCCGCCGGCCGCGATCACCGGCCGGTCATGAAGCGCGCAGGGGCAGCGGGTGGCCGCCTCGCCGGCGCCGCGCGGGCGGCGGGACATCCGGCGTACGGCGATCGGCACGATGACCGGCACCCGGGTGAGCAGCTTCAGCAGGCCGTTGCGTCGTAGCTCGCCGAAGAAGGCGGTTCGGGCGATACGCAGGACGGCGACCAGAATCTTGTCCGGGCGGCGCCGGCGGACGCCGAGAACGAGCAGGTAGCCCAGGCAGAGCAGCTCTCCACGCCAGAAAGCGGTACGCCGGGCGGCGTCGAGCGCACCGGACGCGATGCCCTCGGCTTGACGCAGGTCGCCCTCGGCCGCCTTCAGCGTGGCCTCGGTGAGTTTCACCTGAAGCCAGGCCGAGCTGATGTTCGAGCCGGCCTTGACCAACCGCTGTGCCTCGGCGATGTGGTGTGCGGCCGGGTCGAGAGCGCCGGCCGCGATGAGCGGCTCGGCGATCCGGAGGTGGATGAACGCGTTCGAGCCGACCTCCTCCGGGCATCGGTCCTGGAACGCCTGGCCCGCCAGGTAGAGGTCGACCGCGGTCTGGAACTGCCGATCCACCTCGGCGATCCGCGCCAGGAAGTGGTACGCCGTGGCGATCCAGCGCGCGATCACCAGGTCGTCGGCCGATGCCTCGTACTCGCGGGCTTCGAGCAGGACCGCCCGGGCCCGGTCGACATCCTGGAACGAGGTGAACAGCGCCATCCCCTGGTAGACCAGGGAGGCGCAGCGATACTTCTGCCGGTACCGCTCCGGGGGCATTCCGGTCCGCAACCGGTCGACGGTCGCGATGACGTCGTCGTACCGGCTCACCTCCAGCTGGTAGCCGGCCAGCGTGACGATCGCCGTCGCCCATTCCTCCGAGCCCGGCGGCGCTCCCTCGACCGCCGTCCTGATCGCGTCCAGACGCTCGTCGCTCTCGATCTCGACGGATCCGAGGTACGCGGCCTTGGCGAGCCACAGCCCGGTGATGTCGGCGTGGTTGGCCCGCTGCACCTCGATGGCGCGCTCGAGCCCTTCGGCGACCTGCCGGTCGTTGGCGGGCTCACCGAGGTTCGCCGCGAGCCGGCCGAACTCCGTGAAGAACGCCGCGAGCATGTCCGCGTCGACGACGCCCGGGCGCTGGGCCATCTCGTCGACCGTGAACACGTACGTGGGGAACTCTTCCCGGATCTCGGCCGCCTTCTTGGTCCGGGCCGCCTCGATCAGGCCTTTGACGTCGTTCGTCCACCAGTCCCGGCTCCCGGTCAGCCCGCCGAGCCGGCCCTGCCAGGCCTCGGCGTCGAGAGGTCGCGTCGTCATCACGCCGAGCAGGGCCGCTGCTGGGCGCAGAAGAACTCCCGGAGCAGCGAGTGGACGGTGAAGCGCTCGTTGTTGCGTACCGACTTGACGAGCGCGAGCCCGCAGGCCATCGCCCGGGCTCGGAGGAACTCGTCATGGTCGGCGATCGTGCTGAGCCGGTAGAACTCCTCGGACGTGACGCTGGTGCCCGCCGGCCGGGCGCAGAAGACGGCCATCAGCCTGGTGACCAGAGCGACGGCCCGTTCCTGGGCGACGTCGGCGGGCAGGCCCGGGTCGCGGAGTCGCTGTTCGAGCACGTTCAGCGAATTGACGTAGCAGAACGTCCACACCGCACGGCCGAGGTCGCCGGTGACATCACGGAGCCGGCCGATCACCTCGCGGATCGGCAGTCGCTCGACCCGGGCCTGGTTGATGATGATCTGGATGAGCAGCGGTGTGCGCTCGGCGGCCCGGACCACATCCTCCAGGTCGCTCTTGCGAGGGTCGAGGGTTCGGTCGTCGGCCGCCAGGTAGCGCGCGTACTCCGTGGCGGCGTCGTGGTCAGGCCCGTCCCAGGTGCGTTCCTTCAGGCGGCCGACCCGGACTCCGGCGACGGACTCGCGCGTGGTGATCACCACCTTGTGCGGCCCCAGGATGCCGGAACCGGCCAGGTACCGGACGGCGACCTCGGCCTCCTCGGTCTCCAGGTTGTCCACGACGATGAGGCAAGGGTCGGCCGGCAGCGCGGCCGGGAGCTGTTGCTCGATGAGGATCTCGTTGAAGTCCTTGCCGGGCGCCAGCTGCTGGGCCAGATCGACCAGGATGGCGTGCCAGTCGATCTTCTCCCGTTCGGCGTCGCGTTCGAGATGGCCGACCCGGTCGATGCGGCTGAACTTCGCGGTGACGCTCGCGACCCGGTGGAAGCCGGCCGCCTCCGCGTGCCGCCGGACCAGCTCGTAGGCGAGGGCGGTCTTGCCGACGCCGGCCGCACCGAAGATCGAGATGATCGAGGCGCCATCCGGGTTCCGGAGGCTCTCACCCAGGTGTCCGAGCTCCTCGTCGACACCGAACAGCCGCTCGTGGTCGACGTTGGTGACATCGCGGAGCCGGAGCAGGTCATCGGCGAGCGGCGACCGCCCGGGAGCCGGCGGAGCAGGTGGCGGCTGCTTCGGCGCGGCGCGCGGCCCACGATCGCGGAGCGCCACCACGAGGCTGGCGACGGCGACGAGGAGACCGGCCCCGGTGAGCACGGCCGACGTGACGCTGGCGACCTGGTCGGCCCGCTCCAAGGTGATCACGCCGACGCCGAGCACGCACAGGCCGAGCACCGCCAAGGTGGCGCCGACGATGAGCAGATGCCACCACTTCGGCTGCTTCACGACCTCAATGTAGGGGCGGAGCGGTGCCTGACGGCCGTACCGGGCGGTGATCGTTTTGGGTCAGGCCGACCGTACCTCGAAGGCGGACCGAAAGCGGGCTTGCGATCTTGGTCGTACGACGGGGGATCCATCACCTGGTCCGAGCGGCTGTTCGGACGCGGTTGACCGCGACCAGGGCCAGGACGCCGGCATCGACGGCCCAGGTGGCGCCGTAGTAGAAGGCGTGGCGCACCGGGTCGGGCCGGCGCAGGCCGTGGCGGAACCCCAGAGCGGCGCCGGCCAGGGTGGCAAGGGCGATCACGGCGGCCGCCACGGGACGGCGCGGCAGCGAGGGTTGGTCCGGCAGCGATTTCCGGCGCCGCCACGCCCAGGTTCCGATCGCCACGGCGCCGGCCGCGCCGCTCGCGTATTGCGCCCACTCGTAGGCCGGCAACGGGCCGATCCGGGCGTTCAGGGCGGGGACCAGCCGCACACCCCAGCCCCCGGCGTGGGTGAACGAGTCCCACACGATGTGGGTGACCGCCCCCAGCGCGAGCCCGGCGACCACCCGGAGAGCATCGGGCCGGGCCAGTGTGACGCGCCGCCCGAGCACCGACCCGACGGCCGGCCCCAGCACCCGCAGCCACGCCTCGTGCACCAGCAGGCCCGCGGCCACGTCGACCGTGACCACGCCGAGGAGCCGGTGGCTGAGCGCGCGGCCGTACGGCATCGGCAGGTAGAACGGCAGGTCGGGCACCATGCTGCCGACGACCAGCGCGGACAGGGGCAGCGGCGTCCGGCTGAACGGCAGGACCGCGGCCGGATGGGATCCCGTGAACGGCACCCCTTGATCATCCCGGATGAGGGGTCCGCGCAGCGGACGAAGCGCAACCGCTCACGCACGTGGAGCGCAGCGACCCTCGGCGGGAGCGACGGTCAGCACCCACCACCCGGCTACGACCGGACCTTGATCTAGATCTCGTCGATCAGGTCGGCCACGCTGTCGATCACCCGGGACGGCCGGTACGGGTAGCGCTCGCTCTCGGCGCGATCGCTGATGCCGGTGAGGACCAGGATCGTCTCCAGCCCGGCCTCCAGCCCGCACAGCACGTCGGTGTCCATCCGGTCGCCGATCATCGCGGTGCTCTCCGAATGGGCCTCGATCGTGTTCAGGGCCGAGCGCATCATGACCGGGTTGGGCTTGCCGATGAAGTACGGGTCGACGCCGGTCGCCTTGGAGACCATGGCCGCCACCGAGCCGGCCGCCGGGAGGGCGCCCTCGTTCGACGGGCCGGTGGCGTCGGGGTTGGTGCAGATGAACTTGGCGCCGCTGTCGATCAACCGGATGGCCTTGGTGATCGCCTCGAAGCTGTACGTGCGGGTCTCGCCCAGCACCACGTAGTCGGGGTCGAACTCGGTCAGCACGTAGCCGGCCGCGTGCATCGCCGTGGTCAGGCCGGCCTCGCCGATCACGTAGGCAGTGCCGCCGGGGCGCTGGTCGGCCAGGAACTGCGCGGTGGCCAGCGCGGACGTCCAGATCGCCTGCTCGGGGACGTCGAAGCCCATCCGGTTGAGCCGGGCCTGGAGGTCGCGCGGGGTGTAGATGGAGTTGTTGGTCAGGACCAGGAACGGCTTTCCCGACGTCTTGAGTTTGTTCACGAACTCGGGGGCGCCGGGCACCGGCACGCCCTCGTGGACCAGCACGCCGTCCATGTCGGTGAGCCAGCTCTCGATCGCCTTGCGCTCGGTCATCTCGGTCCCCCTCGGGTGGGCGCCGGGCAGCAGTCGGTCTGACAGATGTCCCAGACCGGGAGGGTACCGAGCCGCTGTTGCGGCGCGTTTGCGGTGCGTTCCAGGACCAGTTCGCGGATCATCGCGACGAACGCCGGGTCGGTGACCGGCGTGCCCGCGCGGACATAGCCCAGGCCCAGGTCACGAGCGGTTTCGAGAGCCTCGTTGTCGAGGTCCCAGAGCACCTCGAGGTGGTCGGAGACGAAGCCGATCGGGCTGACGATGACGTCGGTCACGTCCTTCTCGGCCAGCACCCTGAGGTGGTCGTTGATGTCGGGTTCCAGCCACGGGACCTGCGGCGGGCCGGAGCGGCTCTGCCACACCAGGTCCCAGCTGAGCTCGGGCGCGGCGGCCGCGTGGACCAGCGCCGCGGTCTCGTTGAGCTGGGCGGTGTAGCGGCCGCCGGTCGGGCCGGCGTTCTCGGCCATGGTCGTCGGGATGGAGTGGGCGGTGAAGACCAGGCGGGTGGTGGCGTGACGGGCCGGGTCGATCTCGGTCAACGCGGTCCGGACAGCGGAGACGTGGGGCCCGACGAAGCCGGGGTGGTCCCAGAACTGGCGCAGCTTGGTGATCTTGGGCGCGCCCGGCCCGACGTGTTCGACGGCGGCCGCGATGTCCTCCCAGTACTGCCGGCAGGACGAATAGCCGCCGTACGCGCTGGTCGCGAAGCCGAGCGCCGACTCGACACCGTCGTCACGCATCTGGGCGACCGTGTCGGCGAGCATCGGCGCCCAGTTCCGGTTGCCCCAGTAGGCCGGCAACGAGATCCCGTGGGCACCGAAATCGGCCCGGACCGCGGCCAGCAGGTCGCGGCACTGCTGGTTGATCGGGCTGACCCCGCCGAAGTGGTAGTAGTGCTCGGCGACCTCCAGCAGCCGCTCCTCGGGCACGCCGCGCCCACGCGTCACGTTGCGCAGGAACGGCATCACGTCGTCGGGGTGCTCGGGGCCCCCGAAGGAGAGCAGAACAAAGGCGTCGTATGGCACGACGCCATTGTCCCACCAATGGTCAGAGAGCTCCGTCGGGCTGTGGACCCGCCGGTTGCGGACCATCAGGCGGACCCCCACACCCACCGCGATCAGCAGGTTCTGCCCTACGCGCCCAGGGCGTGATAGCCGCCGTCGACGTGCACGATCTCACCGGTGGTGGCCGGGAACCAGTCGGAGAGCAGGGCGCAGATCGCCTTGGCGGCCGGCTCCTTGTCCGCCAGATCCCAGCCCAGCGGCGCGCGCTCGGTCCACGCGTCCTCGAACTGCTGGAAGCCGGGGATCGACTTGGCCGCCATGGTGCGCAGCGGGCCGGCCGACACCAGGTTGCTGCGGATGCCCTGCTTGCCCAGGTGCAGCGCGAGGTAGCGGGACGCCGACTCCAGCCCCGCCTTGGCCACGCCCATCCAGTCGTAGACCGGCCACGCCTTGGTCGCGTCGAAGGTCAGCCCGACCACGCTGCTCCCGGCGCCGAGCAGCGGCAGGCACGCGGTGGCCAGCGCCTTGTACGAGAACGTGGACACCTCGAGCGCCTTGGCCACGTCGGCCCAGCCGGCGTTGAGGAACTCGCCGCCCAGCACGCTCTGTGGTCCGAAGGCGATCGAGTGCACCACGCCGTCGAGCCCGTCCACGTGCTCGCGAACCTTCCCGGGCAGCGCCGCCAGGTGCTCCTCGCTGGTCACGTCCAGCTCGATGACCGGGGCCGGCCCGGGCAGCCGCTTGGCGATCCGCTCGACCAGCGACATCCGGCCGAAGCCGGTGAGCACCACGGTCGCGCCCTGCTCCTGCGCGATCTTCGCGGCGCTGAACGCGATCGACGCGTCGGTGATCACCCCGGTGATGAGCAGCCGCTTACCGTCCAGCAATCCGGACAAGGTCCCTCTTTCCGTTGTCGCTCTGGGAGAAGCTTCAGTGGCCCATGCCGAGGCCGCCGTCGACCGGGATGACCGCGCCGGAGATGTACCCGGCGGCGTCGCCGGCCAGCCAGGCCACCACGGACGCCACCTCGTCGGGCTGGGCCAGCCGGCCGGCCGGGATCGCGGCCAGGATCTCCTTGCGCCGCGCCTCGGTGAGCGCCTCGGTCATGTCGGTGTCGATGAAGCCCGGCGCCACCACGTTCGCGGTGATGTTGCGGCTGCCCAGCTCGCGGGTGATCGACCGGGCCACGCCGACCAGGCCGGCCTTGCTCGCCGCGTAGTTCACCTGGCCGGCGCCGCCGGCCAGGCCGACGACCGACGAGATGAAGATCATCCGGCCCCACTTGGCCCGCAGCATCTTGGACGACGCGCGCTTGGCGACCCGGAAGGCGCCGGTCAGGTTGGTGTCGAGCACCCGGGTGAACTGGTCCTCGGACATCCGCAGCAGCAGCGTGTCGTCGGTGATCCCGGCATTCGCGACCAGCACCTCGACCGGGCCGAGCTCGGCCTCGATCGCGCCGAAGGCGGCGTCGACCTGCTCGGAGTCGGTGATGTCGCATCGCACGCCGAACATGCCCTCGGGCGCGCCGCTGCCCCGGTGGGTGATCGCCACCCGGTCACCCTGCTTGACGAACGCCTGCGCGATGGCCAGGCCGATGCCACGGTTGCCGCCGGTCACCAACACGGTGCGGGCCAACGGGAGCCTCCCTCATGTCATACCCAGGTATGAGAACGATGAGCAGACCACGGGCCGACGCGAGCCTCGCGCCATCGCCGTAACCTGCTGGGAATGGAGACTAGCGGCCTGGCCGCCGCCCCCGAAGCCACGGGCCCGTTCGGTGGTCTGCGTCGCCTCTGGCTCGGCCCGACCACCCGGCTCACGCCACCACGCGACAACACCTTCCTGCGGTACGCCGTGCCGCTCGCCGTCCTCGGGCTCATCGGCCTGATCGTCGCCAACGCCGCCTTCCTCCAGGACAGCCGGGAGATGTCCGGCTGGTCGGCCCTGCTGCTCTCGGTGCTGACCGTCGGGCCGATCGTCATCGCCGTCCGCAACCCGGTCGTCGGGTGGCGGTTCGCCTACCCGATGCTCATCGTGGGCGCGATCGGCGCGAAGTCCACCGACGCGTGGCCGTGGGCGCCGATGCACATCATCGCGTTCCTGGCCGGCATGCTGCTGATGGCCTTCACCCAGGACACCTCGATCACCATCTGGGCGACCGGGTTCAACATCGTGGTGCCGTTCCTGTTCGCCGACACGGGCAACGCGTACGGCGTGGCGGTGCTCTTCGCCGCCGTGGCGTTCGCCGGCGACATGGTCTCCCGGCGGCGCCGCAGCAAGAGCCAGCTGGCCGAGCAGGCCGAGCTCACCGAGCTGGAACGCGCGCGGCGGGCGGTCCTCGAGGAACGCACCCGGATCGCCCGCGAGATGCACGACGTGGTGGCCCACCACATGTCGATGATCGCGGTGCAGGCCGAGACCGCGCCGTTCCGGGTGGCCGAGCTCAGCGACCCGGCCCGGGCCGAGCTGGCCACCATCGCCGAATCGGCCCGGTCGGCCCTGTCCGACATGCGCCGCCTGCTCGGGGTGCTGCGGGCCGACGACGAGAAGGCGCTCAAGGCGCCGCAGCCCGGGCTCGACGAGCTGTCGGTGCTGGTCGACAAGGCCCGGCAGGCCGGGGTGGAGCTGAGCGTCGAGGCGACCGTGCTGACCACGGTGCCCGAGGCGGTCGGGCTGGCGGCATACCGGATCATCCAGGAGGGTCTGGCCAACGCGGCCCGGCACGCGCCCGGCCGGCCGGTCCGGCTCGAGGCCCGCGCCGAGGACGAGCAGCTCATCCTGGTGATCCGCAACGAGAGCGACCATCCCGACGCCGTGGTCGACGGCGAGGGGCACGGCCTGCGAGGAATGCGGGAACGCGCCGAGCTGCTGGGTGGGACCCTGCGGACCGGGCCGGACGGCGCCGGTGGGTTCCGGGTCGAGGCCACCCTGCCGTACACGTCGGAGGACACCCCGAAATGATCAAGGTGCTGATCGTCGACGACCAGGCGATGGTGCGCCAGGGCTTCGGGGCGCTGCTGTCCGCACAGACCGACATCGTGGTGGTGGGCGACGCCGAGGACGGCGAGGCGGGCCTGGCCAAGGCCCGTCAGCTCGGGCCCGACGTGGTGCTGATGGATGTCCGGATGCCGCGGATGGACGGCCTCGAAGCCACCCGGCGGTTGCTCGGCGGGCGTCCGGCCGGGGACGAGCGCGGCCCGAAGGTGCTCATCCTCACCACCTTCGACCTCGACGACTATGTGTACGAGGCGCTCCGCGCCGGGGCCAGCGGCTTCCTGCTGAAGGACGCGCCGGCCGCCGACCTGGTCAACGCCGTGCGCGTGGTGGCGGCCGGCGAGGGCCTGCTCGCACCGACCGTGACCCGCCGCCTGATCGCCGAGTTCGCCGCCCGCCCGCACACCGACCGCCCCCGGCCGACCGCGCTGAACGCCCTGACGCCACGGGAGACCGAGGTGCTGCGGCTGATCGCCCGCGGCCGGTCCAATCAGGAGATCACCGAAGATCTGGTGGTCGCCGAGCAGACCGTGAAGACCCACATCGGACGGATCCTGGCCAAGCTCGGGCTGCGCGACCGGGCCCAGGCCGTGGTGTTCGCGTACGAGTGTGGTCTGGTCGCCGTCGGCGAATAGCACCCCGGTACGACGCCGTGGTTCCGACTCCGGTGTGACGATCGTCGACCGGCCGCGGCCGCACATTGCGGCCCATGTCCAAGCCGCTGCTGAGTGCCGCCGCCCTGCTCCTCCTCACCGCGCCGATCCCGGTCCATCCCGCGACCGCGGCCCCGGCCCCGGTGCCGGCCCTGCCGTCGTTCGCGGTGGCCTACCGGGACTCGGCCGCGGCGATGCAGCGGGCCGGCGGGCCGTACGCCACCTGGGCGGGCCGGCGCTTCCTGTCGTTCGACCCGGCCGGCGACGGCACCGCGGTCGAGGTGGTCGGCGACCTGACCAAGGCCGACCGGGTCGTGGTCCTGGTGCCGGGGGTGGACACCACGCTGAAGAACTTCGACCGCGGCCTGGGCGGGGTGGCCCGCCGCGCGCCGGCCGTGCAGGCGCGGGCCGTCTACTGGAAGCTGCGCACCACCGACCGCAAGGCGAAGGTGGCCGTGGTCGCCTGGCTCGGCTACGACCCGCCGGAGGGCATCGGCCTCGCCGCCGTACGCGAACAGCGCGCCCGGGCCGGCGCCCGCGCCCTGGCCGGCTTCGTCGAGGGTGTGCGCCGCCAGCGCCCGCGGGCCTCGGTGACCCTGGTCGGGCACAGCTACGGTGCCATTGTGGTCGGTCTGGCCGCGCCCCGGCTCCCGTTCGTGCACGACGTGGTCGCGCTCGGCGCCCCCGGCATGGGCGCCGCCCACGCCTCGGATCTCGGCGGCGCGCGGGTGTGGTCGGCGCTGGCGCCCGCGGACTGGATGCGGCGCATCCCCCAGCTGCGCGTCTTCGACCTGGGCCACGGCCGCCGCCCGTCCGACCCGTCGTTCGGCGCCTTGCCGCTGCCCACCGACGGCGTGGCCGGGCACGACTACTACCTCACCCCCGGCTCGGCCACCCTCGACGCCGTCGCCCAGGTCGCCCTCGGAACGGAGACAGCATGACCACCACGGACCTCCACCCGGTCACCGCCGGGCGTGACCACAGCATCGATGTCGTCCGGGCGATCGCGGTCGTCGGCGTGGTCGGCGGCCACTGGCTGGTGACCGGCCTGGTCATCGGCGACGGCGGCGCCTGGCACCAGGCCAGCCCGCTGCGGGCGATGCCCGGTCTGGCCCCGGTCTCGTGGTTCTTCCAGACCCTGGCCCTGCTGTTCTTCGCCGGCGGTTTCGGCGCCGGCCGCCGCCGCGATCCCGGCTCGGGTGCGGGCCGCCGGAGCAGGCCCGGCCCCTTTGCTCTGAGCGCGTATCGGCAACACCACTCAGAAGCTGCACCTCGGCGACGCGGCGCGCTGCGGAAGCTGGCCCTGCCGGTCGCGGTGCTGCTGGCCGGCTGGGCCGTGGTGCTGCTCGTGGCCACCCTCGCGGACGTGCCCTGGGGAACCCGGCGGACCATCGCCATGCTCGTGATCAGCCCGCTCTGGTTCCTGCTCCCCTATCTCGCCCTGCGGGCCGTGACCCAGCCGCTGGCCCGGGCCGTCGACCGCGTCGGCCCGCTGCCCCTGGTGGCGCCCGGGATCGCCCTGGTCGCCCTCTCCGACGCCGGCCTGGCCCCGCTGTGGCTGGCCGTACCCGCCGCCTGGTCGGTCCCGTGGATCCTGGGCATCGCCGTGGCCCGCCGCGGCCGCTCCAGCCTGCCCGCCCGCACCCTGATCGTGGCCGGCGTCGCCGCGATGGCCGCGCTGGTGCTGATCCTCGACTACCCGGCCTCGGCGGTGGGCGTGCCCGGCGACGGTCGTTCCAACCTCTCGCCGCCGTCCCTGTTCGCCGTGGCCCTCGGGCTGGCCCAGATCGGCCTCTACCTGATCATCGCCGGCCGGGCCGGGCGGCTCGATCGGGGTAGTCCGAACGGCGTGGTCCGGTCACTCAATCGAGCCGCCCTGCCGATCTATCTCGGACACCAGTCGGTGCTGGTGGCCACCACCGGCGTGGCCGCGCTGATCGCCGGCGGACCCGTGGACGGCCTGCTCAGCGCCCCGACCGGACCCCACTGGATCATCACCCGGCTGGCGTGGCTACCATTCCTCGCGCTCGTCCTCGCCGGCCTGATCCGGGTCGCGTGGCCGACGACACGACGCTCCCGGGGCGGCTTGGTCCGCGATTAAGCGGTAAGCTCCCCAACGGCCCGAAGACCGCTACGACCGACGGAGGTGATCGCTGTGCGAGATAGCGATCCTCCCAGTCGTGGCCGGGCCGCTCGTCCGCGTGTCTGACCCGCTGACGTAGAACCCGTCCTCTCCCCCACCGTGCCGCCCTGCCGGGCGGAAGCGGTGTTCGTCGTGTGCGCCGCGACCCTGGGGAGGTGGACGCCGGCCGCGACGTGACGTGCGCGCTTTCCGAGTGCTGAAAACCCTACGGAAGGTACGTCCGATGAGCCGTTTCGTTGCGCCTCTGACCTTCACCATGGCCGCCGCCTGGGTGGTCGTCGTCTTCGTCCTGCTGCACGGCAACTCCTGAGCCGCCGCGCAGCAGGCAAGACCCGAAATCTACGGCAGGCGGGAAGTCCACAGCAGACTCATCGCGGCCGCCACCAGGCCGAAGGCCAGCGCCGCGCCCGCGTACCACTGGGTGACCTCGCGTGAGGCCACCCGGTGGCCGATCGACGAGCCCATGTCCTCGTAGACCTTCTTGAGCTCGCTGACCGAGGCCGCCTCGTAGAAGTAGCCCTTGGTGGACTCCGCGAGCTGCTGCAGCGACAGCCGGTCGACCGGCACGCGCTGGAGCTGCCCGCGGATGTCCACGACGCCGGTGTCGGTGCCGAACGCGATGGTCGACACCGGCACGTTCGCGGCCAGCGCCGCGGCGCCGGCGTCCTCCACCGAGCGCCCGGACGTGCGGTAGCCGTCGGACAGCAGCACGATGCGGGCCGGCGGGGCGCCGTCGGCGCCGTCGGCGGGAACGGATCGGATCGCGTCCAGCGACGTGAACACCGCCTCGCCGGTCGCCGTCGCCTCGGCCAGGGTCAGACCCTCGATGCCGGCGATCACCGAGGACCGGTCCTTGGTGGGTGGCACGACCACGTTCGCCGACTTGGCGAAGGACACCAGCCCGAGGTTGTAGGTGGGCGGCAGCTCCTGGACGAACGCCTTGGCCGCCTCCTGGGCCGCCTCGAGCCGGTTGGGCGCCACGTCGTCGGCCTCCATCGACAGCGACACGTCGATGGCGAGCATGACGGTGGCGCGTTCCAGCGGCTCTTCCTTGTCGATCGAGGGCCGGGCCATCGCCGCGCCCAGGGCGACCAGGCTGAGCAGGAACGCGCCGGCCGCCGCGTGGCGACGCCAGCCCAGCCCGCGGGGCGCGAGGGTGCGCAGCAGGTCGACGTTGGTGAAGCGCATCGCGTACTGCCGCTTGCGGAACTGGCGCCAGACGTAGACGCCGGCGACCACGATCACCGGCAGCAGGGCGAGCAGCCAGAGCGGTTGCAGGAAACGGATCATCGTGTGGTCCCCCGGGTGCGTGCGTGCCGCTGGGCGGCGACGAATCGGACCGTGTCCAGGAGCCAGTCGGTGTCGGTGCGCAGCCGCAGGTGGGCCGCGCCGGCCGCGCGCAGCGCCCGGGCGATGGCGTTGCGCTGCTCGCCGGCCGCCTCCGCGTACTTCTGGCGCAGCGCCGGATCGGACGTCTGCACCTCGTGCAGCTCGCCGGTCTCGGGATCGGCCAGGGCCAGCACCCCGACATCCGGCAGCTCCAGCTCGCGTGGGTCGACCACCTCGATGGCCAGCACGTCGTGGCGCACGCCGAGCTTGCGGACCGGGCGCGCCCACGAGTCGACCGGCGCCAGGAAGTCGGAGATCACCACGGCCACACCGCGCCGGCGCGGTGGGCGGTTGAGCCGGTCGATCAGCTCACCCAGGTCGGTGCGGCCGGGCTTGATCTGGGTACGGGCGATCGCCCGCAACAGGCCCTGAGCCTCTTTGCGGCCGGGCCGGGCGGGCAGCCGCACGATGCCGTCGGGCTGGCCGTCGGGCTGGCCGGCGGGCTGTTCGGCCGGTGCCGCGGCCGGGGTGGAGCGCCGCCAGCGCCCGAAACCGCGTCCGCCCTGGCGTACCGGAACCCCGGAACCCGTGCCCACCACCGCGCCGATTCTATTGCCGCCGCGCACCGTCAGGTGTGCCATCGCGGCCGCGGCCGCGATCACCAGGTCGCTCTTGAGCCACTGGGCGGTGCCGAAGGCGAGGCTGGCCGACAGGTCGATGGCCATCCAGGTCTCCAGCTCACGGTCGGCCACGGTCCGCCGGACGTGCGGCGTAGTGGTGCGGGCGGTGACCGGCCAGTCCATCCGCCGGACGTCGTCGCCGGCGCGGTACTCCCGGGACTCGCCCGCCTCGCTGCCCGGCCCGGGCAGCAGTCCCGCGTAGTCGCCCTGGAGCAACCCGTCGAGCTTGCGCGTGACCAGCAGCTGCAACCGGGACAGGACGGCCTCGGCCCGGGCGGTGCCGCCGTCCGTCGCCGCCGGTAGTCCCGTGCCGTTCTGGGTCATTGCTGGCCCGGCCACACGTTTCCAGGCTGGTGGGGCTGGTGGGCCGGGTCGGGGATCGCCGAGGCGGGTACGCCCGAGACGGGCTGCGGCTGGTGGCCGTTCGGCGAGGCGCCCTGTCGAGCGGCGACCGACGGCATCGGGACGCTCTGCATGATGCGGGCGACGATGTGGTCGGCCGGCACGTCGTCGGCGAGCGCGTCGTAGCTCAGCACCAGCCGGTGGCGCAGGATGTCGGGCACGATGTCCTGCAGGTCCTGCGGCAGCGCGTAGTCGCGGCCGCGGAGCAGGGCCAGCGCCCGGGTGGCCCGGACGATGCCGAGCGAGGCGCGCGGGCTGGCGCCGTACTGCACGAGCTGGGCCACGTCGGGCATGCCGTGCTGGGCCGGGGCGCGGGTGGCCAGCACCAGCCGGACCGTGTAGTCGACCAGCGCGTTGTGCACGAACACCTGGTCGGCGCGGCGCTGCAGGGCGACCAGGTCTTCCGGGGTGAAGACCGCCTTCGGCTCGGGCGGGCTGACGCCCATCCGGTAGACGATCTCGCGCTCCTCGGCGTCGGTCGGGTAACCGACCAGGATCTTCATCAGGAACCGGTCGCGCTGGGCCTCGGGCAGCGGGTAGACACCCTCCTGCTCGATCGGGTTCTGGGTGGCCATCACCAGGAACGGGTCGGGCACGGCGTGGCTCTCGCCGCCGATCGACACCTGGTGCTCGGCCATCACCTCGAGCAGCGCCGACTGCACCTTGGCCGGCGCCCGGTTGATCTCGTCGGCCAGCAGGAAGTTGACGAAGACCGGACCGAGCTCGACATCGAACTTCTCGCTCGACTGCCGGTAGATGCGGGTGCCGACGATGTCGGAGGGCACCAGGTCGGGCGTGAACTGGACCCGGGAGAACGTGCCGCCGACCACCCGGGCCAGCGTCTCGACGGCCAGCGTCTTGGCGACGCCCGGGACACCCTCGAGCAGGCAGTGGCCGCGGGCGAGCAGGGCCACGAACATCCGCTCGACCATCCGGTCCTGTCCGACGATGACCCGCTTGACCTCGAACATGGCCCGCTCGAGCTGGGTCGCGTCCTCGGCCGGCGTCACCGGGGTCGAACTGGTCGGATTGTCGGGCGTGGTCGGCTGGGCCACCGGTCCTCCACAGCGGGGTTGGGTCGTGCCGGCTCGGGTGCCGACGCTCAAGGTTTACACGAGCATCCTGGGAGCGTACGGGCAGGCGCTGTTTTACGCTCCGACCGGCATGACCACCATCAACCTCAGTGTCGATCTTTCTGCGCGATCCGCCGGAACTCCCACGCCCTCGGGGGTGGACGGGCCTGCCGATCACCCGTGTAATATTCGATGCGTCGCCGGGCGACTTCCCCCGTGGTCGCCCGGCGGCGAAAGCCTCGAGGCCCTGTGTCCGCAGAATGCGCAGACCGGGGCCTTTCGCATGCCAGCCCGGGGCCGCTCCCCCAGACCCCGGCCTCGGGGAGCCTCAGAGATCCCGGCCTATGGTTGATGAGTGGCTGAGGCAGACATCCAGTGCAGCGCCAAGGGCTGCCGTGCGCGCGCGTCCTTCGAGCTGCTGTGGCAGAACCCCAAGATCCACACCTCGGACCGGCGCAAGACATGGCTGGCCTGCGACGATCATCGTCAATCGCTCGGCGACTTCCTGGACGTTCGGGGCTTCCTGCGTGAGGTACGGCCTTTCACGCCGATATCTCCTAGGCTCTAGGCGTGAACCAGCCCTCTGTGATCGATCCGTTGGAGCCCTGGCCCGACTCTGTCGAATGGCGCCGGGTCTCCCCCAAGTTGATCACTGTGGAGCTGATCAGCCGGGGCATCATGGTGCTGATCGTGATGGCCGGGTTGCTGGTCGGCTGGCTGCTCACCGACTTCTGGCTGTTCCCGGCGCTGATGGGGGCCAACCTGCTGCTGGCGGTCTGGCGGGCGTTCATCACGGTTCGCGCGGTCAAGGCCTGGGGGTACGCCGAACGCGACCACGACCTGCTCGTCCGCCACGGCCTGCTGATCCGCCGCCTGTCCATCGTCCCGTACGCCCGCATGCAGTACGTGGACGTCACGGCCGGCCCGCTGGAGCGCGCGTTCGGCCTGGCCGGTGTGCAGCTGCACACCGCCGCCGCGGCCAGCGACGCCAAGATCCCGGGGCTGCCGCCGGAGGAGGCGTCGCGGCTCCGCGACCGGCTGACCGCCCTGGGCGAGGACCGGGCCGAGGGCCTGTGAGCACCGACCCGCACCCTTCCCCTTCGGTCGCGGCCGGCGATCACCCCGCGGTCGCGGCCGAGGAGCCCCGGCGACGGTTGCATCCGCTGAGCCCGGTGCTGCACGGCGCCAAGTCGATCGCGGTGATCGTGGTGGCGCTGTCCTGGCAGACGCTGGCCCAGATCGGCTTCGAGCGGTTCGCGCTGGTCGTCCTCGGCCTGGCCGTCGCCGTGGTGATCTTCTCGCTGATCAACTGGCTGAACACCGGCTACCACGTGGTCGGCAAGGAGCTGCGGATCCAGGACGGTCTGCTCTGGCGGCGCAACCGGGCCATCCCGCTGGAACGGCTCCAGGCGGTGGAACTGCGCCGCCCGCTGCTCGCCCAGCTGACCGGCCTGGCCGAGCTGCGGCTCGAGGTGGTCGGCGGGGGCAAGACCGAGGCGCCGCTGGCCTATCTGACCGTACGGGACGCCGGCGCCCTCCGTGAGCGGCTGCTCGCGCTGGCCGGGCGTACCCAACCGGGCGAAGCCGTGGCAACGCCCGGCGCGACCGGCGCACCGGCCCTGGAACGCCCCCTGCTCCGCGTGCGCAACCACGACGTCGTGCTCAGCCAGCTGCTCACCCCGCAGGCGTTCTTCCTGCCGTTCGGTGTCGCCTTCGTGGTCATGCAGACCGTGCTGGAGGGCAGCTGGACCTTCATCGGCATCGCGTCGACGATCACCGCGATGGCCGGTGTGCTGCTCCAGCCGGTGCGCCGGGTGCTGCAGGACTGGGACTTCCGGCTGGCCCGGGACGCCGGCGGCCGGCTGGTCGTGCGCTACGGGCTGCTGGAGACGCGCAGCCAGGTGGTGCCGCTGCACCGGGTGCAGTCGGTGGGCGTGACCTGGCCGCTGCTCTGGCGCAGCAAGAAGTGGCTCAACCTGCGGCTCGACATCGCCGGGTACGCCGGGCCGCAGGGCAGCGGCGACAGCAAGCGCTCGGACCGGCTGCTCCCGGTCGGCGACAACGAGACCGCCCGCGGGCTGATCTGGGAGGTGCTGCCGGGCGTCGACCTGCTCGCGCTGCCGACCACGCCGCCGCCGGACCGGGCCCGGGCGCTGCACCCGTTCGCGCTGCGCCGCTACGGCGTGGGGCTCACGCCGGAGGTGTTCGTGACCCGCTGGGGGCTGCTCACCCGGCAGATGTCGCTGGTGCCGTACGCCCGGCTGCAGAGCGTCCGGGTCATGCAGGGCCCGATCCAGCGCCGTCTCGGCCTGGCCACGCTCTACGCCGACACGGCCGGCGGCCGGGCCGGTGTGGCCCACGACCGCGACCTGCGCGAGGCCTACGCCCTGGCCGACGAGCTGGCGAACCGGGCCCGCCTGGCCCGCAACCCGGCCCCCCTGGCCACCGGCGAGGTCGCGCCGCCCGCCCCGGAACCGGGCCTGACTCCGGCTCCGGCCTCGGACGACGAGGTCTGGCAGCGTCCCTAGACTCACCGGCATGGAATTCCCGGAGTTCGCTCCCGGCCTCAGCGCCAAGCTCGAGCTGACCGTCACCGATGCCGACACCGCGCAGGCGGTCGGTTCCGGCGACGTGCCGGTGCTGGCCACGCCGCGGGTGCTGGCGCTGGCCGAGGCGGCCACGGTCGCGGCCACCGCGCGGCAGATGCCCGGCGGGGTCACCACGGTCGGCACCCGCGCCGAGGTGGAACACCGTGCGCCCACCCCGCTCGGCCGCACGGTCACGGCGACGGCCACGCTGGCCAAGGCGGACGGCCGGAAGCTGACCTTCGACGTGACGGTCCGCGACGGCGAGCAGGTGGTGGCCGAGGTGCGGGTCGAGCGGGTGCTGCTCGACCGCCAGCGCTTCATCGAGCGAGCCACCGGGGCGTAAGCATTTGCCTAAAGCGCTTAGGCAAAGTATCAATGCCTTATGGCACGGGCGGGTCTCACCACCGAGAAGCTCGTCGTGGCCGGCGCCGAGCTGGCCGACGAGGTGGGCTTCGAGCACGTCACCGTGTCGGCGGTGGCCCGCCGGTTCGACGTCAAGGTGGCCAGCCTCTACTCCCACCTGAGCAGCTCCGACGACCTGAAGACCCGGATCGCCCTGCTCGCCCTGGCCGAGATGGCCGACCTGGTGGCGGCGGCGCTGGCCGGCCGCTCGGGCAAGGACGCGCTGTCCGCCGCCGCGAACGTCTACCGCGACTACGCCCACGAGCACCCCGGGCGGTACGCCGCGGCCCAGCTGCGCCTCGACCCGGCGACGGCCGCGGCCAGCGCCGGGCCCCGGCACGCCGAGATGATGTTCGCCATCCTGCGCGGCTACGACCTGCCCGACGCCGAGCAGGTGCACGCCGTCCGGCTGCTCGGCAGCGTCTTCCACGGCTACGTGCGGATGGAACTGGGCGGCGCCTACGACCACCGCCGGCCGGACACCGACGCGAGCTGGCCCCGCATCCTCGACGCCGTCGACGCGGTACTCCGGAACTGGCCCTCGCCCGAGAAAGGCTGATCTCCCATGCAAGAGTTTCTCAAAGGCGCGATCGAGGTCGAGCGGACGCCCGACGGCCTCGTGCCCCACCGGCTGCCCGCCTGGGCCCGCGCCCAGTGCCCCGACCCGCAGCTGGCGATGGTGGAGAGCCAGCCGTCCGGCGTACGCCTGGAGTTCCGTACCCGGGCGACCTGGATCGAGCTCGACGCCCGCCGCACCGTGATCAGCCTGGCCGGCGCCCCCGCCCGCCTCGGTGGCGTGTTCGACCTGGTCGTCGACGGCAAGCTCGCCGGGCAGGCGACCGCGACCGGCGGCGACCTGGTGACCATCGACATGGCCACCGGCACCGCGCAGACCACCCGCGGCCCGGTCGGCACCGCGCGTTTCGCCGACCTGCCCGAGGGCGAGAAGGACGTCGAGATCTGGTTGCCGTACCAGGAGACGACCGCCCTGGTCGACCTGCGCGCCGACGCCCCGATCGAGCCGTTGCCGGACCGCGGCCGCAAGGTCTGGCTCCATCACGGCAGCTCGATCAGCCACGGCTCCAACGCCGCGAGCCCGACCGCGATCTGGCCGGCCCGGGCGGCCGCCGCGGCCGGCGTCGAGCTGGTCAACCTGGGCCTGGGCGGCAGCGCGCTGCTCGACCCGTTCACCGCCCGGGTCATGCGGGACACCCCGGCCGACCTGATCAGCGTCAAGATCGGCATCAACATCGTGAACGCCGACCTGATGCGCCGCCGCGCCTTCGCCCCCGCCGTGCACGGCTTCCTGGACACGATCCGCGACGGCCACCCGGACACGCCGCTGCTCGTGGTCTCGGCGATCTGGTGCCCGATCCACGAGGAGACCCCGGGCCCGGGCGACTTCGACCCGGCCGCGCTGGCCGAGGGCCGGTTCGGCTTCCGCGCCACCGGCGACCCGGCCGACGTGGCCCGGGGCAAGCTCACCCTGGGCGTGATCCGCGAGGAGCTGGCCGCCGTGGTGGCCCAGCGCTCGCCGGGCGACCCGAACCTGAGCTACCTGGACGGCCGCGAGCTCTACGGCCCCGACGACTACGCCGAGCTGCCGCTGCCCGACGAGCTGCACCCGGACGACGCGGCCCACGCGCGCATCGCCGAGCGCTTCGTGACGGCCGGCTTCCTCCAGGTCTAGACGGGTCTAGACGAGCGCGCCCCAGCGGGCGGTGAGCTCCTCCTGGGTGGGCATGGCCACGGCGCCGCCGGGGCGTTCACAGACCAGGCCGGCGACGGCGAGGGCGAAGCGGACGTTGCGCTCCCAGCCGGCCGGGCCGGCCGGGAAACCGTCGGAGAGCAGGCGGCGGATCAGGGCGGCCATCACCGAGTCGCCGGCCCCGGTGGCGTCGACCGCGTTCACGGACGGGGCCGGCAACATCGAGCCGCCTTCGGGCACCGCGGCGTAGGCGCCCTGGGCGCCGCAGGTGACGACGACGGCCCGGGCCCCGAAGGCGAGGATGCGTTCGGCGGCGGTCTGTGCGGAGGCGCCGTCGTAGAGCACCTCGGCGTCGGCCAGGCTCAGCTTGACCAGGTCGGCGCGGGCGAAGAACTCCTCGGCCAGCTCGCGCTGGGCGTCGACGGCGGCCCGGTCGGGCAGCAGGGTCGGGCGGACGTTCGGGTCGAAGACGCGCAGCGGGCCGTCGACCCGCCAGGCGGCCCGGGCGGCCTCCCGGAACGGGTCGCGGAGCAGGCAGATCGAGCCGGCGTAGACCACGTCGGCGCCGGCCAGCAGGCCGGTGTCCAGGTCGGCCGCCTCCAGCAGGACGTACGACGGGGGCTCGCCGTAGAACGTGAAGGTCGGCTCGGCGCCCTCGAAGGTGGTCACGGCGAGCGTGGTCGGTACCGGCACCCGCTTGAGCAGCCGGGTGCCGACGCCGGTGGCGCGCAGGAACTGGGCGATCCGGTCGCCGAGGATGTCGTGGCCGAGCGAGCCGGCGAACTGCGTCTCGCCGCCGAGCCGGGTGACCCCGACCGACACGTTCAGCGGCGCCCCGCCGATGGCCTGGCGGTAGATCAGCTCGCCGTCCCGATCGGTCTCCAGCAGGTCGACCAGCGATTCACCGAGCACCACCGCGTAACCCATGAAGGACCTCCCGTGTCATCTGACCGTAAGCCTTACCGGCGGCGGCGGCGAAAGCCAGGTGCGTGCCCTTTTAGATCGGTTTTGAGATGATTCGGACATGCGCCGCTTGTTGATCATCCTGCCCGCTCTGGTCGTTGCCGGGTGTGCGGCCTCCCCGTCCGACCCGGTGGTCGTGCCGTTCGAGTCGCCGGCCGCGATCCAGGCCAAGCCGATGACCCCGGGACTGTTCGCGTCCGGCGGCGCGCAGACGGGCATGGCCGACACGATCGCCGAGGGCACCTTCGAGGCGAAGAGCACGACCGCGATCACGTACGAGCCACGGATCGTCCCGGCCGGCGCGGCCGCCCATGTCACGATGACCCCGGTGGCCACCGGCATGCAGGTGCGGCTGGCGGTGACCGGGATGCTGCCGCGTCGCACGTACGGCGCCCACCTGCACACCATGCCGTGCGTGGCCGGGGCGCCGGCCTCGGCCGGACCGCACTACCAGCACAACGCCGACCCGTCGAAGCCCTCGGTCGACCCGTCGTTCGCCAACCCGGCCAACGAGGTGTGGCTGGACTTCACCGCCGACCGGCTCGGCGCGGCCACCGCCACGGCCGTGCTCACCTGGGCCTTCGACGAGCTGAAGCCGCCCCGGTCGCTCGTCGTGCACACCGCGCGTACGCGTACCGAAGAAGGTTTTGCCGGAACGGCCGGAGAGCGAGTGGCCTGCCTGACCCTGCCCGGATGACGGTACGGTCAGAGGTGGACCGAGACGGGAGGACCCCCAGCATGTCCGAGCAGCAATCCCAGCCGCCCCAGGCGAAGACCGAGAGCCACGACCCGGACTACCCCGAGGCGTTCCTGCAGTTCATGAGGACGGGCTGGCGTGATGACGCTCTGGCCGTGACGCCGCGGGCCGAGGGCCCCAACCACGCCAAGCGGCGGGCGGCGCTCTCCGACGCGTTCCCGGGCGAGACGCTGATCATCCCGAGCGGCGTCGAGAAGGTGCGGGCCAACGACACCGACTACCACTTCCGGCCCGGCAGCGACCTGGTCTACCTGACCGGCGACCGCGACCCCGAGAGCGTGCTGGTGCTCCGGCCGACCGGCTCGGGCCACGACGCGGTGCTCTACACCCGGCAACGGAACTCCAAGGAGACCGACGCGTTCTTCCGCAGCCGCGACGGCGAGCTGTGGATCGGCCGGACCCACACGCTGGCCGAGAAGTCGACCGAGCTGGGCGTCGAGACGGCGCCGTACGCGGAGCTGGGCCGTGCCCTGGCCGAGGCCGCGCCGGCCCGCACCCGGGTGCTGCGCGGGCTCGACCCGAACGTCGACCGGGCCGTCCTGGCCTACGAGCCCGACCCGGCCAACCGCCGCGACCGCGAGCTGGCCCGGGTGATCTCCGAGCTCAAACTGGTCAAGGACGAGTGGGAGATCGCCCAGCTGCAGGACGCGATCGACGCCACCGTGCGCGGCTTCGAAGACGTCGCGCGGGTGCTGCCGGCCGACCGCCCGGTCAAGGAACGCCTGCTCGAGGGCGTCTTCGGCCTGCGCGCGCGCCATGACGGCAACGACGTCGGCTACACCTCGATCGTCGGCGCCGGCCCGCACGCGACCATCCTGCACTGGGTGCGGAACACCGGCATGACCACGCCGGGCGAGCTGCTGCTGATGGACATGGGCGTCGAGGGGCACAATTTCTACACCGCCGACGTGACCCGCACGGTGCCCGTCTCGGGCTCGTTCACCCCGCTGCAGAAGCAGGTGTACGACATCGTGCACGCGTCGCAGCAGGCCGGCATGGACTACATCCGGCCCGGCGTGGTGCACCGCGACGTGCACCAGGTCTGCATGCGGGTGCTGGCCGAGGGGCTCCACGATCTGGGCCTGCTGCCGGTGAGCGTGGACGAGGCGATGGAGAAGACGTCCACGGTGTACCGGCGCTGGACGCTGCACGGCTTCGGCCACATGCTCGGCCTCGACGTGCACGACTGCTCGTCGGCCCGCAAGGAGAAGTACACCGACGGCCCGCTGGGCGAGGGGTACGTGCTGACGGTCGAGCCCGGCCTCTACTTCCAGCCGGAAGACGACCTGGTGCCCGAGGAGCTGCGCGGCATTGGCGTCCGCATCGAGGACGACGTGCTGGTCACCTCGGACGGTTGCAAGAACCTGTCGGCCGGGCTGCCCCGCAGCTCGGACGAGGTGGAGAAGTGGCTGGCCTCCCAGCGCGAGGCCGGCCCGCGCCTCCCCGGATAACACTCACGGGCCCGGGGCGTACTCGCTGACCTTGAAGCAGGTCGCCCCGCCGTTCTCCTCCTCGGCCCGGTTGACGACCACCGCGATCGGGTGGCCGTCGGCCGGGTCGTAGGACATGGTCGCGTCGGCGCCGTCGTCGATCGCGGTCTGCGCCAGCTCGACCATGCCGCCGAGCGTGGGCACCTCGACCTCTTCCTCGCCCTGGGTGGCCTTGCCGTCGGTCCGCTCGGTCTTCGCGATCTCGCCACCGGCCACCGTGATCCGGAACTTGCCGGTCGACGTGGTGCCGTCGCAGGTGCGGTCGGCCACGAAGGAGTAGTTCGCCGGCTCGGTCCACGGCGGCGGTGACCCGGCCGTGGTCGGCGACGGTTGCGGGTCGCCCTCGTCGGCGGTGCATCCCGCCAGGAGAAGGAGAGCCGCCGCGACGGGGATGATGCGCTTCACGGCGGCACTCTAATCGGTGGTGGCCCAGGCCGGTATCCGCGGCCCGGATGCCGCCCTGGGCTACCACTGTCGGGCGACCACGGTCAGGCGACGAACACCGCGACCGTCCGCCCGGGGACGGTGATCTTCCCGCCGGCCGCCGTCGCCTCCCGCAGGAGCGGATCGGCCGAGGACACCAGGGACGGGTGCAGCCGCAGGCCGTCGGGCGCGTCGGTGGTGAAGACCGACGACGTGGCGTTGAAGACGACCAGGTGCTGCCGCCAGCGCTGGTCCAGCCCGGTCCCGTCCAGGGCCATCACGATCACCCCGGGCGTCTCGCCCGGCCCGCCCAGCGGGAAGCTCACCCGCCGCTGCACCTCGTCGGCCGTCGGCAGCCCGAACACCGGCGCCTCCCGGCGGATCCGCAGCAGCTCGCGATAGCGTTCCGCGGTCATCGCCACAACATCCGGTGACGGCACCAGCGACGGGTCGCCGAGCAGCGGCCGGGCCAGGTGCCAGACCGCCGCGTTGTCCGGCGCCGGCGGCAGGCCCGCCCCGAAACCGTTGCCCTGGGCCGGATCCCAGCGGATCTGGTTGAACCAGTCCCCCGAGTCGTACGAGTTGCGGTCGAGCGACTTGGACCGCAGCCGCTCGCTGCCCAGCGCGATGAAGCCCACGCCCTGGCTGAGCACCACCATCGACAGCGCCAAGACCTGCATCCGGGCCCGTTCGACCGGCGGGAGCGAGGGTGGCAGCTTGTAGACCAGCGCGTCGTACAGGATCTCGTTGTCGTGCGCGTCCACGTAGATCACCGACTCGCCCGGCGCGGCCGCGTAGCCGCTCGGCGAACCGTGATGATCGACCTGCGCGCCGGACCGCTCCTGGCCGGTGTGGGTGACGAACCGGTACGACGCGAGCCCGCCGGCCAGCCCGACCTTGATCGAGTCGTGCAGCCACAGCGGCGTGCGTGACCCCAGCCCGGCCGCGAAGCCGGGCACCGTCGGGTCGCCGTGCGCGCTGCCACCCCGCACGGCGTCGCGCAGCCGGTCGTTGAACGTGCCGATCCCGGTGCCGGCCATGTTCACCTGGGTCGCCTGGGCGAACCGCTGGTCGTACGCCACCTCGCCGAAGTTCCAGCCCTCGCCGTACAGATAGATGTCCTTGCCGGAGACGCCCTCCACATCGGCGGTCAGGTGGTCGAGCGCGACCCGCACCTCGAGGATGTTGGCCCGCGGGTGATGCCCCATCAGGTCGAACCGGAAGCCGTCGACCTTGTAGTCGCGGGCCCAGGTGACCACCGAGTCGACCACCAGGCGGCCCATCATCATGTGTTCGGGCGCGGTGTTCGAGCAGCAGGTGGACTCGGCGACCGTGCCGTCGGCCAGCAGCCGGTGGTAGTAGCCGGGCACGATCCGGTCGAGCACGCTCATCCGGTGCAGCCCGTCGGCCATCGTGTGGTTGTAGACGACGTCCATCACCACGCGCAGCCCGGCGGCGTTCAGCGCGGCGACCATCTCACGGAACTCGCGGATCCGGGCCGGGCCCTCGGGCTGCACCGCGAAGCTGCCCTCCGGCGCGGTGTAGTGCCACGGGTCGTAGCCCCAGTTCCAGCCGTCCTCGGCCGCCACGGCCAGCACCGCCCGCTGCTGCTCGGGCGAATCGGGGGGCAGAGCAGCAAGATCACATTGGGGTACGGCCTGAGCCGCGCGCCGATCGGGAACGGTGGAGAAGTCGAACGCGGGCAGCAGATGCAGGTGGGTGAGCCCGGCGTCGGCCAGCGAGCGCAGGTGGCGTGTCCCGGCCGACTCGGCGGCGAACGCGGCATAGGTTCCGCGCTGCTCCGGCGGCACCGACTCGTCGGCGATCGAGAACTCGCGGACCGACACCTCGGCGATCTGCATCCGGGCCGGCTCGACCGCGGGCGGCTTGTCGAGCAGGTCCCAGCCGGGCGGGGCGAGGGCCGGGTCGGCCAGGTCGGCGATCAGGCTGTGGGTGGAGTCGACGGCCAGGCCCACCGAGTAAGGATCGGTCACGCTCGTGGTGACCACGGCCGGCGCCGCCGGGTGCCACACCTCGACCCGGAAACGGTAGTAGCGCCCCAGCCACTTGCGCTTGCCGGCGATCGACCACACCCCGGTGACCGGGTCGCGGTCCATCGGCAGAACCTTGGGCTCGGCGTCCGGCGTCTTGAACAGCTCGAGCGCCACCGAGCGCGCGGTCGGCGCCCACACCGACAGGACCGGCTTCTCCTCGTCCATCACCGGCCCGAGCGGCGCCTCCCGCGCGTCGGCGTAGAGGTCGTCGAGCACGCCCGGCAGCTGCACGCCGGTCAGCACGGTGAGCCGGCCGTCGTCGTCCCGGCCGGCCACCAGCAGCTGGCCCCGCAGCAGGTGGGCCAGCGACCCGGTGCCCAGCTCGCGGACCGCGAACGCGGCGTAGGCGCGCAGATGGGGGAACTTGATGCTCTGCGACTGGAACAGGCCGCCCGGCCGCGCGGTGAGCGGCAGCGTGCTGTGCTCGCCGGTCAGGTCGCCGCCGTCCCGGCGCAGGCCGCCGTCGGCCGCCGCGACCAGGGCGAAGGTCGAGGCGCGGGCAGCGAGCTCGGCCGGGAGGGCGATGGTGGTGCGGTCGGCGAACACGGCGAGGGCGCGGGCCGGGTCGAGCTCGGGTCCGAGGGTACGCAGGGCCGGCCGCACCGGCGCCGGCTCGCCCGCCAGCAGCCACACCTCGCGGGTCTCGGTCAGGTCGAGGCGCTGGTCGTCGGGCAGGTCCTTGTGGTCGCCGCGGTGCAGCACGAAGCGCAGGCCGACGGCATCCGGCCGGACCAGCACCCGGAAGACCGCCCCGAAGCTGTCGTGCGAAAGCGGGCTCAGCGGCGTACCCCAATCGGGTTTGCTCGTCGTTCCCTCCCAGGCGTGCAGGCCCCACCCGCCGTAATCCCCGCCCGGCCGCCGATAGTGGATGACGACGTCTTCTGGTCTTTCGGTGGCGGGTCTTTCGGTGGCGGGCGGCGAGGTGCCAACTGTCGCGTCACCTTCGGTGAGCCAGATCTCCGGGCTCACCCCGGGATCGACCAGCCGATCCGCCGGCACGTCCTTGGCGCCCGACCGGTCGACCACCAGGAAGCCGACCTGGTGGGCGTCGTCGTCGAGCCGCACCCAGGCGAACCGGCCCCACGCGTCCTCGCCCGCGAACGGGTGCCCGCCCGGGTACCCGGTCATCTCGCCCGGCGCGATGTCGCCCCACGCGTGCAGGGACCACGCCGAGTAATCGCCGTCGGCCCGCCGATAGTGCACGACAAGCCATTGAGGCCTGCTGAGGTGCTGTTTCGCCGGGGCCGGGATGATCGCGGTCGTGGTCACCCGGCCACTATCGCACCGGGGTACGTCGATTTTTCATCGTGTCGCGATCACCGTGGTGATTCGTGGTCCCTCGGTGTCCGCCCTGACCAGGTATCGGTAGCTCTCACCGGGGACGGCCCGGCCGGCCGAGTCGAGGTACTCCCACTCGACCGCCACCATCGCCAGCGCGTCGCTGAGCCGCTGCACGTCCAGGATCTGGGCGTGCGCGGCGACAATCTGTTGCTCCTGGTACGCCGGGGCCGCCCCGAGGAACGACAGCGCCACGGCGGCCGGCGAGGCGAACGTGAAACTGTACGTATCGGCCACCACCATTCCCGGCAGCGCGTAGCACCTCGCCACCGCGGTCACGTCGCCCCTGGTCAGGGCCGCGCCGTACCGGTCGAAGAAGTCCGTGAGGTGGTCCAGATCCGTGATCGCCTTCACGGAACGCGATATTTCCACAGCGTGACAAGGCGAAACGCACGTTTGTGCGACTGTCACCCTGACTTGCGGAAAAATACAAGACGGACGTACGGTTTACTGGATTACGAGGGACCCTCAGTTAGGTCGACCTAACTGGAAACGGGCCGTGACCGGTGCGAAAGACTGCTGAGGACGACTCACGGTCGGGTGTGCGCGAAGGGAGCTGACGTGGCCAGCCTGGACACCTTTGGTGCGAAGAGCGAGCTGCGCGTCGGGGACGCGAGCTACGAGATTTTCACGATCGACAAGGTGGAGGGCCACGAACGGCTGCCCTACTCCCTGAAGATCCTGCTGGAGAACCTGCTGCGGACCGAGGACGGCGCGAACATCACCGCCGACCACATCCGCGCGCTCGGCGGGTGGGACTCCTCCGCCGACCCGAGCGTCGAGATCCAGTTCACGCCGGCCCGGGTGCTGATGCAGGACTTCACCGGCGTCCCCTGCGTCGTCGACCTCGCCACCATGCGCGAGGCCGTCCGTGACCTGGGTGGCGACCCGGCCAAGGTGAACCCGCTGGCCCCGGCCGAGCTGGTCATCGACCACTCGGTGATCGCCGACCTGTTCGGCCGCGCCGACGCCTTCCAGCGCAACGTCGAGCTGGAGTACCAGCGCAACCGGGAGCGCTACCAGTTCCTGCGCTGGGGCCAGACCGCGTTCAACGAGTTCAAGGTCGTCCCGCCCGGCACCGGCATCGTGCACCAGGTCAACATCGAATACCTGGCCCGCACGATCATGGCACGTGCAGACTCGGCTGGCGTTGTTCAGGCGTACCCCGACACCCTGGTCGGCACCGACTCGCACACCACCATGGTCAACGGCCTGGGCGTGCTGGGCTGGGGCGTGGGCGGCATCGAGGCCGAGGCCGCGATGCTCGGCCAGCCGGTCAGCATGCTGATCCCGCGGGTCGTCGGCTTCAAGCTGAACGGCGAGATGCCGGCCGGCACCACCGCCACCGACCTGGTCCTCACGATCACCGAGATGCTCCGTGAGCACGGCGTGGTCAGCAAGTTCGTCGAGTTCTACGGCCCCGGCGTGAGCGCGGTGCCGCTGGCCAACCGGGCCACCATCGGCAACATGTCGCCCGAGTACGGCTCGACCGCGGCGATCTTCCCGATCGACCAGGAGACCATCAAGTACCTCCAGCTCACCGGTCGCTCGTCGGAACAGGTCGCCCTCGTCGAGGCGTACGCGAAGCGCCAGGGCCTGTGGCTTTCTCCCGAGGCCGAACCGGACTACTCCGAGCGCCTCGAACTCGACCTCTCCACCATCGTGCCGTCGCTGGCCGGTCCGAAGCGGCCGCAGGACCGGGTTCCGCTGAACAACGCCAAGCCGATGTTCCGGGACGCGCTGGCGAACTACGTCTCCGCCACCGGCCCCACCGACGAAGCGTCCGAGGAGTCCTTCCCCGCGTCCGACCCGCCCGCGAATCATGTGTCTGACAATTCCGACAAACCGCACATCTTCTCTGCGGCGAACGGGGCTGACGGACGCCCGTCCAACCCGATCCGGGTGACCAACGAGGACGGTGTCGAGTTCGAGCTCGACCACGGAGCGGTGGTCATCGCCGCCATCACGTCCTGCACCAACACCTCGAACCCCCAGGTCATGATCGGCGCGGCGCTGCTGGCCAAGAACGCGGTCGATCGCGGCCTGACCAGCAAGCCGTGGGTCAAGACGACCCTGGCGCCCGGGTCCAAGGTGGTCATGGACTACTACGACCGGGCCGGCCTGACTCCGTACCTGGACAAGCTCGGTTTCAACCTGGTCGGCTACGGCTGCACCACCTGCATCGGCAACTCCGGCCCGCTGCCCGAGGCGATCTCGGCCGCGGTCAACGAGAACGACCTCACCGCCGTCTCGGTGCTCTCCGGCAACCGCAACTTCGAGGGCCGGATCAACCCCGACGTCAAGATGAACTACCTGGCCTCGCCGCCGCTGGTGGTGGCCTACGCGCTGGCCGGCACGATGGACCTCGACATCACCACCGAGCCGCTCGGCACCGGGTCGGACGGCCAGCCGGTCCACCTGGCCGACATCTGGCCCAGCGCCAAGGAGATCGACGACGTGATCGCCTCGGCGATCGGCGCCACCGGCTTCTCGGCGGCCTACTCCGACGTCTTCGCCGGCGACGAGCAGTGGCAGTCGCTGCCGACCCCGACCGGTGACACCTTCGAGTGGGCGCCCGACTCGACCTACGTGCGCAAGCCCCCCTACTTCGAGGGCATGTCGGCCGACCCGACCCCGGTGAACGACATCTCCGGCGCGCGGGTGCTGGCCAAGCTGGGCGACTCGGTCACCACCGACCACATCTCGCCGGCCAGCTCGATCAAGCCCGACTCCCCCGCCGGCCAGTACCTCGCCGAGCACGGCGTCGACCGTCGCGACTTCAACAGCTATGGCTCCCGCCGCGGCAACCACGAGGTGATGATCCGCGGCACCTTCGCCAACATCCGGCTCCGCAACCAGCTGGTGCCCGGCGTCGAGGGCGGCTTCACGGTCAACCACCTGACCGGCGACCAGAGCACCATCTACGACGCGTCGGTGGCCTACCAGGAGGCCGGCGTGCCGCTGGTGATCCTGGCCGGCAAGGAGTACGGCTCCGGCTCGTCACGGGACTGGGCGGCCAAGGGCACCATGCTGCTCGGGGTGCGCGCGGTGATCGCCGAGTCGTACGAGCGCATCCACCGCTCCAACCTGATCGGCATGGGCGTCCTGCCGCTGCAGTTCCCGCCCAAGACCAGCGCCGAGTCGCTCGAGCTGTCCGGCACCGAGACCTTCACCATCACCGGCGTGACCGCGCTCAACGACGGCACGATCCCGTCCACGGTCACCGTCCGCACCGACACCGGCGTCGAGTTCCAGGCCGACGTCCGCATCGACACCCCCGGCGAGGCCGACTACTACCGCCACGGCGGCATCCTCCAGTACGTCCTCCGGAAGATGCTCAACAGCTGAGTCGGCTCTCTCTTTGCGGCCCGTCGCTCCCTCATCCGGAGCGGCGGGCCGATCTTTTTGGCACGTCGTAGCCGGGTGATGGGTGCTGACCGTCGCTTCCGAGCCGCCTTCTGGAAGATCAAGAGCTTGATGTCGTAGCCGGGTGGTGCGTTCAGACCGCTGCTCCCGCCGAGGACCCGTCCGGGCGGCCGCACGCTTCGCTTCCGCGGCCACCCTCCCGGCGACGTGCGTAAGTGGTTGCCCTCCGGCGCGCCGCGCCGCTCAAACCCGGCGCCGCGCCCTCGCCGACCGCCCTCCCCTGCGCCTCGGCCGCCGCATCCTCGCGCCCTCGCCGCCGGCGCTCTCGCGCCGCATCCTGCGCGCCTCGCCACCGCTTCCCCGCGCCCTCGCCGCGGCATCCCCCGCGGTTTCGCCACCGCTTCCCCGCGCCCTCCGCCGCCTCCCCCGCCCCTAATGGGTGGGCAGGAAGGTAGCCGACGAATGTGACGAACTTCGGCGTTATCCACAGGCCGGAAGTCGCGGCGTTAATTCGGTTGCGCGGGTCTGGGGCGTTGCGGGAGGGTCACTCCGTCCGGCCCGCGAACGCAGGCCAGTTGTCCGGCCCGCCGCCGCGTGGGTCCCTGGTGAGAAGGGGGTGTGAACACATGGCCGTCTTTGTCATTCGCCGTGCCCTTGTTCAGATCCAGACCTTCTTCTCCGAGGAGACCCCGAAGTGCGCGAGCACACCATGCGCCGCGGAAAGCGCAAGTTCGACGACGACAACGAATCCGACTTCCTGAAGTGGGGCGCGGCCGAGCCACGGCTCCAGGAAGACCCTGACCTGCCCCCTGAAGGCGACCACTGGTCGACCTGGGACGGCGCGTTCCACGGTCCCGAACCCCGGCCCGATTGGGTCCGCACCGAGCACGCCGCGGTGGACGCCGAACTCGGCATCCTGAAGACCGGCAAGGAAGCCGACGTCTACCTGGTCCGGCGCTACGTACCGGAGACCGACAAAATCAGCCTGCTGGCCGCGAAGCGCTACCGCGACGGCGATCACCGGCTCTTCCACCGGGACGCCGGCTATCTCGACGGGCGGCGGGTGCGCCGGTCCCGGGAGATGCGGGCGATGACCAACCGCACGTCGTTCGGCAAGGAGCTGATCGCCGGGCAGTGGGCGGCGGCCGAGTTCGGGGCGCTCTCCCACCTCTGGCAGGTGGGCCGGGAGAGCGACCTGATCCGGGTGCCGTACCCGGTGCAGCTGATCGGCACCGAGTTGCTGCTGGAGTTCATCGGCGACTGGGAGACCGGCGAGGCGGCGCCGCGTCTGGCGCAGGTGCGGGCCGGCCGGGACGAGCTGGAGGACCTGTGGCGGCAGATGGTCGACGCGCTGTCCGTCCTGGCCCGGGTGCAGGTGGCGCACGGTGACCTGTCGCCGTACAACACGATGGTCCACGACGGGCGGCTGGTGCTGATCGACCTGCCGCAGATCATCGACGTGGTGGCCAACCCGCAGGGCGCCGACTTCATCGCCCGGGACGTCAAGAACGTGGCGGCCTGGTTCACCAGCCGCGGCGTGCACACCGACACGGAGGGCCTGATCGAGCGCCTACTCCACGAAGCGGGGCTGCTATGAGACCACCAAGCGGAAGATCACGGCAACGTGCCCGGCCCCGGCCACCCAGTCCGAGGTGGCCGAGGCCGAAGCCGCGTCACTGGAGGTAGCCCTCCACCTCCGACACGCTGTGCGCCTGCTCGGCGTTCGGGTCGTTACCCACCTCGCGGGCGGCCCGACGCCGGCGCAGCAGGTCCCAGCACTGGTCGAGCCCTTCCTCGAGCTCCTTGAGCCGGGCGTGTTCGTCATCGCTGCTGATCTCGCCGCGCCCCACCTGCTGGCGCAGCTTGTGCTCCTCGTCGACCAGCTCATGGATCCGGCCGAGCACGGTTTTGTCATCCATGAACCGAAGCCTACTCAGGGAGGATCACCCCGGTGAGCACGCTGTACGAAGGCGCCGCGGAGCACTATGCGAGGGGGCGGCGGGACTATCCGGCGTCGCTGGGCGAGGTGATCCGGGACGCGCTGGGGCTGGACGGGACCGGGCGCCTGCTCGACGTGGGGTGTGGGCCGGGCAAGCTGACCACCCTGCTGGCGCCGCACTTCGCGGAGGCGGTCGGGGTGGACGCCGATCCGGGCATGGTGGCCGTCGCCGCCCGGGAAAGTCCGGAGATCACCTGGCGTCAGCTGTCATCTGGTCGCCATGACCGCGGACAGGCCCTGGATGACGTTGCCGACGACCCGGGTGGGCGCGTAGCGGTTGTCGAGCCAGTCGCGGCCCCGGTGCAGCCAGACGCTGGGCAGGCCCATCGCCGCGGCGCCGCCGATGTCGGCCTCGGGGCTGTCGCCGACCACCCAGGCGCCGCCCAGCCGCATCCGCACCCGCTGCGCCGCCATCGCGAAGATCCGCGGGTTGGGTTTGCTCACACCGGCCTGCTCGGAGATGACCCAGTCGGCGACGTAGCGGTCCAGGCCGGTACGCCGGATCCGGCTCTCCTGCCCCTCGGCCGGGCCGTTGGTGACCACCACCGGCACCCACCCCGCGTCGCCGGAGATCTGCAGGGCGCAGGCGACCAGCGGATCGAGCTTCTCGTAGGCCAGCGGGCCCTCGTGCAACTCCTCGAGCAGGTCGATCGACGGGATACCCAGTTCATACCTGTCCCGGATGGCGTCGGCGACGTCCCAGCGCGACGTCAGACCATCCGCATCAACGGAGAGTAACCAGTCCAACTCGTCCGCCGGCGCCCCGATCTCGTCGAGGAATCCCTTCGCCCACAACCGGAAGGCACCGCTGCGGTCGAGCAGGGTGTCATCCAGGGCAAGGAAGACGAGGGGCACGCGGGCACTTTACGTGAGTGAGTACTGCACCCGACAGCCCACGTGTGTTAACAGACCCCGGTCTGGATGGTGGATTTCGCACCATCAGGACACCCGTCCGGCGCGGAACACGCCGTTTGGCAAGCCGTACGTACGGATTGCATGTGGTGCGACGCCCGTGTCACGATCGACGCCGTGCCCAGGGTGAGCCAGGACCAGCTCGACGCCCGCCGCCACGAGATCCTCGCGGCGGCGCGTGGCTGTTTCGCGCGGTTCGGGTACGAGGGGGCCACGGTCCGTCGCCTCGAGGACGCCACCGGGCTGTCCCGCGGCGCCATCTTTCACCATTTCCGCGACAAGGACTCGCTCTTCCTCGCGGTGGCCGAGGACGACGCCGCCGCGATGGCCCAGACCGTCGCCGACAACGGCCTGGTGCAGGTGATGCGCGATCTGCTCGATCGGGCGGGCGGCGACACGGCCGGCTGGCTGGGCAGTCAGCTCGAGGTGTCGCGGCGGCTGCGCACCGACCCGGCCTTCGCGAAGCGCTGGGCCGAGCGGTCGGCCGCGATCGCCGAGGCCACCCGCGAGCGCCTGGCCCGGCAGCGGGAGGCGGGCGTGCTGCGCGACGACGTCCCGCTCGAGGTGCTGACCCAATTCCTCGAGCTGGCGTACGACGGGATGGTTCTCCACCTGGCCACCGGCCGTCCCCCGGGTGAGCTGAGCCGGGTGCTCGACCTCGTGGAAGAAGCCGTCCGCAAGAGTTGATCGGGCACACCGATCGGGGGAACCCTACCGTTGCGACCGCGGTCACAATGAGGCGGTGACCGACACCTGGGGCATCCCCGGACCGACGTTCCTCCTGTATTTCGTGACGGCCATCGTCGCGGCGTCGATCGTTGCGACCATCGCCCGCCGGATCATCTTCGCCGGCCCGTCCATCGGCGCCCTCGCGCCGCTCACTCCACAGCAGGTGGCCTACCTCAACGGCGGCGCCGACCGGGCCGTCTGCGCCTCGGTCACCGTCCTCCGCGCCGCCGGCGCCCTCGGCAGCGAGGCCGGCGGCGTGATGGCCGCGACCGGATCGATGCCGGCCGGCGCCACCTCGCTCGACGCCGCCATCCACCACGCGGCCGGCCGCCGGACGAAGGCGCAGAACCTCAAGCGCGACCCGTGGGTGGTCCCGGCCGTCGATCAGCTCCGGCAGGGGCTCGAGCAGTACGGGTACGCGACCACCAGCGACCAGCGCGCCACGGCCCGGGTCTGGGCGCTGCTGCCCGGCGGCGTGGTCCTGCTCGGCGTGGCACGCCTCTTCGCCGGCGCCGCGAACGGCAAGCCGGTCGGCGCCCTCCTCCTGCTGCTCATCGTGGCGTTCGTCGCGGCCGTGGTGGCGCTGGTCAAGGCCAATCGGAGGGCCACGTTCTCGACGACCCGGGCGCTGCGCCAGATCAGGACCGACAGCCGCCACCTGTCCCCGCAGATGACGCCGTCGCTGACCACCTACGGCGCGACCGCCGCGGCGATGGGCGTGGCCGTCTTCGGCGCGGCGTCGCTGTACGCGATGGACCCGGCCTTCGCCGCCGAGGCGGAGATCCAGCGGATGGGCGCCGGCGGCCCGCTCGGCAGCGGCAGCGGCGGCGGCTCGTGCGGCGGTGGCAGCTCCTGCGGGGGCGGCGGCTGCGGCGGTGGCTGCGGCGGCTGACTGGCGCCCGCGGTCCACTATAGAAGTGTGACCACTGCCATACTCTGCGTACTCGTCGCGTTGGCTCTGCTGATCGTCCATCATGTGCTGGTCGTCCGGGTGCGGGGCGCCGAGCGAACCCCGGACTGGGCCGAGGCCGCCTACATCCGCGGCGGTCCCCGGCAGGTGGTCGCCTCGGCCCTGATCAGGTTGCGGGCGGCCGGCCGGATCGAGATCGCCGGCGGGGGACCGGCCGCGACCGGCGCCTTCCCGGCCGGGGACGGCCGGCTCGTCCAGGCGGTCTGGCGCGCGCACGGCGACCGGAAGGACGAGGACGTACGAGCCGCGCTGCGGACGGTGCGCGACGAGGTGGCGCGGGCCGGGTGGCACGTGAGCCGGCGCAGCCGGGTGATCCACTTCGGTCTCGGCGCGGTGGCGGCCACGACCGTCGGGTACGCCTGGTGGTACCTGATCACCCACGCCTCCCATACGGCCCCCTGGGCCTTCGGCAGCGTCTTCCTGATGCTGCTGTCGCTGACCACGCTGATCGCGACGGGCAACGTTCCCGGCTCGACCCGGGCCGGTGACCGGGCCGCCGGGCGGCTGGCGGCGAGCAGTCCGGCTGTCCCCGTGACACCGACCCTGGCCTCGTTCGACCCCGCCACCGCCGGACTGCTCGTCGCCCTCAACGGGACCGGGATGTTCTTCCTGGCCGACTACGACTTCGCGAAAGCAGCCGGAGTGCCGAGGCCGGACGACCCGAACAACGGTGCCGAGGGTGGCAGCTGCGGAGGAGGATGCGGAGGTGGCGGATGCGGCTGTGGTGGTTGACGTCCGGCCAGGTCAACCGACGTTTGCAGGCTGCTGCACAATGAGGCCAACAGGCCGTTGAAAGGGGGGTTTCGCCATGGACACCTGGGGCATTCCCGGACCCACGTTCCTCGCCTACTTCGTGGTCGCGATCCTCGCCGCCACGATCGTCGCCGGCATCGCCCGGCGGATCATCTTCGCCGGGCCGTCCGACGGCACCCGGCTGACCCTGGCCCCGCAGCAGGTCGCGTATCTCAACGGGCGCGACAACCTGGCGGTCTACGCCTCCCTCACCGGCCTCCGCGCCTCGGGCGCGCTGAACAGCGGGCCGGGCGGCACCCTGCAGCAGACCGGCCCGATGACGGCCGGACTGACCCCGTTGGACGTCGCGATCTACAACGCGGCCGGCCGCGGCACCCGCACCCGAGACCTGACCAACGACCAGTACGTGCGGTCGGCCCTCGACCAGCTGCGGGAAAACGTGCAGCGGACCGGCTACGCGACCACCAGCGGTCAGCGGTCGATCGCGCGGCTGTGGGCGTGCCTGCCGATCGCGGTGGCCCTGGTCGGCGTGGCCCGGCTGATCGCCGGCCTGCGGAACGACAAGGCGGTCGGCTTCCTGGTGCCGCTGCTGATCTTCGCGGTGATCGTGGCGATCGCGGCCCTGGTGCAGTCCAACCGCAGCTCCACGTACGCGACCGGCAAGGCCCTGAACCGGCTGCGCAAGGACAACCGGCACCTGGCGCCGACGATGTCGCCGTCGCTGACCACCTACGGCGCGGCCACCGCGGCGATGGGCGTCGGCCTGTTCGGCGCGGCGTCGCTGTACGCGATGGACCCGGCGTTCGCCGCCGAGGCCGAGATCCAGCGCCACCTCGGCACCGCGGGCGGCGGCAACAGCGGCTCGTACGACGGCAGCAGCTCGTCCTGCTCCAGCGGCAGCTCGTGCGGCGGTGGCAGCTCATGTGGTGGCGGTGGCGGCGGAGGGTGCGGCGGATGACGACGTTCCTGGCCACGGAGTACGGCGTCGGCATCGGCTGGCGGCCCGAGATCGCCGGGTTCGTCGCCGAACTGCCCGGCCTCCGCTTCGCCGAGGTGGTGGCCGAGTCGGTGCACGACCACGACGACCTGCCGCCCGGCCTGGCCGAGCTGCTCGCCCGCGGCGTGGCCGTCGTGCCCCACGGCGTGCGGCTGTCGCTGGGCGGCGCCGAACCGGTCGAGCCGGAGCGGGTGCGCCACCTCGCCCGGGTCGCCGAGCGGGTGGGCGCGCCCCTGGTCAGCGAACACATCGCGTTCGTCCGGGCCGGTGGCGTCGAGGCCGGCCACCTGCTGCCGATCCCGCGCAGCCGCGAGTCGGTCGACGCCATCGTCGCCAACGTCAAGCGCACCCAGGCCGAGCTGAGCGTGCCGATCGCCCTGGAGCCGATCGCCGCGGTCTTCGACTGGCCCGACAACGAGCTGGCGGAGGGCGACTTCCTCACCGAGATCCTCGAGCAGACCGGCGCCCTGCTCCTGCTGGACGTGGCCAACGTGTACGCCAACGCGATCAACCGCGGCACCGAGCCGGCCGCGCTGTTCGACCGGATCCCGTTGGAGCGCGTCGCCTACGTGCACGTGGCGGGCGGCGCCGAGCACGACGGCATCTACCACGACACACACACCGACGCGGTGCCGCAGGTGGTGTTCGACCTGGTGGCCGAGCTGTGCTCGCGGCGGCGGCCGCCGGCGCTGATGCTGGAGCGCGACGGCCACTACCCGCCGGCCGATGCGCTGCGCCAGGAACTCGACGCCATCGCCAAGGCGTCCGGCTACCCGGCCGTCACGTGACGACGCCCCACCCCGGTGGTGGCCCAGGACGGTATTCCACGCCGGAACACCGGGGTGACCACGCAGGACAACCCGGCGGGGCGGCAAAGAGCTTGGCCGAACGCCAAGCTGAGCTTGTCGGCACGCTCACCTCTGGTGCGCCCGTACCCGATGGATTTGATCCTCGTCTGGTCGAGACCGCGCGGGTCGCGCTGCTGAGAAAGCGGGCCGGTGAGGTCGCGAAAGCATGGCCGGCGCTGGCGGCGTCGCACGGCCGGGACTGGTCGCGGACCTTCGCGCGATGGGCGGCGGCGCGACCGACGCGGGGGTCGTTGCGGGACGGCTGGGACCTGGCGCGGGCGGCCGGTGAGCTCCGGGCCGACGCGGCGGAGGAGCTGGCGGTGCGGGAAGCGACCTATGTGTACGACGGAACCGCCGCGCCGCGCCCACGACGGCTCCCGGCCGTGCGACGCGGCGACGGCGGCGTGATCATCCAGGTCGCGGGCCGGCTGCGAATCCTGCGCCGGCCCTAGACCCAGAACGTGTCGTGCCGCAGGTAGAACTCGACGCGCTCCTCCTCGGTCATCTGGGCCGCGGTGCCGACCCGCTCGAAGTAGTCCTCGCGCGGCGCGCCCGGGGCGAACAGGATGAGCATCGACGCCGGCTCGCCCGACTCGTTGCGGAAGCCGTGCCGGCCGCCCTCGGGCACGAAGAGGAAGTCGCCCGGGGTGCCCTCGATCCACTTCTTGCCGTCGTAGAGCTGGACCGAGCCGGAGAGCACGTAGAACGACTCGGAGATGGACCGGTGGAAATGCGGGTCGGGGCCGCTGCGGGGACCCTTGAAGTCCCAGCGGTAGAGGCCGAACTGCCCGTTGGTGGTGTCGCCGGTGGCCAGGTAGCTGGCGGCGGTGCTCTTGCCGTCGAGCTCGGGCGGTTGCGAGCCGAGCCGCACGGTGGCCGACGCCTCGCCGCCCTCGCCGAGGTACCGCGGTTCTGGATACGACATGCTCCCGAACCTACGCTGGGATCATGGATCTCGGGTTGCATGATCGGGTCTTCGTCCTCACCGGGGCGTCCAAGGGCCTCGGGTACGCCACGGCGGCGGCGCTGGTGGCCGATGGCGCCCGGGTGGTCATCTCGTCGCGGTCCTCCTCGCTCGTCTCGGCGGCGGTCTCACGGCTCGGGCCCCTCGCTCATGGCCTGGCCGCCGACCTGTCGGACTCCTCGACTCCGTCGCAGCTCGTCGACGCGGCTATGGGACATTTCGGACGGTTCGACGGCGCCCTGATCTCGGTCGGCGGGCCGCGGCCCGGGACGGCCGCCGCGGTCTCCGACTCGGCGTGGCGGGACGCGTTCGAAACCGTGTTCCTCGGCTCGGTGCGGGCGGCCCGGGTCTTCGCCACCGCGCTGGCGGCGGGCGACGGCGGCGCGATCGGGCTGGTGCTGTCCCGATCGTCCCGCGAGCCGTTGCGCGGGCTGGGCCTCTCCAACGGGTTGCGGCCCGGTCTGGCCGGCGTCGCCAAGGACATGTCCGACGAGTACGGGCCTCAGGGTGTCCGCTTCGTCAGCCTGCTGCCCGGCAGCATCCTCACCGACCGCAGCCGCGAGATGTTCGAGGCCGGCGGCGACCCCGAGCGTGCTTCTGAGGAGGCGGGTGCGAAGGTTCCGCTGCGCCGCATCGGCACGCCCGAGGAGTTCGGCCGGGTGGCGGCGTTCTGCCTCTCCCCCGCGGCGAGCTACCTGACCGGGATCACGCTGCCGGTCGACGGCGGCGCCCTCCGCGGCCTGTGAAGCCTTCACCCGCGGATCTGGCCGCCGCGGCCGGGAAGACCATCCCCGACGTGGTCGGGCCGGATCTCCGCGTGCTGTTCTCGGGCATCAACCCGAGCCTGTACTCGGCCGCGACCGGCCACCACTTCGCCCGCCCCGGCAACCGCTTCTGGCCGGCCCTGCACCTGTCCGGCTTCACCTCGCGGCGCCTGCATCCGTCCGACCAGGGCGATCTGCCGTCGCTCGGGCTCGGCATCACCAATGTCGTGGCGCGCGCGTCGGCCCGGGCCGACGAACTCTCCCCCGCCGAACTCGTCGAGGGCGGCGCCGCCCTGGCCGCGCTGGTCGCCCGATGGCGGCCGCGGTTCCTGGCCGTGCTCGGGGTGACCGCCTATCGCACGGCCTTCGCCCGCCCGCGCGCCGCCGTCGGCCCGCAACCCGAGTCGTTCGGCGACACCGCGATCTGGGTCCTTCCCAACCCGAGCGGCCTCAACGCCCACTACCAGATCGACCGCCTGGCCGCCGAGTTCACCCGCCTCCGGGAGGCCACGTCGTGACCCCACAGATCGTGCAGTTGCTGGCCTCGCCGGTGAGCCGCTTCGTCGGCCGGCCCATCGACGGCCCCGCACCCGCACCGCCGGGCGAGTTGGTGAGCGAGATCCACATCCGGGCCGGGCTGGGCATCGTCGGCGACCGCTACTTCAACAAGCCGGCCCACCGCGACGCGAGTGTCACGGTCATCGCCCAGGAATCCCTCCCGCCGGGCATCGACCTCACCCACGTACGCCGCAACATCCTCACCGCCGGCCTCGACGTGGACGACCTGGTCGGCCGCACCCTCTGCCTCGACTCGGGCCAGGGTCCGGTGGTCCTGGAGGTCCGCCGCCGGGCCAACCCGTGCGCCTGGATGGACGTGACGATCGCCCCGGGCGCCTGGCGCAAGCTACGCGGCCGGGGCGGAATCCGCTGTGTCCCCGCCAACGACGGTGTGCTCCGCACCGGCGTCGTGAGCGTGGAGATCCGCTGATGATCCCCCGCCCCGGGCCTGCCCGGATCGCCGCCGCTCGTTGAGATGGACCTCTGATCAGGCCGCGCGGCGCAGGATGTCGAGGACGAACCAGTCGTCGTCGTGGTGGACGATCGGGGTCAGCTCGGGCCGGGCGATCAGATCGGCGTGCACGTTGAAGCCGTCGTAGCCGCCGGTCGGGGAACGGTCGCGGAAGTGCACGGCCACGATGTCGCCGTCGGGTTCGAGAACGGTGACCAGGCCGTCGAGCAGGGCGGTGAGGTCGGCGGCGGACAGGTAGTAGAGCAGGTCGCCGACGACGATCAGGTCGAACGGGCCGGTCGGCAGGTCGGCCGGCAGCAGCGCGCGGGCCACCTCGACCTGCGGGAACGACGCGACCGCGGCCGCCGCCTGGGTGACCGCCGCCTCAACGCAGTCGACCGCGAGCAGCGAGCCGCAGCGCGGCGCCAGCAGGCGAGTCAACTCGCCCACGGCGCAACCCGGCTCGTACGCCCGCCGGTAACGCTCACGCGGCAGCGAGGCCGCGGTGACCGCGTACTTGCGCCGGTCGCTCCACTTCGTCGCGTTGTCCCACGGGTCGTCCTTGGCCAGGTAGAGGTTGACGAAGTGTTCCTCGGAGAAGGAAGCAGCCGGCGCGGAGGCGTCGCCTTGAACTCGGGTCACGGCGCAATCTTGTCAGGCACCGGCAGGATGATCGGCTCCGCGTCGCCGGCCAGGGGCGGGGCGGGGCTGTCGGCCACCGCGAACTGGGTGCGGTAGAGCTCGGCGTAGAGCCCGCCCGCCGCGACCAGCTCGTCGTGCCGGCCGCGCTCGACGATCTGGCCGTCGTCCATCACCAGGATCAGGTCGGCGTCGCGGACCGTGCTCAGCCGGTGGGCGATGACCAGCGCCGTGCGGCCGGTCAGGGCCACCGACAACGCCCGCTGCACGGCCGCCTCGGACTCGCTGTCGAGGTGGGCCGTGGCCTCGTCGAGAATCACGATCGACGGGTGCTTGAGCAGCAGCCGGGCAATCGCGATGCGCTGCTTCTCGCCGCCGGAGAAGCGGTAGCCGCGCTCGCCGACGACCGTGTCGAGCCCGTCGGGCAGGCGGCGGACCAGGCCTTCCACCTGGGCGCCGCGCAACGCCGCCCACATGTCGTCCTCGGTCGCGTCCGGAGCGGCGTACCCCAGGTTCTCGCGGATCGTCTCGTGGAAGAGGTGGGAATCTTGGGTGACCACGCCGATCGTGTCGCGCAGGGAGTCGAGCGTCGCGTCGCGCACGTCGACCCCGCCGACCAGCACCGCGCCCTCGGTCACGTCGTAGACCCGGGACGCCAGCATCGACGTGGTGGACTTGCCCGCGCCGGACGGGCCGACCAGCGCCACCATCTGGCCCGGCTCGACGGTGAAGTCGACGCCCCTGAGCACCGGCGCGTTCTCGCGGCGGTCGAGCGTGGCCACGTCTTCCAGCGTGGCCAGCGAGACCTCGTCGGCGGCCGGGTAGCGGAAGTGGACCTGGCGGAACTCGAGGCGGCCGACCCCGACCGGGACGGCGTCGGGCTTCTCGACGATGCCGGGGGCGAGGTCGAGCACCTCGAAGACGCGGTCGAACGAGACCAGGGCGCTCATCACGTCGACCCGGACGTTGCTGAGCGCGGTGAGCGGGCCGTAGAGCCGGGTGAGCAGCAGGGCCAGCGTCACCACGGTGCCCGCCGTCACGCTGCCGGTGACCGCGAGCCAGCCGCCCAGCCCGTAGGTCAGGGCCTGGGCGAGCGACGCGACCAGCAGCATCGCGACGAAGAACGTACGCGAGAACATCGCCTGCTGGACCCCGATGTCGCGGACCCGGGCCGCGCGCTCGCCGAACCGCTTCGCCTCGGTCTCGGGCCGGCCGAACAGCTTGACCAGCAGCGCCCCGGACACGTTGAAGCGCTCGGTCATGGTCGCGTTCATCTTCGCGTCGAGGTTGTAGGACTCGCGGGTGATCTCGGCCAGCCGCTTGCCGACCCGGCGGGCCGGGATGATGAAGACCGGCAGCATGACCACCGACAGCAGGGTGATCTGCCAGGACAGGCTGATCATCACGGCCGCGGTGAGCACCAGCTGGATGACGTTGCTGACCACACCGGACAGCGTCGAGGTGAAGGCCCGCTGGGCGCCGGTGACGTCGTTGTTGAGCCGGCTGACCAGGGCGCCGGTCTGGGTGCGGGTGAAGAACTGCAGCGGCATCCGCTGCACGTGGTCATACACCCGGGTGCGCAGGTCGAGGATGATGCCCTCGCCGATGCGGGCCGAATACCACCGCTGGGCCAGCGAGAGGAACGCGTCGACCACGGCCAGGCCGGCGATCAGCAGCGCGAGCCGGATGACGGTCGAGCCGGCCGACGGACCACCGCCGGTGATCGCGTTGACGACGTGGCCGGCCAGCACCGGGGTGGCCACCCCGATCACCGCGGCGAGCACCACGGTGACGAGGAACACGGTGATGTCGGAGCGGTAGGGCCGGGCGAACTCGACGATCCGCCGGGTGACGCCCGCGCTCAGCTTGTGTTTGCTGACGCCCTCGGCCTTCTCGATCGAGCGCAGCATCATCCAGCTGTTCATGGGGCTTGTCATCGGTCACCTCCCGGGGGTCAGACCTCGAGTCTGCCCGCCGGGTACGACAACTTTGCGCCCCAGGGCCCTATTCCGCCAGGTCGGCCAGCCGCCGGGTCTGCGCCTCCCGCTCCGCGCGGTCCTGCTCGGCGTAGGTGCGGGCGCCGGCCCCCGTGATCAGCGCCTTGATCTCGGCCACCGCCCCCCGGTCGGCGGCCAGGATCGCCGCGGCCAGGTCGTCGACCGCCGCGCCCAGTTCCGCGCCGGGTACGACCGCCGTGGCCAGGCCGAGGCGATCGGCCTCGTCGGCCGCGACGCGCCGCCCGGTCACGCAGATCTCCAGCGCGCGGGACGGGCCGACGAGCTCGGTCAGGCGTTTGGTGCCGCCCAGATCCGGGACCAGTCCCAGGCTCACCTCGGCCATGGAGAACCGCGCGTCGTCGGCCAGCACCCGCATGTCGCAGTTGAGCGCGAGTTGAAAACCCGCGCCGATGGCATGGCCTTGCACGGCCGCGATCGTCACCCTCGACGGTTCACGCAACCACGTGAACGCGGACTGGAACCCGGCAATCCGTTCCGCGCACTCGTCCGCCGGTAAGCGCGCCAGATCGGCGAGTGAAGAATCGCCGTCGCCACGCGCGGTCGACAGATCGAGGCCGGCGGAAAATGCGCGTCCCGCACCCCGCACAATGACGACTCGCACCTCTCCCGGCAATTTCCGGGAAATGTTGCCGAGCTCGGCCCACATGGCCGGAGTCTGCGCATTGAGCACGTCGGGCCGCGACAGGGTCACCGTCGCAATCGGCCCGTCCTGCCGATAATCGACCCCGGCGTCGTTGCTGCTGGTCGTCACGCCTTCTTGCGGCGGCGAGCACCGCCACGCTGGCGAAGCTGCACACCCGACTCGGTGAGCACTCGATGCACGAATCCGTACGACCGTCCGGTCGATGCGGCCAGCGCGCGAATGCTCTCACCGGATGTGTAACGCTTCACCAGGTCCTTGGCGAGCGTCTGCCGCTCGCTTCCGACGATTCGACGACCCTTCTCAGTGCTGGTTGCTGTGCCCGTGGCTGGCATCTTGAATCCTCACGTCCCAGACTGTGCGGTTCATACGGTCTCACCTATTAGAGCGCCTCGGACGATCATGCGCCAGGCATCTCGCCCTCCCCAACGTGCCCAATTACCACTGTCAGGAACTTGACGACGAGCAAGCGCATCAATGTCAGACGGTTAGCCGAGAGGCGCTTGACTACGGGAATGCACAACGGCCTCCGCTGCGGAGCGTGATCATGCTCAACCCTCAAGACCCACGATCACCAGCACAAACATCGACCAAGACCCACTAGCCCCAAGGTCACCGTGCGTCGATGTCTCGCTCACCGAGCGCCGTGATCCACTGACCGAACGGGCACAGCGCCGGCGATGTTAGCGCTCACCAAAATGACCGATGCCCTGTCGGTTCTGACCGTTGGCGGTCAGAAGTCGCACAGGCTGTGCGACGCCCGGTTGACAAAGCCAAACGCGCAGTGATCGGGATCAATTGGGACAGATCACGCCAACTCGACCAGCTCGAGCAGGTCGTCGCTCCACGCGTCCTCGTCGCCGTCCGGCAGCAGGATCGCCCGATCGGGCTTCAGCGCCTGCACCGCGCCCGCGTCGTGGGTGACCAGGACGATGGCGCCGGGATAGTTGGCGATCGCGTCCAGCACCTGCTCGCGGCTGACCGGGTCGAGGTTGTTCGTCGGTTCGTCCAGCAGCAGCACGTTCGCGCCGGAACAGACCAGCGTGGCCAGGGCCAGCCGGGTCTTCTCGCCGCCGGACAGCACACCGGCCGGCTTCTCGACGTCGTCGCCGGAGAACAGGAAGGCGCCCAGGATCTTCCGCAGCTCGGTGTCGGTCTGCTCGGACGCGGCGCTGCGCATGTGTTCCAGCACCGTGCGGTCGACGTCGAGCGTCTCGTGCTCCTGCGCGTAGTAGCCCAGCCGCAGGCCGTGCCCCGGGCGCACCTCGCCGGTGTCGCTGTCCAGGATGCCGCCGAGGATGCGCAGCAGGGTCGTCTTGCCGGCGCCGTTCAGGCCCAGGATCGCGACCCGGGAACCACGGTCGACGGCCACGTTCACGTCGGTGAAGATCTCCAGCGAGCCGTACGACTTGGACAGCCCGGCCGCGGTCAGCGGGGTCTTGCCGCACGCGGCCGGCTGCGGGAACCGGACCTTGGCGACCCGGTCGCTGGTGCGTACCTCGTCCAGACCGCTCAGCAACCGCTCGGCCCGCCGGGCCATGTTCTGCGCGGCCACCGTCTTGGTCGCCTTGGCCCGCATCTTGTCGGCTTGCGCCATCAGGGCGCCGGCCTTCTTCTCGGCGTTGGCCCGCTCGCGGCGGCGCCGCTTCTCGTCGGTCTCGCGCTGGTCGAGGTAGGTCTTCCAGCCGACGTTGTAGATGTCGACCATCGAGCGGTTGGCGTCCAGGTACCAGACCTTGTTGACCGCGGCCTCCAGCAGCGCCACGTCGTGGCTGATCACCACGAGCCCGCCCTTGTGCTGGGCCATGTAGCCGCGCAGCCAGGTGATCGAGTCGGCGTCGAGGTGGTTGGTCGGCTCGTCGAGCAGCAGGATGCCCTTGCCGTTCTGGCCGGAGTTCTGGAACAGGATGCGGGCCAGCTCGATGCGGCGCCGCTGACCGCCGGACAGGGTGCCGATGGTCTGCGCGAGGGCCCGGTCGGGCAGGCCGAGGTTGGCGCAGATCCGGGCCGCCTCGGCCTCGGCGGCGTACCCGCCCAGGCTGGCGAACTGGTCCTCCAGGTTGCCGTAGCGCCGGATCAGCTTCTCGTCGCTGCTCTCCTCGAGCTGCACCTCGAGCTTCTGCATCTCGGCCAGCAACACATCAAGACCGCGGGCGGAGAGTACGCGGTCACGTGCGGTCACGTTGAGATCACCGGTACGCGGGTCTTGTGGCAGGTAACCGACCTCGCTGGTGCGGGTGACCTCACCGGCGAACGGCTGGCCCTCACCCGCGAGCACCTTGAGGGTGGTGGTCTTGCCGGCGCCGTTGCGGCCGACCAGGCCGATCCGGTCGCCCGGCTGCACGCGCAGCGTGGTCGGGCTGATCAAGATGCGTGCGCCCGCGCGGAGTTCCAGGCCGGTGGCGGTGATCATGGTTGAGACTCTCGCTCTCAGAGGTCGAAGGCTGTTTTAAGGCACGCGTAGGCACCGGACACCCAGGTCGGGAGGCCGGTGTGGGGCGGTCAGCCTTGACAGAGCTTCACGGCCGCTAGTCTACCGGGCGGCCGGTGACACCTCCCAACCGATTAGTTCACAAGATCATCGGGTACACCGCTGCCACCTGCGTAAGCGCGAATGAGGGTGAGATGGAGCTCAACGAAAACGCCCGGGTCGACACGAGTCAGATCGACGACCAACGCGGCTCCGGCGGTGCCGGGGGCGGCGGCATCGGCGGCCTGCCGATCGGAGGCGGCGGCATCACCGGCATCATCATCAGCCTGCTGCTCGCCGTGGTCGGCGGCTACTTCGGCATCAACCAGATCAGCGGCGGTGGCGGCGAGCCACAGACCGGGGACAACACCAGCCTGTCCCAGGAGTGCTCGCAGCCGGACGCGACCGAGAAGCTCGACTGCCGCAACGCGCTCTACGTCAACTCGATCCAGGACTACTGGGTCGAGGCGATGCCGGAGGCGTTCGGCGACCCGTACAAGCCGGCCAAGACGGTGTATTTCGCCAACCGGGTGAGCACCGCGTGCGGCGCCGCCGACTCCGGGGTCGGGCCGTTCTACTGCCCCGGGGACGACCGGGTGTACATCGACCTCACCTTCTACAAGCAGCTCGCCGACCAGCTCGGCGCGCCGGGCGAGTTCGCCCAGCCGTACGTGCTGGCCCACGAGTACGGCCACCACATCCAGGACCTCACCGGCACCGAGGCCACCATGCGCCGCCAGCAGCAGCGCGACCCCAGCCAGCAGAACGCGCTGAGCGTCAAGCTCGAGCTGCAGGCCGACTGCTACGCCGGGGTGTGGGCCAAGAACGCCACCGGCACGGACGACGGCAGCGGCCAGAAGATCTTCACCAGCATCACCGACCAGGACATCCAGGAGGGCCTGGACACCGCGGCCAAGATCGGCGACGACACCCTCCAGCAGCGCGGCGGCGGCACGGTCAACCCGGCCGAGTTCACCCACGGCACGTCGGCGCAGCGCCAGCAGTGGTTCCGCACCGGCTTCGAGTCGGGCAGCGCCAAGTCCTGTGACACCTTCAAGCAGGGAGCGGTCTCCTAGACGATCTCGGCCTGGATCCGGCGGAGCTGTTCGACCGCGACCGCCGGATTCACGCCGACCATCCGATGGACCTCCGTCATCCCATCGGCCAGCCGTACCCGCGCCGCCACCTCGCGCGGCATGAACAGATCCAAGACGGTGGCGAAGTACAGGAAGACCGCGGCCACCGGCGGATGGGAGCCGACCACCTCCGCCGCCTCGCGCAGACCCTCCCCGCTGGCGGTGGGCCAGCTGTCCGCCGCGAACAGGGCCGGCAGCGGTGGTTCGAGGTCGGGTGACGCCTGCTGAAACGCCCGCTTCACGGCCTGGACCTCCAGCTCGACCAGCCGCTGCGCCATCAGCGATAAGGCGGTCGGCCCGGAGGATGTCCGATGTTCGTCGAGCATGGTGCGGGCCACCCGGAGGACATCACGGGGCATCCCGCCGGCCAGACAGTGACACAGGATCCAGAACTCGTCGGGTACGCCCGCCACCCGGTTCCGGAGCAGCTCGACCGAATCGGCCACCGCCAAGGCCCTCAGTCGCACCACGTGGTCGAACGCGCTGTCGAACACGGTCCTGATCCGTACCACCCGTCGCTCGAAGCCGGCCAGCGCCTCGTCCGAGAGCGAGACCAGGAAGACACAGTGCGGCACGCCGAAGGCCGCCTTGATCTCGTTGACGAACTGCTCCGCCAGCCGCGGGTCGGCGATCCGGTCGGCCTCATCGATGGCGACCAGCAGCTTTCCTCGCCCGTCGGTCTCGCCGTGCCACCAATCAGCCACCGCGGTCGCGAAGGTCCGGTATTCAGCCACCAACTCCGGGAGGCTGAAGGGCTGCTCCGCCCATTGATCGGCCCGCCTCAGTCCCACCTGCATCGGCCCGCGGCCGGCGCCGACCGAACGTTCGGCCGAGACGGTCTGCAGAAATCGGGTCCGACGCAGCCGTTTGGCGGCCTCCGCGGCGAGGGCGACCTCCTGCCGTCGTACCGCCGGCCGCAACCACCGCGCCAGGACGAACAGCGCGACGCTCACCGCCAGATATGTCGCCGGCAACTCGGGGAACGACAGGTGGTCGGCCAGCCGCTCGCGTGCCCCTGCGAAAGGGATGACCAGCAGACAGACCTTGGCCGCGGTGCGCAACGCCCAGACGAGAAGGCGACGGGCCTGCGACCACAGCCGGCCGAACAGCGAACGTGATCGCTGGTTCCCCAGGCGATCGAGGACGGTCTGGCACAGCCGGGCATAGAGGTGCAGCAGGAAGTCGCGCGGTTCGTACCGGACCGGAGCCGAAACCAGGACGCCGAGGGCCCCGGTGTCCTGGGCGTCGACCGTCGAGCGGAGGAGGGTGGTCTTGCCGACACCGCGAGACCCGCTGATCGCGACCGCCCCGACGCCGAGGTCGAAGACAAGACCGCGGAGCTGTTCGGCCTCCGAACGCGGCACCACCTGGTCGGCTGACAGCACCGCGAAGCCCGGGGCGCTGCGGATGTTCAACGTCGGCGGAGGCCGGGAGTTCGCGATCCTGGTGTATTCGTCCCGAAGCCGCTGACGGATCATCTCGGTGAGATCGCGTCGCCAGGATCGGTAGGCGCGCCGGCGCCGGCCCGCCGAGGTGACCAGACCACGCACCAACGCGATCATCACAATGACCAGAGCACCGAGCACGGCGTAGAAGTCGACCGCGGGCAGGGCGGAACCCGCCATCGCGGCGCCCCAATGCACCCGCTCGGTCAAGGGTTGGAACGAGCCCTCGCGCAGGGCCTCCAGCAACGCCCACAACACACGGACCAGATCGGGCACGATCAGGGCGACCGGCGCCAGCAGAACGGTGAAGAACACCAGCCGCCCCATGGACGATGAGGCACGTGCCCGTACCTCCGCGGTCGCGTCGTAGATGTCCTCCTGCTCACGCATCGCGTGGCTCACGATCGTCGGCCAAGGCACGTCGAACGCCGCGCTCAGGGCGAGAAACTCCGGAGTCAGCCGCAACCCCTCGGCGAGAGGCAGGCATCGGCCGCGATGCCGGTCGAGGATCTCGTCCCCGATCAACTCGGCCGCCTGGTCGAGCAATCGGTCGGCGGACATCGCCTTCCACACCGGTCGTCCCGCCAGCGCGGTCCACCGGCCCAGCCCGATGCGATGCCGACCGGCGACCACCGCGACACCCACGAGCGGGGGTTCCTCCGGTTTGTCAACGACCATGGCGGCCGCGGGCCGATGGATCGGCACGGTCAGCCGGACCGGGTCGCCCGGAGAGGGCAGGTTGCCGGGAAGCACCCGCATCCTCGTGCGCACGACCAGGTCCGGCTCGGCGCAGTCGATCGTCACCTCGGCCAGCTGGTACACCGCCATGTCGGTCAGCGACACCCGCCGGATCTCACCGGCCATCTCGACGTGTGCACGTGCCTGGAGGAAGAGCAGGATTCGACAGAGGACCGCGCACACCAGAAATACCAGGGCGACCACTGCGAATGTCCATCCGGCCTGGACGGCGGCCGCGCCCAGGAACGCGGCGACGAGCACGAGAACGATGGTGAACGCGCCAAGGAGAAATCGGGCAGCGGTCACCTGACGATCTCATCGGTGATGAATCGGGCCCGCAATCGTCCTATGGGTCCTTGACGAGCACGCGTACGGCCCGGGCCGCGGCGATGGCGTCCACCAGGACGGCGTGCCGCGGCTCGGGCACGTCGAGGAACCGGTCGGCCCGGACGGCGGCCAGCGGCGCCAGGTCGCGGCCGGCCAGCACGGCGTCCACCGCCGACCGGTCGCCGCCGGTGATCAGCGCGGCGAGGTCGCGTACATGAGGAAGAAGAACGCGCTCCGCGATGCCGGCGCCGTCGGCCGTGGCCGCCTTGGCCTGATTGTCCCGGCGACGCGCGAAGCGCTGTTGCGACCATCCACCGGCCGCGGTCCGGCCCTGCACGTAATGCCGGTCGACCTTGGAGACGGTGAGCTCGGCGCCGGTCGCGACACCGACCGCGATCGCACCCTTGCGGGCAAGGAGCAGGCCGAGCGTGCGGGGCGCGGCCGCGGTCAGCAGAAGATCGGCGAGCTCGGGTACGTCACCCGCGCCCGGCGGCGCCTCGAAGGTGGCGACGGCGCCATCCGACGCGGTCACGGTCAGGCCGCCGGTGGTGTACGACCCGTGCCGCGTCGCGAAGTTGTGCAGCCACCGCTCCAGCCGCTCGGGGGCGACATCCACCCACCGCCCACCTCCCGCCGCCGGCCGCGCACTCATGCCACCCACCCTACGGTCGGAGGAACCGCCGGGTCGCGAACCCGGGCGGCCCGGGCGGGAGTGGCATGATCGGTTTTCATGAGCGACGTCGCCGACCGGGTGCTGGCCCGCCTCGTGCCGGACTTCGAGCAGGAGGCCGACCCGGGGCGCGCCGAGGGGCAGCAGGCCTACATGCGCGACCAGTTCCCGTACCTCGGGCTGACCCTGCCTCAGGTCCGCAAGCTCAGCAAGATCGTCATGACGGGTCTCCCCCGCCCGGGCCAGGACGATCTGCGCGCCATCGTGCTGCGGTGCTGGGACCTGCCCGAGCGGGAGTTCCAGTACTTCGCCTGCGAGATCCTGCGCGGCGACGCCCTGGACCCGGAGTTCCTGCCGACCCTGCGCACCCTGATCACCACCAAGTCGTGGTGGGACACGGTCGACCCGCTGGCCACCCGGGTGGTCGGCGACCTCGTGCGGGCCCATCCGGCGCTGGCCACGACGATGGACGCCTGGTCGGCCGACGACAACCTGTGGCTGGCCCGGACGGCGATCCTGCACCAGCTGCACTGGGGCACGGCGACCGACACCCGGCGGCTGTTCTCCTACTGCACGGCGCAGGCCGGCCACCGCGACTTCTTCATCCGCAAGGCGATCGGCTGGGCGCTGCGCCACTACGCCCGCACGGATCCGTCGGCCGTGCGGGCCTTCGTCGACGCCCTCCGCGACGTGCTGTCCCCACTGTCGGTCCGCGAGGCCACCAAACACCTCTGACCACTAGATGATCATCTCGACGGCCAGCGCGGCGATCACCGCGCTGGAGGTCAGGGCAGTCACGAGCCGGCCACGCGTACCCGTCAGCAATCTCCCGACCAGCGATCCCCCGCCCGCGATCAGCAGTTGCCAGCTCGCCGAGGCCAGGAACGCGCCCACCACGAACCACAGCCCGCCGCCCGCGCCACCGCGCCCCAGCACGAGCGCCGCGAAATAGACCACCGTGGCCGGGTTCAACAAGGTCAAGCCCAAGATGCCGAGGTACGCCCGGAGCACGCCGGTCGGCCGATCGCGCTCGGCCGGCCGGGTCCGGCGCCGGCGCAGGGCCCCCACCGCGGTGAAGCCGGCGAACACCAGCAGCGCGATCGCCCCGATCCACCGCAGTGGCGTGGCGACGGGCGCGATGATCCCCGCGATGGCCGCGCCGCCCGCGACCGCGAGCAGCGCGTAGATCCCGTCGGCGGTGGCCGCCCCGAGCCCCGCGGCCGCCCCGACCCGCAACGATTCCCGGGCACTGAGCGTCACGATCAACGCACCGATGGCCCCGACGGGCACAGCGATGCCGTAGCCGGCGATCACGCCGGCCAGGAACGCCCCGCTCATGACCGCTGGAGAAGGACCGCCATCCGGCCGGCCGGCTTCTGCTGTCGCGCGGCGACGAGGCCGGCGCGAACAGAGACCCGGGTCCTGCGGTGAACGATCACGCGCCCATGATGCGCACCACACCGGCGATCACGCGACCGAATTCCGTGACGCGCCCTAGGGTGGAGCGGTGCCAGTCGTCTCGGAACTGATCCTGCTGCGCCACGGGCAGAGCGCCGCCAACGTGGCCTTTCCCGCGGCCGATGCCCAGGGCCTCGTGGACAGCGGCCTGACCGGTCGCGACCGTGATGTCGAGCTCACCGAGCTCGGCGTGACCCAGGCCCGAGCCGTCGGGGCCTGGCTGGCCGGGCTGCCCGCCGACCGCGTTCCCGAGATCCCGATCACGTCGCCCTATCTGCGCGCCCGCGAGACCTGGCGGATCGCGGCCGAGACGTCCGGCCTGGGCTTCCCGCCCGCGACGACCGACGAACGCCTCGTCGACCGCCTGCTCGGCGACCTCGAGATGATGACCCGCGCCGCGGTGGAACGAGACTTCCCCGACGACGCCCGCTTCCACGGCACCAGCGACTACCAGTGGCGGCCCCGGAACGGCGAGTCCTTCGGCGACATCCGCATCCGGCTGAAGTCGTTCCTCGACGACGTCAACGAGCAGCACGCCGGCCGCCGCGTCGTCGTCACCGCCCACGACTCCGTCGTCCTGATGATGCGCGCGATCATCGAAGACCTCGACTGGGACGGCGTCGACCGCGTCGCGGCCGGCAACACCGTTCGCAACGCCTCGATCACGGTCTTCGACGGCCGCGGCGGCACCCTGGTGCTCGACCGCTACAACACGGTCGACCACCTCGACGATGTCCCACCCCTCACCCTGCCGCCGCCGGTTCGGGCCGTCTTCGACGCCACCAACGCCGCCGACTCGGACGCCTTCGTGGCCGCGTTCGCCCCCGACGGCGTGATCGACGACTGGGGCACCACCTACCAGGGCCACGACGGCATCCGCGGCTGGAACAACACCGACAACATCGGCGTCCAGGCCCGGCTCGACCCGTCCGGCGCCGCCTGGGAACACGACGAGTACGTGGTCACCGCCACCGTCTCCGGCAACGGCTTCAACGGCGAGAGCCACTTCCGCTTCCAGGTGGCCGACAACCTGGTCACCCGCATGACGATCCGCGCCTGACGGTCGCCCGGGTCCATCTCCACTTTGGATGGTTATGGTGAACCTGGAAGAAATCGTGGCCGCCGGATCGTCGAGCCGCTCGGCCTGACCGGAACGCACCTGCCGGGAGCACAGACCACGCTGCCCTCGCCTCATGCCCGGCACTACTCCCCGCTCATGGTGCCCGGCGCGAAGCAACACGACGTGACCGAGCTGAACGCGAGCTACGCCTGGGCGGCCGGCGGCGTGATCTCCACCCTCGACGACCTCACCCGCTTCCTCGCCGCGCTGCTGGCCGGTCACCTCCTGCAGCCCGTCCTGCAGGAGCAGATGTTCACCGGCGCGCCCGGCAGCACCTACGGCCTGGGCATCCGCTGGCCGCTGGCCGGCAACCGAACGGTGTGGGGCCACAACGGCATGATCCACGGCTCCTTCACCATCGCCGCCGGAACCCACGACGGCACCCACGTGGCCGCCGCCAACATCAACAGCGACAACCGCGACTACCCGATCGACGCGTTCAGCGACCTCTTCAACTCCTGACGCGCGGGCACCCGGCTGGCCCTCCACCGGGCCGAGCCGGTGCGGGACGGGCCAGCCGCGTCCGGTCGGTCATCCTTTCGCCACCACCGGCACGCGGGCACCCCTCGCCACCACCGGCGGGCGCATCGTCTCGACCCTGGCACCGACGCAGAGGCGGGGCGCTATCGCCAGCCCGTCTCGATCAGCATGAACGGCCAGCGTTCGCGGGGGTGGGCGAAGACGGCCGGCTTGCCGCGACGGACCAGACGCACCGCCTCGGCCAGGGCCTCGGCCGGCGGGTGACCCTCGGACAGGGACCGATAGAACGCCTCGACCAGTGTGCGCATCGGGCGGTCATGAACCGGCCAGCGGGTCAGCAGCACGGCCCGAGCGCCGGCCGCGAACAGCGCCCGGCTCAGCCCGACAATGCCTTCACCGGAGCGGTCCGCGCCCACGGCCGACGCGCAGGCCGACAACGTGACAACGTCGGCGCAGAGGTCGAGCGAGAACAGCTCGTAGGCGCGCAGCGGCCCCGCGGCCAACGCCAGGGCGGAGTAGAGCGGCTCGTCGTCGCGGGCCAGCGCATGCACCGCGAAGTGGACGTACCGGCTGCCGGCCGCATAGGTGCGGACGGCCTCGGCGGAGGCATCCGGTCCGGAGAGGCACACAGTCTCGCCACTCAGGCACGCCGCCGCCGACTCGATCTCCCGGGTGACCGCCGGGATCCGCGGCAGCCCCGGCGCCTCGGCCACCGCAAAGCCCGCGAACTCCCGCGTCACCCGAGCCCGTCGCCGACCCCCGAACCGCACCACCGTCGTAGCAGACGGCGCATAGGAGACAACGCGTTCGGTGAGCGCCTCGAACGGAAGGTAACCCAGCGTCACATCAGCGCAGACAACCAGCCGGCCGTCCGTCGGCATCCCCGCGAGCAACCACTCCCCCAGCCGCCTCCACGCTGCCTCGGGTGGCGCCGCGGCTCCAGGGTCTCGACAGCTGTCGAGCACCTCGCCGACCGCCACGCGCAGCTCAGCCGCGCCGGGCTCCAGCCGCCGGAAGTCGAACGAGTCACAGGTAACCGTCCAGCGAAAGACTTCGTCGTCGGTGACCTCGTAGAGCGCCAGCATGACTCCACCGCCCAGCACCGCCTGAATCTCCGCAACGGTGCACGGCACGGGGTAATCACGCTGCGCCGACACCGGCTCACCGGCCAGCCGCCGCAACCGCTCCCGCTCGGCCCGCGCCTCCAACGCGTCACGCTCAGCTTCCAGCACCCGCCGGACATCGTCAGCGGCGCCACCTTCCACCCCGGCCGCCCGGTGACCGGCAGCGCCGCCTTCCACCCAGGACGCCCGGTCAACGGCGCCGTCCAAGCCATCAGGTTCCGCCTCAGGCAACGGGCGGACGACGCGGGCAGGTTCCACCTCCGGTGACGGCCGGACAACGCGGGCAGGTTCCACCTCCGGTGACGGCTGGACGGCACGGGCAGGTTCCGCAGGTGGTGACGGGGTGGCGGTGGCGGCCAAGGTGTCGAGTTCCGTGTAGATCCCGGCCAGGCGGCGCTGGATCGGGTCGGCGGCGATCGGCGCGGGTGTGCCGGCCGACAGGAGTTCGGCCAAGGTTCGGGCGCGGAACGCCTCGGCGGCGGCGAAGGCGGCCTCGGCGTCCCCGGGCGCCTGCCGACGGGCCGACACCTCGATGCGCCCGTGGTAGACCTCGCGGGTAGCGCCGAACCAGCGCTCCAGCCCGGGCTCCCTCGCCGAGCCGAGCCGGTAGCGCTCGGCCAGCGCGATCGCCTCGTCGTAGCGGGCCGCGGCGGCGTCCAGGTCGTCACGCCGGCGCGCGAAGTCGCCGAGCATGGCGAGGATGGGTTGCAGTTCACGCAGGCGGGTGGAGACCTTCGAGCAGATTTCGTACGCCCGGAGCGCCATCGCCTCGCCGGCCCGCGGGTCGCCGAGGAGGTCGTGCGCCCGGGCGGCGACGAGGCTGGCCTGGGCCAGGTTCCGGTTGGCCGCGGGCGCCGCGTCGATCGTCTGCCGGGCCAGGCTCAGCGCACCGGCGTAGTCGCCGGCCTCCAGCAGCTCGCCCGCCCGGTGGGCGCGGGCCACGGCCAGGGCGGGCGACGCCGGCGCCACCCGGCGGCCCAGGCCGACCGCTTCGTCGAGCAGCTCGGCCGGTGGCGGCCGGTCGGGCAGCCCGGCCAGGTTGCCGATCGCGTTCGCCAGCTCGATCGAGCCCGGGGCACACATCCGGCGCACCCGCACCGCCTCTTCGAAATGGCGCCGCGCCTCGGTCCAGTTCCGCAGCTCGGAGTAGCAGGCCCCGATGTTGTTGAGCACCGTGCCGCGCTCCCGCGACGGTCGCGGCAACGTCCCATCCCCCTCGCGGCCGACAATGGTGTCCAGGCTGCGGCGAAGCATGACCAGCGCACCCGCGAAGTCACCACGGTTCATCCGCTGGTAGGCCTGCTCCTGCTCAACCCGCTCACGCCGCTTCGGGCCAAGTCCGGGCAACCGCAACGCCTCAGCCAGCGCCGCCTCGGCACCGTCGGGGTCTCCCGCCGCTTGCAACGCAAGCGACAGATTGGTGAGCGTGGTGTGCTGTGAAGCCGCACTCTCGTGACTGCGCCGCTTCCACTCAACCGCCCGACGCAACAGACCGACCGCGTGTTCAGGGCGACCAAGCAACGTGTACGCCCGACCGAGATTCCCCAGCGCCGCCGAAGCCAGCGCATCACTGACCCCAAGCGCCGCATAGCCGCCCATCGCCACCTCGAGGCAGACGCGCGCAGCCTCGAGATCTCCACGTTCAAGCGCGGCATACCCCCTCGGCCGCCTGCGCGTCGACGTCGCCCCGGCTCCTCCGCTTCACATCAGAACCTGACGGACCGCCCGCAAACCACGTCAATCCGCCCGGCCACCCGACCCAGACCCAGATCAATCCGCCCAGCCACCCGACCCAGACCCAGATCAATCCGCCCAGCCACCTGACGCAGACGCAGATCGATCCGACGGCCGCCCACGCGAAGCCCGGCAGAGCCCGGCAGAGCCGACGACCGCATCACGCGAGACGCGCGTTCACGGCCTTGCGCACCGGCCCCGGTCGCGGAGTGCCACGACGGGTCGGTGTTGCGGTTGGTGGAGGCCGTTGGGCGTACCTTCGCACGGTTTTGATCGTCAGTCGGTGTTGACCCAGGCGCGGAGGCGGTCGAAGGTCTGGTCGCCGGTGGTGGAGAGGGCGGCCAGCGGGCTGCGGCCGTAGAGGCCGAGGAGCAGGTCGCTGGCGGTGCCGGTGACGGTGGCCGTTGATGACGACGGTGGGGCGGTGAGCAGGGACGCGCCGGACGGGGTGAGGTTGGTGGACCAGGAGCGGCCCTCGGTGGCGGTCAGGGTGAGGACGGCCGGTGGGTGGGGCCAGGCGCCCATCGAGCCCAGGCTGACCTCGACGAACTCGGCGATCGCGTCGGACGCCACCTCGACGGGGAGTGGGCTGGGCTTGCCGATCGCCTCCTCGGCGTCCCAGGCGTGGACCGCCGCCTCCTGCACCTGGTGGCGGGCCACGGCGCCGGCCGTCTGGGGCGCACCGGACGCGCCCCACCAGGTGAAGCAGGGCTGGTCGGGGGACGCCTCGCGTAACGCTGACAGCAGGTCGGCGGTCGAGGCGTCGAACCAGGTCAGCAGGTCGTCGGCCGGGGACGGCTCGTGCCAGGTGGGACGCTCGCCGCGCAGGCGGACCGACTCGGCCCAGAAACGCTGCACGCCGCCGAGGTGGGTGGTGAGGTCGTGCAGCGTCCAGCCCGGACAGCCGGGGACGCGGGCCTCGACCGAAGGGGCGGAGGCGACCGCGTCTCGCAGCGTGGCGGAACGGGCGGCGATCTGAGCGAGGTAGTCCATGCCCGATGTTCTATCAGCGGGCTACGACAAAATCGGCTCAGACGTTGAAGCCCAGGGCGCGCAGCTGGTCGCGGCCCTCGTCGGTGATCTTGTCGGGGCCCCACGGCGGCAGCCAGACCCAGTTGATCCGGAAGTCCTTGACCAGACCGCCGCCAGGGCCGGTGGTCAGGGCGGCCCGGGTCTGGTCCTCGATGACGTCGGTGAGCGGGCACGCCGCCGAGGTCAGCGTCATGTCCAGCGTCGCCACGTTCTCGTCGTCCACGTGCGCGCCGTAGACCAGACCGAGGTCGACGACGTTGATCCCCAGCTCGGGGTCGACGACGTCTTTCATGGCTTCTTCGATGTCCGCGATGGAGGCCTTCGAGACCTCCGACGGAACGGTGGACTCAGTCATACCGTTACCTCCACACCGGCGCGTGCCGCGGCGTCCTTGAACGCCATCCACGGCAGCAGCGCACACTTGACCCGGGCCGGATAACGCGCCACCCCGGCGAACGCGATCCCGTCACCCAGCACCTCTTCGTCCGGCTCGACCTGGCCGCGACCCTGCATCAGCTCGACGAAGGCGTCGTGAATCTTCGCCGCCTCGCCGATCGGCTTCCCCTTGAGCAGCTCGTGCAGCACCGACGCGGACGCCTGGCTGATCGAGCAGCCCATGCCGTCGTACGAGATGTCGGAGAGGTCGTCGGTCACCCGGATGGTGATCTCGTCACCGCACGTCGGGTTCACGTGGTGCGCCTCGCCCGAGTAGGGGTCGCGCAGCCCGCGGCCGTGCGGGTGCTTGTAGTGATCCAGGATGATCTCCTGGTAGAGCGCATCGGTCATGGCCCGAACACCTTCTTCACCTGCTCGACCCCAGCCGCCAGAGCGTCGATCTCGGCGGTCGTGTTGTAGAGGTAGAACGACGCGCGGGTCATCGACGAGACGCCGAACCGCGCACACACCGGACGTGCGCAATGATGCCCCACCCGGACCTCGACGCCCAGGTCGTCCAGGATCTGCCCGACGTCGTGCGGGTGCACGCCGGCGACGTCGAACGACACCGTGCCGCCACGGCCGTCGGGGGTTCCGGGGCCGAAGACCCGGACGCCGTCGATGCCCGCGAGCGTCTTCAGCGCGTACCCGGTGAGCTCCATCTCATGCTCGTGGATCGCGGCCATGCCGATGCCGGAGAGGTAGTCGATCGCGGCGCCCAGCCCGACCGCCTCGGCGATCGGCGGGGTGCCGGCCTCGAACCGGGCGGGCGGCGCGGCGAACGTCGTGTGTTCCATCGTGACGGTCTCGATCATCGAGCCGCCCCCGAGGAACGGCGGCATCTCGGCCAGCAGCGTGCCACGCCCCCAGAGCACGCCGATGCCGGTCGGGCCGAGCATCTTGTGGCCGGTGAAGGCGATCAGGTCGGCGCCCAGGTCGACCACCGAAAGAGGCAGATGGGGTACGGACTGAGAACAGTCGAGCAGCACCGTCGCACCGACCTGGTGGGCCCGCTCGACGATCCGGGAGACGTCGTTGATCGTGCCGAGGATGTTCGACATGTGGACGAGCGACACGATCCGGGTCCGCTCGTTGACCAGCGTGTCGAGGGCCGACTCGTCCAGCCGGCCGTCATCGGTCACGCCGAACCAGCGCAGCGTGGCGCCCGTACGCCGGCAGAGGAGCTGCCACGGGACGATGTTCGAGTGGTGCTCCATCTCGGAGACCACGACCTCGTCGCCGGGGCCGAGCTCGAGCAGCTGGCCCAGCGAGTGGGCGGCCAGGTTGATCGCCTCGGTCGAGTTCTTGGTGAACACGACCTCGTCGGCCGACCGGGCGCCGATGAACGTGGCCACCTTGGCCCGGGCGTCCTCGTACGCGGTGGTCGACTCGGTGCCGAGGGTGTGCACCGACCGCGACACGTTGGCGTTGGACCGCTCCCAGTACGAGCGCATGACGTCGAGCACCTGCACCGGCTTGTGCGAGGTGTTGGCGCTGTCCAGGTAGACCAGCGGATGCCCGTTGATCTCCCGGCTCAGGATCGGGAAGTCCTCCCGCACCCGTGCGACGTCGAAGCCACTCATGCTGCGCCTTCCTTTGGCATGCCCTTCTGGCCCTCGCCTGCGACGCCGTCCGCAACCGCCGGGCAGTGCCGCTCGGTGCAGGCGGTCATGCCGGCGAGCCCGCCTTCTCGACGAACTCGGCGTAACCCGAAGCCTCGAGCTCCTCGGCCAGCTCGGAGCCGCCCTCCTTGACGATCTTGCCGGCCACGAACACGTGGACGAAGTCGGGCTTGATGTAGCGCAGGATCCGCGTGTAGTGGGTGATCAGCAGCAGGCCGGACTCGCCGGTCGCGCGGACCCGGTTGACGCCCTCGGACACGACCTTGAGCGCGTCGATGTCGAGGCCGGAGTCGGTCTCGTCGAGGATGGCGATCTTCGGCTTGAGCAGCTCGAGCTGCATGATCTCGTGGCGCTTCTTCTCGCCGCCGGAGAAGCCCTCGTTGACGTTGCGCTGGGCGAACGCCGGGTCCATGTGCAGCTTCTCCATCGCGCCGCGCAGCTCGCCGGCCCAGGTGCGGAGCTTCGGCGCCTCGCCGTCGATGGCGGTCTTGGCGGTACGCAGGAAGTTCGCCACCGACACGCCGGGCACCTCGACCGGGTACTGCATGGCCAGGAAGAGGCCGGCCCGGGCGCGCTCGTCGACGGTCATCGCCAGCACGTCGTCGCCGTCGAGCGTGACCGTGCCGCCGGTGATCTGGTACTTGGGGTGGCCCGCGATGGAGTAGGCCAGCGTGGACTTGCCGGATCCGTTCGGACCCATGATGGCGTGCGTCTCGCCCGACCGCACGGTCAGGTCGACGCCGGCCAGGATCGGCTTGAGCTCGCCCTCGGGCAGCTTCACCGACACCTGCAGGTCGCGGATCTCCAGGGTGCTCACGGCATTACTCCATTGCTCGGTGTCGTCGATACGTAGATGTCGCCGTCGCGGATCTCGACGGGGAAGGTCGCCACCGGCTCGGTGGCGGGCAGGCCGCTGGGCTCGCCGGTCCGCACGTCGAAGCGCGAGCCGTGCAGCCAGCACTCGAGCGTGCAGCCGTCGACCTCGCCCTCGGAGAGCTGGATCGAGGCGTGGCTGCACTCGTCGCGTACGGCGTAGAACTGGTCGTCGTCGGCGTGCACGACCGCGATCTCGACGCCGTCGACCTCGGTGGCCAGGACCGAGCCCTTCGCCACCACGTCGGCCGGCCCCACGAACTGGAAACTCATGCCCCGGCCTTGGCCAATCTCGCCTCGATCGCGTCGCCCAGCCGCTCGCGCAGCTCCTCGGACGGGATCTTGTTGATCAGTTCGGCGAAGAAGCCGCGGACCACCAGCTTGCGGGCCTCACCCTCGGGGATGCCGCGCGCCATCAGGTAGAACAGCTGCTCGTCGTCGAAGCGGCCGGTCGCGCTCGCGTGTCCGGCGCCGGCGACCTCGCCGGTCTCGATCTCGAGGTTGGGTACGGAGTCGGCCCGCGCGCCGTCGGTCAGCACGAGGTTGCGGTTGATCTCGTACGTGTCGGTGCCCGTGGCCGCGGCCCGGATCAGCACGTCGCCGACCCAGACGGTGTGCGCCGACGCACCCTGCAGGGCGCCGCGGTAGCCGACGTAGCTGCGGCAGTCGGGCACGCCGTGGTCGACTAGCTGCCGGTGTTCGATGTGCTGGCCGGCGTCGGCGAAGTAGAGACCCCACAGCTCGGCGTCGCCGCCGCGCCCGGTGTACTCGACGCTGGCGAACTGCCGGAGCAGGTCACCGCCGAGCGAGACCTGCACGTGCTGGACCCGCGCGTCCCGGCCGACCTGGAACTTGATGTGCTGGGCCTGCACCGCGCCGCGGTCCCACTCGGTGAGCGTGACGAACGTCAGCTGGGCGCTGTCGCCGAGCACGACCTCGATGTTGTCGGCCAGCGTGACCGTGCCGGTCTGCTCGAGGATCAGCGTGAGCTTGGCGAAGTTGCCCACCTTGACGAAGGTGCGCGCCCCGGCCGCGTCGCCGCCCCGGCCGACCCGCCGGATCAGCACCGGCTCCTCGGCCTCGGTCTCGGCGGCGACGTCGATCAGCGTCACGCCGGCCGCGGAGCCGTAGGCGAGGGCGCTGATCCGGTCGAACGGCGTGAGGATGTCGTCGACCGACTCCACGTCCTTGATCGACACGCCGGGCGGCAGCTGGTCGTGCTGCCACTCCGGCGCGGTGCCGGTCAGGGCGGGCGCGGTGATCAGCTCACCGAGCCGCTTGATCGGGGTGAAACGCCACTCCTCCTCGAGCCCGCCGACCTTGGGGAAGTCGGTGACGTCAAAGGAGCGCAGCACCTGGGACTTGGTGCTGGGCGGCGGAGCTGCCAATGCGTCGGTACTCATCTCATCCTTCGGCTTAAAGCTGGACCACAGGTGCGGGGCATCTGGGCGGCTAGCCCACTGCCCCTTCCATCTGGAGTTCGATCAGGCGGTTCAGCTCGAGCGCGTACTCCATCGGGAGTTCCTTGGCGATCGGCTCGATGAAGCCACGGACGATCATCGCCATCGCCTCGTCCTCGGTCAGGCCCCGGCTCATCAGGTAGAAGAGCTGGTCGTCGCTGATCTTGGAGACGGTCGCCTCGTGGCCCATGTTGACGTCGTCCTCGCGGATGTCCACGTACGGGTACGTGTCCGACCGGGAGATCGTGTCGACCAGCAGCGCGTCGCACTTGACCGTGCTCTTGCTGTGGTGCGACCCGTCCAGCACCTGCACCAGACCGCGGTACGACGTGCGGCCACCGCCGCGGGCGATCGACTTGGAGATGATCGTCGAGGAGGTGTGGGGCGCGGCGTGCACCATCTTGGCCCCGGCGTCCTGGTGCTGGCCCTCGCCGGCCATCGCGACCGAGAGCACCTCGCCCTTGGCGTGCGCCCCGGTCATGTAGACGGCCGGGTACTTCATCGTCACCTTGGAGCCGATGTTGCCGTCGACCCACTCCATGGTCGCGCCCTCTTCGCAGGTGGCGCGCTTGGTGACCAGGTTGTAGACGTTGTTCGACCAGTTCTGGATGGTCGTGTAGCGGCAGCGGGCGTTCTTCTTGACGATGATCTCGACGACCGCGGAGTGCAGCGAGTCGGACGAGTAGATCGGCGCCGTGCAGCCCTCGACGTAGTGCACGTAGGCGCCCTCGTCGACGATGATCAGCGTCCGCTCGAACTGGCCCATGTTCTCGGTGTTGATCCGGAAGTAGGCCTGCAGCGGAATGTCGACGTGCACGCCCTTCGGCACGTAGATGAACGAGCCACCCGACCACACCGACGTGTTCAGCGCGGCGAACTTGTTGTCGCCGACCGGGATCACGGTGCCGAAGTACTCCTTGAAGACGTCCTCGTGCTCACGCAGGGCCGTGTCGGTGTCGAGGAAGAGGACGCCCTGCTCCTCGAGGTCTTCACGGATCTTGTGGTAGACGACCTCGGACTCGTACTGCGCCGCGACGCCGGACACCAGGCGCTGCTTCTCGGCCTCGGGGATGCCCAGCTTGTCGTACGTGTTCTTGATGTCGGCCGGCAGGTCGTCCCAGGTGGCGGCCTGCTTCTCGGTGGAGCGCACGAAGTACTTGATGTTCTGGAAGTCGATGCCGGTGAGGTCGGCGCCCCAGTTCGGCATCGGCTTGCGGTCGAACAGGCGCAGGCCCTTGAGCCGCAGGTCGAGCATCCACTGCGGTTCGTTCTTGAGCGCGGAGATGTTGCGCACCACGGCCTCGGACAGGCCGCGCTGGGCGGTCGCCCCGGCGGTGTCGGCGTCGGCCCAGCCATATTCGTACTTGCCCAGGGCGGCGAGGTGCTCTTCCTGAGTGACGATCTGGTCGGTCATATCTGTGTCCTAACCGTGGTTGCGTTCTCACGCGCCGGACCCGGGATGTGCGTGGTGCACACCCCGTCGCCGTGCGCGATGGTGGCGAGACGCTGCACGTGGGTGCCGACGAGCCGCTGGATGACCGCGGTCTCGGCGTCGCACAGCTGGGGAAACTCGGCGGCCACGTGCGCCACCGGGCAGTGGTGCTGGCAAAGCTGGCCGCCGGTCGCGATCGTCGTCGCGCTGGCAGCGTATCCCTCGGCGGTGAGCGCCTCGGCAAGCGCCTCCGCCCTGGCGATCGGGTCGTCCCCGGCCTCCAGCAGAGCGGTGCGGCAGCGCTCCTCGAGCGACGCGACCTGGGTGGCGGCGAAGGCGGTGACCGCTTCGGGACCGCACTGGTCGGCGATCCACCGCAACGCGGCGGTGGCCAGGCCGTCGTAGAAGTGTGGGAAGCTCTCGCGCGCGGCCGCGGTGAGCACGAACGCCTTGGCCGGACGGCCCCGGCCGCGGGGCGCCGAGTTGCGCGACTCACGAACCTCGACCAGCTGGTCGGCGAGCATCGCGTCGAGGTGCTTGCGGATCGCCGCCGGGCTCAGCCCGAGATCGGCGCCGAGCTCGGCCGCGGTGGCCGCGCCCCGCTCGAACAGGAGCTGGGCGACCCGGTCACGGGTGCGGACGTCCGGCGCGGCGGCCGTGGCCCCCGCGTTGCTCCGGATCTGCACCTCGTATTTCACTACGACAACGTTACGTATTTCGGCGGGCCGCCGCAAACCAGCCCGCCGGTGATCCGGAACACCCGCGTACGATCCGCCTGGTGAGCGTTCGCCTCCCCCTGCGCCCCCTGGCCCTCGCGTCCCTCGTGCTGAACGCGCTGCTGGTGGTGACCGGCGGCGCCGTCCGCCTGACCGGCTCCGGTCTCGGCTGCCCCACCTGGCCCAGATGCACCGACGCGTCGTACACGACGACCGCCGCGATGGGCGTGCACGGGGCGATCGAATTCGGCAACCGGCTGCTCGGCGTCGTGATCGGGCTGGTCGCGCTGGCCACGTTCATCGCCGCGCTGTTGGAGAAGCCGCGGCGCCGCGGGCAGGCCCGGCTGAGCTTCGCGCTCGGGCTGGGCGTGGTGGCGCAGGGCGTGGTCGGCGGCATCACCGTGCTGACCGGCCTCAACCCGTGGATCGTCGGCGCGCACTTCGTGATCTCGATGGTGATGACCGCCGGGGCGTACGTGCTGTGGAAGCGCACCGCCGAGCCGGGCGCCCCCCGCCTCCCGCTCGTGCCGGGACCGCTGCGCACCCTGGCCCGCGTCACGGCCGTGGTGAGCGCGGCGGTGATCCTGGTCGGCGTGGTCGTCACCGGCAGCGGCCCGCACGCCGGCGACGCCGAGACCCCGCGCAACGGCTTCGACCCGACCACCATCTCCCAGGTCCACGCCGACCTGGTGTTCCTGCTGATCGGCCTGTCGGTGGCGCTGTGGTTCGCGCTGCGGGCGGCGGACGCGCCGCCGGCCACGGTCCGGGCGGCCGGCGTGCTCGTCCTGGTCGAGCTGGGTCAGGGGCTGATCGGCTTCGTGCAGTACTTCACGCACCTGCCGGTCCTGCTGGTCGGGGCGCACATGCTCGGCGCCGTGTTCGTCTGGCTCGCCACCCTGGCCGCGGTACGCGCCCTCAGCGCGAGCCCCGCGCCCGCCCCGGCCACGCCGGCCGCCGAGCCGGTCCCGGCCACCAGCGCCGCCTAGGGGTCGTTGGGGGCGATCCGGCCGAAGCCGGCCAGTCCGCCGTGCTGCCGCAGGTGCTCGACGTCCTGGTAGTCCACCGGCCGCCCGGGCAACGGCGACGCGCGCTCCGGCCGGAACGCGTCCATCATCAGGGCGAAGAGCCGGTGGAAGGCCATCTCGCCGAGGTCGTCGTCGGCCGCCGGCACCAGCCGTGACACCGCCGCCAGCATCAGCAACAGGTCGCCGCCGTCGATGTCCGGGCGGATCGAGCCCTGCTCCTGACAGCGGCGCAGGAGCCGGCTGACCACGCCGAGGAGTTCGTCCCGCTGCTCCTGGATCACCGGGTTGTCCTTGATCGCCTGGACCGCGACCGCCGAGACGGACGTCATGACGATGCCCAGGTAGAGGTCGCGAATGGCGTGCAGGAGGGCGTCGAGGGCCACGGCCGGATCCGGCTCGTCCCGCTCCAGCCGACCGGCCAGCTCCGCCATCCGCCGCAGGTTGTCCTGGCTGACCGCCTTGATCAGCTCGGAGCGGTCCGGGAACCGCCGGTAGAGGGTGCCGACGCCCACCCCGGCCGCCCGCGCGATCTCGTCCATCGGCACGTCCGGACCCTTGCGCAGGAACATCGTCCGGGCCGCCTCGATGATCTGTTCCCGGTTGCGCCGGGCGTCGGCACGGAGCGTGGCCGACGTCTGCTGATCCACCGCATCTCCCTCCGACCCGCTGACCTGGCCGTGGCCCGGAGTATGGCATGCATCGCGCGGAACTCTTCCGTCCGCTGTGGACGAACGGTGCGCTGCTGAGTACGCTGCGTTAAGCGGAAGAAAATCCTCCGGATAACCCATTGAGGTGATCATCGTGACGGAACCAGAGCCCTTCCCGGTCGCGCGCCGCTGCCCGTTCGCCGAACCCGCCGAGTACGCGCAGACCCGCGACGAGGCGCCGATCAGCAAGGTCCGGCTCCAGGGCGGCGCCGAGACCTGGTGGGTCGCCCGGCACACCGAGGGCCGGGCCATCCTCGCCGACCGCCGGTTCTCCTCGGACCGCCGGCGGCCCAACTTCCCGGTCCCCGGCGCCGCCAAGGGCCTCCGCGAACGCCTCCGGGCCCAGCCACCGTCCATGATCGGCATGGACGGCGAGGAGCACGCCGCCGAGCGCCGCGCCCTGATCGGCGAGTTCACCGTCAAGCGGCTGGCCGCCCTCCAGCCGCGCATCCAGCAGATCGTCGACGGCTTCGTCGACACCATGCTGGCCGCACCCGAGCACCCGATCGACCTGGTCCGGGCGCTGTCGCTGCCAGTGCCGTCGCTGGTGATCTGCGAGCTGCTCGGCGTGCCGTACGACCAGCACGAGTTCTTCCAGAGCCGCACCACGGCGCTGATCCGCCGCGGCACCCCCGAGGACGAACGCACGCGGGCCCTGGCCGAGCTCCGCGGCTACCTCGGCGACCTGATCGTGCGCAAGGAGTCCGAGCCGGGTGACGACCTGTTCAGCCGCCAGATCGCCCTGCGCCGCGAGGCCGGCCCGCTCGACCACCCGGGCCTGGTCAGCATGGCCTTCCTGCTGCTCGCGGCCGGCCACGAGACCACCGCCAACATGATCTCGCTCGGCGTCGTCGGCCTCCTGAACCACCCCGCCCAGCTCGCCCGGATCAAGGCCGACCCGGGCCTGACGCCGATGGCCGTCGAGGAGCTGCTGCGCTACTTCACCATCGTCGAGACGGCCACCTCACGCGTCGCGACCGAGGACGTGGAGATCGGCGGGGTGCGGATCAACGCGCACGACGGGGTGATCGTCTCCGGCCTGTCCGCCAACTGGGACCCCCGGGTCTTCCCCCGCCCGGCCGACCTGGACATCGATCGTCGCGCCCGCAACCACATCGCCTTCGGGTACGGACCGCACCAGTGCCTCGGCCAGAACCTGGCCCGCCTCGAGCTCCAGATCGTGTTCGACACCCTGTTCCGGCGGATCCCCGGCCTCCGGCTCGCCGAACCGGTGGACGAGGTCCCGTTCAAGAACGATTCGGTCATCTACGGCGCGTACGAGCTGCCGGTCACGTGGTGAGGAGGCCATCTTGCGGATCAAGGCGGACACCGGCGTCTGCGTCGGCGCGGGTCAGTGCGTGCTGACCGATCCCGACGTCTTCGACCAGGACGACGACGGCATCGTCGCGCTGCTCACCGACCGGCCGGAGGGCGAGGCGGAACGACGCGCCCGGGACGCGGTCATGCTCTGCCCGTCCCAGGCGTTGTCGATCATCGAGGAGTAGCACCCAGGCGGGCGACGATCGCGTCGGCCATCCGCTCGGCCGAACCGGGCGCGTAGGTCCAGAACAGCGACGGCTCGGTCAGCTCCACCTCGACCAGCAGCGGCGCGTCGTCCGGGCCCGGGATCAGGTCGACCCGGGCGTAGAGCAGGCGGTCCGGCGAGGGCAGGGCGGCGATGACGCGCTCGCCGACGGCCAGTTCGGCCTCGGTCGGCGTACGCGGGCTGATCTCCTCGTTGTACTCCGCGTCCTTGTCGCCGAGGTCGGGCCCGGTCAGCAGCGGGCCCTTGCGGATCGCGTGGCTGAAGGCGAGCCGCCCGTCCGGGCCCGGGGTGTAGAGCAGCGCCGTCTCGCCGACCCCGTCGACCGCGGTCAGGTAGGGCTGCACCATCGCCGTACGCCCCGCCTCGTGCAGCCGGGCGACATGCGCGACCGCGACGCCGGCCTCGCCCGGCAGCGCGTACCGGCCGGTGTCCTTGCTGCCGGCACTGATCGTGGGCTTGACCACCCACTCGCCGGCGTCGGGCGGCGTCCACCCCTCCCCCGGCTCCACGAACGTCGTGGGTGTCACCGGCAGGCCGGCCGCGGCCAGCTCGCGCAGGTAGTGCTTGTCGGTGTTCCACTCGACCACGGCGGCCGGGTTGGCCAGGGCCGGGACGGTGTGGGCCCAGGCGACGAACCGGTCCCGCCGCGCCGGGTAGTCCCAGGTGCTGCGGAGCACCGCCAGGTCGTAGGACGGCCAGTCGGCCGCCGGGTCGTCCCACCTCGGGGACTCGACGGTCACCCCGCGGGCGCGCAGAGCGTCACGCAGCGGGAACTCGTCTTCGTACAGCTCCGGGAAGATGTCACAGGTTACGAGGGCGACCCGGGATCTCTCCCGGGTCGCCACGTCTTCATCTCGGGTCATGCGGCTATCAGATCAAGGGTGGGCCCGGTTCAGCGAGCCATGCTCCGCCGTGCCATGGAGCGCCACAGGTCGTTGCTGGGACGCATCTGCTCCATCAGTTCGCGCTCCCACTCGTTCTCCACCGCGACACCGGCCGCGTCGCACGCCTCGCGCGCCACAGCGGTGCTGTGGGCGAACTGGTCGGACCACTCGCCGTCGTCGCCGACCAGGACGATGCGCGCGCCCTTCTTGCCGACGTACTCGATGACGGCCTTCGCCCCACCGTGCTCGCCGGCGAACGACTTGATGCCGGCGGTCAGACTCGTATCGGAACCTTCTGCCATGGACCGAAGAGTAAGCAGACTTCGGGCGAAGGCAAGAAGACATGCCCGGTAATTGTGATGCCAATTACCTGCGGGTTTAAGCCTTCAGCACATTGGTTCATACCGATTTTGTCCGAATTGCACCCCGAGACGGTTCCACCGAAGGGCGTACCCCGAGTGTCGGACAAATCCGACATCGAGTCACACCAGAGCGTCGACCGCGACCGCGATGAAGAGGATCGTCAGGTACGTGGTGGACCAGTGGAACAGCCGCATCGGGCGCAGCGGGCGCCCGGCGCGGGACCGCCGGACGAGGAGCACCGCCTCGGCGAGGAAGAGCCCGCCGACGAGCAGAGCCGCGGCGCCGTAGATCGGGCCCAGGCCGAGCGGCCAGGCGGCCAGCGAGGCAGCCACGGTCAGCACGGTGAAGACCAGGATCTCGCGGTTCACCCGGGCGGCGGAACGGACCACCGGGAGCATCGGAATGCCGGCCCGCGCATAGTCGTCCTTGTACTTGATGGCCAATGCGTAGAAGTGCGGCATCTGCCAGAAGAAGACGACTGCGAAAAGCGCCCAGCCCATCGGGGCCACGCCGCCGGTCACCGCGGCCCACCCGATGATCACCGGAGCGGCGCCGCAGATGCCGCCCCAGAAGGTGTTCTGCGAGGTCCGGCGCTTGAGCCACAGCGTGTACACGACGTCGTAGTAGAAGATCGCCGCGGCGGTCAGCGCGGTCGCCAGCCAGTTGGTGAGGACCGCCATCAGCACCACCGAGATCACCGCGAGGGTGAACCCGAAGACCAGCACCGCGCGGGGCGTCACGCTGTGGGCCGGCAGCGGGCGCCGCTTGGTGCGGCGCATCAGCTGGTCGATGTCGCGGTCGATGTAGCAGTTCAGCGCGCTGGCCGCGCCGGCCGCCAGCGCCCCGCCGACCAGCACGATCGCCATCAGGCCGAGGTCGGGCAGCCCGCCCGCGGCGAGCATCATCGCCGGGATCGTGGTGACCAGCAGGAGCTCGACGATGCGCGGCTTGGTGAGCGCGACGTACGCACCGAGGACGGCCCGGAGATCGCGCTTGGCCGCCGTTCCCTCCCCGGCCTCGGCCGGCTCGGCCCGGAGGCCGGAGGGCCGTCCCTGGGCGGGACGCTCGGTGATCATGCTCACGGACAGCCACCTTCCGGCATCGGAACAACTGCGTCGCGGCCGTTGCCGTTGTCGATCCGGCGGCGCGCTCGGACAGACTACGCGCAGCCTGGGACCCTGCTCCGACGACCCGTCGTAGATGCCGGGCGTCACAGGTTTGAACCCCACTGTCCGCTCTCAGCGTATGGGCCTGTGCCGTTCGCCGGGCGTGGGTTTACCGGCAATGGATAGGGTCAACTTCATAAGGAATCCGATAAAGACATGCCCGAGGAGCACACCGACGTGGCTGCCAAGTCTCCAGAGCTGAACTGGTCCGACCTCGACAAGCGGGCGGTCGACACCGTCCGAGTCCTGGCCATGGACGCCGTCGAGAAGTCCGGCAACGGCCACCCGGGCACCGCGATGAGCCTCGCCCCGGTCGCCTACCTGCTGTTCAACCGCGTGATGCGACATGACCCGAGTGACCCGCACTGGGCCGGGCGCGACCGGTTCGTGCTCTCCTGTGGTCACTCCAGCCTCACCCTCTACATTCAGCTCTATCTCTCCGGCTACGGCCTGGAGATCGACGACCTGGCCGCGCTGCGGCAGTGGGACTCGCTGACCCCGGGCCACCCGGAGTACGGGCACACCCCCGGCGTCGAGGTCACCACCGGTCCGCTGGGCCAGGGCATCGGCAACGCGGTCGGGATGGCGATGGCCGCCCGGCGCGAGCGGGGCCTGTTCGACCCGACCGGCGAGCCCGGCGCGTCCCCGTTCGACCACAACATCTTCGCCATCTGCTCGGACGGTGACATCGAGGAAGGCGTGAGCCACGAGGCCAGCGCCATCGCCGCGGTGCAGAAGCTGGGCAACCTCACGCTGATCTACGACGACAACGAGATCTCCATCGAGGACGACACCCGGATCGCCAAGAACGAGGACGTGGCGGCGCGCTACGCGGCGTACGGCTGGCATGTCCAGACCGTCGACTGGCGCACCGGCGACGCCGACCAGGGCGACTACCACGAGAACGTCGAGGCGCTCTGGGCGGCGATCCAGGCGGCCAAGGCCGAGACCGGGCGCCCGTCGTTCATCGCGCTGCGCACGATCATCGGCTGGCCGGCGCCGAACAAGCAGAACACCGGCAAGATCCACGGCTCCGCCCTGGGCGCCGACGAGGTGGCCGCCACCAAGCGGGTGCTGGGCTTCGACCCCGAGAAGTCGTTCGACGTCACGCCCGAGGTCATCGAGCACACCCGCCAGGTCCGCACCCGCGGCCAGGAAATGCGCGCCGAGTGGCAGAAGTCGTTCGACGCGTGGGCCACGGCCAACGACGACGCGAGCGCCCTGTTCCACCGGCTCGACGGCAAGAAGCTGCCCGAAGGCTGGGAGAAGTCGCTGCCCGAGTTCCCGGCCGACGAGAAGGGCCTGGCCACCCGGGCCGCGTCCGGCAAGGTGCTGGAGGCGCTGGCCCCGGTGCTGCCCGAGCTGTGGGGCGGCTCGGCCGACCTGGCCGAGTCCAACAACACCACGATGAAGGGCGAGCCGTCGTTCATCCCGGCGGAGTACGCGACCAAGGCGTTCCCCGGCAACGAGTACGGCCGCACCCTGCACTTCGGCATCCGCGAGCACGGCATGGGCGCGGTGCTGAACGGCATCGCGGTGCACGGCGGCACCCGCCCGTACGGCGGCACCTTCCTGGTCTTCAGCGACTACATGCGCGGCGCCGTCCGGCTCTCGGCGCTGATGAAGATCGGCGTCGTCTACGTGTGGACGCACGACTCGATCGGCCTGGGCGAAGACGGTCCGACCCACCAGCCGATCGAACACCTGACCGCGCTGCGGGCCATCCACGGGCTCGACGTGGTCCGCCCGGCCGACGCCAACGAGACCGCGTGGGCGTGGCGGGGCGCGCTGGAGCACAACGACCGGCCGACCGCGCTCGCCCTGAGCCGGCAGAACCTGCCGACCATCGACCGCTCGAAGTACGCGAGCGCCGAGGGCACCCTCAAGGGCGGCTACATCCTGTCCGAGGCGTCCACCGGCTCGCCGAGCGTGATCCTGGTGGCCACCGGCTCCGAGGTGGCGATCACCCTCCTCGCGCAGGAGCGGCTGGAGGCGGCCGGCACGCCCACCCGGGTCGTGTCGATGCCCTGCCAGGAGTGGTTCTTCGAGCAGGACACGGCGTACCAGCAGCAGGTTCTGCCGCGAGGTGTTAAAGCCCGCGTAACCGTCGAGGCTGGCATCCGGATGAGCTGGGACCGCATCCTGGGAGAGGCCGGCGAGGCGGTGAGCATCGAGCACTACGGCGCCAGCGCTCCCGCCAAGATCCTGTTCGAGCAGTTCGGGTTCACCGCGGACAACGTGGTGGCCAAGGCCAACGCCGCCCTCGCCAAGGTCGGCGAAATCACCGGTCACACGACCGGTAGCTGAGGAGTAGCACGATGACCGACCGACTGGCCGAGCTGTCCGCCGCAGGGGTGGCGGTCTGGCTCGACGACCTCTCCCGGGTGCGACTGCACACCGGCTCGCTCGACCAGATGCGCCGCGAGCAGCACGTGGTCGGCGTGACCACCAACCCGACCATCTTCGCCAAGGCGCTGTCCGACGCCGGCTCGTACGACGAGCAGCTCAAGGACCTGGCCGCCCAGGAGGTGACCGTCGAAGAGGCGGTGCGCCTGCTGACCTCGTACGACGTGCGCTGGGCGTGCGACGTGATGCGGCCCGCGTACGACGCCTCCAACGGGGTGGACGGACGGGTCTCCATCGAGGTCGACCCGCGCTCGGCCTTCCTGACCGAGAAGACGCAGTCCGAGGCCAAGACGCTGTGGTGGCTGGTCGACCGGCCCAACCTGTTCATCAAGATCCCGGCGACCGAGGCCGGGCTGCCGGCGATCACGGCGACGCTGGCCGCGGGCATCAGCGTCAACGTCACGCTGATCTTCTCGCTCGAGCGCTACCGCGCCGTGATGGACGCCTTCCTGGCCGGCATCGAGCAGGCCAAGGCCAACGGGCACGACCTCACCAAGATCGCCTCGGTCGCCTCGTTCTTCGTGTCCCGGGTGGACACCGAGATCGACAAGCGTCTCGACAAGATCGGCAGCGAGGAGGCCAAGGCGCTCAAGGGCAAGGCCGCGGTGGCCAACGCCCAGCTCGCCTACCAGGCGTACGCCGAGGTCTTCGGCTCGGACCGCTGGCAGGCCCTGGCCGACGCCGGCGCCCACCCGCAGCGCCCGCTGTGGGCCTCCACCGGCACCAAGAACCCGGCCTACAAGGACACCATCTACGTCGAGGAGCTCATCGCCCCCGGCGTGGTGAACACGATGCCCGAGTCGGTCATCAAGGCCTACGAGGACCACGGCGAGACCCGGGGCGACACCGTCACCGGCAGGTACGCCGAGGCCCAGAAGGTCATGGACGACGTGGCCGCGATCGGCGTCGACCTCACCGACGTCTTCAAGGTGCTCGAGGACGAGGGCGTCGAGAAGTTCGAGGCGAGCTGGGGCGAGCTGCTCGAGGACGTCAAGAAGTCGCTCGACGCCGCCAAGGCGGGCTCGCCGAGCCCGAGCGACGCCGCCGACAGCTAGAGGCGTCGAACGGAGGCCGCCGCGGGCATCTGGCCTGCGGCGGCTTCCCCCGCGTAACCCAGCGACATTTGGCAGGATGGACCTCGTGGGCAATCCGCTGCGTACCGCACAGGACCGTCGGCTTCCCCGGATCCCGGAGCCGTGCGCTCTGGTGATCTTCGGAGTCACCGGTGACCTCTCCCGTAAGAAGCTCATCCCGGCCGTCTACGACCTGGCCAACCGCGGCCTCCTGCCGCCCGGCTTCGTGGTCCTGGGCTTCGCCCGGCGCGACTGGGGCGAGGGCGAGTTCGAGTCGCTCGCCTACGAGGCCGCCAAGAAGGGCGCCCGGACGACCTGGCGCGAAGACGTCTGGACCCGGCTGGCCAGCCAGTTCCAGTTCGTGCCCGGCTCGTTCGACGACGACGCCGCCTTCGACCACCTCGCGGCCACCCTGGACGACCTGCGCGAACGCAACGGCATCCCGGGCAACGCCGCCTTCTACTTCTCCATCCCGCCGGCCGCGTTCCCGCTGGTGCTCAACCAGCTCAACCGCACCGGGATGGCCGACAACGCGAAGTCCGGCGGCTGGCGCCGGGTCGTCGTCGAGAAGCCGTTCGGCAACGACCTGCAGAGCGCGATCTCGCTGAACCAGCTGGTCGACGAGGTCTTCACGCCCGAAGACGTCTACCGCATCGACCACTACCTGGGCAAAGAGACCGTCCAGAACATCATGGCGTTGCGCTTCGCGAACAGCCTGTTCGAGCCGGTCTGGAACTCCAAGTACGTCGACTCGGTGCAGATCACGATGGCCGAGGACGTCGGCATCGGCACCCGCGCCGCCTTCTACGACGCGTCCGGCGCCGCCCGCGACGTGCTCCAGAACCACCTGCTCCAGCTGCTCGCGCTGGTCGGCATGGAAGAGCCGACGAGCTTCGACCCCAATGAGGTACGCGCGGAGAAGCTCAAGGTCCTCAAGGCGATCAGCCTGCCCGAGGACATCGAGCAGGGTTCCGTCCGCGGGCAATACCTCCAGGGCTGGGTGGCCGGCGAGCGCGCGGTGGGCTACCTGGAGGAGAAGAACATCCCGGAGGACTCGACCACGGAGACGTACGTGGCGGTCCGGCTCGGGATCCAGAACCGGCGGTGGGCGGGCGTCCCGTTCTTCGTACGCGTGGGGAAGCGCATGCCCCGCCGGGTGACCGAGATCGCGATCCTCTTCAAACGCGCGCCCCATCTGCCCTTCGACCCGGCCGACGTCGAGATGCTGGGCCACAACCAGCTGGTCGTGCGGGTGCAACCGGATGAGGGCGTGGTGCTGAAGTTCGGGTCCAAGGTGCCGGGCACCACGATGGAGGTCCGCGACATCGCGATGGACTTCCAGTACGGCGCGGCGTTCACCGAGTCGAGCCCCGAGGCGTACGAGCGCCTCGTGCTCGACGTCCTGGTCGGCGACCGGACCCTGTTCCCGGACGCGGCCGAGGTCGAGCAGTCCTGGCGGGTCATCGACCCGCTGGAGGAGGCGTGGGCCGGTAAGAAGCCACATCCCTACCGCGCCGGCGAGTGGGGGCCGCGCGCGGCCGACGAGTTGCTGGCCCGCGAGGGTCGTTCCTGGAGGCGGGCATGATCGGGCTGTGGGACACCACCGGCAACGAGGTCGTCAAGGCCCTGGCCGCTGAGCGGCGCAGTGCCGGGGGCGTGGCGTCCGGTCTCGCCCTGACGCTGATCGCGGTGGTCGAGGAGAAGCAGGTACGCGAGGCCGAAGCGGCCGCCACGATCGCCGCCGCCGCACACCCGTGCCGGCTGCTCATCGTGGTCCGCTCCGACCTCGAGGCGAGCCGCAGCCGGCTCGACGCCGAGATCGTGGTCGGCGGCCGGCTGGGCCCGGCCGAGGCGGTGGTGATGCGGATGTACGGCCGCCTCGCCCTGCACGCCGAGTCGGTGGTCATGCCGCTGCTGGCGCCCGACGTGCCGGTGGTGACCTGGTGGCACGAGACGCCACCCGACCTGATCGCCAACGACTTCCTCGGCGTGGTCGCCGACCGCCGGATCACCGACTGCGCGCTCGCCACCGACCCGGTCGCGGCGCTGCGGCAGCGGGCGGCCGACTACGCCCCCGGCGACACCGACCTGACCTGGACCCGCATCACCCTGTGGCGGACCCTGGTCGCGGGCGCCTTCGACACCACCGAGGAGCGGGTCACCGGCGCGACCATCGTGGCGCCGCCGAGCGACCCGACGGCCGCGCTGATGAAGGGCTGGCTGCGGTCCCGCCTCGGCATCGAGCCGGTGTGGGAGCCGACCGACCGCTCGCCGCGCATGCATTCGGTGGCGCTGGAGTGCGCCAACGGCGACCGCGTGTCGGTCACCCGGGAAGAGGGCACGGCGCTGTTCAGCCGCACCGGCCAGGAAGACCGCTACATGCCGCTGCCGAAGCGGCCGGTGGGCGACGAGCTGGCCGAGGAACTGCGGCGGCTCGACCCCGACCAGATCTACGGCGAGGCGCTGGGGGCGATGGCCGGGCTGACCGGGCTCGACCACAAGCAGCCGTCCCGCGTACACGTCTGGAAGGACCCCGCCCTGGCCGCCCGCGCCGGCGACACGACCGGAGCGATGGCCGGGCCGGGCGGCTCCGCGGCATGAGCGAGACCGTAGTGGTGGTGGTACCCGACGCCGACATCCTGGCGTCGGCCGTGGCGGCCCGCCTGGTCGTCAAGATCATCGACGCCCAGGCGGAACGGGGCTGGGCCGGCGTGGTGCTCACCGGCGGCCGCATCGCCGGCAAGGTGCTGCGCGCGCTGCAGGAGCTGCCGGCGGCCGACGCGATCGAGTGGTCGCACGTCGACCTGTGGTGGGGCGACGAGCGGTTCCTGCCGTCCGGCGACCCCGACCGCAACGAGACCCAGGCCCGCGCCGCGGTGCTCGACGCGCTGCCGCTCGAACCGGCCCGGGTGCACGCCATGCCGCCCTCGGACGGCCCCGACGGCGACGACGCGGAGGCGGCGGCCGACCGGTACGCCCGTGAGCTGGCCGCCGCGGCCAAGCCCGGCAGCTCCGAACTGCCCCACTTCGACGTGCTGATGCTGGGCGTCGGCGAGGACGGCCACGTGGCGTCGATCTTCCCGGAACACCCGGTGGGCTACGAGACGGGTACGACCGCAGCCGTGCACAACAGCCCCAAGCCCCCGCCCACCCGCGTCACCCTGACCCTGCCCACAATCAACACGGCCGAAGAGGTCTGGCTGATCGCCTCCGGCCCCGACAAGGCCGCCCCCGTCGGCATGGCCCTCGAGGGCGCCGGCCCCAAGCAGATCCCCGCGGCCGGCGTGTCCGGCACCGAGAAGACCCTGTGGCTCCTCGACCGGGCGGCCGCGGCCAACGTGCCGGCCAAGATGCGCAGCCTGCGCTGACCCACCCTCCCGGCCGGTCAGCCCACCGGGCCTCTCGCGGTCAGCCCGCCGGGGCCTGGAGTCGGGCGGTCAGCCTTCCGGGCGCGGCGGCTCGCCCGGAGTCGGCCGGGCGTCACTGTCCTGGGGGCCCCGCCGCGGCGGAACCTCATCGCCCGGCTCCGGCCCCGGTGACGACCGGACGTCGCCCGGCCGGGCTCCAGGCCTGGTCGGCGCGGGCGGCGCCGGCTCATCGGGTCCCGACTCCTCAGGCCGCGGCGACTCCTCCGGCCGCGACGGCGTGGGCGCGATCGAGGAGGGCCCAGCCGGCGGCACCGCGGGTTGCGCGGGCGGCCCGTCCGGCTGCTTGATCACGAGTACGGCAAAGAGCACCGCCATCGCCGCGGCCCCCGCGAGCCCCGGCACCAGCCACTGCCGCAGCCGACTCCGGCCCCGTACTCCCGACCGCCCCGCCTTCCCCGCGTCGCCCTGCGCGCCACCCGGCAGTTCGGCCGGCAGTTCGGCCGGCCGCAGCCGCTCCGGGGTGATCTGCCCCGCGCGGGCCGCGAGCGCCCGGCGCACCCGGACGTCCAGTTCATCGCTCATCGCCGACCCTCCAACGCCCCACGCAGAATGGTCAGCGCCCGGCTGGCCGTCGACTTCACCGTCCCGCGGGAGACCCGCAGTGCGTCCGCGATCTCCTGCTCCGACAACTCCGACCAGTAGCGCAACACCACCACCTGCCGCTGCCTCGCGGTCAGCCGCCCGAGCGCCGCCAGCACTTCCCGATCCCCTTCCCCCAGCAGCGCCAGATCCTCCGCCGCCGGTGCCACTCCGACCCTGGGCGCGACATATGCCCGCGCGACCTTCCGCCGCCGCAACGCCGACCGCGCCGCATTGAGCACCGCGGTGGTCAGATAGGCCGCCGGATCATCCACCCCGCGCAGATCCTCCCCATGCCGCCGCCACAACTTCGCGAACGCCTCCTGGACGATGTCCTCCGCCGAGCCCAGGTCATCGACCATCAACACGGCCAGCCGCACCAGCCCGAGCCGCCGAGCCCGATAAAGCTCATCAATCCCACCGCCCGCCCCGCCACCCGCCCCGACACCGGCGCCCGTCCCCGCAGCCCCCGGTCCCGCAGCCCCCGGTCCCGCAGCCCCCGGTCCCGCAGCCCCCGGTCTCGCAGCGCCTTGGCCCACAGCCCCCGGTCTCGCAGCGCCTTGGCCCACAGCTCCCGGACCCGAATCAGCCGAGCCCCAAACTCGTCCCACCCCGACACGCGCCTCCGGGGACCGCCCCGCCGCCGCGGCGACACCGCCCGCCATCGAGCGGAACACGCGCAGCAGCCGCCCTCCCCACCAGACCGGGGACGACAGGGGAAGAAGAAGACTCATCGCATCCAGACAACCGAGAAGTGGACCCGTGGACAATGGCGCCCCGCGCCGCCCTCCGCCACGGAGTGAGCATGACAGCCCGTCGCCCCTTTGCTCTGCGCACTCATACTCACCCCCCTTCCCACCTGCAGAAACATCGTGGCGGGTAGCTGGCGCGCTCATCCCGGGCAGCCGGCCAGGCCGGCTCGCCGGGCCGTAAACGGCGACTGACCTGGGATTTCTTCAAACTCAGCATCGCCGGGGCGGCGGTGGACCGGGGGTGAGTATTTGTGCGCAGAGCAAAGGGGGTGGGGCAGGGTTAGGTCGGGGGTCAGCGCCGAGACCGCGACCCAGTGTCGTCGGCCGGCCGAGGCCGCGACCCGGGCGACGCCGGACGCGGCGTGGCCTCGGCCGGCGCCCGCCCCTTCTGATCCCGCGGCGGCGTGGGCGCGCCACGTCGCGGGGCCGGCGAATCAGCCGGCCTCGCCAGGCGAGCCTTAGGACGGCCACCAGGCGAATCCACCGGCGGCCGAGCCCCCGGCGAAACCCGGGCGGGGACCCCAGGCGAAACCGGAACCGGCGCCCCAGGCGTGGCCTCAGCCGGCGCCCCGGGCGAAACCGGAGCCGGCGCCTCGGGCTTGGCCTCAGCCGGCGCCCCGGGCGAGCGCGGGCCAACCGCGGGCGGCACCGGCCGAGGTGTGGCGTCATCCGCGTTGGCCGCCAGCGCCGCCACAGCCGTGCCACCCAACCCGGCCACCACCGCCGCGGACACCAATACCACCGTGCGCATGCGTCCCATCAAGCCACTCCCAAGCGTCGAGGATCGTTCCCTACGCCGGGACGGACGCTTCAGCCCGAAATCGGTTGGCTATCGCCGCGTGATCCACGTCACCCTGAGAGCGCTCTCTAAACTGAGCGACGTGCAGCCGATGATCCGCTCCTACCGCCCGTCCGACCTCGACGCCGTCTACGACATCTGTGTCCGAACCGCCGACAGCGGCGGCGACGCCCGTGGCACCACCATCGACGACCACCTGGTCGGCGACATCTTCGCGGTGCCCTACGTGACGCTCGAGCCGGAACACGCCTACGTCCTGGATGACGGCGAGGGGCATGCGGTCGGCTACGTCCTCGGGACCGCCGACACCCCGGCGTTCGTGCGCCGCTTCCGCGAGGAGTGGCTGCCGCTGGTCAAGACCCGTTACCCCGCCCCGAACGACCCGCCGGTCAACCAGACCGACTTCTGGCTCGGCCTGGCCCTCGACCCCGAGCGCATGCTCGTGCCGGAGATGGCCGACTACCCCGCCCACCTGCACATCGACCTGCTGCCGGAGTGGCAGGGCAAGGGCTTCGGCCGTGGCCTGATGGAGGCGTTCCTGGCCGGCCTGCGCCGCGCCGGCGTCACCCGGGTGCATCTGGGCATGGCCCGTGACAACACCGGCGCCCGCGTCTTCTACGACCGGCTCGGCTTCACCGAGATGCCGGTCGCCGACGCGGGCGCGCTGTTCCTGGTGCGCGAGGCGGCGTAACTCGACCTACCGGCCGCGGCGCTGGCGGACCTTGGCCAGCGCCTCGGCCAGGATCGCCTCGCCGTCGGCCTCGGAGCGACGCTCCTTCACATAGGCCAGGTGCGACTTGTACGGCTCGGTGCGCATGCGACCGGGCGGCTTCTCCCGGTCGAGCCCGGCCGGCTGACCGCAGCGCGGGCAGTCCCACGTCTCGGGCTCCGCGGCGTCGGCCGCGAACTTGACGATCGAGTCGTGCCCGGCGGCGCAGAAGTAGGTCACCTCCCGGCGGGGGGCGGGCTCACTGCGCTCGTCGGGGCGCATCGGGCTGGAGCCGACGCGGCTACCGCGGATGGCGCTGCCACTGGACACGGACGCAACTCCTGTCAGGCAAAGAATGACGGCACCCAGTTCTGAGAAACGGGGCCCGAGAAAAGTACGTCGCTAAAAGAACCGCGCGACCCGGAGTGACCGGACCGCGCGGCAGAGTCTACGACTCCGAAGTCGAGATAAGAAGGCTCGCCGTCAGCCCGCCTGGTGGACCTTGAGCCAGAGCCCGAGGCCGACGATGCAGGCGAACCACACGACGCCGACCAGAACGGTGTATCGGTCGAGGTTCTTCTCGGCCACCGAGGAACCGGACAGGCTGGAGGTGACACCGCCGCCGAACATGCTGGACATGCCGCCGCCCTTGCCGCGGTGAAGCAGGATCAGCAACGTCAGGATGAGGCTCGTGAGCACGAGCAATGACATCAACGTGTACGCGAACCAGGTGGGCATGGCCGGGGTCAGTCCTCTCAAAGGGCACAACAGCGCCGCAATAATAGCGGAATACCCGGCCGCCACGGTGGGCGGCCGGGTGGTGTCAGCGAGCCACGTGCTCCTTGAAGCGGCAGATGGACGCGAATTCCTCCGCGTCCAGGCTGGCGCCACCGACGAGAGCGCCGTCCACGTCCGGCTTTGCCATGATCGCGGCGATGTTCGCCGCCTTCACGGAACCGCCGTACTGGATGCGGATCGCGTCGCCGATCTCCGCGCCGTGCGCCTCGGTGATGCGGACCCGGATGGCGCCACACACCTCCTGCGCGTCGTCGGGAGTCGCGGTCTTGCCGGTGCCGATCGCCCACACCGGTTCGTACGCGATCACGGTCTGCTTGATCTGGTCGGTCTTGAGCCCGTCCAGACCGGCGTCGACCTGGCTGAGCACGTGGGCGACCTGATCGCCGGCCTCGCGCACCTCCAGGCCCTCACCGACGCAGAAGATCGGCGTCAGCCCGGCCGCGAACGCGGCCTTGACCTTCGCGTTGACCAGCGCGTCGTCCTCGTTGTGGTACTGCCGGCGCTCGCTGTGGCCGACAACCACGTAGGTGCAGCCGAGCTTGGCCAGCATGGCGCCGGAGATGTCCCCGGTGTACGCCCCGCCGGTGTGCGGCGACAGGTCCTGCGCGCCGTACACGATCTGAACCTTGTCCCCGTCGACCGAGGTCTGCACGCTGCGCAGGTCGGTGAACGGCGGCAGCACGGCCACCTCGACCGCGGCGAGCTGCTCCTCGCTGAGGCTGAACGCCAGCTTCTGCATCAGGGCGATGGCCTCGAAATGGTTGAGGTTCATCTTCCAGTTGCCGGCCATGATCGGCCGGCGGGTCTGGTCAGCCATCACTTCTCCAGAGCGGCGACGCCGGGGAGGGTCTTGCCCTCGAGGTACTCCAGCGACGCGCCGCCGCCGGTCGAGATGTGCCCGAAGGCGGACTCGTCGATGCCGAGCGTACGCACGGCGGCCGCCGAGTCGCCGCCACCGACCACCGAGAAGCCGTCGATCTTGGTGATCGCCTCGGCCACGCCCCGGGTGCCGGCCGCGAACGGCGCCAGCTCGAACACGCCCATCGGCCCGTTCCAGAACACGGTCTTCGCCGGCCCGATGGCCTCGGCGAAGAGCGCGACCGAACGCGGGCCGATGTCGAGCCCCAGCCGGTCGGCCGGGATGTCGGAACTGTCGACCGTCTCAAACGAGGCGTCCGCGCTGAAAGCAGTGGCGGCGACGACGTCCACGGGGAGCACGATGCGGCCGTCGGCCGAAGCCAGCAGATCGCGACAGGTGTCGATCATCTCGTCCTCGAGCAGCGACTTCCCGACCTCGTGGCCCTGGGCCTTGAGGAACGTGAAGCACATGCCGCCACCCACCAGCAGCTTGTCCACCTTGGGCAGCAGCGCCTTGATCACGGCCAGCTTGTCGGACACCTTCGAACCGCCGAGCACCACCACGTACGGCTGCTCCGGGCTCTCGGTGACCTTCTTCAGCACCTCGAGCTCACGCAGCACCAGGCCACCGGCGTAGTGCGGCAGCAGCGCCGGCACGTCGTACACCGAAGCGTGCTTGCGGTGAACCGCCCCGAACGCGTCATCCACGTACGCGTCGCCGAAGGCGGCGAGCTGAGCGGCGAACGCACCGCGGTCGGCGTCGTCCTTCGAGGTCTCCCCCGCGTTGAAGCGCAGGTTCTCCAGCAGAAGGATCTGCCCGTCCAACAACGCGTCCACCGCCGCCGACGCCGCGGGTCCCACGGTGTCCGAGGCGAAGATGACCGGCGTGCCGAGCAGCTCGCCCATCCGGGTCGCGACCGGGTCGAGGGTGAACGCCGGGTCGGGCGCGCCCTTCGGCCGGCCCAGGTGGGAGAAGACGATGACGCGGGCGCCGGCGTCACGCAGCGCGATCACGGTCGGCAGCACCGCGCGGATCCGGCCGTCGTCGGTGATGACACCAGCCTGTTTCTTGTCGAACGGGACGTTCAGGTCGGCACGCACGAGCACGCGCCGACCCGAGACACCCTCGCCGAGCAGGTCGTCGAGAGTCTTCAAGATCAGCCGACCAGCTTCACCAGGTCGACGAGGCGGTTCGAGTAGCCCCACTCGTTGTCGTACCAGCCGACGACCTTGACCTGGTTGCCGATCACCTTGGTCAGGCCGGCGTCGAAGATGCACGAGGCCGGATCGGTGACGATGTCGGACGAGACGATCTGGTCCTCGGTGTAGACCAGGATGCCCTTGAGCGGGCCGTCCGCGGCCGCCTTGATCGCGGCGTTGACCTCGTCGACCGAGGTCTCCTTCTTGGCCTGGAAGGTCAGGTCGGTGGCCGAGCCGGTCGGGATCGGCACGCGCATCGCGAAGCCGTCCAGCTTGCCCTTGAGCTCGGGCAGCACCAGGCTCACGGCCTTGGCCGCGCCGGTCGAGGTCGGCACCACGTTGAGGGCGGCGGCGCGGGCGCGGCGCAGGTCCTTGTGCGGGCCGTCCTGCAGGTTCTGGTCCTGGGTGTAGGCGTGGATCGTGGTCATCAGGCCACGCTCGATGCCGATCGTGTCGTTCAGCACCTTCGCCATCGGCGCCAGGCAGTTGGTGGTGCAGGAGGCGTTCGAGATGACCGTGTGCTTCGCGGCGTCGTAGAGGTGGTCGTTGACGCCCATCACGATCGTGATGTCCTCGTTCTTGGCCGGCGCCGAGATGATGACCTTCTTCGCGCCGTTGTCGGCGTGCACCTTGGCCTTGGTGGCGTCGGTGAAGAAGCCGGTCGACTCGATGACCACGTCCGCGCCGACGTCCGACCACTTGAGGTTGGCCGGGTCACGGTCGGCGAACGCCTTGAAGGTCTTGCCACCGACGGTGATCTCGTCCGCGGTCGCCTTCACCTCGGCGTCCAGGCGGCCCAGGATCGAGTCGTACTTGAGCAGGTGCGCGAGCGTCGCGTTGTCGGTGAGGTCGTTCACCGCGACGATCTCGATATCCGCGCCGGACTTTTGCACGGCCCGGAAGAAGTTGCGGCCGATGCGGCCGAAGCCGTTGATGCCAACCCGGATGGTCACAGGGTCTCCTCGTGCTAGGCCGACCTGTTCTAATCTCGGCCGGCGAGTCTTGGTGTGGCCGTCGCAGCCGCATCTGTGCAGCGCGGTCGGGCCATGCTTAGCGGCACCGTCGCCGTCAACCGCACCCTATCCGAGGTGCGGCTCGGCCTCGCTGCCGGGGCGCGATCCCACCGTTACTTAAAACCTATAAGGGTACGCGCACAGTAGGTGCTCGTTATCACCCACGGCCTCCCTGCAACTCCAGGCCGTGGGGAACCATCCGGGTCGGCGGGGCGCGGCAGCCGTGTGCACCCGCCCCGGCCACCCTCGGGTGTGCGCCGGGGCCAGCCTCAGCAGGCCATCATTTCGGGGGTCACGGCGGCCTCGGTGTCGGGGATGCCCAGGTCGCGGGCACGCTTGTCGGCCAGGGCCAGGAGGCGGCGGATGCGGCCGGCGATGGCGTCCTTGGTCAGTGGCGGGTCGGCCAGGGCGCCCAGCTCCTCCAGGGAGGCCTGGCGGTGTTCCAGGCGGAGCTGGCCGGCGCTGGTCAGGTGGTTGGGCGCCTCTTCGGAGAGGATCTCCAGGGCGCGGGTGACGCGGGCCGCGGCGGCCACCGCGGCGCGGGCCGAGCGGCGGAGGTTGGCGTCGTCGAAGTTGGCCAGGCGGTTGGCCGTGGCGCGCACCTCACGGCGTACCCGGCGCTCTTCCCAGGCCAGCACCGAGCCGTGCGCGCCGATCCGGGTGAGCAACGCCGCGATCGCGTCGCCGTCCTTGATCACCACGCGGTCGACGCCGCGTACCTCGCGCTCCTTGGCCGTGATGCCGAGCCGGCGGGCGGCGCCGCGGAGGGCGAGCGCCGCCTCGGGGCCGGGGCAGGTGATCTCGAGGGCGCTGGACCGGCCGGGCTCGGTGAGCGAGCCGTGCGCCATGAACGCGCCGCGCCACGCGGCCACCGCGCAGCAGACGTTGGCCGAGACGACGTGCGGCGGGAGGCCACGCACCGGGCGGCCGCGCACGTCGAGCAGGCCGGTCTGGCGGGCCAGGGCCTCGCCGTCCTTGACGATCCGGACGATGTAGTGGCTGCCCTTGCGCAGGCCGCCGGAGGCCAGCACGTGCACCTCGGACTGGTAGCCGTACACCTCGTGGATCTCACGCCGCAGGCGCCGGGCCACCGCGCCGGTGTCGAGTTCGGCCTCGACCACCACCCGGCCGGAGACGATGTGCAGGCCGCCGGCGAACCGGAGCAGGGCCGCCATCTCGGCGCGGCGGCAGCAGGGCTTGGGTACGTCGACCCGGCTCAGCTCGTCCTTGACCGCCGCTGTCATCGCCATCGTCTTCGTCACCTCATGTGCCGGATCTTCAACAGTGTGTGCCGTGTTGTGCCTGATGCTTAACGATCGGCACCCAGGACAGGCACCAGTGCAACACCCAACGACTCAGGATCATGCCTGGCGCTGCCGTCCGCAACGGCCAGTGGTGCCAGAACCAACCTGGCGCCCAGGGCCTCCGCGGCATGATGCACCGGTTCGGGCTCGCCCACCCATTTCGCGTCGGCCAGCACCACGTCGGCCCGCAACGCGGGAAGGTACCAGTGCAGCGCCCGCAGGTGGTCGGCCACGGACAGGCCGAGCGTCTCGTTGTCGGCCGCCAGGTTGAGCGTGACCAGTTTGCGGCCCGGGCTGGCGACGATCGCCTCGGCCAGCTCGGGCACCATCAGGTGTGGGAGCACGCTGGTGTACCAGCTGCCCGGCCCGAAGATCAGCCAGTCCGCCTCGGCGATCGCGGCCAGCGCGTCCGGGCAGGCCGGTGGCGCCGCCGGGACCAGGCGTACCGCCTCGACGTGGCCGGTGGTGATCGCCACCTGGTGCTGACCGCGGACCGTGATCGTCTCTTGAGGCCGCTCCGGGTCGTGACCGCGCACGTCGGCCTCGATGCCCACCGCGTGGCAGGCCATCGGCAGCACCCGGCCGTGCGCGCCGACCATCCGCTCGGCGTGCTGCAACGCCACGACCGGGTCGCCGAGCAGTTCCATCAGGCCGAGCAGCAGCAGGTTGCCGACCGCGTGCCCGCTCAGCGGGTCGGGGTCGCCCTCGCCGACCGCGGCGAACCGGTGCTGGAGCAGCTGCGCGGTGCGCTGGGCGGTGGCGTCGCCGTCGGCCAGCGCGGCGAGCGCCTGACGCAGGTCGCCGGGTGGCAGCTGGGCGTCACGTTCGGCCCGGAGCCGGCCGCTGGACCCGCCGTCGTCGCCGACCGTGACGACCGCGGTGATGTCCAGGTCGAGCTGGGACAGCCGCAGCGCGCGCAGCGAGGCGCTGAGGCCGTGCCCACCACCGAAAGCGACGACTCGCGTCGGTCCGGTCACTCGCGCCCCAGATCGCGGTGCGAGGCGTGGGCGGAAAGGCGGATGTCTCGCAACTTGCTGGTCAACTCCTCGGCGATGGCGACGCTGCGGTGCTTGCCACCGGTGCAGCCGATGGCCACGGTCAGGTAACGCTTGCCCTCACGCTCGAAGCCGGGCGCGGTGGTGGCGATGAGCGAGGCGTACGTGGACACGAAGTCCCCGGCGCCCTCCTGCCCCAGCACGTACCCACTGACCGCCTCTTCCAGACCGGTGTGGTCGCGCAGCTCGGGCACCCAGAACGGGTTCGGCAGGAACCGCGCGTCCATCACGTAGTCGGCGTCCGGCGGCAGCCCGTACTTGAACCCGAACGACAGCACCGTGATCCGGAGCTTGCGCGCGTCTTCACCGCCGAACAGCTCCTCCACCCGGCGGCGCAGCTGGTTCACGTTGAGGTGGCTGGTGTCGATGATCACATCGGCCTGCTCGCGGGCCTCTTCGAGCAGCTTCCGCTCGGCGGCGATGCCGTCGGCCAGCCGTCCGTCACCCTGGAGGGGGTGTGACCGCCGCACCGACTCGAAGCGCCGGATCAGCACCTCGTCGTCGGCGTCCACGAACACCACCCGGGGCGAGAAGCCACGTTCCTCGAGGGCGTGGACCGCGCCGCCCAGGTCGGTGGAGAACGCGCGGCTGCGTACGTCGAGGACCATCGCGGTACGCCGGGCGGCCCCGCCGGCCTTGGCCGCCAGCTGAGCCATGTCGAGCATCAGCGCCTGCGGCAGGTTGTCCACGACGTAGTAACCGACGTTCTCCAGAGCGCGGGCAACCGTGCTGCGCCCGCCGCCGGAGAGCCCGGTGACGATCACCAGGTCGGTCTCCTCCTCGGACCCCAGCGTCTCGTCCGCCATCTCGGTCACGCACGCCTCCCGCGTCACTTTCCGCCCCCGTCGGGCGACACTGCATCCTAGGCCGACCGCCCGGCCGGTTTCCCCGGGACGCACTGTCCGCTACCCGATCGGTCAGCCCTCCTGGGCACTCCCGGCCCTCACGTCATGCCCCGGTGGCCCACCGTCCACCCGGTCGTCACCCGCGCCGTCCCCCACCGTTGCGCCGTCCCCCACCTTTGCGCCGCCCGCCCACGTCTCGTCGGAGGCGGGCCGGCGGGCCGGGCGGGCGGCCTTGCTGCGGTTGGCGCCCGACTTCGTCCGGCCGGCGCCACCCGTCTTCGGCTCGCCCGCGGTTGCCTGGGTCAGGTCGGCTCCGTCGGCCGGGTCCGTTCCCGCCGCGGACGCGGGCGCCACGTTCTCGCCGGCCGCCGTCTTCTCGCCGGCCGCGGGCCGGAGGGCGGCGAGCACGGCCTCGGCGGTGCGCTTGCCGATGCCTTGGACCTCGGTGACCTCTTCCACGGTGGCCTGGCCGAGGCGCTTGAGCGACCCGAAGTGGCGCAGCAGCGCCTTGCGCCGGGTCTCACCCAGGCCGGGAATGCTGTCCAGGGCCGAGGCGGTCATCCGCTTCGACCGGCGCTGCCGGTGGAACGTGATCGCGAACCGGTGTGCCTCGTCGCGCACCCGCTGGAGCAGGTAGAGCGCCTCGGACGTACGCGGCAGGATGACCGGGAAGTCGTCGCCCGGCAGCCACACCTCTTCGAGCCGCTTGGCCAGCCCGCACAGCGCCACGTCGGTGATGCCCAGGTCGGACAGGACCGCGGCGACGGCGTTCACCTGTGGCTGGCCGCCGTCGACCACGACCAGCTGGGGCGGGTAGGCGAACCGCCGCGGCTTGCCGGTCAGCGGGTCGATGCCGGGCAGCTCGGTGGTGGCGATCTCGCCGCTCACCGCCCCGCCGCCGTCGTCCACTTCGGACTCTGGTGTGTCCCGGGGCGCGTCGGCGTCGGCCTGTGCCTTGTACCGGGCGAACCGCCGGCGCATCACCTCGCTCATCGCGGCCAGGTCGTCCGTACCACTGCCGTCGGGGTTTCCGCGCACCGCGAAGCGGCGGTATTCGCTCTTGCGGGCCAGCCCGTCCTCGAAGACGACCATGCTGGCGACGACGTCGGTGCCCTGGATCTGGGACACGTCGAAACACTCGATGCGCAGCGGCGCCGACTCCATGCCGAGCGCCTCGGCGATCTCGTCGAGCGCCTTGCTGCGGGTGGTCAGGTCGCCGGCCCGGCGAAGCTTGTGCCGCGCCAGGGACTCGCCGGCGTTGCGGGCCACGGTCTCCATCAGCGACCGCTTGTCACCCCGCTGCGGTACGCGCAACGTGGCCCTGCCGCCGCGCTTGTCGGAGAGCCACTCGTCGAGCGCCGCGGAATCCGACGGCAGCTCCGGGACGAGGATCTCCCTGGGCACGTCGCCGCCCTGCTCCGCACCGTACATCTGGGAGCAGAAGTGATGGACCAGATCGCCCGTGCTCAGATCTTCGACCTTCTCCACCACCCAGCCGCGCTGGCCGCGCACCCGGCCGTCGCGGACGTGGAAGACCTGGACGGCCGCCTCCAGCGGGTCTTCGGCGAACGCCACCACGTCGGCGTCGGTGCCGTCGCCGAACACCACGGTCTGCTTCTCCATCGCCCGGCGCAGCGCCGCGATGTCGTCCCGCAGCCGGGCCGCCCGCTCGAACTCCAGCTCCTCGGAGGCGGCGAGCATGTCACGCTCGAGCCGCTTGACGAAGGTGTCGGTCTTGCCACCCATGAAGTCGCAGAAGTCGAGGACGATCGCGCGGTGTTCGTCGGCGCTGACCGTCCCGACACAGGGCGCCGAGCACTTGCCGATGTAGCCGAGCAGGCAGGGCCGCCCGATCTGCCCCGAGCGCTTGAAGACGCCGGCCGAGCAGGTACGGGCCGGGAAGACGCGCAGCAGCAGGTCGAGCGTCTCGCGGATGGCCCACGCGTGGGAATAAGGCCCGAAATAGCGGACGCCCTTACGCTTGGCGCCGCGCATCACCTGCAGCCGCGGGTATTCCTCGTTCAAGGTCACGGCCAGGAACGGGTACGACTTGTCGTCCCGGTACTTGACGTTGAAGCGCGGGTCGAACTCCTTGATCCAGGTGTATTCGAGCTGGAGCGCCTCGACCTCACTGGTGACCGTGACCCAGTCGACCGAGCCCGCGGTGGTCACCATCTGCTGCGTACGCGCGTGCAGCGACCAGGTGTCGGCGAAGTAGGAGTTCAGCCGGCTGCGCAGGCTCTTCGCCTTGCCGACATAGATGACCCGGCCCTGGGGATCACGGAAGCGGTAGACACCCGGAGCGTCGGGAATGGTCCCCGGAGCGGGTCGATAGCTGGACGGGTCAGGCACGGGTCCCACAGTAATGCGGACCCCTGACAGAATGGCCCGACCGGAGGTCCGTTGCCGCCGCCACGGCGTCGGGCCTCCGGCCTTGCTCTCGCTGTCTTCGCGGCCCCGGGCGGCCCCCAGGCGACCAGGTCGAGCCGGCCGCCGGCCCTCTCGTCCGGCGCGGCCCTCGTCCCGCCGGGATACCTGGCCGGCACGGTCCGGCCGGCCCCATCACCGGGCCGACGCGGGCGTCGGGCCGTTCCGCGGTCGGCCGGTCAGGCCGCGACGATGTTGTCGCCGTCCACCTTGACCTGGGTCTCCGGCAGCGGCTGGCGCGCCGGCCCGCTCTGCGGCGAACCGTCGGTGATCGAGAACTCGCTCTTGTGGCACGGGCAGAAGATCACCCCGCCGTCGACCTTGCTCACGTCGCAGCCCTGGTGGGTGCACACCTTGCTGAACGCCTTGAAGGTGCCGGCCTGCGGCTGGGTGATCACCAGGTCGCCCTTGATGATGCCGCCGCCCTCCGGCACGTCGGCGACCGCGGCCAGGGCGGCGCCGCCACCCGAGGTGGAGCCGCCACCGTTATTGCCGGCGCCCGGGCTGGCACTGCCGGCCGGCACCGGGTCGGTGGTGTAGCCCGGCTGGTTCTGCCCGGAGCCACTGTTGGTGCCGCAGGCCGCCAGCAGGCAGGCGGCGCCGACGGCGCCGGCCCCCGCGAAGACCGCCCGGCGAGGCGCGCCGGTGCCCCGGTGCTCGCAGGTGGTCTCAGCCTCGGGCCTCGTCTGCACGTCAGTCATCTGTCGGAACCCTCCCAGTACCCGTCTGTCCGCGCACGACGGTCACGCGGCGTTGCCACTGAATACGCTTCTGCCCGTCGAGCGGTTCATAACTTGAAGCTGCAATTATTAGCCCACGAGCCTGAGAATTGTCTTAATTTCCCGCTATCGGCGCTGGATTTGCAGGGATTTCCCAGGTTAGCGAGCGCGACAGACGTCACAACGGCGCCCCCTCACCACCCGTAGCGGATCGAAACCAGGACATCACGCACAGTTGCTTTCGAATCCCCACGCGCGCGCCGCCACCTCCCCCACCCCTGTCATGGGTGGGCCAAACGTAGGCCCGAGGTACGACAACTTCCACCCGTCGTCCACAGGCCGCCAAGCCGAACACCAACACGAGCGGGACCGCCACGCCACGCGCGGGACCGCCACACCACGCGCGAGACCGCCACACCACGCGCGAGACCGCCACACCACGCGCGAGACCGCCACACCACGCGCGAGACCGCCACCCGAGCGGGGCCCGCGCGGGCAGCCCCACGCGAAGCCAGAGATGCCACGGGAGCAAACAAAGCGAGCCCGCGCACACGGCGCGGGCTCGCTGGTGAGACGTCGGCTACGAGGAGGTCTTGGCTCGTGAGCGCGCGGGCGCCTTCTTGGCCGGAGCCTTGGCGGCCGCCGGAGACGCCGACTTGGCCGCCGCCGATGGGGCCGCAGCCGACTTCGCCGCCGCGGGCTTGGCCGCCGCGGCCGACTTGGCGGCCGGCGTCCGGGCCGCGGCCGGCGCCTTGGCCGTGGTGGTCCGGCTGCCGTTCGACGCCTTGGCCGCGACCGCCGCCTTGGCCGCGACCGCCGCCTTGGCCGGCGCCTTCGCCGGCGCCGAAGTGGCCGACGAAGTGGCCGACGATCTGGCCGCAGCCGCCGTGGCCGTCGGCCGGCCGCCCGCCAGCGCCGCCGCGGCGGTCGACTTGGCCGCGGGGCGGGCGCCGTTGGCCTTGGCCGCCCGGGCCACCGCCTTGGCCGAGCCGGCCGGCTCGCCGGACAGGCCCAGGACCGGCCGCAGGAAGGCGCCCGTGTGGCTCTCGACCACCTCGGCCAGTTCCTCCGGCGTGCCGGCGGCCAGGACCAGGCCGCCCTTGTTGCCGCCCTCGGGGCCCATGTCGATCAGCCAGTCGGCGGTCTTGATCACGTCGAGGTTGTGCTCGATCACGATCACCGTGTTGCCCTTGTCGACCAGGCCGTTGAGGACCATCAGCAGTTTGCGGATGTCTTCGAAGTGCAGGCCGGTGGTCGGCTCGTCGAGCACGTAGACCGTGCGGCCGGTCGAGCGTTTCTGCAGCTCGGACGCCAGCTTGACGCGCTGCGCCTCGCCGCCGGAGAGGGTGGGGGCGGGCTGACCCAGGCGTACGTAGCCGAGACCCACGTCGACCAGGGTCTTGAGGTGGCGGTGGATGGCGGGGATGGCCTCGAAGAAGCCGGACGCCTCCTCGATCGGCATCTCCAGCACCTCGGAGATGGTCTTGCCCTTGTAGTGCACCTCGAGCGTCTCGCGGTTGTAGCGGGCGCCCTTGCAGACCTCGCAGGGGACGTAGACGTCGGGCAGGAAGTTCATCTCGATCTTGATGGTCCCGTCGCCGGCGCAGTTCTCGCAGCGGCCGCCCTTGACGTTGAACGAGAACCGGCCGGGGCCGTACCCGCGGACCTTGGCCTCGGTGGTCTCGGCGAAGAGCTTGCGGACGTTGTCGAAGACGCCGGTGTACGTGGCCGGGTTCGACCGTGGTGTGCGGCCGATCGGCGACTGGTCGACGCCGACCACCTTGTCGACGTGTTCCATGCCGCTGATCCGGGTGTGTCGCCCGGGCACCATGCGCGCGCCGTTGATGGTGTTGGCCAGAACCGTGTAGAGGATGTCGTTGACCAGCGTCGACTTGCCGGAGCCGCTGACCCCGGTGACGGCGATGAACTGCCCGAGCGGGAAGCCGACGGTCAGGTTGCGCAGGTTGTGTTCGCGCGCGCCCTGCACGACCAGCTCGCGCCCGGCCGTCTGGGGACGCCGGTGGCCGGGCAGCGGGATCTTCTTGCGGCCGGACAGGTAGGCCCCGGTCGGCGACTGCTTGTTGGCCAGCAGGCCCTTCACCGAGCCGCTGTGCACGATGTTGCCGCCGTGTTCGCCGGCGCCGGGGCCGATGTCGACGATCCAGTCGGCCGTGCGGATGGTGTCTTCGTCGTGTTCGACCACGATCAGGGTGTTGCCGAGGTTCTTCAGCCGGACCAGCGTCTCGATCAGCCGGTGGTTGTCGCGCTGGTGGAGGCCGATGGATGGTTCGTCGAGCACGTAGAGGACGCCGACCAGGCCGGAGCCGATCTGGGTGGCGAGCCGGATGCGTTGGGCCTCGCCGCCGGAGAGGGTGCCGGCGCCGCGGTCGAGGGAGAGGTAGTCGAGGCCGACGTCGACCAGGAACCGCAGCCGCGCGTTGATCTCCTTGAGCACCCGCTCGGCGATCATCTTCTGGCGGTCGTCGAGCTCGATGGTCGACAGCAGCTCGGCGCACTCGCCGATGGACAGGTTGCAGACCTCGGCGATGCTCCGGCCGGCGATGGTCACCGCGAGCACCTCGGGCTTGAGCCGCGAGCCGCCGCAGGTCGGGCAGGGCACGTCGCGCATGTAGCCCTCGTACTTGTCCCTCGACCAGTCGCTCTCGGTGTCGGTGTGCCGGCGCTCGATCCACTGGATCACGCCTTCGAAGCCGGTGTAGTAGGACCGCTCACGGCCGTACTTGTTCCGGTAGCGGACGTGGACCTGGTCTTCCGAGCCGTGCAGGATCGTCTTCTGCGCCCTCGACGGCAGCTGCCGCCACGGGGTGTCGACGCTGAACTTCTCCGACTTGCCGAGGGCTTCGAGCAGGCGCAGGAAGTATTCCAGGGTCGAGCCGCCGGACCAGGGCTGGATCGCACCCTCGCGGATGCTCTTCTCCTCGTCCGGGATGATCAGCTCGGGGTCGACCTCTTTCTTGGTGCCCAGGCCGGTGCACTCGGGGCAGGCGCCGTAGGGCGCGTTGAAGGAGAAGACCCGGGGCTCGATGTCCTCGATCGCCAGCGGGTGGTCGTTGGGGCAGGCGAGGTGTTCGGAGAAGCGCCGTTCGCGGGCCGGGTCGTCTTCGGGCAGGTCGACGAAGTCGAGCAGGACGATGCCGCCGGCCAGGCCGAGCGCGGACTCCACCGAGTCGGTCAGCCGCTGCTTGCTGGCCGCCTTGACGCTGAGCCGGTCGACCACCACCTCGATGGTGTGCTTCTCCTGCTTCTTCAGCTTCGGCGGCTCGGTCAGCGGGTGGACCACGCCATCGACGCGCGCTCGCGCGTACCCCTTGGCCTGCAGTTCGCCGAAGAGGTCGACGTATTCGCCCTTGCGGCCGCGGACCACCGGCGCGAGCACCATGAACCGGGTGCCCTCCTCCATGGCGAGGACCCGGTCGACGATCTGTTGCGGGGTCTGCCGGCTGATCCGCTCGCCACACACCGGGCAGTGCGGGACGCCGGTTCGGGCGAAGAGGAGCCGCAGGTAGTCGTACACCTCGGTGATCGTGCCGACGGTCGACCGCGGGTTGCGCGAGGTGGATTTCTGGTCGATCGAGACGGCCGGGGACAGGCCCTCGATGAAGTCGACGTCGGGCTTGTCCATCTGCCCGAGGAACTGCCGCGCGTACGACGACAGCGACTCGACATATCGCCGCTGGCCCTCGGCGAAGATGGTGTCGAACGCGAGGCTCGACTTGCCGGAACCGGACAACCCGGTGAACACGATCAGCGCGTCGCGGGGCAGGTCGAGGTTGACGTCGCGGAGGTTGTGCTCCCGCGCGCCGCGGACGATCAGTCGGTCGGCCATCAGGCAGGCGCTCCGTACATGTGTATGAGAGTCAGCAGAATCGCGGCCACTCTAGCCACGAGGTATGACAAGAACGGGCCGACGCAGTACAGCGTCGTGCACCTGACGCACATTCCCGCAGATCCGGCGGGCCAACCGTCACTCGTTGGAGCGAAGCGGAGGCACCGGGAGATCCCGCACGTCCCAGAGCAGCACCCCGCCGACCTGCTGCGGATCGCGCCCGAGCAGATCGGTCAGCGTGACGCCGAGCGCATCAACGTTACGACTTCCCGGCACCAGCACGACCACCGCGGCCCGCCAATAGGTGAGGTCCGCCACGGCCGCCGAGCGGTCCTCCGGGGTCAACGGCGGAACCTGCCCGTACTCCCGAACCTTCCAGAGCAGCACCGACGTCGGCCGGTGGGGCGCGTTCCAGGAGCCGGTAAGGTTGCCGGGCGGACCGGCCGGCCCCATGAAGTAGCCGCGCGGCACCCGGAAGGCCAGGTTGCTGAGCCCGGCCCAGCGCATCGCCTCCCGTCCCGTGGTGACCTCGGGCAGCGGCACCGGCACCAGGCTGCGGTCGTCGGCGACGTAGTCACGCCACATCCCGTCGGCGATGAACGGCGGCAGCGGCGCGGCCGGGATCGTCGGCAGCGGTTTGGGCAGCACCGGGACCAGCGCCACGGCCAGCCCGATCAGGAACCAGCGCCGCGAGCGGCCGGTCAGGCGTACCCCCCGATCGATGATCAGGGCGAGCAGGACGCCGACGACCGTGGCCGTGACCATCGCGAACCGGGTCACGCTGACCAGGTTGATCACCGGCAGGTGGCTGATCAGCCCGAACGGCAGCGGGATCGTCGTGGTCGTGCCAGAGACCCGCAGGTGGGGGCCCATCGAGACGAGAAGCATGACCAGGCCGGCGATCGCCACCGAGCGGGCGGCGACCGAGCGCCACACCAGGCGCGTCCCGATCACCAGCAGGACCAGCAGCGGCAGGCCGAAGAAGGTGTTCTCCTCGGTTCCGCTGACGCTGAGGACGCCCGCCACGTACGAGTTGCCGGCCAGCGACTGGCGGGCGTACGCGCCCAGCGAGAGCAGATCGGTGACGTACTCGTCGGGGGTGAAGGGCTGGCCCTGGTAGCTGCCCTTCCCGGTGAATTGCCACCACAGGGGGTACGCCAGGAGCACGCCCGAGGTGATCGCGGCGACACCGACTCCCGCGGCGACCCGGCCGGCCACCGCCCTGGCCTCGGAGCGCGCCATCAGGGCGTACGCGATCACGAAGACACCCAGCGTGAGGGCCGCGAAGAGCAGGACCTCCTCGTTGATGAAGACCTGCAGCACGATCAGCAGACCGAGCGTGACGCCGCCGCGCACCGCGCGGCCCGGCTCACGCAGCCGGATCACCTGCCAGACGATGAACGGCACCACGAACTGGCTGACGAAGTTGATGTGCCCGTTGGCGTGCGACACCATCGCCGGGCAGAAGCCGCACCACAGCGCGCCGATCCAGGCCGCCAGCCGGCTGGTCACCAGGTGCCGGGAGAACACCCAGTACCAGGCGGCCGCGGTGCCGGCCAGGCCGAGCGTGAGCAGCAGCACCACCGAGACCGCGGCGCCGAGGAAGTGGGTGATCGGCGCGACCGGCAGGGTCAGGGCCAGGACCGTGGTGTTGGCCATGATGTTGACGCCGTCCGGCACGTTCAGCCGGTCGGAGAAGAACGGGTTGTCCCCGTGGAACAGGACCCGTTCACCGTGCGCCACCACGAAGAGGAAGAAGCCGTGGTCGTCGTCGTTGTGCGACAGCACCCGGCCGCTCGGGTCGGCCCAGAGCCGGATCAGCACCAGGGCGGCCAGCGCCGGGAAGCTCACCCAGGCCCACCACTCGCGGGCGGTTCGAACTGGGCCCGGAGAAAGATCGGCCTGCACCCCGAGGAGTCTAGAGGCGGCGCTTCCGCCGTCCGGCGGCAGCCAGCCGGGCGCTCTCGAGGGCTACCTCTTTGTGCAGTTTGCGCCAGCTGTCGAGGCGGCGCCGGGTCAGCGAGCCGGTGGCGATCGCGTCACGCACCGCACACGCCGGCTCGGCCTCGTGCCGGCAGTCACCGAACCGGCAGAACACCGCCAGCCCCGCGATGTCCGCGAACGCCTGATCCAGCCCCGACTCGGTGTCGAGCAGGCCCACGCCCCGGATGCCCGGTGTGTCGAGCACCGCTCCCCCGCCGGGCACCGGCACCAGGTTGCGGTAGGCGGTCGTATGCCGTCCCTTGCCGTCCGTCCGGATCGTCTGCACCGGCATCACATCGGCCCCGGCCAGCGCGTTCACGATCGTCGACTTGCCCGCGCCGGACCGGCCCAGCAGGGCGAGGGTGCGGCCGGTCGGGACCAGCGCTCGCAGTTTGGCCAGACCTTTGCGCTTGGTCACGCTCACGGCGTGCACGGGTACGCCCGGAGCGATCTCGCCGATCTGCCGGGCGATGGCGGCGGGGTCGCGAGCGGTGTCGGCCTTCGAGAGCAGCAGCACCGGCTCGGCGCCCGACTCCCAGGCCAGCGCCAGCAGCCGTTCGATCCGGGCGCTGTCCGGCGCCGGATGCATCGGTTCGACGACGGCGACGGTGTCCATGTTCGCGGCCAGCACCTGCCCGCCGGCGTCCTTGTCGGCGGTCCGGCGGATCAGGGTGGTCCGCCGGGGCAGAACGGCTTCCACAGTGGTACGCCGGTCGGGCCACAACCGGAGCACCACCCAGTCGCCGGAGCACGGCAGCCGGGCCGGGTCGCCGGCCGCGGTGATCAGGAGCCCGCCGGCCAGCGAGGCGCGGTGCACGCCGTCGGCGGCCAGGACGGTGCAGACGCCACGCTCGGCGCGCAGCACCCGGGCGGGTTGTGAGTCGGTCGCGGGTCGATAGGAGGATGCGAACGTATCGTCCCAGCCGAGCTGGGACAGGTCCTGTTTCATGGAAGCCCTTAGTAAAAGGGAGAGACGGGCGTCAGCCCCAGCTCTCCGGCAGACGGGACGCACCAACGACGCGCAGCACGAGACCCACCCCCTTCCGCGAGCTCCGATCGAGGTCCTGAAACCGACGGTACGTGCGCTCTCACCGGCGGGAAAGCGAATTCCGGTGCGGGCGCTCGGGGCGCGGCGGATAGGGTCTTCGTCGTGACCATCGATCCGCTCGTGCTGATGACCGATGTCGAGGCCGCCACGGCGCGCCTCCTGCGTACCGCCGAGGGCCTCGAGCCGTTGGCCGTCTCCCGGCCCTCGGCGTTGCCCGGCTGGACCGTGGGACACGTGCTGACCCATGTGGCCCGCAACGCCGACGCTTACACCAACCTGCTGACCTGGGCCCGGACCGGGGTGGAGACGCCCGCGTACGCGTCGCCGCAGGCCCGCACCGAAGGCATCGAGGGTGGCGCCGAACGGTCCCTCCGCGACCAGGTCGTCGATGTCCGCGAGTCGCACGAGCGCTTCGCCGACGCGGCGGCCACGATGACCGCCGAGGCCTGGACGTTCTTCCTCGAGCCGACCGGCCAGTCGGCGGCCGCGATCCCGTGGGCCCGGCTGCGCGAGGTGGAGGTGCACCACGTCGACCTGGCCGCCGGGTACGGTCCGGACGAGTGGTCCGACGCCTTCGCGCTGCGGCTGCTGAGAGAGATCGTGACCGGGTTCGGCGACGACGGGTTCGCGGCGGTGCTCCGGCCGTACGGCATCGACCATCCCCTGCTGATCGGCGGCGACCCGGACGCGCCCGTGGTGGGCGGGCCCACCCGCTCGATCGCGGCCTGGCTCTCCGGCCGCGGCGACGGCGCCGACCTGACCGTCTCGCCCGACGGCGAGCTTCCCGTGGTTCCGAGGTGGAAATGATGAGCGACTACACCGGCGACGTCACCTCCGGCGGCGCGCCCGCCGTCCGCGAGCTGCCCGGCCTGACCATCACCAAGCTGTCGGTCGGCCCGATGGACAACAACGCCTACCTGCTGCGGTGCGCCGCCGACGGCAGCCAGGTGCTGATCGACGCGGCCAACGAGGCCGACCGCCTCCTCGACCTGATCGGCCCGGCCGGCCTGACCGCGGTGATCACCACCCACCGCCACGGCGACCACACCGCCGCCCTGGCCGAGGTGGTGCGGGCGACCGGCGCCGAGTCGGTGGCCCACACCGACGACGCGCCCGAGATCCCGGTGGTCACCCGCACGGTGACCGACGGCGAGACGATCGCGGTCGGCGACTGCACCCTGGAGGTGATCCACATCGTGGGCCACACCCCGGGCTCGATCACCCTGGCCTACCGCGACCCGTCCGGCACCGCCCACCTGTGGACCGGCGACTCCCTGTTCCCCGGCGGCGTCGGCAACACCCGCGGCAACAAGAAGAACTTCGCGTCCCTGATCGGCGACGTGGAGTCGAAGCTGTTCGGCCGCTTCCCCGACGACACCTGGTTCTACCCGGGCCACGGCAAGGACTCGACCCTGGGCGCCGAGCGCCCGGCCCTGCCCGAATGGCGCGCTCGCGGCTGGTGAGCCCGGCTCTCATCCGTTCTGGCAGTAGGGAAACATCGTCCACACGTTGAAGAAGCCCTTGCCGAGGTAGCCGTTCGGCGTCACCGGTCGTCGGCCGTGAGGCGGCCGTCGTGGAGGCGGAGGACCCGGTCGCAGCGGTCGGCCACCTGGTGCTCGTGGGTGGCCACCACGATGGTCAGGTCGGGCAGGGCCACCTCGCCCATGATGGCCGCCGCCACCGCGTTGCCCAGGAACAGCACGCAGACCACCAGGACCGGGCCGGACAGCAGCAGGCCCTTGCGGTCGGCGGCCTGCACGATGGCGACCGCCACGCCCTTGCGGGACCACGGCTCGCTGAGGGTGAGCAGCGGGCGCCCGTACCGGCCGGCCGGCCGGCAGTTCCACGGTCTGCGGCGCCGGCGACGACCCGATCATGATGTCCACGTCCAGGCCGGTGCCGGCGGCGATGTCGTGCGCGACCTGGCGGACCCGTTCCTGGCTGACCCTGTCCATGCCGGTCACGCCGGCCACCCGGACCCGGATGGCGCTGATCGGGGCGGCCTCCTGCTCGTACCGCAGAGGAAGGGTGTCGATCGCGGCCAGGTTGGTGAGGATCAGCGGCGGCGCGGACAGGTAGCCGAGCGGGCCGCGTCGTAGCTGGGCGCACCCGGCTGGTAGAGCGGCCCGAGGTCGGCGCCGTCCCCCAGGGGCGCGCCCTTGGTGCGGATCTGCGACGTGGTCGCCGAGCCGCTGAGCACGATGAACCCGGTGGTCGCGGCCAGGATGCCGGCCAGCATGGCCAGCACACGCCGAGGGCGGCCGCGCAGTTGCGAGACGACGAACCTCAGCACGGGATCACTGTATTTCGATCTTGTGTCCCTTCTCTAGCCAGATGAAGGAACCCCCCTCGGTCCATGTGGAGCGCCGATGCCTGACACCCTCGAGATCGGACTGGTCGCGAGCAACGACCGGTACGACGACGACGATCCACGCTGGCTCACCCAGACCGCCACCCTCGTGCGGGATCTTCGCCGGGACACCGGGGCGGTGGGCGTGCGCCGGACGCCGGTGCCCGGCACGAAGGGCGCGGTCGACCAGCTCATCCTGTCCCTGGGCTCGGCCGGCGTGTTCAGCGTCGCCGTCCAGCTGATCACCACCTGGGTCAAGCGCGACCGCCACCGCTCGGTCGAGCTGACCTTCACCGACGCCGAGGGCAATCCCCGGTCCGTGCGCGTCTCGGCCGAGAACGCCGGGGCCGATGCCCTGGCGCCCCTCATCACAGCGGCAACGGAGCTCGCCAAGGAGCGGTGATGACGTACCGGGCCCTGCTCATCGGCAACAGCGCGTTCGAGTCGGACGCGGGCCTCAATCCGCTGAACGCCCCGACCAAGGACGTCGCCCGGCTGCACCGCGCGCTCGTCGACCCGGCGACCGGCGTCTTCGCCGAGGAGAACGTCCGGCTGGTCATCGAACGCAGCTCGCACGACCTGCTCGACGAGCTCGACACGTTCTTCTCGGCGGCCCACCGCGACGACCTGCTGCTGCTCTACTACAGCGGTCATGGGCTGCTCGACGAGCGCAACCAGCTCTTCCTCTGTGGCCGGAACACCCGGTCGGACAAGCTGCTCCGGACCGCGGTCAGCAACGTGCGGATCAACGAGTTCATCGAGCAGTCGGTGGCCCGCTGCACCGTGATCATCCTGGACTGCTGCAGCAGCGGCATGTTCAAGGGCGGCGACGTCTCGGCGCCGCTCGCCGGCCCCGGCCGCTACGTGGTGTCCAGCACCCGGGGCACGGCGCTGGCCAACGACGCGGCCGTGCCGACCGGTACCAGCCTGTTCACCGAACATCTGGTCACCGGCCTGCTCGGCGCCGCCGAGGACAGCGACGGCGACGGCTACCTCGACCTGCGCGAGATCTTCGACTACGTCCGCAAGAAGCTGACCGCCACCACGAAACAGATCCCGCACTGCCGCTTCGACGGCGACGCGGCGGTCACCCTGGCCAAACGCCCCGCCGCCCCGGTACCGGCCGCTCCGGCCGTGGCCGCCGCCCGCGCCGGCGATCCGTCGTTCGTCCTGTCCGAGAACGTGATCACGTTGCGCGACGTCGGGCCGGACGAGCGGCTCACCCCGGAAGTGATCGAGATCTACCCGCTCACCGACGCGCCCGTGAACTGCACGGCCGAGACCGCGGACGCCTGGCTGAGCGCCGAGGTGAGCGGCGGTCGCCTGACCATCGGCCTGCGCCCGCGCCCGGGCCCCAACCGCGGCAAGGTCGTGGTGCGAGACCGCGATTCGGGTACGGCCCAGGTGGTCCGGATCCACGTCACCGTCGAGCGATCGAGCCGGCCGGCGCCCACCACGGCCGAGCCGACCGCGACCGTGCCGGACGCGACCGTGCCGCGCACGCCCGTGCCGCCGACCCGTGTTCTGGCCCGGGTCCCGATGCCGCACGCCGTGGCCGATCCTCCTCGCCCGGCGGAATCCGGCGGCGGCCGACGACGGAAGAAGAAGTGGCTCGTGGTGGCCGCCGCGGCCGTCCTCCTGACCGCCGGCGCGCTGGTGCCGCTGCGGTGGGACCGGGAACCGCCGTCGGGCCCGACCACGCCGATCCCGTCGCTGGTCGAGGTGACCGCTTCGGCGACCAGCGCGGCGACCACGGGCGGCACGGCGGCCACCAACGAGGTCAAGGTGCCCCCGGTCGGCACCAAGCACAAGACCACCGATCCGCCCCCGCGGTGCGAAGTGCCCAACGTGATCGGTCAGACGGTGGACACGGCCAGGGACGTGCTGAGCGCGGCCGGGCGCACCGCTCGGATCGAGCAGGTGTTCTCCCCCGCGCCCGAGGGGACGGTGGTCGGCCAGGACCCGCCGGGTGGCACGGAGAACGGGTGCGGTGGGTCGGTGTCGCTCTCGGTGTCGAAGGGGCCGGACACGACCGGATCGACGGATCCCGTCATCTCTCAGGGCCAGTCCTGACGATCAGCCGAGAGCGGGGCGGGGCCCAGAGCGGCAGAACGGGCCCTACGTGGTGGCCGGCGGGGTGGTGTGGATCGTGGGGTCGCCCTGGACGAGCCAGATCTGGGGGTTGTCGATCGGGGTGAAGGAGCGGTCGCCGCCGGGTTCGCGGGTGGTGGGGACGGTGTCGCCGCTCGGGGTGTGGATGATGAAGTTGACCGGCTTGGTGTCGTCGGTCAGCGGGATGTCGAACTCGGCCCAGCCGCCGGCGATCCGGGCCGGCGGCAGCGGCCGGTCCCACGCGACCCGCGCCAGCGTCGCCGGGTCGATGCCGTCGCCCCACAGGTGCAGGCCCCAGCCGTCGTAGTCGCCGGCCGGGCGGTGGTAGCGCAGCGTCGCCACGGTCACCGGCGGCCCGGCGTACCGGACGGTGCGCACCGCGCTGGTCACCCGGGTGCCGTCCGGTTCGGCGAGGATCGCGCGGTAGCGGACCTGGGCGCCGGCCGCCAGGTTGAGCGGCGCGAGGTTGTCGAAGACGGTGTACGCGGGCGACGACGTGTCGCGGCCGATCGTGGTCCACCGCCCGCCGTCGACGCTGCGCTCGAAGCGGACCACGTGGGAGGCCCGTTCGGGGTTGGCGACCGCGCGCACCTCGACCGTGCCACGCACGTTGGCGGCCTCGGCGGGCGCCTCGATGGTGATCGTCGGCGAAGGCACGGTAGCGGAGACCGGGGACGAGGCCCGGGTATGGCCGGCGTTGTCGAGGACCACCGCGCGGTACTGAAGCTTGGTCGCGGTGGGCAGGGCGGAGACGTCGTGGAAGACGCGGTACGGCGCGGTGTCGTCGGTGCCGATCGGCTTCCAGTCGCCGCGACCCGCCTTGGCGTAGAACGTGACCTCGTTGAACGAGTCGCTCCCGACGTCGGCCGTCACCTGCATGCGCCCGGACACCGGGGTGGGAGCGTCGAGCGACACCGCGGGCGCCCGGCCGGCGGCCGGGATGCGGCCGGCGGATCGGTAGACCACGGTGGACAGCGGCGGCACGGTGACGGTGAGGCGGCGGTCGGCCGCCGACCGGGAACGACCGGACGCGCCGTAGATCGCGGCGAAGTCGCCACGGGCGAGGTAGGTCGGGACGGCGACCGTACGCGGCTGTTCGCTGTTGTTGAGCGCGACCACGTACTCGCGCTGCCGTTGCCGGTCGACGCGGGAGAAGGCGTAGACGCCGGCGTCCTGGTCGGCGTACCGATGCTGGTGGGCGCCGTCGCGCAGCGCCGGGTGCTGCCGGGTGAGCGTGGCCAGGTCGCCGATGGCCCGGTAGAGCGGATGGGTGGCGACGAAGTTGTCCTGCGCGTGGGTGGCGTCCGTGCCCAGCAGGTCGTCGTCGAGGTAGTCGGGCACCCGGCTGGCGAACATCGTCTGCCGCGCGTCCTGGTCGCCGCCGGGACCGGTGAAGCCCTGCTCGTCGCCGTAGTAGACGACCGGGTTGCCGCGGGAGAAGTACATCAGCTCGTGCGCGAGCCGGTCGCGAGCCACCCATTCGGCGTCGCCGGCGCCCGGGTTGTCGGCCCGCACGAAGCCGCCGATCCGGCCCATGTCGTGGTTGCCGAGGAAGGTCGGCAGCTCGTAGACGTTGGAGTCGGCGTCGGTGTACCAGTCGTCGCCGGTGAAGAAGTCGCCGAGCGCCGCCGCCGGCCGCCCGCGCGAGGCGTAGTCGCGCGCCGCCTCCTGGAACGGGAAGTCGAGCACGGCCTGCATCTTGTCGGTGGTGGTGAAGTGTGAGGTGAACGGCCGGCTGGTGTCGAAGACCTCGCCGAACATGAAGAACTCGGTCTTGCCGTGCGCACGGGCGAACCGCAGGATCTCCGGGCCGAACCGCTGCCAGAACTCGTCGTTGACGTGCTTCATGGTGTCGATCCGGAAGCCGTCCACGCCGAAGTCGCTGATCCACGTCTTGTAGATGTCGGTCATGCCGCGCACCACGCGTGGGTGTTCGGTGAACAGGTCGTCGAGGCCGAAGAAGTCGCCGTAGAGCGAGTTCTCGCCGGTGAACGTGGTGTCGCCGCGGTTGTGGTAGAGCGTGACGTCGTTCAGCCAGGCCGGGACCTTGAGGTCGCGCTCGGCCGGGTCGAGCACCGGCGTGTACGGGAACGAGGTCGCCGGGTCGAGCGTCGGGAAATCGCCCGTCCCGGCATAGTCACGATCGTCGAAGACCTTGCCTGCGGCGCTGCGGTACGGCGAGACGTCCTTCGACACGTACGGCTGCCGCGCGCCTTCCTCGTACCCGATGACGTCGGCGGTGTGGTTGGTGATGATGTCGAAGTAGACCTTCATGCCCCGCTGGTGCGCGGCGTCGATCAGCGCCTTGAGGTCGGCGTTGGTGCCCAGGTGCGGGTCGATCTGGGTGAAGTCGGTGATCCAGTAGCCGTGGTACCCGGCCGACGGCCCGTCCTCGAGCTGCACCGCCTTGTTCTTGAAGCTGGGCGTCAGCCAGATCGACGTGGTGCCCAGCCCCTGGATGTAGTCGATGCGCTCGCGCAGCCCGGCCAGGTCACCGCCGTTGTAGAAGCCCTTGCGGGCCGGGTCGAACCCGGACACCAGCGGGTCGTCGCCGAGCCCGCCGCGGTCGTTGGCGGCGCTGCCGTTGGCGAAGCGGTCGGCCATCACGAAGTAGAAGTTCTCGTCGGTGACCGGGGCGCGCAGCCCGTGGCGGCCGGGGAGGCCGGCGTCGGCCTGCGCGGCCGTGGCGATCACCCCGCCCGCGAGCACGGTGGACAGCAGGACGGCCAGACCGCGGCGGATGCGCATGTGGGTTCCTCCCGTGCTTAACGCAGCGGAAACATTCAAGCACGTAGGGCGCGTTCAGGTGACGGTCATGTGGTGGTCAGATCGATGGGGGAGCGTTCGGCCATGCGCCTTCGATCAGGACTTGTCGTACTTCTGGCGGTCGCCGGCGCCGGTGTGGCGCCGGTCCCGGCCCTCGCCTCCGCGCCGAGGAGGATCGTCGCGGCGGTGGAGACGCCGGCGCTCTTCGACGACGAAGCGGGCGGTGACGCCGACGCGGACGACCCGGCGATCTGGATCCACCCGTGGGACCGGGCGCGCACCCGGATCATCGGTACCGCCAAGAACGGCGGACTCCGGGTGTACGACCTGGGCGGACGCGAGGTGCAGTCGATCCCGGTCCCGGCCGGCGGACGCTTCAACAACGTGGACGTCGTCAGCGGGTTCCGGCTGGGCGGCCGGCGTACCGATCTGGCCGTGGTCACCGACCGCGGCCGCGACCAGCTCCGGGTCTATCGCATCGACCCGGTCGCGGCGAAGCTGGCCGACGTCACCGTCGGCGACGCCCCGCTGCTGTTCTCGCGGGACCAGGCCGAGGTCGGGGCGCAGGCGACCGGGTACGGGCTGGCCATGCGCGGCGCCGTCGCGGTGGTCAGCCGCCGCCACGCCACCCGGCTGGGCACGTTCGAGCTGGTGGCGAAGAAGGATCGGGTGACCTACCGGAAGGTGGACACGCTCGACCTGCCGAAGGCGTTCACGCTGCGGGACGGCAGCTCGTGGACGCCCTGCGCCGAGCCGGGTGAGGACCCGCAGGTCGAGGGCATGGTCGTGGACGCCGACCGGAACGTGCTCTACGCGGGTCAGGAGGATGTCGGGCTGTGGCGGATCGGGCTGAGCCCCGACGGGCGGTTCGGCCGGCGATCCATCGTCGAGCGCACGGCCGAGTTCGGCGTGCCGGCGACGTACGACCCGTCGACCGAGGAGTGCGTGCTCGGCGTGGACCCGTGCGAGGGCGGGCGGATCCACGCCGACGTCGAGGGCGCGACGATCTACCCGACCGGCCGCGGCGAGGGCTATCTGCTGGTCAGCGGCCAGGGCGACAGCACGTTCTTCGTGTACGACCGACGTACCAACCGACTAGTTGGTAACTTCGTCGTGGCTGACGGCCCGCGGGTCGACGGGGTTCAGCACTCCGACGGCGCGGCCGCTACCGCGGTGCCGCTGCCGGGCTATCCGCGCGGCCTGCTCGTGCTGCACGACGGCGAGAACACGCCGGACGAGGGCCGGGTCAGCACCAACTTCAAGGTCGTGGACTGGCGGAAACTCGTCCAGCCAAGCTGGCTACGCGCGGTCTGATCAGAACCACGCCTTCACGTCGAAGATCACCGAGTCGTCGCCGACGAAGTCGTCGCTCATGTTGTTCGCCTTGGTGACCTCGATGAGAGCCCTGCTGTTCCGCCCCGCCACGCAGAAGCGGAAACCCGGCTTCAGTTCCCGCCGCCCGATCACCTCGGTGTAGGCGGTGGCGGCTTCACAGGTCGCCAGGGTGCCCGGGTCGCCCGGCTGCAACCTCGACAGGCCGCCTCCCCATTTGTTGATGAACCCGTTGTCGAAGTCCAGATCGCAGTTGTCGCAGTAGTCGCGCACGTTCCAGTTCGGGTTGTCGGTGTCCAGATCCACCACGTATCCGTTGTTCAGCGTGATGCTCTCGGCCCGCCGCGGTTCCGCTCCGGCCACTGCGTCCACCGGGGCGGACTCGCTGGAGGACGGGTCGGCGGCAGGCTCGCTGGGGTCCGCGCTCTCCGTGGGTTCCGCGCTTTCCAGGGGCGGCGGCGAGGGCTCGGCCGTTGTCGTGGCCGGCACCGTGATGGTCGAGCCGGGCGACGCCTGGGGCTCGCTGCCGGGAACCATCCAGGCGGCGACGGCCACCAGCACGGCCACGACCGCCACCCCGATGGCGATGACGTTGGTCCGGCGCCCGGTCGACGGGCGCCTCTCGTTGCGTTGGTCGCACTCGGTCATCTGCGGTCTCTCCGAGGTCGTGGACGGCTCTGTCTCTCCTCGGCCGGTGACTGACGGACGGCCCGCGTCAACCAACGTTGACACCCATGGCCCGTGTCAACTACGGTTGACGCCATGACCGTGTTGACCAAGGTGGCCGCCGCGACCCCCGCGCGGCCCCGTCACGCCCCAGCCGGCTGCTCGCCCTCGGCCTGCTCGCCGGCCCGCTCTTCACCGCCGGCCACCTGGTGCTGGGCGCCGTCCACGGCGACGGCTACTCGGTCGTGCGCCACCCGGTCAGCTCGCTCGCTCTCGGCCCGCTCGGCTGGGCCCAGGTCGCGAACTTCGTCGTGTGTGGACTGCTGGTCGTGCTGTTCGCGATCGGCCTGCGCCGCAGCCTGCGCCCCGGCCGGGGTGCGGCCGCCGTCCCCGCATTGGTCGTGACCTGCGGAATCGGGCTGATCGGCGCGGGTGTCCTCCGGTCCGACCCGGTCGGCGCGACCGTCTTGACGTGGCACGGCCAGCTGCACAACCTGGCCTTCGCGCTGCCCGGTTTCGCCGCGCTGACGCTGGCCATGGTGGCCGCCGCGATCACCTTCGCCCGCCGGGGTTTCGCCGTCTACTCGATGGTGAGCGCCCTGGCCTTCGCGACGCTGTTCGGCGTGGCGATGCTCGGCTTCTTCGGCGTCGACCCCTGGGCCACGACGGCCGGCCTGTGGCAACGCCTGTGCCTGTCGACCGGCTTCCTCTGGCTGGCCCTGCTGGCGATCAGCCGCCGCCGTGTCACTCCAACGGGGTAGCCCGGTCACGCCCGAACGGCGGCTACGCCCCCATGCCGGCTATGTCTCGAACGGATTGACCACGGCGACCCCGGTCCGCTCGACGTCCTTGACGTTGCGCGTGACCAGCGTGAGCCGGTGGGCTTTCGCCGTCGCGGCCATCAGCGCGTCGACCACCGGCGGTGGCTGTGGGACCGCGAGCAGCCGGCCCCACTCTTCGGCCGCGGCCACCGACACCGGCAGGACGCGGTCCTGGTAGACCTTGACCAGCTGATCGAGCCACGAGTCGAGCGCGTCGGCCCGGCCCTGGTCGCCCGGGCGGGTCAGTTCGATCCCGCGGCGGATCTCCCCCACGACGAGCACGCTGATGTAGGCCACGGCCGCGGAGTTGTCCCGGAACCAGGCCACCACGTTGCGATCGGGTCTGCTCTTGCGCATCTCGGACACCACGTTGGTGTCCAGCAGGAAGGCCACGCTCAGCCGCCGAGGTCAAGGTCGCGGGGCGGGGCCGACGAGCGTTCGATGTCGAGGTCGCCGTCGATCGTCGGACCGGACTGGAGGAATTGCATGAACCCGACGGTCTCGCCGCGCAGCCGCCGGTATTCCACGATGTCGATCATCACGGCCACCTGCTCGCCATGTTTCGTGACGATCTGCGGTTCGCCGGCCTCAGCGGCCCGCAACAACTCGCTGAATCTCTGCTTCGCATCCTGCACCTGCCAGATCATTCGGCTACCCCCACCGACGAGAATAGCATCGCCTAGACAGACTAGACAGAAATCCCGAAGTCCTCGAGGGCGCCTGTGTACAACTTCGGCGGCGGTGGGGCGTACTCGCCCCGGGTGGAGGTGGTGGCGCCCAGCCGGATCAGCGCCTCGGCCATCGTCACGGCCGCGGCCACCCCGTCGATGACCGGGACACCCAGCTCGGTCGACACCGCGGCGCAGAGGTCGGCCATGCCGGCGCAGCCCAGCACGATCACGTCCGATCCGTCGCGGTCCAGGGCCGTACGCGCCAGATCCACCACCCGCTCGAGCACCGCAGGGTCGGACTCCAGCGCGAGCACCGGGATGTCGCAGGCGTACACCCCGCGGCAGGCCCCGGGCGGGACGTAACGCGCGGCCAGCTCCCAGGCCCGGCCCTTGGTGCGGTCGAGCGTGGTGACCACGCTGAAGCCCCGCCCGAGGAAGCCCGCCGCGTGCATCGCCGCCTCGGCCATCCCGATCACCGGACCGCGGGCCACCTCCCGGGCCGCGTCCAGGCCGGGGTCGCCGAAGCAGGCCAGCACAAAAGCGTCAGGCGGGGCGGACGAAGAAGACAGGGAGGCCAGCAGGCCGGGCACCGCCAGCGCCTCGTCGTAGTGGCTCTCGATCGAGGCCGGCCCCATCGGCGAGGTGACCGCCTCGATCACGGTGCCCGGGCCGGCGACGGCCCGGGCGCTCCGCTCGATCAGCGCCGTCATCGACGCCGTGGTGTTGGGGTTGATGACCCTAATCAACACGGGACAGTTCCCGCACCCGGTAGACCGGCGCCAGCAGGTAGTAGGTGACGAAGCCGAGGCCGCAGCCGATGAACCAGCTGTACTGGGCGATGTCGTGCATGCCGGGCCCGCCGGCCCACAGCACCGGGATCACCGCGATGATCGCGCCGACCGCGGTGGCGATGATCGCCGCCGGGTTGTAGCCCTTGTGGTAGTGGTAGCGGCCGCCCGGGTCCATCGTGAACATGTCGTCCACGTCGACCTTCTGCCGCCGGATCAGGTAGTAGTCGGCGATCAGCACGCCGAACAGCGGGCCGATGAAGGCGCCCAGCGTCTCCAGCGTGTAGTGGATGACGTCGGGGTTGTTGTAGAGGTTCCACGGGGTGATCAGCACCGAGCCGACCGCGGCGATCATCCCGCCGGCCCGCCAGCTGATGCGTTGCGGGCTGACGTTGGAGAAGTCGAAGGCCGGCGAGATGAAGTTGGCGACGATGTTGATGCCGATCGTGGCGATGGTGAAGGTCAGGGCGCCCAGCACGATCGCGAAGGTGGAGTCGATCCGGGACACCGTCGCCACCGGGTCGGTGATCAGCTCGCCGAAGACCGGGATGGTCAGCGACGCGGTGACCACGACCAGCAGCGAGAACACCAGGAAGTTGACCGGCAGGCCGAGCAGGTTGCCGCGCCTGACCGCGGTGAAGCTCTTGCCGTACCGGGAGAAATCCCCGAAGTTCAACATCGGCCCGGAAAAGTACGAGACCACGAGCGCGATGGCGCCGAGCATGACCGGCACCGCGGACCAGCCCTTGTACTTGACGTCGCCCAGGGTCAGGTTGATCGAGCCCCAGCCGGCCTTGTGGATCAGGTAGCCGCAGAGCACGAACATCACCACGTAGACGGCCGGCCCGCAGAAGTCGATGAACCGGCGGATCGTCTCCATGCCGGTCCAGAACACGGCGGCCTGCAGGACCCAGAGCAGCGCGTACGTGCACCAGCCGAGCAGCGGCAGCCCGAGGAAGCCGTACTGGCCGACGTCGGCGTAGGGCATCAGCGACGGGAACAGCTTGAGGACCACCACGTCGAGGGCGGCCGACGCGAGGTAGGTCTGGATGCCGTACCAGGCGACCGCGATCAGCCCGCGGATGATCGCCGGCACGTTGGCACCGAGCACGCCGAACGACGAGCGGTTGATCACCGGGTACGGCACGCCGGTGACCTGGCTGGGCCGGGCGACCAGGTTGCAGAAGAAGTAGACGATCGTGATGCCGACGACCAGCGCCACCAGCACCTGCCAGCTCGACAGGCCCAGGGCGAAGAGGCTGCCCGCGGTCACGTACCCGCCGACGCTGTGTACGTCGGACATCCAGAACGCGAAGATGTTGTACGAGCCCCACGTCTGTTTCCGCAGCGGGGCGAGGTCCTCGTTGGAGAGCCGGGGGTCGTACTCCGGCTTGATGAATCCGCTGCCCACCGGATGTCCGGCGGCCTCAATGATGTCGGCCATGGGGTCAAACTAAGAACGGACTGTTACGGGATTATGACTGGAACGGTATATCTTCCCGGGTCGACAACGTGGCCATGAACGCCTGCAACCGCCGATGATGAGCCGCGCAGACGGCCAGCAGCCGGTCGGTGTCCCGGTCGCCGAACGCCGCCAGCATCTCCGCGTGGTCGCCGTGCAACGACTCCCGCTCGACGCTCTCCAGATGGGACATCGGCTGCAGCGGCTCGGTCATGTTCCACGCCGTGTCCAGCATGTGCAGCAACCGGCTCATCCGGCACGGGCGGATCAGCGCCAGATGGAACCGGCGGCTCTCCCGATGATGCGCCCGCACGTCGCCCAGCGTCACGGCGGCGTCGAGCGCGGCGTGCGCCTCCCGGGCCGACACGTCGTCGTCCGGGCCGGCCAGCGCCACCGCCGCCCGCAGCGCCGCCGTCTCCAGGGCCTCGCGCACCAGGTAGAACTCGCCGAACTCCCGCGCCGTCATCATCGCGACCCGGTAGCCGCCGTTCGGCCGATGATCGACCAGACCTTCACCGATCAAGGTCATCAAGGCTTCGCGTACGGGGATCCGGCTCACCCCGAACGCGGCCGCGACCTGATCGACCGGGATCGGCGAACCCGGCGGCACCTCACCGTCGAGGATGGCCGCGCGCACCTCATCCAGGATCACGCTCTGCGGGCTGCCGACGGGCTTGTCCGCGAGCCGCGAGATCAGGATCGATCGCCGTCGCGGACCAGGCATGCCTCACCCTAAGCGCTGCTGATTATCGATGCGTTTCGTCCGCCCACAGCGGAAGCCCTCCGCGTTCGGCCGGCCGGCTGGCTAGATTCGAGCGATGGACGTTCGCTGGCAACCGCGACCCGACCGGCCCACCGACCCGTGGTCCCCGCCCCCGGTCCCCGGCCCGGGCGCCCAGGTGCCCGGCTGGCTCGAGGAACGCCTCTTCGACCAGCGGATCGTCATGGTGCGCGGCGCGCTGACCGCCGGCGACGCCACCGGCATCGCGGCCGCCCTGCTCACCCTCGACGCGGCCGGCCCCGCCCCGGTCCAACTGCACGTGGCCAGCCCCGGCGGCGAGCTCGGCGCCGCCCACGCGATCACCGACGTGATCGACGCGATGATCTCGCCGGTGCACGCGGTGGTCACCAGCGAGGCCGGCGGGGCGACGCTCGCGGTGCTGGCCGCGGCCAGTCAGCGGTCGGCCTACCGCCATGCCCGCTTCCGGCTCACCGAGCCGCGCACGGCCGGCGTCACCGGCACCGCCGACGAGGTCGCGTCCGCCGCCGGCCAACACCTGCGCGAGCTGGAAGAGATGGTGCTGCGGCTGGTCGAGATGACCGGCCAGACCCGCAGCCGCATCGAGGACGACCTGTCCACCGGCCGCGTCATGAGCGCCACCGAGGCCCGCGACTACGGCCTGATCGAGACCATCGTCGGCGACGACAAAGGGCCCGCCTGAATCAGGCGGGCCCCGCAGTCCGAAGCTGGTTACTCAGCGACCTTGACACCCATCGAACGGGCCGTGCCGGCGACGATCTTGACCGCGGCGTCCATGTCGTTGGCGTTGATGTCGGGCATCTTGCGCTCGGCGATCGACCGCACCTGGTCCTGGCTCAACGTGCCGACGGTCTGGGTCAGCGGGTTCGACGCGCCCGACTGGATACCCAGCGCCTTGCGGATCAGGAAGCTGGTCGGCGGCGTCTTGTAGGTCAGCTGGTGCGAGCGGTCCTCGAACACCGAGACGATGACCGGGATGATCTCGCCCCGGTTCTTCGAGGTGGCCTCGTCGTACTCCACCTTGACGGCGCGCATGTTGGCGCCGGTCGGGCCGAGCATCTTTCCGAGGTCGACCATCGCGGCGTTACCCGCCTCAAGCGCGAGGGTTACCTCATGGGTCTTCTTCTTGGGCGGCATTGCTTTCAGGCTCCTTCTGGTGTGCTGCACGGGCCGAAAGTCGGAGCCTCGCGAGCATCTGAACGCACAACAACCCCGAGACCTTACAGCGGCGCCCAGAAGAGGGTCAAAACAGCAGGGATCACGGGTTTCCAGCGACAAGTGTAGCCGCCCGTGCTCGCCTACCGGCGGCCAGGTCGGGATGGTCCAACCAAAAGACCCAGTGTGAGGTGGCGTACGTGATACACCCCCGGGGCGGCGTCCGCAACCACCGCCCGCGACAATGGGAGCATGCAGACCCGTTCGGACCTACGCAACGTCGCCATCATCGCGCACGTCGACCACGGCAAGACCACCCTGGTCGACGCCATGCTGCGGCAGGGTAGCCAGTCCCACGCCCGCGGCGAGATGGCCGACCGCGCCATGGACTCCATGGATCTGGAGCGGGAAAAGGGCATCACCATTCTCGCCAAGAACACCGCCATCAGCTACCAACCGGCCGACGGCAAGCCGGTGACCATCAACATCATCGACACCCCGGGCCACGCCGACTTCGGCGGTGAGGTCGAGCGCGGCCTCACCATGGTCGACGGCGTCGCCCTGCTCGTCGACGCCTCCGAGGGCCCCCTGCCGCAGACCCGCTTCGTGCTGCGCAAGGCGCTCCAGGCCAAGCTGCCGATCATCCTGATCATCAACAAGGTCGACCGGCCCGACGCCCGCATCAAGGAGGTCGTCGACGAGACGTACGAGCTGTTCCTCGACCTCGACGCCGACGAGCACCAGATCGAGTTCCCGATCGTCTACGCCTGCGCCCGCGACGGCGTCGCCTCGCTGAAGCAGCCCAAGGACGGCACCATCCCCGAGGACACCACCGACCTCGAGGTGCTGTTCAGCACGATCCTCGAGACCATCCCCGCGCCGACCTACACCGAGGGCGCGCCGCTCCAGGCCCACGTCGTCAACCTCGACGCCTCGAACTTCCTCGGCCGGCTCGCGCTCTGCCGCGTCCACCAGGGGACCATCCGCAAGGGCCAGACCGTCGCCTGGTGCAAGACCGACGGCAGCGTCAGCAACGTCCGCATCTCCGAGCTGCTGATCACCGAGGGCCTCGACCGCAAGCCGGCCGAGAGCGCCGGCCCGGGCGACATCATGGCCGTCGCCGGCATCGCCGACATCATGATCGGCGAGACGCTGGCCGACGCCGAGAACCCGATCCCGCTGCCGCTGATCACCGTCGACGAGCCGGCCATCTCGATGGTCCTCGGCACCAACACCTCACCCATGGTCGGCAAGGTGAAGGGCAGCAAGGTCACCGCCCGCATGGTCAAGGACCGGCTCGACCGCGAACTGGTCGGCAACGTCTCGCTGCGCGTGCTGCCGACCGAGCGGCCCGACGCGTGGGAGGTGCAGGGCCGTGGCGAGCTCGCCCTGGCCATCCTGGTCGAGCAGATGCGGCGCGAGTCGTACGAGCTGACCGTCGGCAAGCCCCAGGTCGTCACCCGGCTGGTCGACGGCAAGATCCACGAGCCGGTCGAGCGCCTCACGATCGACGCCCCCGACGAATACATGGGCGCCATCACCAGCCTGCTGTCCACCCGCAAGGGCCGGATGGAGGAGCTGATCAACCACGGCACCGGCTGGCTGCGCATGGAGTGGCTGGTCCCGGCGCGCGGCCTGATCGGCTTCCGCACCGAGTTCCTCACCGACACCCGCGGCACCGGCATCATGCACCACATCTTCGAGGACTACGAGCCGTGGTTCGGCGAGCTGCGGACCCGCAGCAACGGCTCCCTGGTGGCCGACCGCGCCGGCCCGGTGACCGCGTTCGCCATGACCAACCTGCAGGAGCGCGGCTCGCTGTTCGTCGAGCCGACCACCGAGGTGTACGAGGGCATGATCGTCGGCGAGAACTCGCGGGCCGACGACATGGACGTGAACATCACCAAGGAGAAGAAGCTCACCAACATGCGGCAGTCGACCTCCGACGAGACGGAGAAGCTGATCCCGCCGCGCAAGCTGTCCCTGGAGCAGGCCCTCGAGTTCTGCCGCGAGGACGAGTGCGTCGAGGTGACGCCGGCCGCCGTACGCATCCGCAAGGTGGTTCTCGACCAGCAGATCCGCGGCCGGGCCGCGGCCCGGCGCAAGCACCAGTGATCAACGGTTGAGCCCTGGGGCCCGTGTCGTCAGACGCGGGCCCCGACCAGTTCTTTCTTCTTGTCCCGTGACGACTTGGCCAGGCTCGCGACCGTGGCGATGCCCAGCGTCCCGAGGATGACCAGCAGAGACAGCCAGATCGGGATCTCCGGTGCCCAGTGGAAGCCGTGGCCGCCGTTGATGAAGCTGATCGTGTTCGTGTGCAGCGCCTCGAGGACCAGCTTCACGCCGATGAAGGCGAGCACGAAGGCCAGCCCGATGTTCAGGTAGACCAGGCGTTCCAGCAGGCCGCCGAGCAGGAAGAACAGCTGCCGCAGGCCCATCAGCGCGAAGACGTTCGCGGTGAAGACCAGGTACGGCTCCTTGGTGATGCCGAAGATCGCCGGGATCGAGTCGAGCGCGAAGATCAGGTCGGTGGTGCCGATCGCGATCATCACGATCAGCATCGGCGTGAACAGCCGCTTCCCGGTGGTGGCGACCGTGGTGGTCATCCGCCCGTCGCCGAACGACGAGGAGATCGGGAAGGCCTTCTTGGCCCACCGGATGAGGATGTTCTCCTTGAAGTCGTCCTCGTCGTTCTCGCCCTGCTTGAGCAGCGTGATCGCGGTGTACACGAGGAAGGCGCCGAAGATGTAGAAGACCCAGGAGAACTCCGCGATCAGGGCGGCGCCGGCGGCGATGAACAGGCCGCGCATGACCAGGGCCAGCACGATGCCGATGAGCAGCACCTTCTGCTGGAAGACCCGGGGCACGGAGAACCGGGCCATGATGATCACGAAGACGAAGAGGTTGTCGACCGACAGGCTATATTCGGTCAGCCAGCCCGTGTAGAACTCACCGGCCGCCGTACCGCCCGCGAAGATCCAGATGCCGGCGCCGAAGAGCAGGGCCGCCCCCACGTAGAACCCCACCCAGGAGCCGGCCTCGCGCATGCTGGGCTCGTGTGGCCGGCGGCCGACGATCAACAGGTCGACGGCGAGCATCACGACGAGCGCGGCAAGGGTGGCGATCCACACCCAGCTGGAGACAATCACGGTCGGGGAACCTCCGGCAGACACGAGTTATCGCCAGATGGGGGATCCAGCGACGTGCGGCTGTCGAAGGTCTCTTCCGCCGCGACCAGCTGATCTGGCCGCGACCGCCGGCCCCGGGACCAACCCCCGGGTGAGGATCAGAACCGTGTTGACGAGACCGGCGCGGCAGGAATACTCCCCTTGCAACCTCGCCATTGTGTCGCATCCTGCTTCGTTTCCACACATGTCTCCGGCAAGAAGTGCGCGACATCTCCCCGTCACCTGGCGCAATCCTCCCACTACACACCTGGTGAGACATCCTAGGAGGCTAGCTCATTCATTTCTCACTCCGCGATGTGGCAGGCTGCGATCATGGTTCTCGAAGTCGCGCTCATCGACGTGATCCCCGGCCACGAAGACGCCTTCGCCGACGCCTACCGCCAGGCCCGGCCCCTGTTCGACGATGTGGAGGGCTGCCGCTCGGTGCGGATGACCCACGGCATCGAGTCGCCCACCCGCTTCGTCCTGCTGATCGAGTGGGACAGCGTCGAGGCCCACGACCAGAACTTCCGCGCCACCGAGAAGTTCCAGCAGTGGCGCGGCTTCATCGGGCCCCACTTCGCCGGCCCGCCGCTGGTCGAGCACTTCACCGACGTCAGCTAGGCCGTGTTTCATGACCCGGCCAGGGCCGCGGCAAGGCTCCGGCCGGGCTTGAAACACACGTTTACGGCGTCATCGGCTGAGGCTTGATGATCACCTGGTCGCGGCGGATGCCCCAGGCGGTCGCGGCGATCGACCGGATCCGGTCCAGGCCGGCCCGGTCCACCCCGCCGTCGAGGTACCAGGCGTTCATCGTCCAGTCCTTGTCGCCGCCGGGCCGGTGCTTGAAGTTGCTCGCGCCCCACCGGATGCCGGGTTCCCCGATCAGCGGGTTGCCACCGGGCTTCTCGTCCGCGCCCAGCCGCTTCCGCACCGTGACGACGAACCGCATCCCCCGCACCGTGGTCACCCGGGCGTCCCGCACTCCCGGCGCGTCTCGGAGCCGCTCGGCCAAGTGTCGAACCTCGGTCAGCGACTGGGTGCCGGTCGGGATCATCGCCGGTCCGGTGACACCAGCGGCCCGGAACGCGGCCGCCAGGTCGGGCACCGACTCGTCGTCGTTCGACCAGAGCACCGCGGAGACCCCCGGCAGGGGCCCCCAGGCGTCGTCAACGGACCGACCGGGGTCCGGCGTCCACGCGATGACCGGGATGTCGACGACCAGCGGCGCCAGCACCGGGTCGCGCTCGGCCACGGTGAGGACCGACGGCGGTGGCGGCGCGGGATCGGGACCGTCCACGACGACCACGGTCCCGGCGGCCACGCAGGCCGCCAGCACACCGGCGCCGGCGACCGCCGACCAGCGGTGACGTCGCTGACGGCGGCGGGCGCCCAGCACGACCGCGTCGAAGTCGCCGGGCCGGGCCCGGGTGGTGGCGTCGTCGGCGGCGACGCGAAGCAGTTCGTCCAGCTCAGGCATGGCGCGCCTCCAGGATCAACTCGTCGGCGGACAGCAGCTCACGCAGGGCGGCCCGGCCCCGGGACAGCCGGGCCTTGATGGTTCCGGCCGGCACACCAACCTCGGCCGCCACCTGGTCGACGCTGAGGTCACAGAGGTGGTGGAGAACGATCGCGCGGCGTTGCGCCTCGGGCAGCTGGGCCAGGGCGGCCACGATCAGCGGCGTCTCCACACCGGGCCCGGGATCGTCGCGCGCCGGGCCGGCCCGGCGCCACGCGGCGAGGGTGGACCGGGCGGCCCGCCACCGGCTCACCGCCAGCCGCCGGGCCACCGTCCGGATCCAGGCGTCCGGCGAGTCACCCGGGGCGAACGACCGGCGCCGGTTCCACCCGCGGATGAACGCTTCCTGCACGACGTCCTGCGCCTCGCTGAGGTCGCCGGTCATCAGATAGACCTGGCCCACCACCCGGCTGTAGGCGGCCGCGTACCAGGCCCGGTATTCCTCGTCCGTCACGTCGTCCCCCGATGTCGCTTCCGCGGTGTCATCCGGAGACACGCAGCCCGGGGGTTGATCGGTTGCGTGCTATTTCACGCCGGTCATGTCCATGCCGCGGAGTTCCTTCTTGAGCTCCTTGACCTCGTCGCGGATGCGGGCCGCGAGCTCGAACTGGAGCTCGCGGGCGGCGCCGAGCATCTGGTCGCTGAGGTCCTGGATGAGCTGGGCCAGCTCGGCCCGGGCCATGCCCTCGCGGGCCGGCGTGGCCGCCGAGCGCGGCGGCTTCGACCGGGTCTCGGGGACCGGGCCCTTGCCACGCGACATCTGCCGCCCGCCGCCGCCCACGACCGCGGCGGTGCCGACCGCGGCGTCGGTGTCCTCGGCCTCCTTGTAGATGTCGTCGAGGATGTCGTGGATCCGCTTCCGCAACGCCGTCGGCTTGATGCCGTTCGCCTCGTTGTGGGCGACCTGCTTGGCCCGGCGGCGGTCGGTCTCCTCGATCGCGGCGCTCATCGACGGCGTCATCTTGTCGGCGTACATGTGGACCTCGCCGGAGACGTTCCGGGCCGCCCGGCCGATGGTCTGGATCAGCGAGCGGCCGGAGCGCAGGAAGCCCTCCTTGTCGGCGTCGAGGATCGCCACCAGCGACACCTCGGGCAGGTCGAGGCCCTCACGCAGCAGGTTGATGCCGACCAGCACGTCGTAGTCGCCCTTGCGCAGTTCCTTGAGCAGCTCGACGCGTCGCAGCGTGTCGACCTCGGAGTGCAGGTAGCGCACCCGGATGCCGTTCTCGAGGAGGTAGTCGGTGAGGTCTTCGGCCATCTTCTTGGTCAGCGTGGTGACCAGGACCCGCTCGTCCTTGTCGGTGCGCAGCTTGATCTCGTGCATCAGGTCGTCGATCTGGCCCTTGGTCGGCTTGACCACGACCTCGGGGTCGACCAGGCCGGTCGGCCGGATCACCTGCTCGACGAACTCGCCCTGCGCCTGCTGCATCTCCCACGGGCCCGGGGTCGCGGACAGGAACACCATCTGACCGACCCGCTCGAGGAACTCGTCGAACCGCAGCGGCCGGTTGTCGGCGGCGCTGGGCAGCCGGAAGCCGTGCTCGATCAGGATCCGCTTGCGCGAGGCGTCACCCTCGTACATGCCGCCGATCTGGGGGATCGTCACGTGTGACTCGTCGATGACGGTGATGTAGTCGTCGGGGAAATAGTCGAGCAACGTGTACGACGGCTCGCCGTAGGTTCGCCCGTCCATGTGCATCGAGTAGTTCTCGATGCCGTTGCAGAACCCGACCTGCCGCATCATCTCGATGTCGTAGGTCGTCCGCATCCGCAACCGCTGGGCCTCGAGCAGCTTGCCCTGTCGTTCGAACTCGGCCAGCCGGTCGGCCAGCTCGGCCTCGATCTGGCCGATCGCCCGTTCCATCCGCTCGGGGCCGGCCACGTAGTGGGTGGCCGGGAAGATCACCAGCTCGTCGACCTCGCGGACCACCTCGCCGGTCAGCGGGTGCAGGTAGTAGAGCTTCTCCACCTCGTCGCCGAACAGCTCGATGCGCACGGCGAGTTCCTCGTACGCCGGGATGATCTCGAGCGTGTCGCCCCGCACCCGGAACGTGCCCCGCTGGAAGGCCATGTCGTTGCGCGAATACTGAATGTCGACCAGGCGGCGCAGCAGCTTGTCGCGGTCGACCTCGGCGCCGACCTTCACGGTCACCGACCGGTCGATGTATTCCTGAGGCGTACCCAGGCCGTAGATCGCCGAGACGGTCGCCACCACGATCGTGTCGCGCCGGGTCAGCAGCGACATCGTCGCCGAGTGACGCAGCCGCTCGACCTCTTCGTTGACCGACGAGTCCTTCTCGATGTAGGTGTCGGACTGCGCGATGTAGGCCTCGGGCTGGTAGTAGTCGTAGTAGCTGACGAAGTATTCGACCGCGTTGTTGGGCAGTAGCTCGCGGAACTCCTTGGCGAGCTGGGCGCACAGCGTCTTGTTGGGCGCGAGCACCAGCGCCGGCCGCTGCAGCTTCTCGATCAGCCAGGCCGTGGTGGCCGACTTGCCCGTGCCGGTGGCGCCCAGCAGCACGGTGTTGCGGTCGCCCCGGCGCACCCGTCGATCGAGCTCGGCGATGGCCGTCGGCTGGTCACCGGCCGGCTGGAATTCACTGATGACCTCGAAGCGGCCGTCGAGTCGTGGGATGTCGAGCGCCATGCTGACCACGGTACGTCGGGGGTACGACAAGTTCGGCCCGGCCGCGGTTTGCGGGTGATGCCAATTCGCCTCGCCGCCGGATGCAACCGGGCACGGGGGTCCTACTCTGGTGCGGTAGGCCGCTTGCGGCGGCCGCCCGGCGAGGCTTCCGGACCCACCACACGGTCCCTCCCCGCCGGGCATCGAGATCGCAGCACCCGGGTCATACCGGCGAGCGCGAACCGATGGCCTTCACGGGCCGGCCGCCGCGAGCGGCCCATTATTTCTCCTGTGACGCTGAGCCTGCCTGTGACGCACTCAACACACTCTGAGTAGTTTCTGAGATACCACCCGTCACCAGCGGCGCTAACAACCCGGCAATACGGCGTCTACCTGCGGCTTCTTGAAGATTGAGCTTGCAACTTATTAGCGTGTATCAATCTCCATGACCCCCAGAAGCCAGGGAGCACCATGAGCACGCACAAGTACGCCGGACCGATCTGGTCGCTCTTCCGCATCGTGGTCGGCCTGCTGTTCACCCTCAACGGCACGGTCACCGTGTTCGGCGTCCTCGGCGCCGCCGGCAAGCACGCCGCGCCCCTCGGTCAGTGGCCGGGCTGGTGGGCCGGCCTGATCCAGCTCGTCTGTGGACTCTTCGTGCTGGCCGGCCTGTTCACCACGCCGGCCGCGATCGTGGCCTCCGGCTCGATGGCGTACGCGTACTTCACCGTCCACCAGCCCCAGGCCCTGCTGCCGACCCAGAACGGCGGCGCCTCGGCCGCCCTCTACTGCTGGGCCTTCCTGGCCATCGCGGTGCTCGGCGCCGGCCCGTGGTCGCTCGACGCCGCCTTCCGCCGCGACGCCAGAACCAAGGACCTCGTAACCAGCAGCTGATGAACGTCTGTTGCTACTTCCGCCGCCTCCGTCAGCATCTGTCGGAGGCGGCGGGAGGAAGCACAGTTCTGAGGTTCTCGATGAAGGCGGCCACGGCCTCGTCGGCGTTGCCGCCGATCACCTCGTGTGCCGCCGCGCGGACCTCCGGGACGCCGTTGGCCATCGCCACGGCCCGATCGGCGACGGCGAACATCGGCAGGTCGTTCGGGCTGTCGCCGAAGCAGATCAGCGACGTCGCGCCGACCTCCTCGCGCACCTCGGCCAGGGCGGCCGCCTTGGTCGCCCGCTCCGAGGTCAGCTCCAGCCACCAGGTGCCCCGCACGTAGACGTCCTCGCTGTAGACCGTGTGGCAGATCGCCGCGTGGACCTCGAGGGCGGTACGGAGCGGCGCCAGCCGGGCCGGGTCGCCGAGCAGCGCGATGCTGATGACGGTGGCCGGGTCGATCTCGGCCCACGAGGTCAACGGGAGCAGCCGCGGGTCATCCCGCCGGGTCTGGAGGAACGGGGACATGGCCGGGGTGGCGAGATCGGCGAGGAAGCAGAGGCGGTCGCGGTCCTCACGCATGACGAACAGGACGGGCTGCAGATCGGGGTGGGCCGTGGTGTGCGCGAGCACGGTCTCGACGACCGCCGCGTCGAGCAGGCGGGGTGGCCGGGCCGCGCCGGTGCGGGGGTCGACGATCATCGCCCCGCCGTAGGTGATCACCGGCAGGGTCAGGTCGAGGGCCGCGGTCACCTGCCCGGCGGAGGCGAAGGATCGGGCGGTCGCGTACGTGAACAGCCCGCCGTCGGCCAGGAAGCGGTTGATCGTGTCCACGCTGCGGGCGCCCAGGGTGCCGTCGGGCCGCAGCAGCGTTCCGTCCAGGTCGGAGATCAACAGCTCGCTCACCGCTGCGGGCCTTCCGCCCGGACGCGCACCGTGACCGGGCAGCCGGGGTCGGCGCTGGCGAACTCCCCCGGGGCGATCCGTGGGAAGCCGGCGGCGGTGAGCCGATCGGCCTGGTCGGCGGCGCCGGCCTCGACGATCAGGTCGGAGCCGCTGACGGTGATCCGGGCCTCGGCGCCGAGGGCATGCTGGACGCGGGCGACCAGGCGCGCGGGCGGCACGGCACGGTCGCCGGAAGCGGCGCGGCCCAGGCGCAGGTTCTCCTCGAACGGGACCAGCCGGTCGCGCCACAGGGCGGCCAGGAAGGCGTCGAGCTCGTCGAGGGCGCTGTCGTTGGGGATCAGCACGTCGGCCACGGCGGCCCGCTCGGCGTCGCTCGCCTGGGCGGCGATGCGGGAACGGGCCTGGTCGGCCGGCATGCCGCGGGTCTCGGCCAGCCGGCGGACCCGGGTATCCAGGTCGGCGGCCACCACCAGGACCAGGTGGTACGAGGGCGCCTGGCCGGTCTCGACCAGCAGCGGGACGTCGTTGACCAGGATCGCGTCGGCGGGCGCGGCGGCGGCCAGCTCGTGCGCTCTGGCGCGTACCCGGGGATGAATGATCTTCTCGAGCCGGTGGCGGGCCTCGTCGTCGCCGAAGACCTTGGCCCCCAGCGCGGGGCGGTCGAGCTCGCCGCCGGGGCCGAGCACCCCGTCGCCGAACGCGGCCACCACCTCGGCCAAACCGTCGGTTCCGGCCGCGACCACCTCGCGGGCCAGCTTGTCGGAGTCGACGATGACCGCTCCCCGGCGGGCGAGCCGAGCCGCCACCGCGCTCTTGCCCGCACCGATCCCGCCGGTCAGACCCACCTTCAGCACGGGTCGAGTATTCCGGAAAGGCGAAGGCCCGCCCACGACCGGGGTCGCGGGCGGGCCTGCCTTACTACAGGGCGGAGTTAGTTCACTTGCCGCCGGCCAGCTTCTCGCGAAGCGCGGCGAGCGCCTCGTCGGTGGCCAGGGTGCCGGCCGGCTCCTCCGACGCGCGCGCCGGGGCCGGCGAGCTCGAGGAGGTCGCGCCGCCGCCGCCACCGGGGGTGGAGGAGGAAGCGCCGGGAATCACGGCCGGAGTCGGGTTGAGAGCAGCCTCGGCGTCGGCCTCGCGGGACGCCTGCACCTGCTTGGTGTGGGCCTCCCAGCGCTCGCGGGCGTCGGCGTACTGCTTCTCCCACGTCTCGCGCTGCTTGTCGAAGCCCTCGAGCCACTCGCCCGTCTCGGGGTCGAAGCCCTCCGGGTAGATGTAGTTGCCCTCGGTGTCGTAGGTGGCCGCCATGCCGTAGAGGGTGGGGTCGAAGTGCTCCTCGCCCTCCACGAAGTTCTCGTTCGCCTGCTTCAGCGAGAGCGAGATCCGGCGACGCTCGAGGTCGATGTCGATGACCTTGACCATGACGTCCGAACCGACCTGGACGACCTGCTCGGGCAGCTCGACGTGACGCTCGGCCAGCTCGGAGATGTGCACCAGGCCCTCGATGCCGTCGTCGACGCGGACGAACGCGCCGAACGGAACCAGCTTGGTGACCTTGCCCGGCACGATCTGGTTGATCGCGTGGGTCCGGGCGAACTGACGCCACGGGTCTTCCTGGGTCGCCTTCAGCGACAGCGAGACACGCTCGCGGTCGAGGTCGACGTCGAGCACCTCGACCTCGACCTCCTGGCCGACCTCGACGACCTCGGAGGGGTGGTCGATGTGCTTCCAGGAGAGCTCGGAGACGTGCACCAGGCCGTCAACACCGCCGAGGTCGACGAAGGCGCCGAAGTTGACGATGGAGGACACGACGCCCTTGCGGACCTGGCCCTTCTGGAGCTTGTTGAGGAACTCGGTGCGGACCTCGGACTGCGTCTGCTCGAGCCAGGCCCGGCGGGACAGGACCACGTTGTTGCGGTTCTTGTCCAGCTCGATGATCTTGGCTTCGAGCTCGCGGCCCACGTACGGCTGCAGGTCACGGACACGACGCATCTCGACCAGCGAGGCGGGGAGGAAGCCCCGGAGACCGATGTCGAGGATGAGGCCGCCCTTGACGACCTCGATGACGGAGCCGCGCACGACGCCGTCGTCCTCCTTGATCTTCTCGATGGTGCCCCAGGCGCGCTCGTACTGAGCGCGCTTCTTCGAGAGGATCAGGCGGCCTTCCTTGTCCTCCTTGGTGAGGACGAGGGCTTCGATGTGGTCACCGACCGACACCACTTCCGCGGGGTCCACGTCATGCTTGATCGACAACTCACGAGAGGGGATCACTCCCTCGGTCTTGTAGCCGATGTCGAGCAGGACCTCGTCCCGATCGACCTTGACGACGGTGCCTTCGACAATGTCGCCGTCGTTGAAGTACTTGATGGTCTCGTCGATGGCCGCGAGGAATGCTTCCTCCGAGCCGAGATCGTCGACGGTGACCTTGTTGGCGCTCGAGGTGGCCTCGATGCTGCTCGTCATGTGGACTGTTGCTCCGAACGGATGGTGTCGTGGTGTCTCTCGCGCCCCGCGGAACTGCCGGCGGGCACAGCACGAACATCCTTCAGTGATCATGACGGGCGGTCTGATCAAGACGACGTAGAACGGGCTGAAACCGACGACTTGCGGAACCTGCTCCCTGCCGAGGTACACGATCCGCGAGCGCATCGACTAGCTTACCGTGCGCATTACCACAGGTTGCAAGCCCTCCCGAGGACCCGGGCAGAAACTTCACCGAGACGCGAGGTTTGCCCCGGTTTGGGGCCGTCCCTGATGTGTCTAGGCTAGCGCAGTGATCGATAAGGTTACCCGTCGGCCCGTGTCGGATGCCGAGAGCCGGGTCGCGAGCCGCGGGTGGTGGGACGCCGACGCCGACGAATATCAGGACGAGCACGGCGCCTTCCTGGGCGACGTCGACCTCGTCTGGTGCCCCGAGGGGCTGCGTGAGGCCGAGGCGGGGCTGCTCGGTGACGTCCGCGGCCGCCGGGTGCTCGAGCTGGGGTGTGGCGCGGCGTCCGGCTCACGCTGGCTCCAGGGCGCCGGCGCCGAGGTGGTCGCCCTCGACCTCTCGGCGGGCATGTTGCGGCAGGCACGCGAGACCTCAGACCGTTCCGGGGTACGCGTACCGCTCGTCCAGGCCGACGCGCTGGCGCTGCCCTTCGCCGCGGGCAGCTTCGACATCGTGTTCACCGCCTTCGGCGCGGTCCCGTTCGTGGCCGACTCGGGCGCGGTGATGCGCGAGGTGGCCCGCGTGCTCCGGCCGGGCGGCCCCTGGGTCTTCTCGATCACCCACCCGATGCGCTGGGTCTTCCTCGACGAGCCGGACGAGCGCGGCCTGCTCGCGGTCAACTCGTATTTCGACCGCCGGCCGTACGTCGAGGAGGACGGGTCGGGCACGCCGACCTACGTCGAGCAGCACCGGACCCTCGGCGACCGGATCCGCGAGCTGGTGGCGGCCGGGTTCCGGATCCGGGACCTGGTCGAGCCGGAGTGGCCCGAGGGACACGAGCAGATCTGGGGCCAGTGGAGCCCGCTGCGCGGCCGGCTCTTCCCCGGCACCGCGATCTTCGTCTGCGACAACGGGTGAACGACCAGAAATGACCACGAAGACGGCGGACGAGACGCGGACCGAGTTCGGCGAGGCGGTCACCGTGACCGCCTCGCGGCTGGAGAAGTGGCTGAAAACCGACGAGTCACGCGAGGTCGGGCAGAAGGCCGGCGGCGCGCCGGCGCCGGTCAGACGGCCACGCCGACCGCGTCGGTCACGGCGATCAGACCGGCCATCAGGGCGATCGCCGCGGGCACCAGCCGGTAGTAGACCCAGGTGCCGCGGCGGTCGCTGTCGACCAGACCGGCCTCCCGCAACACCTTGAGGTGGTGCGAGATGGTCGGACCGGTCAGCGCGAACGACCCGGTGAGGTCGCAGACGCAGACCTCACCGCCGCCGGCCGACGCGATCATCGAGAGCAGCCGAAGGCGGACCGGGTCGCCGAGGGCCTTGAACATCGGCGCGAACGCGGTCGCCTGCTCGGCGTCGAGCGCACTCCGCGTGATCGGTTGCCACGCGGGCGTGTCTGTGCGTGACGTCGTGTCCATGGAAGAGCCTGGCATGTGGCACAGCTAAGCAAAGCCTCGCAAGTCCATTGTCTGCGCAGGTCGGAGCTGCTTGCTTCGAGGTTTGCCGAAATCCCTGCACCGGTTCACAGAGTTCACATCGATATGACGCTCAGTGGTCGGCGCCGTTCCAGTCGCGGCCCGCGCCGACCGACACCTCGAGCGGCACCGACAGCGGGTAGGCCGCGCCCATCTCGCGCCGGACCAGTTCCTCGAGCGGCTCCCGCTCCCCCGGCGCCACGTCGAAGACCAGCTCGTCGTGCACCTGGAGCAGCATCCGCGACCGCAGCCCGGACCCGCGCAGCGCCTCGTCGACCTTGAGCATCGCGACCTTGATGATGTCGGCCGCCGAGCCCTGGATCGGGGCGTTCAGCGCCATCCGCTCGGCCATCTCGCGCCGCTGGCGGTTGTCGCTGGTCAGGTCGGGCAGGTAACGCCGGCGGCCGAGGATGGTCGCGGTGTAGCCGTCCTGCACCGCCCGCTTCACCACGGCCTGGAGGTAGTCGCGGACCCCACCGAACCGGGTGAAGTATTCCTCCATCAGCCCGCGAGCCTCCTCGGTGGAGATGCTCAGCTGGTTGGAGAGGCCGAACGCGCTCAGACCGTACGCCAGGCCGTAGTTCATCGCCTTGATCTTGCGCCGCTGGTCGGGCACGACCTCTTCGACCGGGACGTGGAACACCGACGACGCGGTGATCGCGTGGAAGTCGAAGTCGGTGTTGAACGCCTCGATCAGCGCCTGGTCGCCGGACAGGTGGGCCATGATCCGCATCTCGATCTGGCTGTAGTCGGCGGTCATCAGCTGGTCGAAGCCGGCGCCGACGACGAACGCGCGGCGGATCCGCCGGCCCTCCTCGGTGCGGATCGGGATGTTCTGCAGGTTGGGGTCGGTCGACGAGAGCCGGCCGGTGGCGGCCACCGTCTGGTTGAACGTGGTGTGGATGCGCCCGTCGTCGGAGACCGACTTGAGCAGGCCGTCCACCGTGGACTTGAGCTTGGCCACGTCACGGTGGCGGAGCAGGTGGGCCAGCAGCGGGTCGCCGGTCTGGGCGAAGAGGCTCTGCAGCGCGTCGGCGTCGGTGGTGTAGCCCGACTTGATCCGCTTGGTCTTGGGCAGCCCGCGCTCGGTGAACAGGATCTCCTGGAGCTGCTTGGGTGAGCCGAGGTTGAACTCGCGGCCGACCACCTCGTGTGCGCCCTGCTGGGCCGACTTCACCTCGGCGGCGAAGTGGGCCTCGAGCTCGGAGAGGTACTCGGTGTCGGCCGCGATGCCGACGTGTTCCATCTCGCCGAGCACCACCGACAGCGGCTGTTCCACCTCCATCAGCAGGCGCTGTGAGGCGCCGTCGTCGCGGGACAGCTCCTCGGTCAGGGTGTCGGCCAGGTCGAGGGTGGCGCGGGCCCGGAGCATGACGTTCTGCTCGGCGACGTCCTCCTCCTGGTCGCCCAGCACGTCGAGGGTGAGCTGGCCGTCGTCGGGGGTGTCGACCCGCAGCTCGCGCTTGAGGTAGCGCAGGGCGAGATCGGTCAGGTCGTACGCCCGCTGGTCGGGCTTGGCCAGGTAGGCGGCCAGGGCGGTGTCGACGCGTACGCCGGCCAGCGCCCAGCCGTGGGCCCGGAACGCCAGCCTCGCGGGCTTGGCGTCGTGGATCACCTTGGGCCGCGCCGCGTCGGCCAGCCAGGCGGCCACCGCCTGCTCGTCGGCCTCGTCGAGCGCCGCCGGGTCGAACCAGGCGGCCGGGCCGTCGCCGGTGGCCACCGCGACGCCGGTCAGCTCGCCGCTGCCGCGCCCGAACGTGCCGGTGACGGCGACCCCGACCGGCGCCTCGCCGGCGTGCTCGCCCAGCCAGCCGGCCACCCCACCGGCGCGCAGCACGCTGCCGGACAGGTCGAACCCGGACTCGGCCTCGGGCTCGACCGCCTCGAGGTAGGAATACAACCGCTCGCGCAGCACCCGGAACTCGAGCGCGTCGAAGACCTGGTGCACCGCCTCGCGGTCCCAGCCGTGCCACTTGACGTCGTCGGGGCCGAGCGGCAGCTCGAGGTCGCAGACGAGCTTGTTGAGCTCGTAGTTGCGCATCACGTCGGCCAGGTGGGCGCGCAGGTTCTCGCCCGCCTTGCCCTTGATCTTGTCGGCGGCGGCGATGATGCCGTCCAGGCCGCCGTACTCGTTGATCCATTTCGCCGCGGTCTTGTCGCCGACGCCCGGCACACCGGTCAGGTTGTCGCTGGTCTCGCCGACCAGGGCGGCCTTGTCGCGGTAGCGATCGGGGCGGACGAAGTATTTCGCCTCGATCGCGTCGGGCGTCATCCGCCACACCTCGGAGACGCCGCGCACCGGGTAGAGGATCGTCGTATGCTCGCCGGCCAGCTGGAACGCGTCTCGGTCGCCGGTGGAGATGATGACCTCCATGCCGGCCTCGATCCCCTGCGTGGCGAGCGTGCCGATCACGTCGTCGGCCTCGTAGCCCGGCTTCTCCACCACCGGGATCCGCAACGCCTCGAGCACCTCCTTGATCAGGCTGACCTGACCCTGGAAGGGCTGCGGTGTCTCGGACCGGCCGGCCTTGTAGTCGGCGTACTTGTCGGTGCGGAAGGAATGCCGGGAGACGTCGAAGGCGACCACGATGTGGGTCGGCTGCTCGTCACGCAACATGTTGATCAACATCGACGTGAAGCCGAACACCGCGTTGGTCGGCTGCCCGGTCTGGGTGGAGAAGTTCTCGACCGGCAGCGCGAAGAACGCGCGATAGGCCAGCGAGTGGCCGTCGAGCAGGAGCAGGCGGTTCTTGGCTTCAGCGCTCACGGGTGACGACTCTAGTCGGGGGGTGTGACACAAACGCCGGGGGCGGCCACGCGAAACGCGGCCGCCCCCGGCGCCTGGTCTCAAATTCGCCCTGAGGTGATACGCCCCGAAAGCGAATTTGCGACCAGGCGGTACTAACGATCAGGCGACGCCGAGGTACGCCTCTTTGATCGAGGCGTCGTGCAGCAGTTCCTGACCGGTGCCCTGCTTGACGATCCGGCCGGTCTCCAGCACGTACGCCCGGTGGGCCCGGGACAGCGCCTGCTGGGCGTTCTGCTCGACCAGCAGCACCGTGGTGCCCTGCTGGTTGATCTCCGTGATGATGTCGAAGATCTGCTGGATGATCATCGGGGCGAGACCCATCGAGGGCTCGTCCAGCAGGAGCAGCCGCGGCCGCGCCATCAGCGCCCGGCCGACCGCGAGCATCTGCTGCTCGCCGCCGGACAGGGTGCCACCGGCCTGCTTGCGCCGCTCGGCCAACCGCGGGAACAGGGTGAGCACCCGGTCGAGGTCCTTCGCCACCTCGGCCGTGTCGCGCCGGGTGAAGGCGCCCATGTCGAGGTTCTCCAGGACCGACATGCCCGGGAAGATGCCCCGGCCCTCCGGCGACTGACAGATGCCCAGGGGCACCCGCAGGTCGGACCGCAGGTTGCTGATGTCCTTGCCGTCGAACCGGATCTTGCCCGACGCCAGCGGGTTCAGTCCGGAGATGGCACGCATCGTGGTGGTCTTGCCGGCGCCGTTCGCCCCGATCAGGGCGACGATCTCACCCTCGTCGACATGGATGGACATGCCGTGCAAGGCCTCGATCCGGCCGTACTTGACGACGATCTCGTCCAGCTCAAGAAGCATCTGCGGTCTCCCCCAGGTAAGCGGCGATGACCTTGGGGTTGTCCCGGACCTCGGCCGGGGTGCCCTCCGCGATCTTCTTGCCGAACTCCAGCACCACGATCCGGTCGGTCACGCCCATGACCAGCCGCATGTCATGCTCGATCAGCAACACGGTGTAACCCAGGTCGCGGATCCTGCGGATCAGCTGGAGCAGGGCCTCCTTCTCGGCCGGGTTGAAGCCGGCGGCCGGCTCGTCCAGGCAGAGCAGCTTCGGCTCGGTGGCCAGCGCCCGGGCGATCTCGAGGCGGCGCTGGTCGCCGTACGGCAGGTTGCGCGCCTCCTCGTTGGCCCGGTGCTCGATCCCGACGAAACGGAGCAGGTCGAGCGACTTCTTCTCGCCGGCTCGCTCCTCCAGGGTGTGCCGGGACAGCCCGAACGTCTTGGCGCCCCAGCGACGGACCTGCTGGGTGAACCGGATGACGCCGTTGTCCGAGTCGACCTGGGGCAGTTCGTCCGGCTTGACCCGCACGCGGTAGAGCCGGAACAACGCGCCGACGACGCTCGTCTTGTGTCGGGAGTCGGTACCGACCATGACGTTCTCGAGCGCGGTCATCTCGGGGAACAGCCGGATGTTCTGGAACGTCCGGGCCACACCCATGTGGTTGATCTCGTGCGGGCGGCGCCCGGTGATCCGCTGATCGTCGAACGTCACCTTGCCCGAGGTCGGCTTGTAGACGCCGGTCATGACGTTGAAGCAGGTCGTCTTGCCGGCGCCGTTCGGGCCGATCAGGCCGAGGATCTCGCCCCGGTGGATGCTGAAGCTCACCTCATTGAGAGCCACCACGCCGCCGAACTTCAACGTCACGTTGTCGACGTCGAGCAGCACCGTACGAGTCAGGTCAGACACCGGCGGGCACCTCCTCCTGTCGGTCCTTCAGCTCGCGCGCCCGCCGCCGGCTGGGAAGCAGGCCCTGCGGACGGATGAGCATGATGATGACGAGCGCCAGACCGAAGACCAGGAACCGCCACTCGGCGAAGTCCCGGAACCGCTCCGGCAGGTACGCCAGCATGAACGCGCCGATCGCAACGCCGCCCATGTTGCCCGCGCCGCCGACCACGACCATGGCGACGAACAGGATGGACAGCTGCGCGTTGAACTGGTTGGGCTCGATGAACCCGGCCCGGCTGGCGAACAGCAGACCGGACAGGCCACCGAGGGCCGCCCCGATCGCGAACGCCCACAGCTTGAACTTGAACGGGTAGACGCCCATCACCGCGGCCGCGTCCTCGTCCTCACGCACCGCCAGCCACGCCCGGCCGACCCGGCTGTTCTCCAGCCGGCGGACCAGGAACACGATCAGCAGTACGACGCTGAGCGCCAGCCAGTACCACGGCTTGGCGTCGAGCAGGCCGAACACGTTGTTGTCGGCGGACGGCGCGCCCTGCGGCCCGGGGATGGCCGCGACCCCGGCCGGGCCACCGGACCAGCTCACCGAATTGCGCACCACGCGCTGGATGATCTCGCCGAAGCCGAGCGTCACGATGGCCAGGTAGTCACCGCGCAGCCGCAGCGTCGGCCAGCCCAGCAGCACACCGGAGATCATCGCCAGGACCAGCGCGATGATGATGCACACGGCCCAGGCCATCGCCCATTCCTGGCTCAGTCCGAACCGCTCCTGGATCGCCTGGACGACCGGTGACTGCCGGGATCCGAACAGCGCGACGCTGTAGGCGCCGACCGCGTAGAACCCGACATATCCGAGGTCGAGCAGGCCGGCCAGCCCGATCACCACGTTCAGGCCCAGGGCGATCAGCACGTAGACCGCGCAGGTGAACAGCACACCGGCCCAGTTGTTGCCGTTCGCGATGTAGTCGGTCCGCAGCCAGGTCAGGCCGGGGATGCCGAGCAGCGGCAGGTAGTAGAGGAAGACGATGCCGGCCAGGTAACCGATCCAGCGCTGCCACTTGGGCAGCGCCCGCCACCGGTCGCCGATGCTGACGCGGGTCTTGCCCTGAGGCTTGTCCGCGTCCTTCTCAACCGTCTGTGTCATGCCCGGGCCCTCCCCAGCGACTCACCCAGCAGACCGGTCGGCCGGAACAGCAGCACCAGGACCAGTACGACGAACGCGGCGACGTCTTCCCAGTTGGACGAGGTCAGCGTAGCCGCCCAGACCTCGATCACGCCCAGGACCAGACCGCCGACCAGGGCGCCCCGGAGGTTGCCGATGCCGCCCAGCACGGCCGCCGTGAACGCCTTGAGGCCGAGCACGAAGCCGACGTTGAACCGGGTGTTGCCGTACCGGACCGCGTAGAGCAGCGCGGCGGCCCCCGCCAGAAGACCACCGAGCAGGAAGATCAGCATGATCACCCGGTCCTTGTTGACGCCCATCAGCGCCGCGGTGTCCGGGTTCTGCGCCACCGCGCGCACGCCACGGCCGTACCGCGTGCGGTTGATGAACACGTCGAGGCCGATCATCATCAGGATGGCCGCGATGATCGTGAGCAGCTGGGTGTTCGAGACCGACGTGTTGCCGATGCTGAACACGACCTTCTGCGGGACGATCGTCGGCATACCGACGACCAGGCGTCCCCGCCACACCCCGAAGGCCTCGGAGAGGACCAGGGAGAGGCCGATCGCGGTGATCAGGAACGCCAGGGGTGGTGCGTTCATGGACCGCAATCTCTTGTACGCGATGCGCTCGACCGCCACGGCGGTGGCGCCGGAGGCCAGGGCCCCGGCCACCAGACCAGCCGCCAGGAAGACCAGCATCATGCCGATCCCCGGGTTGTTGGTCGCGCCCAGAAGGGTCCAGGTGCCCACGACGGCGAAGGTGCCGACCATGAAGACCTCGGAGTGGGCGAAGTTGATCAGCTTCAGAACGCCGTAGACCAGCGTGTAGCCGAGCGCGACGAGGGCATAGATGGAGCCCTTCGCCAAGCCGTCCACCGTGTGCTGACCCAGGTGCCCGAAGAGTTCGTCGAAATTCACAAAAACTCCTTATGCACCAGATACGGCCGAGGGCGTAGGACACCCCCGGCCGCACCACGTACCGATGAATCAGCTGGTGAGCTTGATTTCCTGCTCGGGCTCGAAGTTCGTGCCCGAGATCTTGTAGGACCAGATGGCGACCTTGGACTTGTCCACGTCACCGGTCGGGTCGAACTTGATGTACTTCGAGACGCCCTGCTTGTCGTACGAGTCGACCCAGGCGAGCAGGTCGGCGCGGGTCTTCTTGCCGGCCTTGAAGCCGTCGAGGAAGACGTTGGCGCCGTCGAAGCCCTCAGCGCCGTACGAACCCGGAGCGATGTTGTACTCGGCCTGGTAGTCCTTGGCGAACGTGCCGCCGGCCTTGTCGGCCGGGAGACACGGGCAGGTGACCACGGCGTCGTTGGCGGCGTCGCCGGCGCCCTTCGGGAAGCCGGGGTCGTACAGGCCGTCGAAGCCGAGGAACTTCGCCGTGACGCCGGCCGCGCGGGCCTGCTTCAGCAGCGGAGCCGCCTCGTTGGTGTAGCCGCCGTACGCGATCAGGTCGGCCTTCGCGCTCTTGATCTTGGAGATCGTGGCGTCGAAGTTGGTCTGGTCGGTCTGGACCTTGTCCGAGCCGGCCACCGTGGCGCCCAGGCCCTTCTTGACCACGTCGATGATGCCGACGCCGTAGGTCTGACCGTCGTCGATCAGGAAGACCTTCTGGCTCTTGGAGACGTTCTTGATGTACTCGACCGCGGCGGCGCCCTGGGTGCCGTCGTTGCCGACCACGCGGTGGAACGACTTGTTGCCACCGGCGGTGAGCTCGGTGGCGGTTGCCGACGGGCTGACCATGACCATGCCCGCGGCCTCGTAGATGGGCATCGTGGCCTTCGACTCACCGGAGAAGTGACCGCCGATGACGCCGACGAACGACTGGTCCTGAGCGACCTGGTTCGCGATCGGGGTCGCCTGGTCGGCGTTACCCTGCGTGTCGAACTCCTGCATGGTGACCTTGCAGTTGGGGTTCGCGGTGTTGAACTGCTTCACCGCGAGCTTCGCCCCGTTGAGCGACGGGATGACGAGGCCCGCGTTCGGGCCGGTGAAGGCGCCGAAGATCGCGATCTTTCCACCGCAGTCGGCAGCCGTCGTGTCGCCGCCACTGCCGCCGGAGTCCTGACATCCGGCCGCCGCGAGCATGGCGGCGGCGAGCCCCACGGCACCGAGGGCTCGAACAAAATTACGCCTCAAGGCTTATGACCTTTCCTCTGATGCAGGGTGCGGCGGGCCCGGTCCCTGTGATGGGTTGAACCGCTTTCCTGCGCACTGCTCGTGATGGCGCAGCGTACTTGGGTGTCAATTACCTAAGTAGGGTCTAGCCAGCACGCTTGCCAAACCGTTACAGAGTGTCGGCTCGAAGGTTCCTCAGCGGAAGGGCCGAGCGGGCACAATTCGGGGAACCGGCCCCGTTACAGCGGCGTTTCCCGCAGGTAAAAGCGGTCATTTCGCCCGCCGGAGTGATCACCGGATCGTGGCCCCCGGGCCCGGATTCCGTTTCACAGCGTGATCGGCGGGACGGGCCGCGACGGCTGCACCGCCGATCGGCGGACCACCGTGCCGGTCAGCCCGCGAGCTTGAGCTCCTGGCCGGGCTGGAACTTGCCGCCGCTGATCTCGTACGACCAGACCACGACCTTGGACTTGTCGACGTCGCCGTTCTGGTCGAACTTGATGTACTTCGAGACGCCCTGCTTGTCGTACGCGTCGACCCAGGTCAGCAGGTCGGCGCGGCTCTTCTTGCCCGCCTTGAACCCGTCGAGCAGCACCGTCGCCGCGTCGAAGCCCTCGGCGCCGTACGCGCCCGACGGCTCTTTGTACTCGGCCTCGTAGTCCTTCGGGAAAGTGCCGCCGGCCTTGTCCGCCGGCAGACACGGGCAGGTCACGATGGCGCCCTGGGCGGCCTCGCCCGCGCCCTTCGGGAACCCCGGGTCGTAGAGGCCGTCGAAACCGAGGAAGGTCGCCTTGACCCCGGCCGCGCGGGCCTGCTTCAGCAGCGGAGCCGCCTCGTTGGTGTAACCGCCGTACGCGATGATGTCCGCGTCCGCGCTCCTGATCTTCGAGATCGTGGCGTCGAAGTTGGTCTGGTCGGTCTGCACCTTGTCCGAGCCGGCCACCAGCGGGCCCAGGCCGTCCTTGATCACCTTGATGATGCCCGAGCCGTAGGTCGAGCCGTCGTCCACCACGAAGACCTTCTTGCTCTTCGCGACCGTCTTGACGTACTCGACCGCCGCCGCGCCCTGCGTGTTGTCGTTACCGACCACCCGGTGGAACGACTTGTTGCCCGCCGCCGTGAGCTCCGGAGCGGTGGCCTCGGGGCTGACCATCGCCATGCCCGCCGCCTCGTAGATCGGCATCGTGGCCTTCGACTCACCGGAGAAGTGCCCGCCGATCACCGCCAGGAACGACTGATCCTGAGCCACCTGGTTGGCGATCGGGGTCGCCTGATCGGCGTTACCCTGCGTGTCGAACTCCTGCATGGTGACCTTGCAGTCCGGGTTCGCCGCGTTGAACTTCTTCACGGCCATCTTGGCCCCGTTGAGCGAGGAGAGCACCGCGCCCGCGTTGGCGCCGGTGAAGGCGCCGAAGATCGCGACCTTGCCGCCGCAGGCCGCCTGGGTCTCCCCGCCGCTGCCGCCCGCGTCCTGACAACCGGCCACCGCGAGCATGGCGACCGCCAGCCCCACGGCGCCCAGGGCCCGTCCAAAGTTGTGCCTCAAGGCTCATGCCCTCTCGTCTGCGCTGTTCCCGTGCCCCTGTGCGGGCGCAGCGTATGGCGCGGGCAAATGCCACAGTAAGGTCGCGGGGCCACAACACCGGTAAGCCGTTACGCAGTGCGGCAAAAGGTGCCCCGGGAGACGTGGCCGAACGGGCATCGGCCCGATCAGGCCGGCGTCTCCGCGAGATAGGTCCGTCCGGTCACGCCGTCGTCGGTGAGCAGCAGCAGACGGCCGTCCGCACCCGCGGTGAGCGTGACCGCGTGATCGGCGCCGGCCGTCACCGCGGGCAACGTGACCGGCCGCCACGAGCCGCCCCGGTCGGCGGACACCCAGCCGGCGTAGCCCTGGGCGTCGGCGGTGACCGCGAGCAGCCGCCCGTTCGACGCCACGAGCGACCGCACCGACGTGCCGCCGCCGGGACGGACCACGCCGAAGGTCCCCGCCGGTTGCCACGTGTCACCGTCGAGCCGCCACGCTCCGAAGGCGGCGCCCCGGAGACCCACGGCCATGGGTACGCCGTCCAGCACGGTCACGCGCTGCAACTCGTCGTAGTCCTCCGTGCCACCGGCGGCCGGCACCCGGGTCCAGCCGCGGCCGTCCGGCGACCGCCAGCTCATCGGGTCGCGGTCGACCCGGCCGGCCGGGATGATCCCGCCGACCACCAGCCAGCCCGGGGGCAGGGCGGCCGCGTCGAACGCGTACGTCTCACCCGCCTGGTCCGAGGCCAGGCCGGCGGCCCGCTCGACGATGTCGAACCTCGCGGCGTCCGGCGAGACCCAGGCCGCCGCCCCCGACATCCGGTTGCCCGAGATCAGGAAGCCGCTGGGGCCCGCGTCGAGCCGGTTCACGTTCAGCGCCTGCGGGCCGCCGAACAGCTCGAACGGGGCGGTCACCTCCTGGAGCACCCCGTCGGCGTCCTGCGACCAGGAACTCGTCCGCGGGTTGCCGTGCGCCCCGCCGACCTTGGCGCCCAGGGCCGCCAGCCGGCCGTTCGCACAGGCCACGGCGTACAGGATGTTCTGTTCGCCGTAGAAGGTCTTGGGCTTGAAGGTCATCGGGGACCAGGCCGTGCCGTCGCGGGTCAGCCACGCCGCGGGCCGCGTGCCCCCGGACTTGTCCCGCAGCGCGCCCACCACGAAGAACGCGCCGCCGCACGAGGTCGCCTCACGCAGCATGATCGCGGCACCGGACGGGTCGGCCGGCAACGCGGCCGGCTGCCAGGCGATGGTCACCGGCGGGACGGCCGGCGGCGGAGCGGGGTCGTCGCAGCCACCCACCGCCCCGGCGGCCAGCACCACCGCGGCCAGCACCCGGGCGGTGGCCGGCCTCACTGCGGCGGTTCCGCCTCGGCCTGCTGCTCGGCCAGGATCCGGTCGGCGACCTCACGCATGGTCAACCGGTGGTCCATCGCGGTCCGCTGGATCCACTTGAACGCCTGGGGCTCGGTCATCTGGTACTTGGTCATCAGCTCGCCCTTGGCCCGCTCGACCGACTTGCGGGTCTCGAGCCGGTCGGTCAGCCCGGCCACCTCGGACTCGAGCGCCGAGATCTCCGAGTACCGGGAGAGCGCGATCTCGATCGCCGGCACCAGGTCGGACTTCTGGAAGGGCTTCACCAGGTACGCCATCGCGCCCGCGGCCCGCGCCCGCTCGACCAGGTCGCGCTGGGAGAACGCGGTGAGGATGACCACCGGGGCGATCTTGGCGCCGGCGATCCGCTCGGCCGCGGCCAGCCCGTCCATGATCGGCATCTTGATGTCGAGGATGACCAGGTCGGGTGAGAGGTCTTCGGCCAGGCGCACAGCCGTCTCGCCGTCACCGGCCTCACCGACGACGTCGTAGCCCTCCTCGACGAGCATCTCGGCCAGGTCCAGCCGGATCAGCGCCTCGTCCTCGGCGATGAGAACCCGCCTGCGCTCAGCGCTCGCCTCCGTGTCGGCCACGTACCCCTACCCCTCAACCCGCTGCGTCCGCGACACCCGGGTATCTGGGTGTCACCCCCAACAGCGTAGTGGGTAGTGTGTGTCAGGCTCGTGACGGCTTCACCGTCAGGAGACGTACCTCTGCGTCCCCGTATCCCAACCGGCAGAGGAAATGGTCTCAAACACCATCCAGTGTGGGTTCGAATCCCACCGGGGACACCACCACCGCCATCCGCTTTCGGCGAAAAGTCCGCTTGAGGCGCTTCTTCCTGGTGTCATGGGCAAGTACCAGGACCCCGGGAGGCGTTCATGTTCACGACCGGACCGTTGAGTGCCGTGCGGCACGCCATGTGGGGCTGGCTGATGCTCGCCGGCGTCGCCTGGCTGGCCGTCGGCTGGACCGTGCTCCGGCTCGAACCGGCCGACATCGTGCGGGTGGCCGGGCCGGTCGTGCTGTTCGGCGCGCTCACCGAGGCGCTACGGGCCTGCGCCGGGGCGCGGACCTGGTGGATGAACGCGTCGATGTGCCTGCTCTTCACGGCCACCGGCGTGGTGCTGCTGACCGGACAGACCTCCTCGTACACCACGCCCGCCGCGCTGATCGGCTGGTACCTCATGGTGCGCGGGGCGGTCGACGTGGCCGTGGCCATGATGACCCGGGACACCGACCGGGTGTGGGGCCTGATCATGGTGGTCGGCGTGCTGGAGGCCGGCCTGGGCTTCTTCTCGGCCAGCCCGCTGTCGCGGACGGCCGATCTGGTGGTCACCGTGATCGGCGCGCTCGGCCTGCTGCGCGGCGTGGCCGACCTGGTCACCGGGCTTCGCCTCCGAGAGGTACGCGCGGCCCGCGCCGACATCCTCGACCTGCCACCGGAGCGCGCCGAGGGCCTGAGCGGCTACACCGCCGGCCTGGCCGACTTCGACACCGCCCCGCCCAAGCCGCCCGTCGCCGTCCGGCCGGCCCCTCGCCACCGCGCGGCGCCCCGCTCCTCGGCCGACGCTGCCTCGGCCGGCGCTGTCTCGGCCGGCGGCGCGGACGTCTCGCCGGGCGCTGACCCGATGTGGCCGGGCGGTCCCACCGAGCACGCCCTGGGCGCCTCGGGCGGCGCTCCCTCGGCCGCCGCCGAGCCGGGCCTCGCGGCCGCGGGCGGGATGGCCGCGGCGGGCTACGTGGCCGCCGGTGGCGAGACCACCGAGCAGGCCGGCCCGATGATCGTGCCGGGACCGCCCGGGGCCGCCATGGCCTACGCCTCCGAGCCCGCCCCACACACGGCCGCCACAGACCAGCCCGCCACCACGGACCAGCCCGCTGCCTCTGCCGCGCCGGCCGCTCCCCAGGGGGATGACTTCCACCAGGAGGTTCTGCGGACCACAGCCGACCTCGACGCCATGCTCGCCCTGGCCGGGGTCACCGGCGCGGCGGTCGGCCACCACTTCGACGACGAGGACATGCCCGAGGTCCCGGACACCCCCGAGGGCGTCAACTCCCCCGCCGAGTCCTCCCGCAAAACCCACCAGTCCGGCTGACGCCAATCCCTTGCTGTGAGCAAAGGGCCGGCGACGGGGTTCGGGCGCGAAGCGCCCAAAGGGCGACCACTCACTCAGAATGAAGGGTGGGCGGCTCTGTTCTGGCCGGTCACGGCCTTGGAGTCGCACGCCCGGCCTCGGCGGGAGCGACGGTCAGAACCACCCACCCAGGTGCGACAAAACGATCTTGATCTTGATTTTGGGCGGGAGGAACTATTTGCTCGCGCCGACGCGGCGGAGCAAACCCTCCTGGACGGCGCTGGCGATGTGAACGCCGGATTCCGTGAACAGCTTCCCGCTGGCCAGGCCGCGGGCGCCGCTGGCCGACGGGCTGGTGCAGTCGTAGAGGAACCACTCGTCGGCGCGGTACGGCCGGTGGAACCACAGCGCGTGGTCGAGGCTGGCGCCGATCACGCCGCCCGGCCCCCACACCTCGCCGTGCGTCGACAGGACCGCGTCGAGCAGGGACAGGTCGGAGGCGTAGGTCAGGGCGCAGGCGTGGATCAGCGGGTCGTCCGGCAGCGTGCCGTTGATGCGCATCCACACGCGCTGCTCGGCGTTGACCTCGCGGTCGCCCGGCGGGACCCAGCCGGGCACGCCGACGTAGCGCAGGTCGATCGCCTGGGGGGCCGCGTTGAAGGCGCCCGCGCGCTCGGGGTAACGCTTCACCCAGTCGTGCATCGTGGGCACCTCGGCGGGCCCGGGCACGTCGGCCGGCGGTGTCGACGGGTGGTCCAGGCCCTCCTCGTGGACCTGGAACGACGCCGACATGAAGAAGATCGTCCGGCCGTTCTGCTGGGCCGTCGAGCGCCGCACCGAGAACGACCGGCCGTCGCGGATCGTCTCGACGTGGAAGTCGATCGGCACCGTCGGGTCGCCGGGCCGCACGAAGTAGCCGTGCAGGCTGTGCACCGTCCGCTCGGACGGCACCGTGCGGCCCGCGGCGACCAGGGCCTGGCCGGCGACCTGCCCGCCGAAGACGCGCTGCGCCCCGGTCTGCGGGCTCTCGCCGGTGAAGGTGGCCGCGTCGATCTGCTTCAGGTCGAGCAGTTGCAGAAGCTGATCGACGGCGGCCTGGCCCTGGAGTGGCATGTTCACACGCTACTGGGATCGGCCAGCGAACCCAGTTGGTGCACCCGGAGCGTGTTGGTCGAGCCGGGGGCGTTCGGCGGGCTGCCGGCCACGACGACCACGTATTCGCCCGGCTTGGCCAGGCCGAGGCCCAGCATCTTGGCGTCGACCTGACGGAACATGTCGTCGGTGTGCTGGACGAAGTCGGTCAGGAAGGTCTCGACACCCCAGGTCAGGGCGAGCTGGTCGCGCACCTCGGCGATCGGGGTGAAGGCGTACAACGGGAGCTCGCAGTGCAGCCGGGACAGCCGCCGGACGGTGTCGCCGGTCTGCGAGAAGGCGACCAGCGCCTTCGCGCCGATGTTGCGGGCGATCTGCGAGGCGGCGACGGTCAGGGCGCCACCATGGGTACGCGGGTCGTGCTGGAGCCGCGGCACCCCGATCGGGCCGCTCTCGGTCGTGGTGACGATGCGGGCCATCGTGCTGACCGTGAGCACCGGGTACTTGCCGACGCTGGTCTCGCCGGAGAGCATCACCGCGTCGGTGCCGTCGAGCACCGCGTTGGCCACGTCGGAGGCCTCGGCCCGGGTCGGGCGGCTGTTCTCGATCATCGAGTCGAGCATCTGGGTCGCCACGATGACCGGCTTGGCGTTCTCGCGGCAGAGCTGCACGGCGCGCTTCTGCACCAGCGGCACCTGGTCGAGCGGCAGCTCGACGCCGAGGTCGCCACGGGCCACCATGACGCCGTCGAAGGCCAGCACGATCGCCTCGAGGTGGTCGACCGCCTCGGGCTTCTCGACCTTGGCGATGACCGGGCGGGTGACGCCCTCCTCGCTCATGATCTGGTGGACCAGCTTGATGTCGTCGGGCGAGCGGACGAACGACAGCGCGATCACGTCGCAGCCCATGCGCAGCGCGAAGCGCAGGTCTTCCTCGTCCTTGTCGCTCATCGCCGGCACGCTGACCGCGACGTTGGGCAGCGAGACGCCCTTGTTGTTGGAGACCGGGCCGCCCTCGACGACCAGGCAGACGATGTCGTTGCCCTCGACCGCGGAGACCTCGACGGCGACCTTGCCGTCGTCGATCAGCAGGCGGTCGCCGACCTTGACCTCCTGCGGCAGCCGCGTGTAGGTGCAGGAGACCCGGTCGGGGGTGCCCTGGATGTCGTCGCTGGTGATGGTGACGACGTCGCCGGTACGCCACTCGTGCGGTCCGGCGGCGAAACGGCCGAGCCGGATCTTCGGGCCCTGCAGGTCGGCCAGCACCGCGACGGCGCGGCCCGACTCGGCGGCGGCCTCGCGGACGAGGTCGTAGACGTGCTTGTGATCATCGTGGCTGCCGTGGCTGAAGTTCAGCCGGGCCACGTCCATGCCGGCCTCGACGAGCCCGCGGATGCGCTCGGGGGACGCGGTGGCCGGACCCATGGTGCAGACGATCTTTACTCGGCGTGACACAGCCATCAGGCTATTTCTCCTCCGGGTCGGCCCGCGGACCGACCCCCGGTCCCAGGGGTGCTCAAACGGCTAAGAGCTTAGCGCCCTGGCCGGGTTGTCATCGGCACAGCCGGGGCAGGTTCCTCGCTTCGGCCTCGGCGACCGGCCGGATGACGGCACACAGCCGTCGCACAGCGTCATCGGGGTCGAGGTGGAAGAGGGCGACGGTCCAGTCGCCGGAGGCGGCCGCCAGGGTCCGGCCGTCCGGGGAGAACTCCAGGTCCTGGATCGTGTTGCCCTGGGCGCGGGCGGCCGCGATCGGGTCGCCGGTGGCGGCGTCCCAGAGCCGGATCGGGTCGCCCTCCTCGTTGCTGGAGGTGGCGAGGATCCGGCCGTCCGGCGACCAGGCGACATGGTCGGCCTCGAAGTCGTGCCGCCCGATGGATCCGTCCGGTTCCAGGCCGGCGGTGCGGAACACGGCCGCGTGCCCGGCCCGGGTGGCGACCGCGTACCTGCTGCCGTCCGGGCTGAACGCGCCGTCGCCGGCCGCTTCGGCGAACGGCAGCGAGCGGCTCGCCACCAGGCGCATGCCGTCGACCTGCCACTGGAACACGGCGCCGGTCTGGTTCCCGTCGTCGGCCCTGGCGGTGGCACTGGAATTGCCGGTGCCCAGCAGCCGGCGGCCGTCCGGGGTGAAGGCCAGCCGCATGATCAGATGATCGGTCGCGTCGACCCCGGCGACCCGGGCGCCGGTGCGGAGATCCCAGACGATCACCTTGGGCTCGCGGCGGCGTTCGCGCACGTAGCTCGACTTGTCGGCCGCCCGGTCGGCGCCGTCGCCGTCGATGCTGACGGCCAGCAGCGTCCCGTCCGGCGAGACGGCCGGGCTGCTGGCGATCCGCCGGGGGCCGGCCCGGAAGGTGTGCCGGAGCTTGCCGTCCGCGTCGAAGGCCAGGATGCGGCCGTCGGACAGGGTCGCGACGATGACGCCGCCGGCGCCCCAGGCCAGACCGATCGGTCCGCCGTCGTGGCCGGTCAGCTCGATCGTCGAGACGATGTTGCTGGTGGCGGTGTCCCAGACGCGGATCCGCGGGTCGCTGGAACCGCTGGCCATGCGGGTCCCGCCCGGTTCGAAGGCGACGTAGCCGACGAGCTGCGGGTGCGGCAGCCGGTCGACGTCGAGCCGGAACAGCATGGGCGGGGCGCCGAGGCCGGCCGCGGCGAGCAGGTGCCCGTCGGCCGAGAGGGCCATCGAGGTGGCCGTGCCGCGGAACTCGCTCATCTCCGGCCGCGGGCCGCCGCCGTCCGACTTGAGCCGCTGGATCTCGTTCTCCTCGCCGCCCTGGGCGAGCACCGTGCCGTCCGGTGTGACAGCGAGTTGCCCGCCGCCGAGCGGATTGTCCGGGTCGCTGATCCGGCCGAGGCGGCGTCCGGTGACGGGGTCCCAGGTGACCAGCTCCAGCGACTTCAGGCCGGAAGTGATCAGGGTGCCGTCCGGCGCGAACGCCACATCGAAGTAGGTCTGGTCGGTCAGGGTGAGCAGCGTCCGGGCGTCGGCCCGCCGCACCACCACCACCCGCTGGGGCCCGGACAGGGCGACATGGCGGCCGTCGCGGCTCACGGCCATGGCCAGGACGCCCGCCAGGCCGACCGGGGTCGTACCGGCGACCCGGCCGGTGGCCGGATCCCAGGTGGCGAGCAGCCGGCCGACCGGCTCGCCCTCGGACCGGACCGCGAGCAGCCCGCCGTCACCGGGGAGCCAGGCGACGCCGCCGAAGGCGTTCAGCGTGCGCAGCTGCCGGCCCGTCACGCCGTCCCACAGGGCCACCCCGCCGGGCAGCGACAGCGACGACGACGCCAGGTAGCGGCCGTCGGGCGAGAACTTCAGCGAGACCAGGACGGTCTCCGTGCCCGGGACTCGGAAGTCGCCGCCGACCTGGCGGAGCGTACGGGCGTCCCAGAGCTGGAGCCGCCCGTCGTAGTAGCCGACCGCCACCCGGCTGCCGTCCGGGCTGACCGCGATGCGGTAGGCGCCGTCCCGGGTGCCGAGGTGGCCCAGGGTCACCGTCTGCTGGGTGGAGATCAGAGCGGTGTGCGCCTCGGAGGTGTGCGCGGCGTCCCAGCCGTTCACCGCCTTCGTCCTGGCCTCGAAGTCGTTGAGCGAGATGGCCGTGCGCGCCTCCGCGGCGAGCTGGCGGGACAGCGCCTCGAGCCGGTTCCGCTCGGCGGTGTTGCGGGTCACCAGGGCGGCCACGCCACCGGCCACGGCGAGCAGCAGGAGAACGGCGAGACCGGCGACCAGCCGGCGGAGGCGGTTGGTGGTGCGGCGGGCCGCGGACGTGCCGGCCGCGAGGAAACGCCGCTGCGCCTCGGGCACGTCGCCGCGGCCGGTCGCCCACTCACGGGCGGCGTCGAGGCGGGCGCCACGGTAGACCGAGTCCTGATCCTCGCCCGCGGCCAGCCAGTCCTGGGTGGCCAGGGCGAGGCGCTGCCGCAGCAGGATGGTCTCGCGCTCGTCGACCAGCCACCCGGCCAGCCGCGGCCAGCCGGTCAGCAACGCCTCGTGGCTGACCTCGACGGTGTCCTCGCCGGTGGTCACCAGGCGCGCCTCGATCATCGGCCGGAGCACGTCCAGATCGGTCTCGGCGCGGGCGGCGCGGCGGCGGACCGGGAGGTCGTCCACAATGGTCACCAGGCTGAGCACGGCCCGGCGCAGCGCCGCCCGGCCGGCCTCGTCCAGTCCGAGGTAGATCTCCTCGGCCGACTCGGCCACGGCGCGCCGGATCCCGCCGGTGGCACGGTAACCGGCCACCGTCATGGTGTCGCCCTCGCGGCGGTCCCAGGTGGCCCGCAGAGCATGCGCGAGCAGCGGCAGCGCGCCGCCACGATCGATCGCGCCGAGGTCGGCGAGCAGCAGGTCCTCGAGGCCGGGCTCGAGGTGATAGCCGGCGATGGCGGCCGGTTCGCGGATGGCGCGCCGCAGATCCACCTCGCTCAGCGGCCCGGCCACCACCTGCCCGATGGCGAGCATGCCGGCCAGCGGCGGCAGTTCGGTGCATTGTGGATAGAAGTCGGCGCGCACCGTGATGATCAGCAGGTCGGGCGCGAGATCGGCGAGGGCCTCGGCGAACGCGAGCCGCTCGGCCGGGTCGGCGCACTGGGTGAACAGCTCCTCGAACTGGTCGACGAAGACGACCTTGCGGTCCTCGCCCAGCGCGGCCAGGCGGCCGGTCAGCTCGGCCCGCGGGGACGCGCCCGGCGTCATGATCACCCAGGGCAGGTCCATCGTCATCGCGGGCAGCACGCCGGCCCGGATCAGCGACGACTTGCCCGCGCCGGAGACGCCGACCACCACCAGCGGCGGGCCGCCGACGGCCTGCTCGCTCAGCCGGCCCAGCAGCGAGGCGACCAGCGTCTCGCGGCCGCGGAAGTAGCGGGCGTCGAGCGCGTCGAAGCTGGCCATGCCCGGATAGGGGGCGGGACCGCCCGGGTCTTCGCCCCGCGAGAGGGCCTTGTTCGGGATCGGCCGCCGACCGCGTACTTCCTGCATGATCTGGTGGGCCGCGACCAGGCTCTGCCGCAGCAACTCGGTCTGCTGCCGCTGCTCGACGCCGATCCGGGCCAGCGCGTCCGCGGCGTCCGAGGCCAGCAGGTGGAGGCGGCCCACATCCGCGCCGAGCGAGCCGAACGCCGCGATCAGCTCGCTGCGCACCCCGTCGTCGGCGGCCCGCAACGCCACCTCGACCGCGTCGATCGCCTGCAGCACCGAGGCGATCTCGTCACGCAGGCCGGTGTCCCCCGCGTCGAGCCGGGCCACCAGGTCGACGGCGAGCGCCTCGCGGAACTCGTCGGCGGACGCGTCGTTGCGCAGCCGGTCGGCCGTGCCGGCGAGCGCGTCGGACAGATAGTTGCTGCCCATGCCGCCGAGCTGGGACAGGGCCGCGCTCATCTCGTTGGACGCGCCCAGCGCCGCGCCCGCGACCGGCGCCACCGCGGCGGCGGCGAGGAACGCAACGATGCCGTACGGCGACGCCCGGCGCAGCCCGGAACCCGCGGATCGGACCCAGGCGCGCACCCCGTCACGGGCACGCGCGACGGGCACCGTGTGATCGATCAAAGGCTCACCCCACAGGCGACGCACCGGGCGTCGCCCATGGTGTCATCGAACGGCGGTGAGCGGCAATGATCCAGGGTGGACGGGAGCGGGCAGCTCGCCGAACGCGCCGAGGTAGTTGTGGATCGCGGCGGCGGCGGCCCGGCCCTCGGCGATCGCCCAGACGATCAGCGAGGCACCCCGGTGCATGTCGCCGGCCACGAACACGCCGTCCACATCGGTCTGCCAGTCCGGGCGGGCGTCGACGATGCCGCGGGCGGTGCGGGTCACGCCGAACTGGGCCAGGAGCGGCTGCTCCTCCGTACCCTCGAACCCGATCGCGAGAAGGACCAGATCGGCGCGCAACTCGCGCTCCGAACCCGGCACGACGGTGACCGTGCGGCGGCCGTCGACGCGCTCGACGACCACGTCGGCCACCCGGATCGCCCGGACGTTGCCCTCGCCGTCGTCGACGAACTCCTGCACGGCGACGCCGAACACCCGGTCGCCGCCCTCCTCGTGCGCGGGGTAGTTGCGCAGGATGGTCGGCCAGGTCGGCCACGGGTGCAGCTCGCCGGCCCGGACCTGCGGTGGCAACGGGTACTGGTCAAGCTGGGTCACCGACGCCGCGCCCTGCCGGTGGGCGACGCCCAGGCAGTCGGCGCCGGTGTCGCCGCCGCCGATGATCACGACGTGCTTGCCCCGCGCGTCGATCGGCGTGCTCTCCTGCAGGCCGGCGGCGACCCGGTTGGCCGGCACGAGATGATTCATGGCCAGATGTACGCCGTTGAGCGCGCGCCCCGGCGTGTCCGACGCGTCCCGGCCGGCCAGGGCGCCGCAGGCGAGCAGCACGGCGTCGTACCGGTCCTTGAGGTCGTCGGCCGTCACGTCGGCGCCGACGTCGATCGAGGTGCGGAACTCGACGCCCTCGGCCTCCATCTGGGCCATCCGGCGGTCGATGTGCACCTTCTCGATCTTGAAGTCGGGGATGCCGTAGCGGAGCAGGCCGCCGATCCGGTCGTCCCGCTCGTAGACCGTGACCGCGTGTCCGGCCCGGGCCAGCTGCTGGGCCGCGGCCAGGCCGGCCGGGCCGGAGCCGACCACGGCGACCCGCTTGCCGGACGCGGCCGGGGCGGGCTGCGGGCGGACGTACCCGAGGTCGAAGGCGTGGTTGGCGATCTCCACCTCGACCTGCTTGATGGTCACCGGGTCGTCGCCGATGCCCAGGACGCACGCCTCCTCGCAGGGCGCGGGGCAGAGCCGGCCGGTGAACTCCGGGAAGTTGTTGGTGGCGTGCAGCGACTCGGCCGCCGCCTGCCACGCCCCGGTGCGGACCAGGTCGTTCCAGTCCGGGATCCGGTTGCCGAGCGGGCAGCCGTCGTGGCAGAACGGTACGCCGCAGTCCATGCACCGGGTGGCCTGGTCGCGGATCAGCTCCTCGCCGGCCGGCGGGTAGACCTCGCGCCAGTCCTGGATGCGGACCGGCACCGGCCGGCGCTTCGGGAGCTGGCGCTCGTACCGCAAAAATCCCATCGGATCAGGCACTTCTAACCCCCATGACCGCCTCGTCGACGTTGCGACCGGCGGCCTCGGCGGTCTTGATCAGCTCCATCACGCGCTTGTAGTCGCGCGGCACCACCGCGGTGAACTCGCGCACCGCGGCCGGCCAGTCGGCCAGCAGCCGCGCGGCCACCTCGGACTGGGTCTCCTCGTGGTGCTTGCGCACCAGCGTGTGCACGGTCTCCTGCTCCTCCTCGGTGAGAGGGGTCAGGTCGACCAGCTCGGGGTTGACCCGGTCGGGGTCGAGACCGAGCACGAACGCGGTGCCGCCGCTCATCCCGGCCGCGAAGTTGCGCCCGGTCGAGCCGAGCACCACCACGGTGCCGCCGGTCATGTATTCGCAGCCGTGGTCGCCGACGCCCTCGACGACCGCGCTGGCGCCGGAGTTGCGCACCGCGAACCGCTCGCCGGCCCGGCCGCGCAGGAACAGCTCGCCCGCGGTCGCGCCGTACAGGATCGTGTTGCCGGCGATGATGTGCTTCTCGGCCTCGCGCAGGAACGGCGCCTGCTCGTCCGGCCGCACCACGACCCGGCCGCCGGACAGGCCCTTGGCGACGTAGTCGTTGGTGTCGCCGATCAGCCGCAGCGTCACGCCGCGCGGCAGGAACGCGCCGAACGACTGGCCACCGGTGCCGCGCAGGGTGAGGTGGATGGTGTCGTCGGGCAGGCCGGTGCCGCCGTACCGCTTGGTGACCTCGCCGCCGAGCATCGCGCCGACACTGCGGTGGTCGTTGCGGACGTCGAGCTCGGCGCGGACCTCGGTGCCCTCGGTCAGGGCCGGCCGGGCCAGCTCGATGAGCTTGTTGTCCAGCGCCTTCTCGAGGCCGTGGTCCTGCGGGACGATGCCGCGCCGGGCCGCGCCGGGCGGCAGGTCGGGCACGTGCAGGATCGGCGACAGGTCGAGGCCGCCGGCCTTCCAGTGGTTGACCGCGGGCACCACGTCGAGCATCCCGGCCTGTCCGATCGCCTCGTCGATCGAGCGGAAGCCCAGCTCGGCCAGGTATTCGCGGACCTCCTCGGCGATGAACATGAAGAAGTTCTCGACGAACTCGGGCTTGCCGGTGAACCGCTCGCGCAGCACCGGGTTCTGGGTGGCGATCCCGACCGGGCAGGTGTCCAGATGGCAGACGCGCATCATGATGCAGCCGCTGACGATCAGCGGCGCGGTCGCGAAGCCGAACTCCTCGGCCCCGAGCAGCGCGGCCACCACCACGTCACGGCCGGTCTTGAGCTGCCCGTCGACCTGCACGGTGACCCGGTCGCGGAGCTTGTTGAGCAGCAGCGTCTGCTGGGCCTCGGCCAGGCCCAGCTCCCACGGCGTGCCGGCGTGCTTGAGCGAGTTGAGCGGGGACGCGCCGGTGCCGCCGTCGTGCCCGGAGATCAGGATGACGTCGGCCTTGAGCTTGGCCACGCCGGCGGCGACGGTGCCGACGCCGATCTCGGAGACCAGCTTCACGTGCACCCGCGCCGCCGGGTTGACCATCTTCAGGTCGTGCACCAGCTGGGCCAGGTCTTCGATCGAGTAGATGTCGTGGTGGGGCGGCGGCGAGATCAGGCCGACGCCCGGGGTGGCGTGCCGGGTCTTGGCGATCCACGGCCACACCTTGTTGCCCGGCAGCTGGCCGCCCTCGCCCGGCTTCGCGCCCTGCGCCATCTTGATCTGCAGGTCGTCGGCGTTGACCAGGTATTCACTGGTCACGCCGAAGCGGCCGGACGCGATCTGCTTGACGCTGGAGCGCCGCTCCGGGTCGTACAGCCGCTCGACGTCCTCGCCGCCCTCGCCGGTGTTGGACTTGCCGCCCAGCCGGTTCATCGCGATGGCCAGGGTCTCGTGCGACTCGGCCGAGATCGAGCCGTAGCTCATCGCGCCGGTGGCGAACCGCTTGACGATCTCGCTGGCCGGCTCGACCTCGTCGATGCTGATCTTCTGGGCCGGCCGGAACCGGAACAGCCCGCGGAGCGACCCGGCCTCGGCGGCCAGCCCGTCCACCTTCTCGGTGTACCGGCGGAAGACGTCGTACTGCTTGGACCGGGTCGCGTGCTGGAGCAGGAACACCGTCTCGGGGTTGAAGAGGTGCACCTCGCCCTCGCGCCGCCACTGGTATTCGCCGCCGACCTCGAGGCGGCGGTGGGTGCGCTCGGCCGGGTTCTTCGGGTACGCCTTGTCGTGCCGCGCCTTGACCTCGGCGTGGATCTCGGCCAGCCCCGAGCCGCCGATCCGCCCCGACGTGCCGGCGAAATAGCGCTGGAGCAGCTTGTTGTCCAGGCCGACGGCCTCGAAGACCTGGGCGCCGCAGTACGACGACACGGTCGAGATGCCCATCTTGGACATGATCTTGAGGACGCCCTTGCCGAGCGCCTTCACGTAGTTGCGGACCGCCTTGCGCGAGTCCATCCCGGCCAGCGGCCCGGTGGCGATCAGGTCGTCCACCGTCTCGAAGGCCAGGTAGGGGTTCACCGCCGCGGCGCCGTAGCCGATCAGCACCGCCGCGTGGTGCACCTCGCGGCAGTCGCCCGACTCGACGACCAGCGCCACCTGGGTGCGGGTCTGCTCGCGGACCAGGTGTTGATGCACGGCCGCGGTCAGCAGCAGCGACGGGATCGGCGCCAGGCCGGCGTTGGCGTCGCGGTCGGAGAGCACGAGGATGCGTACGCCGTCCTCGATCGCCTCCGACACATGGCGGCAGATCTGGGTCAGCCGCGCCTTGATGCCGGCCCCGCCCTCACGCAGCGGGTACAGCCCGGACACCCGGACCGCCTTGAACCCGGGCAGGTCGCCGTCTTCATCGATGGACAGCAGCTTGGCCAGCTCGTCGTTGTCGATGATCGGGTACGGCATGGCGATCTGCCGGCAGCTCGCCGGCCCGGGGGCCAGCAGGTTGCCCTCGGGCCCGATGGTCATGCCCAGGCTGGTCACCATCTCTTCGCGGATCGCGTCGAGCGGCGGGTTGGTGACCTGGGCGAACATCTGGTGGAAGTAGTCGAACAGCAGCCGCGGGCGCTGGGACAGCGGCGAGATCGGGGTGTCCGTACCCATCGAACCGAGCGGCTCGGCGCCGAGCCGGGCCATCGGCGCCACCAGGATCTTCAGCTCCTCCTCGGTGTAGCCGAACACCTGCTGGCGGCGGGTGACCGAGTCGTGGGTGTAGATCACGTGCTCACGTGGCGGCAGATCCTCGAGCCGGATCAGGCCGGCGTGCAGCCACTCGTCGTACGGCTGGGCCGCGGCCAGGCCGGCCTTGATCTCGTCGTCGTGCACGATGCGCCCGGCCCCGGTGTCGACCAGGAACATCTTGCCGGGCTGCAACCGGCCCTTGGCCACCACCGTGGCCGGGTCGAGGTCGAGCACGCCGGCCTCGGAGCCGAGCACCACCAGGCCGTCCCGGGTGTGCCACCAGCGGCCGGGCCGCAGCCCGTTGCGGTCGAGCACGGCCCCGATGATCGTGCCGTCGGTGAACGCCACGCTGGCCGGGCCGTCCCACGGCTCCATCAGGCTGGAGTGGAAGCGGTAGAACGCCTTGCGGTCCGGCGCCATCGCCGGGTCGTTCTCCCACGCCTCGGGGATCATCATCAGCACGGCGTGCGGCAGGCTGCGCCCGGCCAGGTGGAGCAGCTCGAGCACCTCGTCGAAGCCGGCCGAGTCGGACGCCTCGGGGGTGACGATCGGGAACAGCCGCTTGATGTTGCCCGGCAGCACGGTCGACCGCAGCAGGGCCTCGCGCGCCTGCATCCAGTTGCGGTTGCCGCGGATCGTGTTGATCTCACCGTTGTGCGCGATGAAGCGGTACGGATGAGCCAGCGGCCAGGACGGGAACGTGTTCGTCGAGAACCGGGAGTGGACCAGGGCGATCGCGCTCTCGGACCGCGGGTCGGTCAGGTCGGCGAAGAACTCCGGAAGCTGGTCGGGCGTCAGCATGCCCTTGTACGTGATGGTCCGCGACGACAGCGACGGGAAGTAGGCGGCGATGCCACGCTGGGTGGTCTCCCGCTCGGCCTGCTTGCGGATGCAGTACGCCACGCGGTCGAGGTCGAGCCCGCTCAGCGGGTCGCCGGACCGGCCGTCGGGCGAGTCGGTGAGCCGGTGGGCGGCCAGGAAGACCTGCATGATGTACGGCCGGGCCTCCTCGGCCGTGGCCCCGAGACCGTCCGGACGCACCGGCAGGTCACGCCAGGCCAGCACCTCGCCCCCCTCGACCAGGGCGTACTTCTCGAAGATCTTGATCGCCCGGGCCCGCGCGCCGGAGTCGGACGGCAGGAAGGCCAGACCCGTCGCGTACGACCCGGCCGGCGGCAGCTCGGCGTCGACGATCTCGCGATAGAGCCCGTCGGGCACCTGGATCATGATGCCGGCGCCGTCGCCGGTGTTGTACTCGGCGCCGCGGGCGCCGCGGTGGTCGAGGCGGATCAACGCCGACAAGCCCTGGGCAACCACCTCGTGGGAACGGCGTCCATGCAGGTCGGCCACGAAGGCCACGCCGCACGCATCACGCTCCTGCTGCGGGTCGTAAAGCCCCTGGGGGTGCGGAAGAGCCACCGGGCCTCCAGTCGTCTCACTCATTTCAATTCAAGGTCGGGACGACGTCGGCCCTGCAAAGTCTCTCGATACTACGTTAGGGACCGAGGATCTCCGCCAGGTGTGGATGAATCACACAACACCGCAGGCTGCGGGTAGTCTCGTGACACCTGGTGGTTGGATAGTCTCGCGCGGTGGCGCTACCTGACTCTGACGTCTTCGTCCGGCTCGAACGCTTCTACGACGCCGTGCCCCGTGACGCCGCGGTCGCGGAGGACATCGGGGGTTTCGTGCTGTTCGTGCGTCGGGGCAGCACCGGCTGGCCCTATTACGCCCGGCCCCGGTTGGGGGCAGAAACGCCGTCCGCCGCCGATATTACTGCCGTCCGCCGCCGGCAACGAGAGCTGGGCGCGCCGGAGAGCTTCGAATGGGTCCACGAAACCACGCCTGACCTGCTCGCCGTGGCCCGCTCGGCCGGTCTTGCGGTGTTGCTCGCCCCGCTCATGGTGCTGGAGCGGGCGGCCCTGGTCCCCGACCTGCCGCTGCCCGGGGCGAAGATCCGCTTCCTCGACCCGGCCGGGCCCGGCTTCGGCGCCGACCTGAGCGCCAGCCGGGCGGTGGCCAACCTCGGCTTCGGCGCGGCGCACGGCACGGCGCCGACCACGACGGCCGCCCCGGCCGGGCCCCGCGAGCGCGACGCGCTGCCGCCGCTCGGCGAGGACGCGGTCGAGGAACAGCGCGGGCGCCACGCCGGCGGGCGCTTCACCGGCGCGGTGGTCGAGTCGCCGGCCGACGGCATCCTGGCCAGCGGGATGTGTCAGCGGGTCGGCGACGTGGCCGAGATCGCCGGCGTGGCCACCCTGCCGGCCGCCCGCCGCCGTGGCTTCGCCTCCCAGCTCACCGCCAGCCTGGCCCGGCACGCCCTGGAGAACGGCGTCGACCTGGTCTTCCTCTCGGCCGGCGACGACGACGTGGCCCGCCTCTACTCCAAGGTCGGCTTCCGCCGCGTCGGCACGGCCTGCATCGCCGAGCCCGCCCCGGCGCCCCTCTGACAGTGGCCGGCCAGGACGGTGTTCGGGCCGCGGATACCGTCCTGAGCTACCACTGACCTGAGTGACGACACGGGGTTCTACTCGGGCGGGACCCAGTCGGCCGCCGGGCCGTGGGAGTGGCCGAGCAGGCGCGGGCGCAGCGAGTTGAGGGCGGCGTCCCGGGCGCGCAGCGCGAGGCGGCCGCGCGCCTGCACCACCGCGGACATCCGGCGGGTCTGCCGCACCACGCTGTTCGTGCGGGGGCGGCGGGCCCGGCTGTACGCCTCGACCGCCGCGGTCAGCTCCGGTCCCGGCGCCGCGCCGGCCACCAGCGAGCGCAACGTGGCGGCGTCCTCGAAGGCCAGGCACGCGCCCTGACCCAGGTGGTGCGGCATCGCGTGGGCGGCGTCGCCCAGCAGCACCACACCGCCGGGGCCGGACGGGAACCCGTACGCCCGGGGCAGCGGACGCAGCTCGCGCACCTCCTGCGGCACCAGATCCTCCGGGCGGGTCGCCGCCAGCAGCTCACCGACCGGCGCGTGCCACCCGGCGAACCACCGCCGCAGCAGGGCCAGCTGGGTGGCCGGCGATTCCGGGCGGGCCGCGCCGGCCGCGGTCGCCACCCAGTAGACGCCGCCCCGGCCGGCCGCGCGCTCGCCCAGCGGGATCGCCACGAAGCGGTAGCCGGCGCCGAGCGTCTCACCGCCGTCGCCGGTCAGGTCGGGCGCCCGGAACGCCGGGATCACGGCCTGCCAGGCGGCGAAGCCGGAACCGACCGCGGCCGCCTCGGGAGCCAGCGCCCGGCGGACCGCGCTGTCGATGCCGTCCGCGGCCACGATCAGGTCGGCCTCGTACTCGGTGCGGCCGTCGCCCACGGCGGGCCGGCGGCCGGGGCCGCAGCGGACCACCGAGATTGCCACGCCGGTGCGGATCTCCACGTCGCCGCCGAGGCCGGCCACCAGCGCGTCGTACAGGTCTTCGAGATGGGCCACGGCGGGGCCGTAGCCGGAGGCGGTCCGGGGCCGGGGCGACACCAGCCACTGGCCGTCGGGGCGCCGGACACCGCCGTCGGGCAGCGGCGCGGCGATGGCCGACCAGCCGCCGTCGGGGTCGAGCGCGCTCAGCGCGCGCAGGCCGTTGGGCCACAGCACGAGCGCGGTCGGCGAGGCGGCCACCCGCTCGCCGCGTTCCAGGAGGGTGACCCGCCAGCCGGCCCGGGCCAGGGCGCCCGACGCGGCCAGGCCGGCCATGCCCGCACCCACCACGACGGCAGTGCGCACGGTCGCCTCCTGTGCTCGTACGCCCGAGCCTTCCGGGCCGGCCTGGTCAGCTCTCGTCGGACTTTCCCGCGGACGACGCCGCGGGGGTCTCGCCGTCCGCGCCGGCCGGTTCCGCCACGGTGGTGACCGTGGGCGGCAGGATTCCGGTTCGTTGATACTCGTCGAATCGGTCCTCGCTGACAACCTGGTACGCCTTAGGCGCGCGCGGCTGGGCGTCGGCGGCGTCGGACACGTCCACCTGCGACACCCCGCTCTCGGCGGCCGGCTCGGGCGCGGTCTCCGGCGCGTCGACCGGCACCAGGTACTCGCGCGGGCCCTTGGCCAGGAGGAAGAAGGCCAGCCCGCCGAGGAAGACGATGATCGAGGTGAAGATGTTCAGGCGTACGCCGAAGAAGTGCGTCGCCTCGTCCGTACGCATCATCTCGATCCAGAGCCGGCCCACCGTGTACCCCATCACGTACACCGCGAAAGCGCGCCCACGGCCGAACTGGAACTTCCGGTCGAGCAGGAACACCAGCGCCGCCACGCCCAGGCACCACAGCGCCTCATAGAGGAACGTCGGGTGGTAGAGCTCGGGCAGGGTGACCGCCTTACCGTCGATCACCGTGGCGTGGCCGGGGTTGGCGCGGTCCATGTCGTGCACGCGCAGGCCCCACGGCAGCGTGGTGACGCCGCCGTACAGCTCGTTGTTGAACCAGTTGCCGACCCGGCCGATGGCCTGCGCGATCGGCAGACCGGGCGCCGCCGCGTCGAGGAAGACCCTCAGCGGGATGCCCAGCTGCCGGGCGGCCAGCCAGGCGCCGACCGCGCCACCGGCGATCGCGCCCCAGACACCGAGGCCGCCCTCCCAGATGTAGAGGGCGCGGACCGGGTCGCCACCGGCGCCGAAGTAGTCACCGGGCGAGGTGATGACGTGGTAGAGGCGGGCGCCGATGATGCCGGCCGGCACCGCCCAGACCGCCATGTCGAGTGAGGCCCACGGCGCGACACCACGCTTGCGGAGCCGGGACTCCATCACCAGCACGGCGGCGACGATGCCGAGCACGATGCAGAGCGCGTACGCCCGGATCGGCAGCCCGAGCAGGTGCCAGACGGACGTTTCAGGGCTGGGGATGGCGGCGAAGTTCTCCACGGCGGACACGGTACCGTCGCATGGTCACGGAACGAGCGTCAGGGGCGGTTCCGGACACCCTCCGCGAGTTCCGCGCTCAGCGCACGCAACTTGCGTTCCCCCTCGGCCGCGTCGGGCGCGTCGAGAACGCAACGGATCAGCGCGCTCCCCACGATCACGCCGTCGGCGAACGCGGCCACCTCGGCGGCCTGCACACCGTTGCCGACACCCAGCCCGACACCGACCGCCATGTCCGGGTCGACGTGCCGGACCCGGGCCACCAGATCGGGCGCCTGCCGCGACACCGCGGTGCGGGCGCCGGTGACACCCATCAGCGCGGTGGCGTAGACGAAACCGCGGCACTGCCCGACGGTCATCGCGATCCGCTCGTCGGTCGACGACGGCGAGACCAGGAAGGTCCGGTCGATCCGGTGGGCGTCCGAGGCGGCGATCCACTCGGCCGCCTCGTCCGGGATCAGGTCCGGCGTGATCATGCCGGTGGCGCCGGCCGCGGCCAGGTCGCGGGCGAAGGCGTCGACGCCGTACTTCTCGATCGGGTTCCAGTAGGTCATCAGCACCACCGGCACCCCGCGGGACGCGACCGCCTCGATGATCCGCAGCGTGTCGCGGGTGCGTACGCCGGCGGCCAGCGCGATGTCGCTGGCCTTCTGGATCACCGGGCCGTCCATCACCGGGTCGGAGTACGGCAGCTCGACCTCGATCACGTCGCAGCCCGCGTCGGCCATGGCCAGCATCGACGTGATGCTGTGGTCGACCGTGGGAAAACCGGCCGGCATGCAGCCGATGAGCACCGAGCGGTTCTCCGCCTTCGCCTTGCCGAAGACGTCGGCGATGCTCACTCCTGCTCCCCCATCACGATTTCTTCGCGCTCGTTCAGGATCCCGAAGTACGCGCCGGCCGTGTGCACGTCCTTGTCGCCACGGCCGGACAGGTTCACCACGATCACCGGCTCGCGGCCCAGCTCGGCCCGCAGTCGCGGGGCGATGCGGGCGGCGCCGGCCAGCGCGTGTGCGCTCTCGATCGCCGGGATGATCCCCTCGGTCCGGCAGAGCAGCTGGAACGCGGCCATCGCCTCGGCGTCGGTGACCGGCTCGTAGGTGGCCCGGCCGGTGTCGTGCAGCCAGGCGTGTTCCGGGCCGACACCCGGGTAGTCGAGGCCGGCCGAGATCGAGTGCGAGTCGACCGTCTGGCCGTCGTCGTCCTGGAGCACGTAGGTGCGGGCGCCGTGCAGCACCCCCGACGAGCCACCGGTGATCGACGCGGCGTGCCGGCCGGTCTCCACGCCGTCGCCGCCGGCCTCGAAGCCGTACAGCCGGACGTTCTCGTCGGGCACGAAGGCGTGGAAGATGCCGATCGCGTTGGAGCCGCCGCCGACACAGGCCGCGACCGCGTCCGGCAGCGCGCCGGTCTGTGCCAGCACCTGCGCCCGGGCCTCGGTGCCGATGCCGCTCACGAAGTCGCGCACGATCTCCGGGAACGGGTGCGGCCCGGCCGCGGTGCCCAGCAGGTAGTGGGTGGTGTCGACGCTCGCGACCCAGTCGCGGAGGGCGTCGTTGAGCGCGTCCTTCAGGGTGCGCGACCCGGTGGTGACGGGTACGACCGTCGCGCCCAGCATCCGCATCCGCGCCACGTTCAGCGCCTGCCGCTCGGTGTCCACCTCGCCCATGTAGACCACGCACTCGAGGTCGAGCAGGGCGGCCGCGGTCGCGCTGGCCACGCCGTGCTGGCCGGCCCCGGTCTCGGCGATCACCCGGGGCTTGCCCATCCGCTGGGCCAGCAGTGCCTGGCCGAGCACGTTGCGGACCTTGTGCGCGCCGGTGTGGTTCAGGTCTTCGCGCTTCAGCAGGATCGTCGCCCCGAGCTTGGCCGAGAGCCGCTCGGCCGGGTACAGCAGCGACGGCGTGCCCGCGTAGCCGGTCAGCAGATCGGCGAACCTCTGGTTGAACGCCGGGTCCTGCCGGGCCTCCCGATAAGCCGCCTCGAGCTCGTCAAGAGCACGGACCAGGGCCTCGGGTACGAAGCGGCCGCCGAACTTGCCGAAATGTCCCTTTACCCGGGTCGGCGCGCTCATCGCACGGGCCGCGGCGTCGCCGGGTGGTTGCCGGCGTTGACCAGCTCGGCCACGGCGTCACGCGGGCTCTTCTTGGTGACCAGACCCTCACCCACGAGTACGGCGTCAGCACCCGCCGAGGCATAGCGGATCAGGTCGTGCGGTCCGCGTACCCCCGACTCGGCGATCTTGACCACCTTGCCCGGCAGACCCGGGGCGATCCGCTCGAACACCGACCGGTCCACCTCGAGCGTGCGCAGGTCGCGGGCATTGACCCCGATCACCTGCGCGCCGGCCTCCAGGGCACGGTCGGCCTCGTCCTCGTTGTGCACCTCGACGAGCGCGGTCATGCCCAGCGACTCGATCCGCTCCAGCAGACCGGTCAGCACGTTCTGCTCGAGCGCGGCCACGATCAGCAGCACCAGGTCGGCGCCGTGCGCCCGGGCCTCGTGGATCTGGTAGCTGGAGACCACGAAGTCCTTGCGGAGCACCGGCACATCGACCGCGGCTCGCACCGCGGCCAGGTCGTCCAGCGACCCGCCGAACCAGCGGCCCTCGGTCAGCACGCTGATGCAGCGCGCGCCGCCGGCCGCGTACTCACCGGCCAGCTCGGCCGGATCGGGGATGTCGGCGAGCGCGCCCTTCGACGGCGACGCCCGCTTCACCTCGGCGATCACGGCGACGCCGGGCTTACGCAGGGCCGCGTAGGCGTCGATGGCCGGGGGCGCCTTGGCGGCGAGCTCCCGGATCTGCTCCAGCGGGATCTGCTCCTGCCGGACGGCCACGTCCTCGCGGACCCCCGCCAGGATCTCCTCGAGCACGTTCGCCGGTCCCGTCTCACGCTCGGCGGGTCCGCCCCCCGCCCCGGCCTGATCGGATGTCACGTAATGACTCCCCTCTCCGGGTGTCCTCGGCCCGATGCTAGGCGTCCGGGGACGACGGCAAGCCCCCGGGGTATGGCGTGGCTTACATCCTGGCCTGCGGCATAATGCGCCGCCGGGCGCATGTCACGTCTGTCACAAACGTCCCGTCGGCACCCCGCGCCGAGCTGGACACCTTCGGATGATCGGCTGACCCCCCATCGAGTTGACGGTGGCTTCACGGATCGGAAATACGACTCGGCCATCATTTCTGTCGGGCACACTTGCCCGTGGCGAACCGGCCGGATCCTCCCTGGTCAGACGCCACGCCCGGCCCGCGTAGATCGAGTTTCGGAGTTGACCATGGCCACCGCAGCCGGCACCCAGCCGTTGGGCGCACCGCCTTCGGGCATCGCCTCCCTCTCCCGAGCCGTCGTCGCCGCGGCCGCCGACCTCGTCCTTAGCGTCGAGCGCGCGATGGTCGGCGACGCGAAACTGCGCACCGCCCAGAGCAACGCCTGGGACGCCCTGTGCGAGGACCGGGCCCGCGCCCGGGCCCGCGCCGAGATGGACGCCATGGTCCGCGCCATCCTCGCCGCCACCGCCACCTCGGCGGCGGCCGAGTCCGAGGGCCCGGCCCAGCCGGCCCGGCGGCGCCGCGCTTCCCGCCGCCTCACGACCGGCGCCCGCCGCTAGACCCGGTCCCGCGCCGCCCTCGCGACCCTGGCGGGCCCTCTCGCCGCCCGCGCGGCACCGGCCGGCCCTTTCGCCGCCCGCGCGGCCCCGGCCGGCCCTTTCGCCGGCCTCGCGGCCCTCACGATTCGGCCGGCTACGCGTGCCGGTGGACGACGTCAGGCGGTCGGGTCGTCGCCGCGGTCCAAGGCGTCCCAGGCGGCGCGGGTGTCCGTGGCGGTGACGTCCGGCTTCAGACCGGCGGCGGCAGACGGCTCGGACGGACCGCCCGGCTGGGCGAGCGGGGACGGCGCCGTGCCGCGCTCGTACCTGGAACCCATGGCCGGCCATCGATGACCGCGCCGCGCCGCGCCCAGGCCGCCCAGCACGATCAGCGCGGATCCGATCACGCAGACCGCGGGCCAGACGATCGAGCCCGCGCCCGCCGCGCCCACGTCGAGGCCCGAGCGGGCGGCGATCGCGGCGACCGCCAGGCCGGCCCCGACCGGCATCAGCAGGACGCCCAGCCCACGCCGCAGCCCGCCGCGGGTCGCCAGCAGCGCGCCGGCGCCGCCCAGCGCGACCACGGCGAGCGCGATGATCCAGCCCTGAGCCGCCGCGCCGGTCGTCTGCTCGCGCAGCTCGGGCAGGCCGGGCCGCTCGGTCACGGCCACCGCCCACACCCGGGTCGCCGCGAAGATCGCCAGCCCGGCGCCGGCCACGCAGCCCAGCACCGCGGCCGCCAGCCCCCGCCCGCCGCTCCCCGCCTCTTTGTCCCGCGCCTCGTCGTCCCGCGCCTGGTCGTCCCGCGCCTCGTTGTCGGGCGTCGCCGGCGGCTCGCTCGCGGTCGGCTCGGCGGAGGCGGCGGGCTCGGTCATCGGGCGGCGCGGAGGGTCTCGGCGGCGGCGATCGCGGCCAGGACGGCGGCCGCCTTGTTGCGGGTCTCCTGCTCCTCGGACTCGGGGTCGGAGTCGGCGACGATGCCGGCGCCCGCGCCCACGTAGGCGACGCCCGCGCGCATCAGGGCGGTGCGGATCGCGATGGCCATGTCCATGTCGCCGCCGAAGCCGAAGTAGCCGACCGTGCCGCCGTACAGGCCGCGGCGGACCGGCTCGAGCTCCTCGATGATCTCCATCGCCCGGACCTTGGGCGCGCCGGACAGCGTGCCCGCCGGGAACGTCGCGGCCAGCGCGTCGAACGCCGTCCGGTCGGCCCGCAGCTCGCCGACCACCGTCGACACGATGTGCATGACGTGGCTGTAGCGCTCGATCCGCGCGAAGTCGGGCACCTCGACCGTGCCCGCCCGGCAGACCCGGCCCAGGTCGTTGCGGCCCAGGTCGACCAGCATCACGTGCTCGGCGCGTTCCTTCGGGTCGGCCAGCAGCTCGGCGGCCAGCGCGTTGTCCTGCTCGGGGGTCGCGCCCCGCCAGCGGGTGCCGGCGATCGGGTGGAGCAGCGCGCGCCGCACCCCGCCGGACTCGGCGCTGACCTTGAGGTGGGCCTCGGGCGACGAGCCGACGATGTCGAAGTCGTCGAAGCGCAGGAGATACATGTACGGGCTCGGGTTGGTCGCCCGGAGCACGCGGTAGACGTCGAGCGGGTCGGCGTCGGTGACCCGCTCGAAGCGCTGGCCGACCACGATCTGGAAGCACTCGCCGGCCCGGATCGCCTCCTTGGCCTGCTCGACCGCCTTCTGGTAGTCGCCGGGCGCGGTACGGCTACGGACCTCGCCGGGCGCCCGTCGCTCCACCGTGGAGATCATCGGCGGGGTGGGCCGGGACAGCGCCGTGGTCATCGCGTCGAGCCGGCCGACCGCCTGGTGGTAGGCGGCGCGGCGGGCCCGGTCGTCGGCGTCGGCCGGGAGCACCGCGTTGGCCACCAGCACGGCCGAGCCGTCGAAGTGGTCGAGCACCACCAGGTCGGTGGCGAGCATCATGCCGAGCTCGGGCACCGGCACGTCGTCGATCGCGGTGGCCGGCAGCCGCTCGAAGCGGCGTACCAGGTCATAGCTCAGATAACCCACCATGCCGCCGGTCAGCGGCGGAAGCCCGGCCACCGCCGGCTCGGCCGGGCCGGCCAGCGCCGCGACCGTCTCACGCAGGGCGGTCACCGGATCACCCGTCCGGGGTACGCCATCCGGCGGCACGCCCAGCCAATGCGCCTGTCCGTCCTTCGCCGTCAGCGTGGCGGCGCTGCGCACCCCGACGAATGAATAACGCGACCACGCCGCACCCTGCTCGGCCGACTCCAGCAGGAAGGTGCCGGGGCCGCCGGCCAGCTTCGTGTAGACCCCGATGGGCGTCTCGCCGTCGGCCAGCAACCGCCGTGTGATCGGCACCACACGCCGCCGGAGCGCGACGAACTCGTCCTCGCTCGGGGCCACCGCGCCGCTGGTCATGCGTCCACCCCCGGCGCGGTCACCGGCAGGTCGTCGAAGAAGCAGGTGTGCGACCCGGTGTGACAGGCCGCGCCGTCCTGCTCGACGGTGACCAGCAGGGCGTCGCCGTCACAGTCGAGCGCGACCCCCTTGACGTGCTGGAAGTGGCCGGACGTGGCGCCCTTCACCCAGTACTCCTTACGGCTCCGCGACCAGTACGTGGCCAGTCCCGTGGTCAGCGTGCGGTGGAGCGCCTCGTCATCCATCCACGCGAGCATCAGCACGTCGCCGCTGCCGTGCTCACGCACGATCGCCGCGACGAGCCCGTCGTCGTTACGCCGGAGCCGGGACGCGATGGAAGGATCAAGCCGGGTGTTCGAGTCGGGTGCTGCCACCCGCACATTGTTGCGCAGTCTTCTCTCCGGTCGGCGGGGGCTGTGGACAACCCACGATCCGGTCACGGAGGCCGCACCAGGGGTGTGTCCGGCGGGCGAGGGCGGTACGGTCGTCCGGTGCGTCGCACCTCCGCAGGGGTGCATGCTGCCTTTCGACGGGAGTCTTTGACCGATGGAGCCGACGTCCAGCCCCGACCACGCCCGGCAGTCTCGCGGCCTGGCACGCTTCTGGCCAGGCTCACACGGCTCCGCCGCGCCCGGGCAGCGCACGTCCGATGAGGACGCGCAGGACGACACGGTGATCGAGAACCCGCCGGGCTCGATGCCCTCGCACTCGGGCTCCACCCAGGCCGCGGCCGCCGCCCAGCTGGCCGGCAACGCCGCCAAGGCCCAGCACGGCGAGCCCCAGATGGTGGCGCTCGGCACCCGGCGCGGCGACTTCGAAGCCGGTCGGCAGTGGAACGGCAACCAGGGAGGTTTTCCGCCGGTGGACGCGGATCGGGCACAGCAGAACGGCGAGACCCCGCGGCACGGCGGCGCCCCGATCCCGAACGGGACCACGGGCGGCCAGGCCCCGATGCCCCAGCCGGCGCCGCGGCCGGCGTTCGGCACCCCGACGCCGCCGTTCGCCCAGCCGTCCACTCCGTTCACGCCGGCGTCGCCGTTCGCGCCCGCGGCCCCGTTCACGCCGCAGTCGCCGTCGTCCCAGGCCACGCCGCAGGCCTCCCAGCCGCCGTCGGGTGTGCCCTCGCCGCTGGCTCAGCCATCGCCGGGCCTGCAGCCGGCGTCGGGTTCTCAGTCGCCGCTGGCACCGCAGCCGCCGTCGGGCGGCCAGTCGCCGTTGGTGCCACAGCCGCTGCCGGGGGGCCAGTCGCCGTTGCTGCCGCAGCCGCTGCCGGGGGCCCAGTCGCCGCTGGCGCCGCAGCCGCTGTCAGGCCCGCAGCCTTCGTCGGGCTCTCCGTCGATGTTTTCGCCGCAAGGCCCGCAGGGGTCTTCGGGGGCTGGGCAGTCGTCCACCGGTCAGTCGCCGTCGGCGGGTCAGCAGCCTGCGGGCCAGCAGTCCTCCGCCGCCCATCAGTTGACGCCGGCGTCTCCGCTCGCGCCGGAGTCGCCCGGCTCGCCGCCGAACGCGCGGCCTGGGATCGCATTGCCGGCGACGAACTCCTCACTTTCTTCGCCCGACAACGGCCGGTCCGGCATTTCGGAAAAGTCTGACATGGACGACGAGGATGGGCCTCGGGTGATCTCCCTGGGCGGCGGGCCGGACTCGCCCCGCGGCGCTGCTCTCGGCAGCATCACTGACACGCGCGGCAACGACCCGCGCGAGGCGGACCTTCGCGGAACCGACCCACGCGCTGCCACCCTGGGCGGCGTGACCGACGGGCGCGGCGCCGGCGATTCGCGCGGGGCGGCGCTCGGCGGGTCCAACGACTCTCGCGGCGGCGCGCTCAACGCATCCGACCCGCGCGGCGCGACTCCGAACAGCGCGTCCGACCCGCGCGGCGCGACGCCGGGTGGTGCCGCCGACCCGCGCGGCGCGACGCTGGGTGGCGTGGCCGACCCCCGTGCGGCGACCAACTCGCGCGGCGTGGCGCTTGGCAGCTCGACCGACTCCCGCAGCGGGGGTGACTCGCGCAACGGAGCCGGAGCGCGTGACGCGCGGAACACTTCCGACCCGCTTGGCGTGGCGCCGGACAGGGAAGGCGACTCGCGCGGCGCGACGCTGGGTGGCGTGGCTGACCCGGGTGGGCCGGGCGATTCACGCGGCGCGACCCGGAGCATTGCCGGCGACCCCCACGCAGGCGATTCGCGCGGCACGACATTCGGCGGCGGCAGCGCAGGCGAGCCCCGCGGCGTGGGCGACTCGCGCAACGCGACATCGGGCGGCACGGCCGACGCCCGCGGCACGGCCGACCCCCGTAACACGACCGACCCGCGAAGCGTGGCCGACCCAAGTGGCAAAGCCGACCCGCTGGGCACCCCGTCGGCCGGCGCAGGCACCACGTCGGGCAACGCAGCCGAACCCCGTGGCGCATCCACTGAGGCTCAGCAGGCCGGCGCCGCCGGGCTCGGTGACACGACAACCCCGGGTGGCGGGCGCCGTCGCGCCGCGGCCGAGGATGAGGCCTGGGAGGACGAGGTCGCCCGGCAGAACGGCAGCGCCAACGGCAGCAACGGCCGGCCCACCGGGTGGGCGACCGTGCCGACGTCCGGAATTCCGTCGCTGGCCAGGCAGCCTGTCCCGGTGCCGCCGACGCCGCGGCGGTCGGCCAGTCTCGAGGATGCCGACGACCTTCCGCGGGCGGGGCGACCCGCTGACGCGCCCACCTCGGGCGGGCCGCTGCGGCCGGGTGACGTGACGATGGGGCAGATCTCGTTCTGGGACGAGGAGGCCATCGCGCATTTCCGCAAGCAGTGGCACCAGGTCAAGGGCGACTTCGTGGACGACCCGGTGACCGCGCTGACCCGGGCGCACGACCTGCTGACCGAGGCGGTCAACGAGCTGACCGAGGCCCTGCTGGCCGAGCGCGACGAGCTCGACCCGCTGGACGGCCGGACCACACCGGACACCGAGAGCATGCGGATGGCCATGCGCGGCTACCGCGAGTTCCTCGACCGGATCCTCGCCCTCTAGGGAAGAGCCGGAGAGAAAGAGCCGCATAAGAAGAGCCGCCCAGAGGAGGCGGCTCTTTTTATGTCCGCAGAATTCATCTACCGTTGAGTTCAACGCATGATGAATTCTGGAGGCGGCACATGGACCATGCCATCACGATCGAGGGCCTGGTGGTCGAGCGCGGCCGCCGCACCGTCCTGCACGGCCTCGACTGCGCCATCCCGGCCGGCCGGGTCACCGCGCTGCTCGGCCCCAGCGGCAGCGGGAAGACCACGCTGATCAGGGCGATCGTCGGGGTGCAGGTGGTCCGGGCGGGCACCGTGACCGTGCTCGGCCAACCGGCCGGCGCCCGGGAGCTGCGACGTCAGGTCGGTTACGTCACCCAGGCGCCCAGTGTCTACGCCGACCTCTCGGTGCGGGAGAACGCCCGATATTTCGCCACGCTCTACGGCCTGGGCGCCGCCGAGGCGGACCGGGCGATCAGCGACGTCGGCCTCGCGACCGCAAGTGACCAACTAGTCGGTAACCTGTCGGGCGGTCAGCGCAGCCGGGCCTCGCTGGCCTGCGCGATGATCGGGCGCCCGCGACTCCTGGTGCTCGATGAGCCGACCGTCGGCCAGGACCCGGTGCTGCGGGCCGACCTCTGGCAGAAGTTCCACGAGCTCGCGGCGGGCGGCACCACGCTGGTCGTGTCCAGCCATGTGATGGACGAGGCGGGCCGCTGCGACCGGCTGATCCTGATCCGCGAGGGGCGCATCGTCGCCGACGATCCACCCGAGACGATCAAGCGGCGCACCAACACCGGCGACCTCGAAGCGGCGTTCCTCACCCTGATCAGGACAGCGGCATGATCACGCTGGCCACCGCCGCCCGGATCCTGCGCCAGTTGCGGCATGACCGGCGTACCGTCGCGCTTCTCGTCGTTGTTCCTTCCGTTCTGCTGGCCCTGCTGTATTTCATGTACGACGGGAGCCGGGCGTTCGACCGGATCGCGCTGATCATGCTGGGCGTCTTCCCGTTCGTGATCATGTTCCTGGTGACCAGCATCGCGATGTTGCGCGAGCGGACCAGCGGCACGTTGGAGCGTCTGCTCACCACGCCCCTCGGCAAGATCGACCTGCTGTTCGGGTACGGGATCGCGTTCGGCGTGGCCGCCACCGTGCAGGCCGCGGTCGCGGTCGGGACGGCGTACCTCGTCCTGGGTCTGGAGACCGACGGCTCGGCCGGCCTGGTCGTGCTGATCGCCGTGATCAACGCCGTGCTGGGTGTCGCCCTCGGCCTGTTCTGCAGCGCCTTCGCGCGCACCGAGTTCCAGGCCGTACAGTTCCTTCCGGTGGTGGTCGTGCCGCAGCTGCTGCTGTGCGGGCTGTTCGTGCCGCGCGGGCAGATGGCGGGCTGGCTCCAGGCGATCAGTGACGTGCTGCCGCTGACCTACGCGGTCGACGCGCTGACCGGGGTGGGCACGACGACGATGTGGCGCGACCTGGTCATCGTGTCGGGCGCCGTGGTGCTCGCGCTGCTCCTGGCGGCGGCGACCCTTCGGAGAAGGACGGGATAGGTGCGACGCAGCGGGCGGCGACCGGGCAACCAGGACACCCGCGAGGCGATCCTGGTGGCCGCCCGCGCGATCTTCGCGGAGCGTGGTTTCGACAAGGCGTCGATCCGGGCCATCGCGACCGCGGCCGAGGTCGATCCGGCGCTGGTGCACCACTACTTCGGCACCAAGGACAAGCTCTTCCTGGCCAGCTTGGAGATGCCGGTGGACCCGGCCGAGCTGGTGCCCAAGGCGCTCGACGGCCCGCGTGAGGAGGCCGGCGAGCGGCTGGTCCGGCTGGTGCTGAACGTGTGGGACTCGCCGGCCGGCAAGGCGGCGGTGGCGTTGCTGCGTTCGGCGATGAGCAACGACTGGACGGCCCGGCTGGTGCGCGAGTTCGTGGTCACACAGGTGCTGCGCAAGGCGATCAGCGAGCTGGGCATGGACGGCGAGGACGCGCCGCTGCGCGCGTCGCTGGTCGCGACGCAGATCGCGGGTCTGGCGATGATGCGCTACGTGCTGAAGGTCGAGCCGGTCGCGTCACAGGACCCCGAGACTCTGGTACGCGCCATAGCGCCCAATGTGCAGCGCTACCTGGTCGGCGACATCTCCTGAGCCCGGTTTCACCGTCGCTCTCGGGGGCGCTCGGTGGCGAGCCGAATGTGAACCTGGCTTACCCGCACCGGTGGCACAAGACCGGGTGCAGCAGATGCGCGAGATCGTGCCGGTCCTCGACGCGCCGCGGGAACGGCAGCCGGGCCAGCCGCTCGCCGACCCGCACGACGAAGCCGTACCGGTCGAGGCGCACCAGCTCGGGCCGGGTCACGTTCTTGGCCGCCTTGCCGAGGGCCTTGCGGACGAACTCGGCGATCTCGTCGACGTGGTGGTCGGCCAGGTCGGCGATCAGGTCGAACTCGATCGTGCGCAGCGGGTCGGGGCTGGCTTCGGCGTACTCGTCGGGGTCGACGTCGACCAGCTTGCCGTTGCGCTCGTAGCGGACCTCGGCGACCTCCATCCGGTGCAGCACCTGGGAGTCGCCCACGTCGAGCAGGTCGGACGCCGGGTCGGTGTCGGCGTAGTCGAGGGTCGCGGCGCGCGCCTCGTCGCCACTCAGGCGCCGGGCCCAGCCGGCCACCCAGACCCGGCCGATCGACGGCGCGCCGGCCAGCGGCGGGATGTCAGCGATGTCGAGGACCAGCGCGGTGTCGTCGGTGCCCGGCTCGGGGCACAGGGCGGCGGTGAGCACCCCGTCGGCCGGTGAGAGCAGCAGCAGGCGGCCTTGCGGGTCGGCGACGTGGCGCACCGGGAACGGTCCCTGACGCCTCGCGATATGCGCGCTGGCGGGCAGGTGACCGGCCGCGAGTGTGCGCGCGACCTCGGCGTGGGTGGGCTGCATGTGACGTTCCTCCGGGCACCGGTTAGGCTGACCTTAGTAAGGTGAGGCTAACCGTATCAGGCGCGTTTTGGGGAGACACCAGTTCCCAACAGCCTCGAGCAGGCGACACGAACGAGGAGACCCGTGAACAATTCCCGACCCAAGGCCCGGCTCTCGCGGGCCCTCGGCATCCCGCTGACCCGCAAGTGCGTGAAGTACTTCGAGCGGCGGCCGTTCCCGCCGGGGGTGCACGGGCGTGGTCGGCGTAAGACGTCGGACTACCAGGTCCGGCTGCTCGAGAAGCAGCGTCTGCGCCACCAGTACAACATCAGCGAGGCGCAGATGCGGAAGGCGTACGACGACGCGCACCGCGGCGAGGGCAAGACCGGCGAGACCATGGTGGTCCTGCTGGAGCGCCGGCTGGACGCCACGGTGCTGCGCGCCGGGCTGGCCCGCAGCATCTACCAGGCGCGCCAGCACGTCGCGCACGGCCACTTCACGGTGGACGGCAAGAAGGTCGACCGCCCGTCCTACCGGCTCAAGCCCGGCCAGGTCGTCGAGGTGCGCGCGACCAGCCGCGACAAGACGCCGTTCCAGGTCGCCGCGGCCGGCGCGCACGTCGACGGCCCGACCCCGCCCTACCTGTCCACGGTGCTCGATGAGCTGCGCACCACGGTCATCCGCGAGCCGCTGCGCACCGAGATCCCGGTGGTCTGCGACGAGCAGCTCGTCGTCGAGTTCTACGCCCGCTAGTGATCGCCGCCGGTGAGATGATCACTCGCGGAGCGGAGCGACGCCGGCCAACTCAGCGGGTCTGCTCCAGCCACGACGCGTACAGCTTGGCGTAGATCGAATCGGTGTCCTGGAGCAGCTGGGCGTGCGGGCCGCGTTGCACCACGCGGCCCGCATCCACCACGATCACCTCGTCGGCGGCCCGGGCCGTGGACAGCCGGTGTGCGATCGCCACGGTCGTCCGGCCCCTGGTCACCGCGTCGAGCGCCCGCTGCAACCGGACCTCCGTGGCCGGGTCGACGGCACTGGTGGCCTCGTCGAGAACCAGAAGATCAGGATCGGCCACGTACGCCCGGACGAGCGCGACCAGCTGACGCTCCCCCACGCTCAGCGCCTCGCCCCGCTCACCGACCGGGGTGTCCACCCCGTGTGGCAGTCCGGCGACCCAGTCGGCCAGGCCCAGCTCGGTGAACGCCAGGTCGAGCTGGTCGTCGCTGAGCTCGGGCCTGGCGAAGCGCACGTTCTCGGCCACCGTGGCGTCGAACAGGAACCCGTCCTGCGGGACCATGACCACCCGCGACCGCAGCGAGTCGAACCGGACCGTGGTCAGCGGCTCGCCGGAGAGCAGCACCGCGCCGGACGCCGGGTCCATCAGCCGGGTGAGCAGCTTCGCGAACGTGGTCTTGCCGCTGCCGGTCTCGCCGACCACGGCCACCCGGGTCCGCGGCGCGATCTCCAGGTCGACGTCGGCCAGCACGATCGGGCCGCCGGGATAGCGGTACGACACGTCGTCGAAGCGCACCGACAGCGGACCCTCGGGCAGCGCCACCCCGTCGGCGGCCGGGTCGGCCACGTCCGGCGCGATGTCGAGCACGTCGAGCACCCGCCGCCAGCCGGCCACCGCGTTCTGGGCCTCGTTCAGCACCTCGGTGGCGATCTGCACCGGCTGGATGAACAGCGTCACCAGGAACAGGAAGGCGGTCAGCTGCCCGACCGTGAGCCCGCCGCCGACACCCAGCCAGACGCCGACGGCCACCACCGCGGCCAGGGCCAGCCCGGCCGCCAGCTCACCGGTGGAGAAGCTGGTGACGCTGGTCCGCAACGCCCGCTGCTGGGACACCCGCAGGCGGTCGACGGCGATGTCGAGCCGGCGCTCGGTGCGGCCGGCCACCCCGTACGCGCGAATCACCAGGGCCCCGACGACGCTCTCGCCGATCGCGCCCAGCAGCACGCCGGTGCGCTCACGCACCGAGCGGTAGACCTTGGCCAGCCGGCGCTGGTAGAGCCGGATCACCACCGCGGCCGGCAGGAACGCGGCGAACACCACGAGGGTCAGTTGCCAGGAGTACGCCACCATGACGATCGTGGTGACCACCAGCTGGCCCGAGGTGACGAGCAGCATCACGCCGCCGGTCTGCAGGAACTGGGTGATCTGGTCGATGTCGGTGGTCACCCGGGAGGTCAGCGAGCCACGCCGCTCGGACTGCTGGTGCAGCATCGACAGGTCGTGGATGTGCCGGAAGGTGCGTGACCGCAGGGCGCCCAGGGCGGTCTCGGAGACCGTGAACAGGCGGCGGGTCATCAGGTAGCCGCAGGCCGTGGAGATCACCAGGGTGGCCACCGTGATCAGCACGACGACCAGGATCACGCCGAGGTCGGGGCCGCCGGGCGCACGGATGCCCCGGTCGATGCCCTGCTGCACGGCGATCGGCACGGCCACCCGGCCGGCCATCGAGACCATGGCCAGCGCGAGCGTGCCGGCCAGCCCCGGCCGCAGCTCCGGCGAGAGCCTCAGCCCCCGCTTGACCGTGGCGAGCGTGCCCTCTTCCGGAGCCGCTTCGAGAGTCACCGCGGTCATGCGCTGACCTCGCTCTCGGCTTCGGCCCGCTCATAGGCCGTCACCAGCGCGTTGTAGGCCGGGACCCGCTCCATCAGGTCGTGGTGGGTGCCGGTCGCCACCACCCGGCCGTGATCGAGGAAGACCACCTCGTCGGCCAGCGCGATCGTGGCCCGGCGGTAGGCCACCACCAGGATCGAGGCACCGGCGTCACGGTCGCGCAGCGCCGACAGGATCGCCGCCTCGACCCGCGGGTCGACCGCGCTCGTGGCGTCGTCGAGGACCAGCAGCCGCGGGTGGCCGGCCAGCGCCCGGGCCAGCGTGAGCCGCTGCCGCTGGCCGCCGGAGAGCGAGGTGCCACGCTCGCCGACCGGGGTGTCGAGCCCCTCGGGCAGCTTGCTCACGAACCCGTCGGCCTGGGCGAGCCGCAGCGCCCCCCACGCGTCGTCGTCGGTCAGGCCCTCGCGGTCGAGCGTGATGTTGCCGCGGACGGTGTCGTCGAACACGAACGGGATCTGCGGCACCACCGCGGCCACCGAGGCCAGGCCCTGGGCGGAGAGATCGGGCAGTGGCACGCCCTCGACGGTGATCCGGCCGGACACCGGGTCGACCAGCCGGACCGCGAGCGACGCGATCGTCGACTTGCCGGAGCCGGTCGCCCCGACCAGCGCGACCGTGCGCCCGGCCGGGACGGTGAAGCAGACGTCGTGCAACACGCGCGGGCCGTCGGCGTACGCGAAAGAGACCTGATCGAAGACCAGCCCGGCCGGACCACCGCCGGGCGCCGAGGCCGAGCCGTAGGCGAGGTCGCCCTCCGCGCCGAGCACCGCCTGCACCCGCTCCCAGCCCGCGACGCTGCGCGGCAGCTCGGCGACCACCCAGCCGATCGCCCGCACCGGGAACGCCAGCACGGTGAACAGGAACGCCACGCTGACCAGCTCGGTCACGGTCAGGTCGCCGGTCTTCAGCCGCCACCCGCCGAGCAGCAGCACGGCCAGCGTGCCCAGGCTGGGCAGCGCGTCCATCACCGGGTCGAACAGGCCACGCAGCCGGCCGACCGAGATCAGCGCGTCACGAAGGTCGGACACGTGCACGCCGAACCGCTGCGACTCGGTCGCCTCGCGGCCCATCGTCTTGACCACCAGCGCGCCGTCGAAGCTCTCGTGCGCGACCGCGCTGACCTGGGCCCGGAGCCGCTGCGCCCGGATCTGCCGGGGCGACATCCGCCGGGAGTAGACCACGTTGAGCCCGAACAGCGCCGGGAAGAGCGTCAGGCCGATCAGCGCGAGCACCCAGTCGGTGGCGAACAGCGAGGCCACCGCCCCGATGATCATCACGATCGTGCCGACCGCGAAGGGCAACGGCGCGATGGGTACGAAGGCCGCCTCGACGTCGGAGTTGGCGTTCGACAGCAGCGTGCCGGTGGCGTGCCGCTGGTGCCAGGCCGGCGGCAGGGCCAGGTAGCGCCGGGTCACCGCGCGGCGGTAGCGCGCCTGCAGCCGGAACTGCATGTAACCCGCGCCGAGGCGGCGGGCGAAGATCGTGCCGACCCGCAGGATGCTGATGCCGATGAACGCCGCGCCGATCAGGCCCAGCGTGGCGGCGGTCGCCCGGCGCTCGGCGAAGGCCGGCACCACGACCTGGCCGATCACGTAACCCACCACGTACGAGTTGACGATCACCAGCCCGCCGAACAGGCTGCTGCCGATCGCTCCGAGCAGGAAGAGCCGAGGCTCCGTACGGATAGCGCGGCCCAGCACCTTCAGGCCACGCCCTAAAACGTCGCGGCTCGCCCTGCCACTCACCCGGCCGGTCACCCCCGTAGATCGCGTCTGCCCCTTACCGCATCCATCCTGCCCAACCGGGGACCCGTGTTCACACCTAATAAGTTGTGGCCGCCGACACACCCGTCAATGCGTGGTCATACGATCACTCGTATGACCTCCTTTGCCCGGCTCGAACGGGCTCGCCTGGCCGATCTCCTGCTGGAGGCCGGCCCGGACGCTCCCACCCTGTGCGCCGGCTGGACCACCCGCGATCTGGCCGCCCATCTGGTCATCCGGGAACGCCGGCCGGATGCCGGCCTCGGCATCATCGCGCCGCCGCTCGCCGGGCACGGTGAACACGTGCGCAAGCAGAAGGCGGCCCAGCCGTACGAGAAGGTGGTCGCCGAGGTCCGTCGCCCGCCGTGGTGGAGCCCGCTCAGCAACCCCCTGACGCACGAGCTGGTCAACCACGGCGAGTTCTTCGTCCACCACGAGGACGTACGCCGCGGCGGCGCCTCCTGGGAGCCGCGTGACCTGGACGACGACGAGCGCCGGGCGCTGTGGCGGCTGGCCCGCTTCGGCTCCCGGCTCGCCCTGCGCAAGCTGCACATCCCCGTGGTGGTGCGGTCGCCCGGGCTGGGCGAGGTGACCATCGGCGCGGGACCGTCACCGGCCGTTCTGGAGGCCGAGCCGGGCGAGTTCGTGCTGTTCTTCTTCGGCCGGCAGCGCGCGACGCGGGTCGCCATCGAGGCTTCGCCGGAGATCGAGGAGAGGCTCCGGACGGCACGTTTCGGCCGGTGACATTGGCCCATTCAGATCGGGCCGTATTGGCCCGATCATGAAGCCAATTCGCGCCTAGGGTCGGTCTCATGAGCAAACTGACCGTCCCGCAGGGCACCGCGCTCTCGATCGGCGCCGTCCTCGGCACCGGCGTCATCTCGATGCCCGCCCTGGCCGCCGGCGTCGCCGGGCCGGCCTCGCTGATCGCCTGGGTCGCGCTGATCCTGCTGTCGGCGCCGCTGGCCTGGACCTTCGCCGCGCTGGGCGGACGGCACCCGGACGGCGGCGGCGTGTCCACGTACGTCGGCCTGGCCTTCGGCCCGCGCGCCTCGGCCGCGGTCGGCTGGATCTTCTACTTCGCGGTCCCGCTGGGCGCCCCCGCCGCGGCCGCGTTCGCCGGCGGCTACGTGGCCGACGTGGTCGGCGGCGGCAACACCACGGTCCTCATCACGTACTTCCTGATCATCGCCGTCGTGTTCGCCATGAACTGGTTCGGCCTGCGGGTATCCGGCCGCGCCCAGCTCATCCTCACCGCGGTCCTGGCCCTGCTGCTGGTGATCACGGTGTGCACCGCGCTGCCGCACGCCTCGCTCGCCAACCTGCGGCCCTTCGCCCCGCACGGCTGGTCCGGCGTCGGCGCGGCGGCGGCCATCCTGGTGTGGGGTTTCGCCGGTTGGGAGGCCGTGTCGTCCCTGTCCGCCGACTACCGCAACCCCCGGCGCGACGTCCCCCGGGCCACGATGATCGCGGTCGCCGTCGTCGGCGTGCTCTACCTGGCCGTCGCGGCGACCAGCGTGCTCGTCCTCGGTCCCGCGCTGGGCTCCAGTCCCGCGCCGCTCGCCGACCTGCTGGCCATCGGCGTCGGCGGCCCCGTACGCCTGCTCACCGCCGTGGTCGCCGTGCTGCTGACGATCGGGGCGGTCAACGCGTACTTCGCCGGCACCTCCCGCCTCGGCGCATCCCTGGCATCCAGCGGCGCCCTGCCGATCTTCCTGGCCGCCAACGTCCGCCGCTCCCTGGCCGTGGTGACCATCGGCAGCAGCCTGGCGGTGTTCCTGCCGTTCCCCCTCCACACGGTGATGTTGCTGGTCACGGGTTGCTTCACCCTCGTGTACGTCCTGGGCACGGCCGCCGCGGTCAAGCTCCTGCCGCGCGGGTGGTCGCGGGTGGTCGCCGGGTTCGCGTTCGTCGCGGTGCTCGGGCTGCTGTGGCTCAACGGGCTTCCCGCCCTGCTCAGCCTGGTCATCGCGGGCGCCGCGATCGTCTATCAGGGGCTGCGCTCCCGGCGGGCCGCCCGGACGGGGCTCTCCCCCGAGGCCTCGCTCTCCCCCGGCATCCCGCCCGCTCCCGGCACCCTGCTCGCCGCTGACGCCTCGTTCTCCGCCGACGGCCCGCTGCTCCGGCGTGATGGTGGCCTTTCCAGCGACGGCCCCGCGCCGTGCCAGGTGCCTGCCGGCTGAGCCGGTCGCCGTTCAGACCCGGCGAGCGGTGACCAGCCACGCCCGCGAGTCGAACTGGACGCCGTCGTCGCCCAGGTGCGCGGAGAGTGTCTCCTTCAGCCGCCCGACCGCCCTTTCCACCCCGGCGGCGTCCAGCCGGCCCAACACCTCACTCGTACAGCTGAACCGCCGAACCCAAGCCAACGCACCGTCCACATCGGAACCATAGAAAACCGGCTCCCGGACATCCACAAGGGCGATGTCGCCGAACCCCGCGGCCCCGAGAATCCCCTCCACCGTCGACGGGTCACCGAGCGAGAACGGATCCAGACCAGTCCCGCCGCCGCACTTTGCCCCCTCACCGCTCTCCTCGTGATCACCAAGAGATCGACGGATCGAGACGGACCATTCATTGCGTTCGTGGGCCTGCCACACCAGCATCACCAGGCGCCCACCCGGCCGCAGCGCCCGTCCGATGTTGGCGAACGCCGCAACCGGCTCACCGAAGAACATCCCGCCGAACCGGCTGATCACCAGATCGAAGCGTTCCTCCGGAAACTCATGCACCTGCGCATCCGCACACTCGAAGGTGACGTTGCCCAGCCCTTCAGCCAGAGCAAGCCCTCTCGCCCGCTCAACCGCGGCACCGGAGATGTCGACCCCGAGCGCGCTGCCCGCATGAGCCGCCCGCGCCGCCTGACGGGTCGTCAGCCCACTGCCGCATCCCACATCCAGCACCTGGTCATCGGGCCGAACGCCGGCCGCCCGCCGCAGCATCTCGTTGTGTCGCCGCAGTTCGTCGTCGTAGCCGATCAACGCTTCCCCAAGATCAAATCCAACACGCGCGCCGCCACCTCCCCCACCCCGGCACTGGGTGGGTAAGAACGTAGCGCGCGATTTCGACGATCTGGTTGCCTGTCCACAGGCCAGTCTCCGATGCCGGCTGCCCTACCAGGGATCGCCCGCGCCGGAGAGTGGTCAAGGGAGCAGCGCGCCGCCCGCCCGCCGTGCCCACTCACCGTCGCTGCCGCCGCTCCCGGCCGACGGCCACGTCGCAAGAGCCGACGACCCCAAGCCGCCCCAGATACCGTCCCCACCCACCACCAAACACCCCAGCGGTAGCCCAGGCCGCGATCCAGCCCTGCCACCGGGCCCGCGAAACCGAAATGCCTCAGGAGCCGACCGCCTGGCGCAGCACCGAAGCGAAAACCCCCAGCCCCTCCTCGATCAACGCCGGATCCACCGCCCCGAACCCGAACACGAACCCAGCCATCCCGTCGGCCGAATATCCGGCCAGGTCGTCCAGGGCGACCCCGCGAGAAGCAGCCGCCGCCACCACCCGACCGGAGGAGCCCGACCGGAGCAACGCCGTCACATGCAGCCCGGCCGAGGACGGCACCACGTCCAGCGACGGGAGCGACGACAAGAAGGACACGATCGCCGCGTGGCGGGAAGCGTAGGACCGGGTGGCCCGGCGTACGTGCCGGGCGAGCTCGCCGTCGTCGATGAAGCGGGCCAGCGCCGCCTGCACCGCGGCCTGCCCGAAGCCGTCGGTGACCTGGCGGGCGGCCACGAGCGCGGGGCGCAGCGACGGCGGCGTGAGGACGAAGCCGGTCCGCACGGTCGGCAGCATGCTCTTGGAGAAGGTGCCGGCGTAGAGGACGCGGCCGGGGCCCAGCCCGTACAGCGGCTCCAAGGGTCTGGCGCTGAAGCGGAACTCGGAGTCGTAGTCGTCCTCCACGATGGCGGCGGGGCGGCGCCTCGCCCAGTCGAGCAGGGCGTGGCGCCGGGCCAGGCTCATCGGCCGGCCGAGCGGGAACTGGTGTGACGGCGTGGTGTAGACGAGCCGGGCATTTCCCGGCAGCGACCCGACGACCAGGCCTTCCGCGTCGACCGGGACGCCGACCACGCGGGCCCCGAGGGAGCCGAAGAGGCGCCGCGCCGGTGGGTAGCCGGGTTCTTCGACGGCCACCACGTCGCCGGCCTTGACCAGCACCCGGGCGATGATGTCGAGGGCCTGCTGGGCGCCGTTGGTGACCAGCACGTCGTCGGCGGTGACCCGGATCGAGCGGGACACGCCGAGGTAGCGGGCGATCGCGGCGCGCAGCGCGGGGTGGCCGGCCGGGTCGGCGTACGTGCCGGGGCTGTTGGCCCGCAGCCGGACCTCGGCCGCGACCAGCCGCCGCCAGGTGTCGAACGGGAACAGTTCGGCGTCGGGGATGCCGGTGCGGAAGTCGTAGCGAGGCTTGGTGTCGTCGGCGCTGACCGGCAGCGGGAGCAGGTCCCAGCCGGCGCGCGGGCGCAGCGGGTCGTCGACGGTCCGGCGGGGTGCGCTGCCGGTGCGTACCGGCGCCACGAACGTGCCGCGGCCGACGCGGGCGGTCAGATAGCCTTCCGCGACCAGGCGCTCGTACGCCGCCGCGACGCTTCCACGCGCCACGCCCAGCTCGGTCGCGAACGCCCGGGTGGCCGGCAGCCGCTGTCCGGTGGGCAGCCGCCCGTCCTCGATCGCCGCGCGCAACGCCCGGTAGACCCGTACCGTCTTCTCCCCGGCGCCGTCCAGGCTGATGACCAGGTCCACGTCAGTCGTCGCGCTCCTCGATGTCGATGTCGGGGGTGTCGCCGTCGCAGCCGATCCGCACCTTGACGCGGTCGTGGTTGTCGCTCACCCCGCGGAATTCGCCTTCCGCGCGGCCCATCTCGTGCAGGTTCCAGCCCTGCCCCGGTGACATGGACACGATCTCGGGCGCGCCGTCGACGCACCGGGCCACCACGGTCCCGCCCGGCGTACGGAAGGTCGAATTGTCCGAAGCAGGGGGAACGACCGACGGCGGCGGCGAGGGCACGAGCGAGGGCGGGGTGGAACCCGGAGGCTCCGCGGCCAGGCGGCGGGCCACCTCCGACTCGGGGAGCGGCCGCCCCACCGACCCGGTCAGCCCGTCGCCGATGACGCTGATCGCGACCAGCCCCACCAGCACGGCCAGCACGGCCGCGGCCAGCCAGCCCGCGGCGATGATCAGTCGCTGTGTGGTCATGGCCCCGACTATGCCCGGCCGGACGCTAAGACTGTGCCCCGCGCGCCCTAAAGGAGGGTTAAGAAGCACCTCGGCCGCGCGGGCAGCCGATAGCGTTCACGCCGTGGCCCACCTGCTTCTGATCGAGGACGACGCTGCCATCCGTACCAATCTGCTCCGCTCCTTGCGCGACCGCGGCCATGCCGTGGCCTCCTCGCACACCGCGATGGACGGCCTGCAGACGGCGCTGGCCGAGCGTCCCGACCTGGTGGTCCTCGACCTGGGCCTGCCCGACCTGGACGGCAAGGAGCTGCTGCGGATGCTGCGCGCGGTGAGCCGGGTGCCGGTGATCGTGGCGACGGCCCGCGACGACGAGGCCGAGATCGTGAAGGTGCTCGACGCGGGCGCCGACGACTACGTCGTCAAGCCGTTCACGGCGGCTCAGCTGGACGCCCGGGTCCGTGCGGTGTTGCGGCGCGGGGCGAGCGGGCGTACGGAGCCGTCCGTGATCGCCGTCGGTGGCCTGCGCATCGACCCCGGTGCCCGGACCGCGACCCTGGACGGTGCGGGCCTCGACCTGACGCCGCGCGAGTTCGACCTGCTGCACCATCTGGCCACGCGGGCCGGGCAGGTGGTGACGAAGCGCGAGCTGCTGAGCGAGGTGTGGCAGGTGCCGTACGGCGGCGCCGACAAGACCGTCGACGTGCATCTGTCCTGGCTGCGCCGGAAGCTGGGCGAGACCGCGCAGGAGCCGCGCTACCTGCACACGGTGCGCGGGGTCGGGGTCCGGTTGAGCGAGCCGTCGTGAGGCGCCGGCTGACCCTGCTGGTCGCGGCGACCACGGTGCTGGTGCTGATGGCGTTCGTCGTCCCGGCGGCGCTGCTGGTGCGCGAGGTGGCGGAGGACCGCGCGCTGAGCCGCGCCACCGACGTCATCCAGGCGCTGGTCCCGCTGGTCGGCGTCAGCGACCCCGGCCAGTTGCGCAACGCGGTCGACGGCGGCAACTTCCCGGTGACCGTCTACCTGCCCGGCGGCGGCGCCCCGATCGGCGAGCAGGTCGCGCCCACGCCGGCCGTGCGGCTGTCCCAGCTCACCAGGCAGCCGCTCACCGTGGACACCGCCGCCGGCATCGAGATCGTGGTGCCGGTCACCGGCACGAACGGCACGTCGGTGGTGCGCGCGGTGGTGCCGGACGCCGAGCTGACCCGCGGCGTGCCCCGGGCCTGGCTGGTGCTGGCCGCCCTGGGCCTGGCGCTGGTCCTGGTCGGCCTGCTGGTGGCGGACCGGCTCGCGCGTACCCTCATCGCCCCCATCGCCGACCTCTCCCAGGTCTCCCACCGGCTGGCCCGCGCCGAGCTGACCGCCCGCGCCGATCCGGCCGGGCCGCCCGAGATCCGTGAGGTCGCCGGCGCCCTGAACCACCTGGCCGGCCGCATCCAGGACCTGCTCAGCGAGGAACGCGAGCAGGTGGCCGACCTCTCCCACCGCCTGCGCACCCCGCTGACCGCGCTGCGCCTGGAGGCCGAGGCCCTGCACGACCCCGACGAGTCGGCCCGCGTCACGGCGGCCGCCGACGACATCGAACGCGCCGTGACCGCCGTCATCGAGCAGGCCCGCCGCCGCGGCACCGAACGCCCCGCCGCCACCTGCGACGCCACCGCCGTGGTCACCGCCCGCGTCGCCTTCTGGGCGGTCCTGGCCGACGACACCGACCGCGAGGTCCACCGCGACCTCCCCCAGGTCCCGCTGCCGGTCGCGGTGCCGGCCGACGACCTGGCCGCCGCCCTCGACGCCGTCCTGGGCAACGTCTTCGCCCACACCCCCGACGGCACCGCCTTCACCGTGTCCCTCACCCCGCGCCCCGGCGGCGGCGCCGTCCTCACGGTCGCCGACGAGGGTCCCGGCTTCCCCGCCTCGCACACCGGCGTCCTCCAGCGCGGCGCGTCCGGCGGCGGCTCGACCGGCCTGGGCCTGGACATCGCCCGCCGCGCCGCCGAGGAGAGCGGCGGCTCCCTGTCCCTCGACGCGGCCCCGTCGGGCGGTGCGCTGGTCCGCCTGGAGCTGGCGGTATAGCCGATCCGATATGACGCCTTGACCCAGCGTGATGCTTACGCTCTCCGCATGGTCTCTCTCCTTTGATCGAGTACGCCCACAGCAAAGTCCCGCCATCAACCGGATCAATTGCCTTGGTCCGGGCCGTAGCCGACCATCCGGCTGATGCGTCGGTCCGGCCAACCCCGTCAGTGGTAGGTCAGGGCGGTATCCGGGTCCCGGATACCGCCCTGACCTGCCACTGACAACGGGCCCACCCCACTGACAACGGGCCCGCCCCGCGCACACGACAGTGGCCCGGCCCGCTGCGCTCCGCAGCCGACCGGGCCATCGCCCGTACCGGGCCTGATCAGTCGTCGGAGCCGTGGCCGCCGTGCCGGCCTCCGCGGTCGTCGCCGCCCTTGTCGTCGCTGCCGTGACCGCCCCGGTCGTCGCTGCCCGAGCGACCGCGGTCGTCGTCGCTGCCCTTGACCCGGTGCCGGGTGACCGCGCCGGTCGACCGGTCCACGTCGATGTCGTGCTCGACGCCGTTGACGATGACGTCCACGTCCCAGACGGCCCGGCCGTGCTCGGTCTCCCGCTCGACGCTCTCGACCCGGCCGCCACCGGCCGCCCGGATCGCGATCGCCCTGGCCCGGTCGATGCCGATCCCGGCCGCCGAGGTGGCGCTCCGGCTCGACGGGCTGCTCGACGACGGTGACGAGGACGCCGACGACGAGGACGCCGACGACGACGGGTTCGGCGAGTCGTCGGTGGAAGAGCTGGGGCTGGGCGAGGCGCCGGCGCTCTCCGTCGCCGTCGGCTCGGCGACGTCCCCGTTCGGAAGCATCGTGACGGCCCCCGACGTGGCCTCGGGCGACGGGTCGTCGGCGCCGGCGGCGAGAGCGGCCCCGCCCACGGCGAGCGCCGCGACGGCGCCGACGGTGATTGCGGTGACCTTGCGGACCTTGTTCATTGCTTACCTCCGGTGCGATGCGTTCTTGATGACACCCACCGTCGCCGGATTCGCCCTATGGCCGCGCTGTGTGATCCCTAAGGCCGGGTTAAGCGCCGCGCCTGCCCTTGCCGACGCGATCCGGTGCCCAGCCGGACACGTCCACCGGGCGGTTGGCCGGACAAGCCGGGCGGCTCTCGGCCGTTGCCCGGGCCTATGGATAGGATTGTCGTGCAGGTCACGTTCGGCGCGGTCGTTCCCTGGCCCTCGGCCCGCCCCGTCCGTACGCTTCGGTAACACCGAATTGACGTTTGTGCAGCGGCAGAAGGCGGAGCCCCGATGGCTACAGAAGTCCCCTACCGGTCGATCTCCGACATGTTCCTGCAGCGTGTCAGCGCGACGCCGAACGCGAAGGCGTTCGCCACCCCCAGCGCTGACGACAGCTCGGTGAACTGGCTGACCTGGGCCCAGGTCGGCGCGCGGGTCAAGGCGATCGCCGCGGGCCTGCGTGAGATCGGGGTGGGTCTCGAAGACCGGGTGGCCATCCTCTCCAGCACGCGGCTCGAGTGGGTGCTGGTCGACTTCGGCATCAACTGCGCCGGCGGCGCGACCACCACGGTCTACCCCACCACCGAGCCCGAGGACGCGTCGTACATCGTGTCCGACTCCGGTTCGAAGGTGTTGATCGCCGAGAACCCGCAGCAGGCGATGAAGATCGCCGGGGCCGACACGTCGGTCACCCAGGTCGTGCTGATCGAGGGTCTGGCCGACTCCGGCGCGCAGCCGCCGCAGATCACGCTGGCCGAGCTCGAGGAGCGCGGCAACGCCGCGCTGGCCCAGAAGCCGACGCTGATCCAGGACATCTGCGACTCGATCGCGCCGGAGAACGTCGCCACCCTCATCTACACCTCCGGCACCACCGGCCGCCCGAAGGGCGTCGAGCTGCTGCACAGCGGCTGGACCTGGGAGGGCGTCGCGCAACAGAACCTGGGCCTGTTCGAGTCGACCGATCTCCAGTACCTCTGGCTCCCCCTGTCCCACTCGTTCGGCAAGACGCTGCTCTGCGGCATCGTCCATGTGGGCGTGCCGACCTATGTGGATGGCCGGGTCGACAAGCTGATCGAGATGCTCTCGGTGGTCCGGCCGACGCTGATGTGCGCGGCGCCGCGGATCTTCGAGAAGGTCTACAACCGCACCGTCACCACGGCGATCGGCGGCGGCGGGCTGAAGGCCAAGATCTTCAGCTGGGCGCTCGCCACCGGCAAGCAGAAGGTGGCACTGGAGCAGGCCGGCAAGCCGGTTCCCGGCTTCCTGAACGCGAAGTACGGTGTCGCCGAGAAGCTGGTCTTCTCGAAGATCCAGGAGCGGCTGGGCGGCCGGTTGCGGGTGCTGGTGTCCGGTTCGGCGCCGCTGAGCCACGACATCGCCGAGTTCTTCGCCGCCGCCAACCTGCCGATCATGGAGGGCTACGGCCTCACCGAGAGCAGCGCGGCCAACTTCGTCAACCGGCTCGGCAAGCTGAAGATCGGCACGGTCGGCCAGCCCCTCGGTGACCTCGAGTGCAAGATCGACTCGGACGGCGAGGTGCTCCTGCGCGGCGCCCCGGTCATGCGCGGCTACCACAACCTGCCGGCCGAGACGGCCGAAGCGTTCACCGAGGACGGCTTCTTCCGCACCGGCGACATCGGCGAGCTCGACAGCGACGGCTACCTGAAGATCACCGACCGCAAGAAAGACCTGGTCAAGACGTCCGGCGGCAAGTACATCGCCCCCAGCCACATCGAGGGCATGTTCAAGGCGGTCTGCCCGTACACGTCGCAGGCGGTGGTTGTCGGCCAGGCCCGCAACTTCGTCACGATGCTGATCAGCCTGGACGAGGACGCGATCAAGTCCTGGGCCGCGGGTGGCCCGCTCGAGGGCAAGCCGTACGCCGAGATCGTCGGTTCGGCCGACGCCGAGAAGATGGTCGCCGGCTACATCGAGGAGCTGAACGGCAAGCTCAACCGCTGGGAGACGATCAAGAAGTTCGCCATCCTCCCCCGCGACCTGACGATCGAGGACGGCGAGATCACCCCGTCCATGAAGATCAAGCGCCGCGGTGTCGAGGCCAACTTCGCCGAGCAGATCGAGAAGATGTACGCCGGTTCGCTGGCCCAGATCTGACGACCGTTGCAGCGCCCGCCCTCACCAGGGCGGGCGCTGTGCCGTTTCACCCCCACGGTTCCTGGTCGCTGCTCGCAGTCGGCGTCCTGCCGCCCCGGATGCCCGAGCCCGAGGTCCGATCGCGCGCTCAGCGTGACCACATTCTCGGCCAGGCGGATAACCGCCAGGAGCTCCACGCGCAATAGGGACGGAGTGGCGGAACAGCCGAGCTCAGGCGATGACCGCCGGCGTACGCCAGGTCGGGCGGGTGGTCTGGTCAAGATCATGGCGTACGGCGGCGATCCGCCGGATCGCCTCGGCCAGGTCGTCGGCGGGCAGCGCGAACGGCAGACGCAGGAACCGTTCCAGCGTGCCGTCGAGGCCGAACCGCGGTCCGGGGGCCAGCCGGACGCCGACCTCCTCGGCGGCCCGGGCCAGGGCGCTGGAGATCGGCCCGTCCAGTTCGGCCCACAGGCTCGCGCCGCCCCGCGGCACCGTGAACCGCCACTCCGGCAACTGCTCGCGCAACTCGGCGACCAGAGCGTCGCGTCGTTCGACGAGCTGCCGGCGGCGGGCCGCCACGATCGTCTCCGCGTCGGCCAGCAGACGCACCGCCACCAGCTGATCCAGCACCGGACTGCCCATGTCCACGCCCACCCGCAGCGCGGCCAGCCGCTGCACGAGCGGGGCCGACGCCCGGATCCAGCCGATCCGCAGTCCGCCCCAGTACGCCTTGCTCATCCCGCCGATCGACACCACCCGCGAGTGCCGGTCGAAGACCGCGACGGGCGGTGGCATCTCGAGGCCGTCCAGGGCCAGGTCCACGAAGGACTCGTCGGCGACCAGCTCGACGCCGCCGGCGTGGGCCGCCGCGACGAGGCGCTCGCGCAGTTCCGCCGACATCAGGTGGCCGGTCGGGTTCTGGAACTCGGGGATCACGTAGGCCAGCCGGGGCCGGGCCTGGCGCATCGCCTCCAGCAGCAGCTCACCGTCCCAGCCGGTGGCAGCGTCCAGGCCGTGCGTGCTGATCCGGGCGCGGCGGGCGGCCAGCGCGGCCAGCGCGTTGGGATAGGTGGGCGATTCGACCAGCACGTTGGCGCCGACCGGCAACGAGAGCCGGAGCACCAGGTCGAGGGCCTGCTGGGTGCCGCTGGTGATCAAGATCTGCTCGGCCGTGGTCGCCACCCCGCGGGCGGTGTAACCGGCGGCGACCACGTCACGCAGCTCGTGCAGCCCGGCCGGGCGGTAACCGGCGCTGCCGAGGTAGCGGGGCAGGTCGTCCGCGGCGGCCCGGGCGGCGGTGATCAGCTCGACCGGGGCGGCACAGGCGGCCACGCCGAGGTCGATCATGTCCGGGTCGTCCGAAGCGGTCCACAGGCCGGAGGTGGCGATGCGGTGGCCGGTGGGCAGCGTGGTCCAGCTGCCGGCGCCGCGGCGGCTGGTCAGGTGGCCGGTCTCGCGGAGCATCCGGTACGAGGCGGTGACCGTGGTGCGGCTGATGCCGAGGGCCTCGGCCAGCTCGCGTTCCGCGGGAAGGCGTACGCCCAGGGCCAGCCGGCCGTCGGAGAGCAGCCCGCGGACGGCGCCGGCGAGCGCGGCGTAGTCGGGGCTTCGATTGCGGCCCGGCAGGGAGTGCCATTGTCCGAGCAGACGTGCCAATTGGCTGCCTCGTACCGCGCTGGTCACAACCACCTCCGGCGAATTGGCTCTTGGAACGGAGCCAATTGGCCTCCAGAGTGGCACTCATGAGCGTCCTGAGCAACCGGCGGCTGGTCCGGCGAACCGTCCAGCTCTTCCTGGGCCTGATCCTCTACGGCGTCAGCATGGCGCTGATGGTGGAGTCCGGGCTCGGCCTGAACCCGTGGGACGTGTTGCACCAGGGGCTGTCGCGGACGCTGGGGCTGAGCATCGGCACGGTGGTGATCATCATCGGCGCCGTGGTGCTGCTGCTGTGGATCCCGCTGCGGCAGCGGCCGGGCTTCGGGACGATCGCCAACATCTTCGTGATCGGGTTCGCCATCGACGCGGCCCTTCTGGTCCTGCCGACCGCGACCGGGCTGCCGTTGCGCATCGCGTTCCTCGCGGCCGGGGTGCTGTTCAACGGCCTGGCGACCGGGCTGTACATCGGCAGCCGGCTGGGCCCGGGCCCGCGTGACGGGCTGATGACCGGCCTGCGGGCACGCCTTCCGCGGGTGTCGCTGCGCGTGATCCGCACCGGCATCGAGGTGCTCGTGCTGGCCACCGGCTTCCTGCTCGGCGGCACGGTGGGCATCGGCACGGTGGTGTATGCCCTGGCCATCGGGCCGCTGGCGCAGTTCTTCATCCCGCAGTGCACGGTGCGGCCGGCCGCGGCGGAGCCGGTCGGGGTTCGTCCTCAATAGACCGGGTGAAATGTCCGGAGCGGTACGAGACCCGGGACACAGCTTGGTGATCATCCCGACACATTCGCTTCCCGGTGGGCCGACCAGACGGCATCATGACGACATGGGGGCAGGGGCAGGGGGCTGGCATTGGAACGACGCGTGGATCTTCGTGTCCGTGGTGATCGCCGAACGCCTGGAGCGCGACCGCGCGCTGCACGCCGCCCTGCCGATGGTCGGAGCGACGCTCGCCGACGTATTGGCCGCCGCTGATTTCCTGCACCACAGCGTGCCGAGCCGCGCCGAATTGCAAGACTCGGTCCGTCGCCTGGCCGGGGCGGGACTTCTCACCATCGACGACGACCTGGTCGAGGTCGCTCCGGCCGGCGAGCAGCTGTGGCGGACGCGCCCTTTCAGCGGCCTGTCGTCGGCGGTGCTGTCTCTTCAGGCCCAGCTGAATCGATCCAGCACCCCGGGCGATCATGACTGGGCCCTCGACGATTCGACCTACGCGGCCGCGGTCCGCGAATACTCCCTGCGCCTGGCCGACGGCCGATAGCCCCCGCCGCGCGGCTGTGAGACGGCTGTGGATTTGGCCGCGGTGTCGGATCAATGACGGTTCGGGTGGTCGGCCGCTCATAGGCTGGGCCGATGTCGCTGCGTTCGCGAGTGCCCGCCGCGTTGACCGCCGCCGCCGCGGCTGTGCTGGTCGGGTCGCCGGCCGCCGGGGCCGACGGGCGGGCCACCATCGACATCTCGGGGGTGGCGTTCAGCGTCGCCCACGTCGACGTCCGGCAGGGCGCCGCCGATGTGGTGCTGACCTGGACCGTCACCGATGCCGACCCCGCGGCGCTCGCGGTCAGCGGGTCGGTGGAGCTGCGGCAGTTCGCCGGCGCGACGGCGGTGGGGGCCACCACGTTCATCCCCTACGACGCGGTCCTGGTGGGAAGCTCGCCGGGCGAGGCGCCGCGGGCCACGTCGCGGGTTCATCTTCCGGTGCCTCGGTACGGGGCCACGCCCGAGGCCGTCTGGCGGGTCACGAAGCTGACGGCTCATGACGTGAACGGGAACTTCCAGGCGCTCCGCGGCGAGGGCGTCGCCGAGTTCGGGGTGACCCAGCTGGTCGAGGCCGACGGGCCGGTGCTCGATCAGATCGCGCTCGGGCCGGCCCAGGCCACACACGTGCTGGACACCGGCGGCGGGGTCACGCTCGACTACCGGGTGACCGCCACCGATCTGCAGGCCGGCCTGTGGAAGGGGGAGCTGACCGTGGCCGGGCCGGAGGGGCGGCGGATCGGCACGCGCTTCTCGATGTCCGCCGACGGCCGGCCCCTGACCTGTGGTTTCGGGAGTCTGAGCAACAACATCTACGACCACGTCGAGTGCGCCGTCCAGGTGGACGTCCCAGCCGGCACCCCGGCGGGCGTGTGGACGCCGGCCCGGCTGGCCCTGACCGACCAGGCCGGCAACACCCGCGTCCTGAACCACCCGGCAGCGCCGAAGATCACCGTGATCTGAAGGCGGCCACCCGGCAGCGCCGACGATCACCGTGATCTAGCGGCGGACCGGGTGGCCCGATTCCCGGAGAGCGTCTTTGACCTCGCCGATGGCGAGGTCTCCGAAGTGGAACACGCTGGCCGCCAGGACCGCGTCGGCGCCGGCCGCCACGGCCGGCGGGAAGTGGCCCACCTGGCCCGCGCCGCCGCTGGCGATCACCGGGATGTCGACCACCTCGCGCACGGCCCGGATCAGCGGGAGGTCGAACCCGGCCTTCGTGCCGTCGGCGTCCATCGAATTGAGCAGGATCTCCCCGGCGCCCAGTTCGGCCACCCGGGCCGCCCACGCGATCGCGTCCAGGCCGGCGCTGCGCCGGCCGCCGTGCGTGGTGACCTCCCACGTGCCGTCCGGCGTTTTGCGCACGTCGAGCGACAGCACCAGCACCTGGTTGCCGAACCGGGACGCGATCTCGCTGATCAGCTCGGGGCGGTTGATGGCCGCCGTGTTCACGCCCACCTTGTCGGCGCCGGCCCGGAGCAGGACGTCGACGTCGGCGACCGAGCGCACTCCCCCGCCCACGGTCAGCGGGATGAACACCGTCTCGGCCGTGCGGCGCACCACGTCCAGCATGGTTCCGCGGGCGTCCGACGAGGCGGTCACGTCCAGGAAGGTGAGCTCGTCGGCGCCGGCCGCGTCGTACGCGGAAGCAAGCTCGACCGGATCGCCCGCGTCTCGCAGGTCGACGAAGTTGACGCCCTTGACCACCCGGCCGGCGTCCACGTCCAGGCAGGGGATGACCCGCACCGCGACCGTCACAGCTGCGCCTCCACTTCCACCTCGACCAGCAGAGAGTCGTCGATCAGCCCGGCCACGACGACCATCGTGGCAACCGGCCGTACCGATCCGAACAGCGAGCCGTGCACCTGCCCGACCTCGTCCGCGAAGGCCCGATCGGTGATGTACATCCGCGTGCGCACCACATTCTCGGCCGAGGCGCCGTGCGCGGCCAGGGCATCGAGCGCGATGGCGAAGGCGGACGACGCCTGCGCGGCGGCCGAAGGGCCCGGCGCGGTGGTCCCGGAGGTGATCACCCGGTCGCCGATGCGACGAGCGCGCTGATAGCCGTACCGCGATTCCCAGCGGCTCATGCCGCCGCCAGCACGTCCAGCGCCTCACGCACGGTGAACGCCCCGGCGTAGAGCGCCTTGCCCGCGATGACCCCCTCGACGCCGACCGGCTCCAGCGTGGCCAGGGCGCGCAGGTCGTCCAGGGTGGACACACCGCCGCTGGCGATCACCGGGCGGTCGGTCTGCTCGCACACGGAGCGCAGCAGGTCGAGGTTGGGCCCGCGCATGGTGCCGTCCTTGGTGATGTCGGTGACCACGTACCGGGCCGCGCCGGCCTTGTCCAGGCGGGCCAGCACCTCGTACAGGTCGCCGCCGTCGCGGGTCCAGCCGCGGGCCGAGAGGGTACGGCCACGCACGTCGAGCCCGATGGCCACGCGGTCGCCGTACTCGCCGACGATCCGGTCGCACCACGACGGGTCCTCCAGCGCCGCCGTGCCGATGTTGACCCGCGCCGCGCCGGTGGCCAGCGCCCTGGTCAGCGACTCGTCGTCGCGGATGCCGCCGGAGAGTTCGACCTTCACGTCGAGCCGGCCCACCACGTCGGCCAGCAGCCCGGCGTTGGAGCCGCGGCCGAACGCGGCGTCGAGGTCGACCAGATGCACCCACTCCGCCCCGTCGTTCTGCCACGCCAGCGCCGCCTCCAGCGGGTCGCCGTACGCGGTCTCCGACCCGGCCGCGCCCTGCACGAGGCGAACGGCCTGGCCGTCGGCGACATCCACGGCGGGCAGCAGTGCGAGCGTCACAACATCTCCAAAAGTCAGCGGCGGCCGAGGACGACAACCGTGAGTGCGGGCAGGACCAACAAGATCAAGGCGATGAGTACGATACGGAGCGCGACATCCGGCACCAGGAACCAGACCGCCGACGCCGCCACCAACGGCACCACGACCAGCCCGATCCGCTCGGCCCGGCGGAACCGGTAGACCGTCCCGGTGCGCCCGCGCCGCTTCGGGGTGAGCTTCCGCACCACGTCACGGCGTTGCTGCCGCCGGGCCACCTTGCGCGCCCGGACGGCCTTCTCCTTCTCCAGCACGGCCAGCCGCTCGGCCCGCCGTCGCGCCCGCTCCTTGGACATCAGAGCTGAGCGACCCAGTTGCGCAGCAGCGCGTACCCGGCGTCCCCGGATTTCTCCGGGTGGAACTGCGCGGCCGACAGCGACCCGAGCTCGACGGCCGCGGCGAAGGGCTGATCATGCGACGCGGTCGTGATCAACGCGCCGGCGCCGGCGAGCAGATCAAGATCCGACGCCGCGTACGAGTGGACGAAGTAGAACCGCTCCCCCGCCGGCGCGTCCGGCAGCAACCGCGACCCGGCGGGCACGGTGACCGTGTTCCACCCCATGTGCGGGATCCGGGTGGCGGTGAGCCGGGTGACCGACCCGGGCAGCGCCCCGATCCCCTTGGTCTCGACCCCGTGCTCGACCCCGGAGTCGAACAGGATCTGCATGCCGACGCAGATGCCGAGCACCGGCCGCCCGGCCGCGACCCGGTCGGTGATGACCGGGGCGGCGCCGAGCGCGTCGATGCCGGCCATGCACGCGGCGTAGGCGCCCACGCCCGGCACCACCAGTCCGTCCGCGGCGGCCGCCTCGTCCAGCGAGGACGTGACCGTGACCGAGGCCCCGGTGCGGGCCAGCGCCCGCTCGGCCGAGCGGAGGTTTCCGGAGCCGTAATCGAGAACCACAACGTTCGGCGACATCAGCCGTCCCCGGGCATCAGCCAGAGCACGCCACCGGTCGCGGCCAGCACCGCGAGCACGGCGACGAGCCCGATGCTGAACTTGGTCGCGCCCTGCCTGGCCAGCGAGATCACCCCGCCGACGAGGATGCCGGCCACGATGAACAGCACGATCGCCATCAGAGCACGCCCTTGGTGGACGGCAGCTGCCCGGCGTTGCGCGGGTCGATCTCGACGGCCTCGCGCAGCGCCCGGCTGAACGCCTTGAACTGGGCCTCGACCACGTGGTGGGCGTCGGCCTTGCCGCCGTCACGGGCCGCCCGCAGCACGCTGACGTGCAGGGTGAGCTTGGCGGCGAGCCCGAACGACTCGAAGATGTGCCGGGTCATGCTGGTCGGGTAGACCGGCCCGATGTACGGCGCCAGCTCCGGCTCGTCGTGCACCACGTACGGCCGGCCGGACAGGTCGACGGCGGCCCGGCACAGCACCTCGTCCATCGGGATGGTGGCCGACCCGTACCGCCGGATGCCGGCCTTGTCGCCCAGCGCGCGGGCGAACGCCTCGCCCAGCGCCAGCGCGGTGTCCTCCATCGTGTGGTGCGCGTCGATCTCCAGGTCGCCCTCGGTGCGGACGAGCAGATCGAACCCGCCGTGCCGGGCCAGCTGGTTGAGCATGTGGTCGTAGAAGCCGACACCGGTGGACAGGTCACCCTTGCCGGCGCCGTCGAGGTCGATCTCGACGAGCACCTTGGTCTCGTTGGTGACGCGCTCGATGCGCGCGGTGCGGCTCACGGCAGTGCCTCCAGAAAGGCGTCGGTCTCGGCGGGGGTTCCAGCGGTCACGCGTAGCCAGCCCGGCAGGCCGACGTCACGCACCAGCACCCCGCGGGTCAAAAGGTGCTGCCACACTACTTTCTGATCCTTGGGCCGTTGATCACCGCCTACTTCGAAGAGCACGAAGTTGGCGTCGCTGTCGGCCACCCGCAACCCGCGGTCCCGCAGGGTGCGGACGATGCGGTCGCGCTCGCTCTTGATCGCGTCGACGTTCGCGAGCAGAACCTCACGGTGGGCCAGCGCGGCGCGAGCGGCCGCCTGGGTCAAAGACGACAAATGGTACGGCAACCGCACGAGCTGCACGGCGTCGACCACCGCGGGCGCGGCGGCCAGATAGCCCAGCCGGCCCCCGGCGAACCCGAACGCCTTGCTCATCGTCCGGGTCACCACGAGCCGGTTGGAGGACGACAGCGACGACAGCGCGCTCGGCGTTCCCGGCCGGGCGAACTCCGCGTAGGCCTCGTCCACCACGACCATCCCGACACCGCAGTCGAGCACCGCGTTGATCACCTCGGGGTCGAGCGCGGTTCCGGTGGGATTGTTCGGCGAGCACAGGAAGGTGACATCGGGCCCGTGCCGCAGAACCACGTCGGCGGCGGCGTCCGGGGTGAGCCCGAAGTCCGGGTCACGCAGGGCGCCGATCCACCGCGTCCCGGTGCCCGCGGCGAGGAGCGGATGCATGGAGTACGACGGGCCGAAGCCCAGCGCCGTCCGGCCCGGCCCGGCGAACGCCTGGAGCAACTGCTGCTGCACCTCGTTCGACCCGTTGGCCGCCCACACCCGGTCGGCGGTCAGGCCGTGTCCCAGATAGGCGGCGAGATCGGCGCGCAGGGCATCGGCCTCGCGGTCGGGATAGCGGTTGAGGTCGCGCAGTTCGGCCTGCACGGCCTTCCCGATCGCCTCCGCCACCTCGTCCGGCAGCGGGTACGAGTTCTCGTTGGTGTTCAGCCGCACCGCGACGTCGAGCTGAGGCGCGCCGTAGGGCTTCTGTCCACGAAGGTCGTCGCGGATGGGCAGATCGTCGACCGTGAGGTTGGCCCAGGGAAGCGGCTGAGACTCCGGAACCGGCTGGGACGCGGTCACGACGGGAACCGCGCCGTGACGGCCTGACCGTGGGCCGGCAGGTCTTCGGCGTTGGCCAGCGCCACGACATGCGGCGCGGCGGCGCGCAGGGCCGCCTCGTCGTAGTCGATCACGTGGATGCCCCGCAGGAACGACTGCACCGACAGCCCGGACGAGTGCCGCGCGCAACCGGCGGTCGGCAGCACGTGGTTGGACCCGGCCGCGTAGTCGCCGAGCGACACCGGCGAATAGGCCCCGACGAAGATCGCCCCGGCGTTGCGGACCCGCATCGCCAGATCGCGAGCATTGCGGGTCTGGATCTCCAGGTGCTCCGCCGCGTACGCGTCGACCACGGCGAGGCCCTGCTCCACATCGTCGACCAGCACGATGCCGGACTGCCGGCCGCCCAGCGACTCGCGCACCCGGGACTCGTGCTTGGTCACGCCGACCTGGAGGGACAACTGCGCGTCGACCGCGTCGGCCAGCGCGACCGAGTCGGTGACCAGCACCGAAGCGGCCAGCGGATCGTGTTCGGCCTGGCTGATCAGGTCGGCGGCGACGTGGGCCGGGGCGGCGGAGTCGTCGGCCAGGATGGCGATCTCGGTCGGGCCGGCTTCGGCGTCGATGCCGACGCGACCCTGGAGCAGCCGTTTGGCCGCGGTGACCCAGATGTTGCCCGGCCCGGTGATCATGTCGACCGGAGCGCAGGCGTCGGCCTCGTCGGCGCCGGCCGAGCCGTAGCCGAGCATGGCGATCGCCTGGGCGCCGCCGACCCCGTAGACCTCGGTGACGCCGAGCAGGGCGCACGCGCCGAGGATGGTGGGGTCGGGCAGCCCGTTGTTGGACTGCTGCGGCGGGCTCGCCACGGCCAGCGACTGGACCCCCGCCTCCTGAGCAGGCACCACGTTCATCACCACGGTGGAGGCGAGCACGGCCAGGCCGCCGGGGACGTAGAGGCCGACCCGGGTGACCGGGACCCACCGCTCGGTGACCGTTCCACCCGGGACGACCTGGGTGGTGACGTCGGTCCGGCGCTGGTCGGCGTGCACCCGGCGGGTCCGCGCGATGATTTCCAGGAGCGCCGCGCGTACATCGGGATCGAGGGTTTCCGCGGCAGCGGCGATGGCGGCGGGCGGCACCCGGAGGCGGGCCAGCTCGACCCCGTCGAAGCGATGGGTCGCGTCTCGGATCGCGGCGAAACCATGCTCCCGCACCGCCTCGACGGTCGGGCGGATCTGCTCGACCGCGGCGGAGACGTCGAGTTGAGCACGGGGCAGCAGGTCGCGCGGGTCGTCCGAGGAGCCGCGCAGGTCGATCCGATTCAGCACGTGGCTAATTCTAGGCCGGGCCGGATTATGCGCCGGAGGCCGATTCCAGCCATCGGGATGGCCGGTATGCCCGAATGGCCGTCACATCGCCCCACCCGGCGCAAGCGCGGACAGCAATCATGCCGATACGCTCGCCGGGTGGGCACGATTCTCCCGGTCTTTCCGTTGAGCACGGTGCTTTTCCCCGGGCTCGTCCTGCCCCTGCACATCTTCGAGGAGCGCTACCAGACGCTGGTGAACGAGCTGGTGGCCGCGCCCGAGGACGGGCCGCACGAGTTCGGCGTGGTGACCCTGCGACACGGGTCCGAGGTGCTGACGCCGGCCGAGGGCGAGTCCGGCCCGCCGGTGGCGGAGTCACCGGTCACCGCCGAGCAGCTCTACGAGGTGGGCTGCACCGCCGAGCTGCGCCAGGTCACCGAGCTCGAGGACGGACGGTTCGACATCGTCACGGTGGGGCGGCGCCGGTTCCGGGTGCTGGCGGTGACCGCCGGGCCCGAGCCGTACCTGACCGCCGAGGTCGAGTGGCTGCCCGAGGAGGAAGCCGCCGGCGAGACGGCCGACCTGCTGGCCCCGCGGGTGCTGGCCGCCTTCCGCACCTACCTCGACCTGCTGCGCCCGGCCACCGAGGTGCTCGACGCGGTGCCCGACGACCCGACCGTGCTCTCCCACCTGGTCGCGGCGACGGCCCAGCTCACCACCGACGAACGGCAGCTGCTGCTGGCCGCGCCCGACACGGCGAGCCGGCTGCGCACCGAGCTCAAGCTGCTCAACCGCGAGGCGGGCCTGCTGGCTCGGGTCCGGGCGGTGCCGGTGCCGCTGTCCGATCTGGCTCGCCCGGCAAGCCCGAACTGACCTCGGCCGGCGGCGGCATCGGCGCGTTGCCCAGGTCGTTGCCGTAGCCGGGGCGGGAGCCGGGCGCGTCCAGGTCGGGGTCGTTGGCCCAGCCCGCCATCAGGGTCAGCACGATGGCCGCCCCGAACGCGGCGACCAGGAGCGCCCCGTACGCGCTGAGGTCGGGTGGCGCGGTGTAGGTGGCCCCGGGTGACGACGAGCCACGCCAGTCCTCGTACGCCCCCAGCCCGATCAGCCGCCCCACCTGCCAGGCCACCACCGGCGCGGCCAGCGTGCCCAGGATCACGCCGCCGAGCAGCCACGGGCCGCGGTTCCGGCGCAGCACCAGCCACGCGACCACGGCCGCGAGCAGGCCGAAGACCAGGCAGAGCAGGCTGAACCAGCCGTCCGCGGCGATGTACTCCTCGGGCGACGGGTCGTTCACCACGACCCGTCCCTGCCCGGCGTTGATCACCGGGATGGTCGGCGCGAGGAAGTGCCACAGCACGCCGAGCGGGCCGCCGGCCACCGCGAGCGCCACGGCCGTGGCGCCGGCCACGGCCAGGTCACGGCCGAGCGGGCGGCGCGGCGGCGGAGGCGGCTCCACCACCCAGGAGTACGGCGCCTCGGTGTCCGGGTTCACGCTTCGATCCTGCCAGGCCCGCTCAGGCCACCGCGGACGGGCCGAGAATCATCTTCAGGTCGGCCCGCAGCGCCGGGGTGGGCGCCACCTTGAACCCGCCCAGCCGCATCACCGTGGTCCGGCCGCCGTTCACCAGGTTGACGTGCACCTCGCAGCCGCCGGGGTGGCTGACCAGGATCTCCTTGAGTTCCTTGACCAGCGGGGGCGTGCACCGGGTGATCGGCATGGTGAGGGTGACCGGCTTGGTGTCGGGGTTGTGCGTGACGTCCGGCAGGGACATGTCCATCGCCATGATCCGCGGGGTGTCGTCGCGCCGGTCGATCCGGCCCTTGACCACCACGATCGCGTCCTCGGCGATGTACTGCCCGATCACCTCGTAGGTGTTCGGGAAGAACAGCGCCTCCACTCCACCGGCCAGGTCTTCCAGCGTGGCCGAGGCCCAGGCCCGGCCCTGCTTGGTGATCCGACGCTGCACGCCGGTGAGGATGCCGGCCAGCGTGACGACCGAGCCGTCCGGGACCGAGCCCTCCTCGTTGAGCGAGGCGATCGTGGTGTCGGCCGCGTTGGCCAGCATCTGCTCCAGCCCGGCCAGCGGGTGGTCGGAGACGTACAGGCCGAGCATCTCGCGCTCGAAGGCCAGCTTGTCGCGCTTGTCCCACTCTCCATCTGGGATAACCGGCATCACGGCGCTGGTCGACATCTCGACATCGCTGCCAGCTCCGAAAAGGTCGAACTGTCCGGTTGCTTCCTTGCGCTTCAGCTCTGTGTATCCATCGATTGCTTCTGCATGGATGGAGAGCAAACCCTTTCGAGTCTCCCCCAGAGAGTCGAAAGCGCCGGCCTTGATCAGCGATTCGATCGTCCGCTTGTTGCAGACCACCGCGTCGACCTTGGACAGGAAGTCGTAGAAGTCTTGGTATTCGCCCTTCTCGGTGCGGCACCGGGCGATCGACTCGACCACGTTGGCGCCGACGTTGCGCACCGCGCCGAGGCCGAAGCGGATGTCCTTGCCGACCGGGGTGAACGGGCCGGCCGACTGGTTGACGTCGGGCGGCAGGACCTGGATGTGCATCCGGCGGCACTCCGCCAGGTACATCGCCATCTTGTCCTTGTCGTCGCCGACGCTGGTCAGCAGCCCGCCCATGTACTCGGCCGGGTAGTGCGCCTTCAGGTACGCGGTGAAGTACGAGACCAGGCCGTACGCGGCCGAGTGGGCCTTGTTGAACGCGTACCCGGCGAACGGGACCAGCACGTCCCACACCGCCTGGATCGCCTCGTCGGAGTAGCCCTTCGCGCGGCAGCCGTCCCGGAACGGGATGAACTCCTTGTCGAGGATCTCCTTCTTCTTCTTACCCATCGCCCGGCGGAGCAGGTCGGCCTGTCCCAGCGTGTAGCCGGCCAGGATCTGCGCGGCGCGCTGCACCTGCTCCTGGTAGACGATCAGGCCGTAGGTCGGCTCCAGGATCTCGCGCAGCGGCTCTTCCAGCTCGGGATGGATCGGCGTGATGTCCTGCAGCTTGTTCTTGCGCAGCGCGTAGTTGGTGTGCGACTCGACGCCCATCGGGCCGGGGCGGTAGAGCGCCAGCACGGCCGAGATGTCCTCGAAGTTGTCCGGCTTCATCAGCCGCAGCAGCGAGCGCATCGGGCCGCCGTCGAGCTGGAACACGCCCAGGGTGTCGCCGCGGGCCAGCAACTCGTAGGCCGGCTTGTCGTCCAGCGGGAGGGCCAGCAGGTCGAGGTCGAGGTCGTGGTTGAGCTTGATGTTCTTGACCGCGTCGTCGAGGATCGTCAGGTTCCGCAGCCCGAGGAAGTCCATCTTGAGCAGGCCGAGCGTCTCGCAGGTCGGGTAGTCGAACTGCGTGATGATCACGCCGTCGCTGGCCCGGCGCATCAGCGGGATGTGCTCGATGATCGGCTCGGCCGACATGATCACGCCGGCCGCGTGCACCCCGGTCTGCCGGATCAGGCCCTCGATGCCGCGGGCGGTGTCGATCACCTTCTTGACGTCGGGGTCCTGCTCGTACAGCGTGCGGACCTCGCCGGCCTCGCCGTACCGCTTGTCGTCGGAGTTGAAAATGCCGGACAGCGAGATGCCCTTGCCCATCACGTCGGGCGGCAGCGCCTTGGTGATGCGGTCGCCGACCGCGAACGGGTAACCCAGCACCCGGGCCGAGTCCTTGATCGCGGCCTTCGCCTTGATCGTGCCGAAGGTGGCGATCTGGGCGACCTTGTCCTCGCCCCAGCGGTCGGTCACGTACTTGATGACCTCGCCGCGCCGGCGCTCGTCGAAGTCGATGTCGACATCGGGCATCGAGATGCGCTCGGGGTTGAGGAACCGCTCGAAGATCAGGCCGTGCGGCAGGGGGTCGAGGTCAGTGATGCCCATCGCGTACGCGACCAGGGAACCCGCCGCCGAACCACGGCCGGGGCCGACCGCGATGCCGTTCTTCTTCGACCACTGGATGAAGTCGGCGACCACGAGGAAGTACGACGGGAAGCCCATCTGGATGATGACCCCGAGCTCGTACTCGGCCTGCTTGACGTGCGTCTCGGGGATGCCGTCGGGGAACCGGCGCTTGAGCCCCTCGAACGCCTCGTGGCGGAAGTACTCCTCCTCGGTGTAGCCGTCCGGGATCGGGAACCGGGGCATCAGGTTCTTGAACGTGAACATGCCCTCGGTGTCGACCCGCTCGGCCACCAGCAGCGTCGTCCGGCAGCCTTCCTGCCAGGCCTCGGAGGAGTCGACCGCACGCATCTGGTCGGCCGACTTCACGAAGTAGCCGTTGCCGTCGAAACGGAACCGGTTGGGGTCGGCCACGTTGCTGCCGGTCTGCACACACAGCAGCACGTCGTGGGCGGCCGACTGCTCCTCGAAGGTGTAGTGCGAGTCGTTGGTGACCAGCGGCCGGATGTTGAGCTTCCGACCGATCTCGAGCAGGCCGTCGCGGACCCGCTTCTCGATGGACAGGCCGTGGTCCATGATCTCGAGGAAGTAGTTGTCCTTCCCGAGCGCCTCCTGGTACATCGCCGCGGACTTCAGGGCCTCGTCGAACTGGCCCAGCCGCAGGCGGGTCTGCACCGCGCCGGACGGGCAGCCGGTGGTGCCCATGATCCCCTCGGCGTGCTCGGCGATGGTGTCGAAGTCCATCCGCGGGTACTTGCCGAGCTGGCCCTCCATCGACGCCCGGGAGCTGAGGCGGAAGAGGTTCTTCAGGCCGACCGCGTTGCGCGCCCACATCGTCATGTGGGTGTACGCGCCGTTACCGGAGACGTCGTCGCTCTTCTGCTCGGGCCGGCCCCACTTGATGCGGCTCTTGTTGAAGCGGGAGTCGGGCGCCACGTAGGCCTCGATGCCGATCACCGGGGTGATCTCGGCCGCCCGGGCCTGGGTGTAGAAGTCGTACGCCCCATGCATGTTGCCGTGGTCGGTGATCGCCGCGGCCGGCATGCCCAGCCGTTTCGCCTCACCGAGAAGGTCCTTGACCCGGGCGGCTCCGTCGAGCATCGAGTACTCGGTGTGCACATGCAGGTGCACGAAGGAGTCAGACACCCGGGCCCCCTCTCGCCGCCGTCGAAATCAGCGTCCCCGAGCCTAGTCCGAGACCCTCCGTGGTCGTTGGCGACCCGCCCTGGCTACTCGGCGAACGGCTCGATCATCATCGACGCCGCCTTGATCCACGCGGCTCGGGTCTCGGGCTGCAGGTCGGCGTACTCGATCGACGATCCGACCTCGAGCGACGGGTCGTAGGGCACCACCGCGACGGCCCGGGTCCGGGTGCCGAAATGCTTGACCAGGTCGTCGAGCAGCGGGGCCTTCCCGGCCGACGGGCAGGAGATCAACGTCACGGCGTTGCGGACCAGATCTTCCTGGCCGGTCTCGTCGAGCAGGTCGAGCATCCAGTCGGCGGTGAACGCGGCGTCCTCCCGCGGGACCGTGGTCACCACGAGCTGATCGGCCGCTCGCATCACCGTCTGCCAGTTGACGCTCTCGACGTTGTTGCCGGTGTCCACGCAGATCACGTCGTGGGTGCGGCGCAGCAGGTCCATCACGCGGCGCACGGTGTGCTGGTCGAGTCGCTGGGCGAAGCGCGGGTTCTCCTCGCCGGCCAGCACGTCGTAGGAGCCGTCCGAGGCGTGTCGCAGGTAGCCGTCCAGCTCCTGGAGCAGAGCGTCGCCATGCATGTTCTCGATCTGGAGCAGATCGTGCAGCAGGTGCCGGATGGTCCGGGCGTGACGGGCGCTGCCGGCCCGCAGGCCCAGCGTGCCCCGCAACTCGTTGTCGTCCCAGGCCAGCACGCCGCGGCCGCGGACACTGCCGATGGTCGCGGCGGCGAGCACGGTCGCGGTCGTCTTGTGTACGCCACCCTTGGGGTTGGCGAACGCCAGCACCCGCGGCCGGCCGACCTTGCGCCGCAGGATCTGCACCGCGCGGTCGGCCTCTTGCGCCGGCGCGGCCTGCCGCCACTCGATGCGGGCCGGCGCCGGGGACTGCTGGGCGATCGTCGGCCGGGCCACCGGGGGCAGGACCGGCGGCGGAACGGCGGCCGCGGCGCGATAGGCCGGTTGTGGCGGCGGGGCGCCCGGGGTGAAGTAGCTGTGCGGCTGAGCCGGGGCGGGCGGAGGCGCGGCCACCGCGTCGGCGCGCCCTTGGAAGCCCTCGGCGAGGCGGGAGCGGCGTGGCTCGAGCGGGTTGACCGGCCGCTGTTCCAGGGGGTTGGGCGACCGCTGCTCGAGCGCGCCGGCCGAGCGCTGGTCGAGCGGGTTGGCCGAGCGCTGGTCGAGCGGGTTCATCGGCCGCGGCTCGGGCTGCGGGGGCATCGGCCGGGCCGGGGTACGCCGGTCGAGCGGGTTCACCGGCCGGCGGTCGAGCGGGTTGGCCGGGCGGGCGGCGGGCTGCTCGTAACCGTTCTGCCGGGGAGCGGGCTGGCCGTTCTCGGGGCGTGCCGTCTCGGGCAGCCACGAGCGCCGGTCGAGCGGGCGCATCGGCAGCGGCTGGGCTGGGGCCGACGGACGCCGCGGCTCGGGCGCGCTCTCGTCGGCCGGCTCCTCGGGCTCGTCGTCGTGCGGGGACCGCGACCCGTGGCGGGCGCGGTCGAGCAGACCACGCCAGCGGCGCCCGGAGTCCGCAGGCCGGCCCCAGCCGGTCTCGGTCCCGTCCACGGCTCGTCCTCCCTGCGTAACTCGATGATTCCTCTGGGCCACGGGTGTCGCCGCCACGCAACAGGCTACGGAGCTGAACCCCTTTCGGGCCACTCTCCGGCGGTCCGACCTCGGCCGCCGGGCGGGCCATCGGGTGCTCGGCCGACATGGTTTCTAACGCGTGGACGCCCCGCCGGGTTCACCCGACCCGCTCGCCGGAGCGCCGGGTGGTGACGTCGGGGCTGGTGCGGCGGGTGGGGCAGGGTCTTCCTCCGAACTAGGGAGAGAAGGGCCGGTTCCCGCCGAGGGGGCAGCGGGCTGCTGGGGTGAGGCAGATGTCACAGTGGCCCCGAGCGCAGAGGGTACTGGCGTCGGGGTTGCGGCGGCAACCGTCGAAGTGCCACCGGGTGCCGGAGTGATCGCGGTCCGTCGAGCATTTTCCTGGTCAGAGGGGAATTGCTCGGGCAAAGGGGGCCGAAACTCAACCCGGTCCAATTGCCGCACTTCGGGTGCAGGATCCACGGCTCGCACCTCGGCCCGACCGGCGATGCCCCGGAGGGCGGCCGGGTCGGCGTGGACCACGGCGGCGAAGACACAGGCGCAGTGCGCGCGGTAGGCGTGCGCCTCGGCCGCCGCGGCGCCGGCCGCGTCCTCGTACGCCCGGCGCAGCCTGTTCCGATCCTGGCCGGCGCCGTCGAGATCGTGGCTGAGGCGGCCGTAGTCGGCCCGCTCCTGATCGCGCTGACCGGCCGTGGCCAGCATCCCGGCGACCACATCGTCGGGAACGCGGTACGCCGGGATGCGTACCACCCTGGTCTCGGTTCTCGGCAGGGGCGCCCGGGCGTAGACCTGGGCCACGGCGCTGCCGCTCAGCACCGACGGCAGCTCGCCCGGCGGGACGTAACCGCTGAGCGACACCAGCGCCCAGGCCGGCCCGCCCAGCGACGCCAGCTCGCCCTGACTGCTCCGGAGATAGCCCGGAACGGACTGGCCCTCGACCACCCCGACCCGCACGACGTCACCGGGCGCGGACGGCGCCGGGGCCGGCGGGTGATTGCGGTCGGCGGCCAAGATGATCATGGCAAGCAGCGACGCCGCGGAGGCCACCGCGAACCCGGTCGCGATGCGCTGACCGGCCGCGGCCATCGGACAACCCCCTGCGGTTCTGTCTCAGTCGGCGTCTTTCAGCACGTTGAGCGCGTGCTCCAGATCGTCAGGGTAGTCCGAGACGAAGCGCACCACATCTCGAGTCGCCGGATGCTCGAAGGCCAGCTCGCGGGCGTGCAGCCACTGCCGGGTCAGCCCCAGCCGGGCGGCCAGGGCCGGGTCGGCGCCGTAGGTGAGGTCGCCCGCGCAGGGGTGCTTCAGCGCCGAGAAGTGCACCCGGATCTGATGGGTCCGCCCGGTCTCCAGCCGCACGTCGACCAGGCTGGCCGAACGGAACGCCTCGAGCGTGTCGTAGTGGGTCACGCTCGGCTTGCCGGTCGACATCACCGCGAACCGCCAGTCGGAGGTCGGGTGCCGGTCGATCGGGGCGTCGATGGTGCCGCGCAGCGGGTCGAGGTGGCCCTGCACCACGGCGTGGTAGCGCTTCTCGACCTCGCGCTCCTTGAACGCCCGCTTCAGCGACGTGTAGGCCTGCTCGCTCTTGGCCACCACCATCAGCCCGGTGGTGCCGGCGTCGAGGCGGTGCACCACACCCTGCCGCTCGGCCGCGCCGCTGGTCGCCACGCTCTGGCCCATCGCGGCGAGCCCGCCGATCACGGTCGGGCCGGTCCAGCCCGGGCTCGGGTGGGCGGCCACGCCGACCGGCTTGTCGACAACCACGATGTCGTCGTCGCTGTAGATGATCTTCAGGCCGTCGACCGGTTCGGCCACGACCACCGGGGCGGACACCGGCGCCGGCAACGTGACCTCGAGCCAGGCGCCGGCCGCGACCTTGTCGGACTTGGGCCGTGGGAAGCCGTCGACCATCGCGTCGCCGGCCTCGACCAGGGTCGCGGCGGCCGTGCGGGAGAGTCCGAAGAGCCGCGAGACGACCTGGTCGAGGCGCATGCCGTCGAGACCGTCCGGGACGGGGAGGGATCTGGAGGTCACGGTGCTTTCTTTTTCGCAGGGGTACGGCTGCCGTCGCGCTGCCGCCCGGTCAGTTCGAGCAGGACAGCCAGCACCACGCCGACGCTCAGGCAGGCGTCGGCGATGTTGAACACGGCGAAATACTTGGCGTACGGCCCGAAGAGGCTGATCATGTCGACCACGTGCCCCTGGAGGAAGCCGGGGGCCCGGAACAGCCGGTCGGTCAGGTTGCCCAGCGCCCCGCCGAGCACCAGGCCCAGCGCCAGCGCCCACGGCGCCGAGCGCAGCTTGCGGGCCATGAACCCGATCCAGGTCACCACGGCGATCGTCACCAGCGGGAAGACCCAGGTGTAGTCGCTGCCCAGGCTGAACGCCGCGCCGCTGTTGCGCAGCAGGGACAGGTAGATGAGGCCGCCCAGGATCTTGACCGGCTCACCCTCCACCAGCTCGTTGGTGGAGATCTCCTTGACCAGCTGGTCGAGCCCCACGGCGATCACCGCGGTCACGGTGAGCACCAGCAGGGCGCGGCCGGCAAAGCCGCGTGCGGTGACCGGCTCGTCGGTCACCGTTGCCTCGTCGGCGTCGTTCAGCGTCGCTCCTCAAGCTGCTTGCAGGACACGCACAGGGTCGCGGACGGGAACGCCGCCAGCCGCTCGACCGGGATGGCGTTGCCGCACTTCTCGCACCAACCGTAGTTGCCCTCGCCGAGGCGGTCGATGGCGCGTTCCACCTGTGTGATCCGCTCCAGCAGATTGTTGGCCAGAGTGATCTCCTGCTCACGCTCGAACGTCTTGGTGCCGGTGTCGGCGGTGTCGTCGCCGGCCGAGTCGTCCAGGCGCTCCCGCTGCAGCTCAGCGATCTCGGTAAGGGTCTGGTCGTACTCGGTCTGAAGCTCGCTGCGACGCTCCTCGAGAGCGGCGTGGATCTTCTTGGTCTCGGCCGCGCTGCGGGTCCGCTTGGCGGCGGGCTTCGTCTCGGTTGCCTTGGCCATGATCGCTCCCTCGACCGCGCGCGGCGCGCGGATGTCTGCCCCCTACGTACCTACCAAAACGGCGTGGCGACAAGGGTCGCACACACCGGAGGCTCGCAAGGATACGGAACGTGAAGGACACCGACAACACGGCGCACCGGCCCCCAGGACGCCAACCCGGGCGAAACGCCCTGGTCACAGGTCGGATACCCGACGATGTCCGGGTTACGCGCGGGGTTCGTCCCCGGTTTCGCCGAACCACCGGGCCAGCCGGCCCCGGCGGCTCACCGCGCGCAGCCGCCGCTCGGCCAGGTCACGGGCGGCGGCGGTGGCCACGATCAGCAGCGCGTCGCCGGAGCGCAGACGGGTGTCCGGGCCGGGGACGAAGCCGGCGCCGTCCCGCACCACCAGCGTGATCGCGGCGCCGACGGGCAGCCGCAACTCGTCGATGTGCACGCCGGCCAGCCGGGAGCCGTCCGGCACGTCCACCTGGAGCAGGTCGGCGTTCATCTTCTCCAGCGGGGCCGTCTCCACGTGCAGTTCGGTCGCCTCGCCGGGGGCGGTCACGCCGAGCAGGCGGGCGGCCGGGGCCAGCGTGCCGGCCTGCAGCAGGGTGAAGATGATCACCAGGACGAAGACGGCGTCGAACAGGCCGTCGGCGCCCGGCGTGCCGGCCGAGAGCGGAATCGTGGCCAGCACGATGGGCACGGCGCCGCGCAGGCCGGCCCAGGAGAGGAAGGCGCTCCCCCGCCAGCCGATCCGCATCTCGGGCCGGCGCGGGCCCCGGAGCGGGCGGGCCAGCACCGCGGAGACGACCACTGACAGCGGGCGGGCCAGCAGCACCAGGGCGACGCCGACGACCAGGGCCGGAACCAGCGCGGCGCTCAGCCGGCTCGGCGACACCAGCAGCCCGAGCAGCACGAACAGACCGATCTGGGCCACCCAGGCCAGCCCGTCGGCGAACCCGAGGATCGACCGGCGATGGGGCAGCCGGGCGTTGCCGAGCACCACCCCGGCCACGTAGACGGCCAGGAAGCCGCTGGCGTGGGCGACGGCGCCGGCCGCGTACGCCAGGAACATCAGCCCGACCGCCGCGATCGGATAGAGCCCGGACGAGGGCAGCGCGGCGTGCCGCAGCAACCAGCGCCCGGCCATCGCCACCAGCCAGCCCAGCGCGCCGCCGGCGGCCAGCTCGTAGATCACGATGATCAGCTCGTACCACCAGGGGTGTGGCATCGGCCCCGCGGCCGAGAGCAGGACGACCAGCAGGACCACCGGGGCGTCGTTCATGCCCGACTCGGCCTCCAGCGTCGCCACCAGCCTCGGGGGCAGCCGGAGCCGGCGCAGCGTCGCGAACACCGCGGCGGCGTCGGTCGACGAGAGCACCGCGCCGTAGAGCAGGGCCAGCTTCCAGTCGAGCCCCAGGATCAGGTGCACGGCGAGGCCGACGATCGCGATGCTGACCGCCACCCCGACCGTGGCCAGCACGGCCGAGAGCCCCAGCACGGGCCGGAGGGTGGTCCAGCGCGCGGTCAGCCCGCCCTCGGCGATGATCATGATGAGGGCGCAGAAGCCGAGGGTACGGGTGAGCTCCGCGTCGTCGAACCGGATGCCGAAGCCCGACTCCCCGATCACGATCCCGATCAGCAGGTAGACCAGCAGACTGGGCAGCCCGAGCCGCGTCGAGACGCGCACCGCGGCCACGGCGACCAGCAGCACCGCCGCCCCGACCAGCAGCGCTTGATCCAGGCCGCCGCTCACGCTTGGCCATCAAGCAGGTCGCCGACCCGGGCGGCGGCGGTCGGACCGGCGTCAGGAGCGCTCGGGTCGGGGGTCCGCCGCTTGGCCATGACCCCATTGTCGCGATCTTCTCCATCGACAGCGCACCGGGGCCGCGCCGCGACGATCAGTGATGGTTGGCGCGGGCGACCAGGCGGTCGACCGGGCGGCACAGGCCGCACGGGTTGAAGCCGAGCTCGACGGCCTCGCTCACCGGCAGGCCCTCGGTGAGGCGGCCGACCAGGTGGGGGCAGTCGGCCATGTGGTAGCGCGGGCGCCCGTCGACGACCAGGACCTCGGCGTCCATCCGGGCGACCTGGACCGCGTCACCGGGGTGGACCGCCTGCGGCAGCGGCTCGTCCTCGGGGTCGTCGTCGTCGGCCTCGTCGAACTCCTCCTCGGCCGGGGCGTCCGTCGACGGCGCGGTCGCCCCGGGCGCCGGGGCCGGGTCGTCGAGCAGCAGCGGGGCCTCGTCGTCGAACGGCTCGGCCGGGCGGGTGCCGGGGTCGGTCAGCGTGGGGTCGGTGCGCCACGCCTCGGGCCGGCCCTCGGCGCGGGCCGAGTCGATGGTCGAGGAGGCACGGTCGTAGTCGGGGGCGCGGCGGCCGGGCTCGGGCTCGAGCAGGTCGTCGTCGTCCTCATCGTCCAAGATCGGGTCAGACGCGGAGAAATCGGAATCGGCGTCGCGCGCCGGGCGGGCCGCGCGAGCAGCGGCCGGCGGTGGCGGCGGGAACTCGTCGGCGTAGGCCTCGGACGACGACGATCCGGGCGGCGGCGGCAGGAAGTCCTCGCGGCCGGGCGGGGCGTAGTCGGCGGCCGGGCCGGGCGGCGGCGGGAAGTCTTCGTGGACGACGGTCGCGGCGGGCGGCGGAGGCGGGTAGTCGCCGGGGCCGGTCGCGGCGGGCGGCGGAGGCGGCGCGAACTCGTCGTACACGACCTCGGAGGGCGCGGGGGCGGCGGCGCGGCGGGCCGCTCGGGCGCCCTGGCCGGTGTGGGTGCCGCCGGGGCCGGGGCCGGTGGAGGTTCGCGCGCCGGCCGTGGCGAACTCGGCGGGCGACGGCGACTCGCTCAGGAAGGCGTCGTCAGCGGGGCTCGCCGGGACGCCCTCGGCGGCGCGGCGGAGCGTGGCCGCGCGGCGGGCGCCGATGACCAGGGCGACCGCGGCCAGCAGGCTGGCCACGATCGAGCCGATCAGCATCGTGCTCGCCCCGTCGGCGAGGCCCAGGACGAGCAGCGTCACCGCGACGAGGATGAGCAGAAGGGTCACAACGATCATGGCTCATCCTCGTCGAGGTGCAGCCGACCGATGACAGGAAGTGTCAGCGGCCGGATTCGATGGAGTTGGCGCGGCTGCCGCCGTACGAGCCGGCGAGACCCGCGGCGGCCAGGCCACCGGAGCCACCGACCGAACGACCGGCGTCGGCACGGGCGATCTCGGCCTCGAGGCCCTGCCCACGACCGTCCAGGTCACGCAGCTGGCTCTCCAGGTACGCCTTCAAACGGGTGCGGTACTCCCGCTCGAACTGCTTCAGCTCCTCGATGTGCTTCTGCAGCGCGGACCGCTTGGCGTCGAGGCCGCCCATGGCCTCCTGGTGACGCTGACGCGCGTCCCGCTCGAGGGCATCCGCCTTGGCGCGCGCCTCGCGGGTGACCTCCTCGGCCTTGGACCGGGCGTCGGACAGCAGCTTGTCGGCCTCGCGGCGGGCGTCGGACACGTGGTCGTCGGCGGTGCGCTGGGCCATCATGAGCACGCGCAGGGCCTGCTGTTCGCCGTCGCCGCCGGAAGAGGTGGAACCGGCGCCGACCGGACCCTGGGCACGCACCTGGTCGAGCTCGGCCTGCATCTGCCGTGCGGCCTGCTCAGCTGCGGCCTTGTCCCGCTGGATGCGGTCCAACTGGGCCTTCATGTCGTTGAGCTCGGCGGCCATGCGGGGGTCGGCACCCGGGACGGCTGGCGCGCCACCCCGACCGCCGCGCTCCACCTGGGCGCGCAGCTCGTTGTTCTCCTCGATCAGACGGGCGAGTTCGCGCTCGACCTCATCCAGGAAGGCGTCGACCTCCTCCTCGTCGTACCCCCGCTTGCCGATCGGAGGCTTCTTGAAGGCGACGTTGTGCACGTCGGCCGGGGTCAGCGGCATCGAAACTCCTCGGGTCAGTTGCGGCCGCGTGGGGAGGGCCTCATCAACCCCTGCTGAAGGTGACGATGAGGCTCTCTAACACGAAGTTCAAAAGCACGAACAGGATAACCAGCAGGACCAGGGACGCCAGGTCCACGCTCACGTTACCAATTCGAAGCGGTGGGATCACACGCCTCAACGCCTTGAGGGGTGGATCAGTGACGCTCCACACCGACTCCAATGCCGCCGACGCGCCTCGGCCGGGCTGCCAGCGGCGTCCGTACTGCAACACCGCGCCCATGACGAAGCGCGCCAGCAGAGTCAGGAAGAAGACGTAGACAAGTAGATAGAGAACCTGAAACAAAATCGACAGCACGTGGGCGGTTTCCCTCGTTCGGGTCAGCTCTGGGCGAAGAACCCGCCCTCAGCGATCTTGGCCTTGTCCTCTGCCGTGACCTGGACATTTGCCGGTGAGAGCAGGAAAACCCGGTTGGTCACGCGCTCGATCGTACCGCGCAGGCCGAAAGCCAGACCGGCGGCGAAGTCGACCAGCCGGCGGGCGTCGCTCTCGTCCATCTCGGTCAGGTTGATGATCACCGGCACACCGTCGCGGAAGTGCTCGCCGATCGTCCGCGCCTCACGGTAGGTGGTCGGGTGCAGCGTGGTGATCTGGTAGCGCTGATCTTCCTCGGCTGCGCGCTGGTGCACCTGGACCTGGGGCGCGAGGGCAAGATCGCCCCGGGTCGGGTAGCTGTCCGCGTTGGAGTTGTTACGGCTGGTGCCGGAGGGCGCGATGTGGCGCACGGTGGCCCGCTCGGGGCGGTCGTCACGCTCGGCGGCCGCGCGCTCCTCCTCTTCCTCGAGCTCGGCGACGGCGCGCTGGAGCCGGCCGGATCCGCGGTCGCGGTTGTTCGGGCGGGACCGCTGGACCGGCGCCGGCTCCTCGGCGTCTTCGTCCTCGTCGGCGAACTCGTCCGCGTAGCGGTAACCGGAGTCCCGGTCACGCTCGCGGTAGCCACTGTTCTCGCGGTAGCCACGGTCGTCGTACGCGCGATCGTCGTCCTCTTCGACGAGACCGAGCCACACACCGGCCTTACGCAGAGCACTCACGCTGTCACCTCGTCCCGCTCGGCGCCGAACCGACCGTCCATTGCCCCCACCTCAATTCCGATCGCGGCCCGCAACCCCCAGTCGGGGCCGCTTCCCCCCTTGCACGCGCCTTACGCACACGCGCCGCGCTGTCCGGGCGCCGTCCCCGCAAAGGGAGGCGCGTAAACAACACCTATGTAGTTTGCTGCCCGCCGCAAGGCTACCGCAGCCTGTTTCGCATCCCGAGTAAAGAAGTGCCGATCCTTACGTGTGTCGCTCCGTGCGCGACGGCCTCTTCCAGGTCCCCGCTCATCCCCGCGGAGACGACGGTCGCCTCGGGGTGATCGGCCACCAGCCGGGCCGAGAAAGTGCGCAGAACCTCGAAGGCGGATCCGGCCGGTACGCCCAGCGGCGCCACCGCCATCAGCCCGCGAAGCCGCAGGGCGGAGGAGGCGGCGACCGCGTCGACGACTTCCCAGAGCGAGGAACCGTGGGCGCCCCCACGCCCGGGCGACTCGTCCAGGCTGGCCTGGACCAGCACGTCCAGCGGTTCTTCCCGCAGGTCAGCGGCGGCACGATCGAGCGCCACGGCCAGCCGGACCGAGTCCACCGACTCGACCACGTCGGCATAGGTCACGACCGAACGGGCCTTGTTGCGCTGGAGCTGCCCGACGAAATGCCAGCGCGGCGAGGCGCCGGCCGCGCGTACCTCAGCCGCCTTGGGCCCGGCCTCTTGATCTTTGTTCTCGCCGACGTCGGCGATGCCGAGCGAGGTCAGCAGCACCACGTCGCCGGCCGGATAGGTCTTGGTGACGGCCACCAGGGTGACCTCGTCGGCCGCCCGGCCGGCCGCCGAGCAGGCGCGCGCGATCCTCTCCCGCACCTCGCCGAGGTTGCTGTCGAGCTGCGCGCGCCTGTCGATGCTAGCCACCGAAGCCTGGTCCTCCGGACGGCACGGAGAACCCGGACCCTTCGGGCTCGAGCATTACGACCCGTTCTTCAGGAAGTCCGGCACGTCGACGTCGTCGAAGAGCACCCGGCGCGGCGGCGGGGTGGTGGCCGCCGGCGGCGCGCTCGCCACCGGGACCGGCGCCGGCGTGGTCGCCGGCGGCGCGCTCGGCTGCTGGACCACCTTGCGCGCGGTCTCGACCGGCTTGTACGAGGGCGTGCCCCCGTCGAAGCCCGCCGCGATCACGGTGACCCGCACCTCGTCGCCGAGCGCGTCGTCGATGACCGCGCCGAAGATGATGTTGGCGTCCGGGTGGGCCGCGTCGGTGACCAGCTGCGCCGCGTCGTTGATCTCGAACAGGCCGAGGTCGGAGCCGCCGGCGATGGAGAGCAGCACGCCGCGGGCGCCGTCCATGCTCTGCTCGAGCAACGGGCTGGAGATCGCCTTCTCGGCCGCCTCGACCGCGCGGTTGTCGCCGCGCGCCGAGCCGATGCCCATGAGCGCGCTGCCGGCCCCGGACATGACGCTCTTGACGTCGGCGAAGTCCAGGTTGATCAGGCCCGGCGTGGTGATCAGGTCGGTGATGCCCTGGACGCCGGAGAGCAGCACCTGGTCGGCCTGCCGGAACGCGTCCATCATGCTGATCCCGCGGTCGCCCAGCGCGAGCAGCCGGTCGTTCGGGATGACGATCAGGGTGTCGCACTGGTTGCGCAGCTCGTCTATGCCGGCCTCGGCCTGCACCTGGCGGCGCTTGCCCTCGAACGAGAACGGCCGGGTGACCACGCCGATGGTGAGCGCACCAAGTTTACGGGCTATCTGCGCCACGACCGGCGCGCCGCCGGTGCCCGTGCCACCGCCCTCGCCGCAGGTCACGAAGACCATGTCGGCGCCCTTGAGCACCTCTTCGATCTCGTCGCGGTGGTCCTCGGCCGCGTTCTTGCCGACCTCGGGCTGGGCGCCGGCGCCCAGGCCACGCGTCAGCTCGCGGCCGACGTCGAGCTTGACGTCGGCGTCACTCATCAGCAGCGCCTGCGCATCGGTGTTGATCGCGATGAACTCGACGCCCTTGAGCCCGACCTCGATCATGCGGTTCACGGCGTTGACGCCACCGCCACCGATGCCGACCACCTTGATGACGGCTAGGTAGTTGTGTGGAGGAGTCATCGGGCTCAGCCTTCCCTTCCAGGGTTAGTGGCAGAAGAAGGCCCCTGCGGTCCGTGGTGGGGACCGCACTTCGACTGCCGCTGGCCGTACAAGGGAGGGCGAGGAAACCCTCACCCTCTACTAGAGGCTTAGTCTTATGTCAACCATCGAACCTCTGGTCGCAACGTAAGCAGCCGTCACTGGTGAAACCAAGGACCCACGCGGCGTGTCGGCGGCCGGTTACGTGGCGGAAATCCGACGAAGCCGTAACCTCCGCCGTAAAGCTCCGTTTGTGCGTGTGTGTCCGGTTAATGCCCCACTCTAGCGGATCGTCACGACCGTCGGCGCACTGACATCGATGGTCTGCCCATCCCTCTTCAGCAGAGCCGTCGAGACCTGGGCCTTCGTCTCGCTGGCCGAGTCGTCGCCCCAGATCACCTTGCGGTCCTTGCGGAGCGAGAGTTCGATCCGGGCCGGCGCCAGGACCGAGATCTGCAGCAGCTGCTCCCGAAGCTCCTCGGTGAGCGAGCCGAGCACGGTCAGCATGGCCCGGGTGTTGACGTCGTCCGGGCCCGGCTTGGGCAGCGCGGCCAGCGGGATGGCCGAGGGCTTGCGCTCGACCGTCCGGTACGGCACGCCCTCGCCGTCGATCAGGGTGAACTGCTGGCCGGCCTGGACCGCGGCCACCGGTGTCCGCTCGACCACCTCGACCACCACGGTGGCCGGCCAGCTCCGTGACACCACGGCGTGGTCGACCGCGGCCAGGCCCTGCACCCGGCCCCGGACCGCGTCCAGGTCGACCCGGGCCAGCGGCTCACGCAGCCGCACCGACGCGGCCTCCTCGACCTCGACGGTGCTGAGCGAATCGGCGCCGACCACCCGCACCTCGCGGACGCCGAGCACCGGGGTCGCGTACACCATCCAGACCAGGCCGCCGATCACCAGCGCCACGCCGAACGCGACCGCCCACGGCAACGCCGCGCGGAGCCGGCGCTGCCGGGCGCGGGCCATGAACCGGCGCACCGACGACGGCACCGCGTCGGTGTCCGCCCGGACCAGTCGCCAGTTCCGCCCGCCCCCGCCGGCCATCATCGAATCAGTCCTTGTCCGCGGCGGCGAGGACGTCCAGCAGCTCGTCACCCATCATCGAGATCGGCGGCGCGCCCATCGTCACCACCACGTCGCCCGGGCGGCTGCGCCGGACCACCTCGGCCGGCACGTCCTCCCAGGACGGCACGAACACCTTGTGCCCGGCGGGCAGGTCGATCGCCGCGGTCAGCGCCACGCCACCCTCGCCCGGCTGCCGGGTCTCGCCCGGACCGAACACCTCCATGCAGATCACCTCGTCGGCCAGCGCCAGCCCCTCGGCCAGCTCGGCCTGCAGGTCACGGGTGCGGTAGACCCGGTACGGCTGGAAGACCACCAGCAGCCGCCCGTCGCCGGCCACCTCGCGCAGCGTGCGCAGGGCCGCCTTGACCGAGGTCGGGTGGTACGCGTACTCGTCGTAGACCCGCACGCCGGCCGCGATGCCCTTGCGCTCGAACCGGCGCCGGACCCCCGGGAACGAGGACAGCGCCTCGCTGATCGAGGCCAGCGGGATGCCCAGCTCGAGGGCGGTCAGCACGGCCGCCGCGCTGTTCAGGCCCATGTGCGTGCCGGGCAGCGCCAGCTTGAGCTCGCCGAGCGGCTGCCCGTTCAGCGAGGCCTGGTAGCGCACGCCGCCGGTGGCCGAGGAGATGTCCCAGATCCGGAGGTCGGCCGCCTCGCTCTCGCCGTACGTGAAGACGCTCTTGCCCTCAGCGCGCAGCGCCGCGATCAGCTCCTGTGTCCCCGGGTCGTCGGCGCAGGTGACCACGAAGCCGTCGGCGTCGGTGAGCCGGGCGAAGTCGAGGAACCCGGCCTTGAGCCCGGCCAGGTCACCCCAGTTGTTGAGGTGGTCGCCCTCGATGTTGGTGATGATCGCGACGTGTGGCCGATAGATCAGGAACGACTTGTCGCTCTCGTCGGCCTCGGCCACGAAGTGCGGGCCGGTGCCGTGGTGGCCGTTGGAGCCGGCCTCGGAGATCTCGCCACCGATCACGAACGACGGGTCCTGACCGGCGTGCTGCAGGATCACCGTCATGATCGAGGTGGTGGTGGTCTTGCCGTGGGTGCCCGCCACCGCGATGGCCTGCCGGTTGGTCATCGCCGCGGCCAGCGCCTCGGACCGATGCAGCACGCGCAGCCCCCGCCGGCGGGCCTCGGCCAGCTCGACGTGGTCGAACGGGATCGCGGTGGAGTAGACCACCGTGTCCACGCCGTCCAGGTTGGACTCCACATGGGACATGTGCACGGTGCCGCCGAGCGCGCGCAACGCGGCCAGGGTCGGCCACTCGCGCAGCTCGCTGCCGGAGACCGGCACGCCCCGGGTCAGCAGCAGCCGGGCCAGGCCGCACATGCCGACGCCGCCGATCCCGATCAGGTGCACACTGCCCAGGTCCTCGGCGGTCAACTCACCGGCCGGCGTCAGCTCCGCCGTGTTCACGCTGCGACTCCCCTGCTCATCATCGATTTTCCACCGCTTCGCGACCTCATCGGCTCTGCACCGCTACGCGACCTCATCGGCTCTCCACGGCTTCGCACACGAAGTCGACCAGCGCCTCGTCGCCGTCCCGGCGTCCGTAGGCCGCGGCGGCCTGGCCCATCGCCCGCAGCCGCCCCGGGTCGCGCAGCAGCGGGATCACCGTACGTTCGACCCAGTCCGGGGTCAGCTCGGCGTCTTCGACCATCAGGCCGCCGCCCGCCTCGACCACCGGCAACGCGTTGCGTTTCTGTTCGCCGTTGCCCCACGGCAGCGGCACGTAGATCGACGGCACCCCGACCGCCGTGGTCTCGGCGACCGTCATCGCGCCGCCCCGGCAGACGATCAGGTCGGCGACCGCGTACCCGAGCTGCATGTCGGACAGGTAGGGCACCACCACATAGGGCGCCGGCAGCCCCGGTGGCACCTCGAACGGGTCGCGGCGGCCACCCTGGACGTGCAGCACCTGGACGCCGGCGTGGGTCAGCGCCTTGGCCGCGCCGGAGACCGCGTCGTTGATCGAGCCGGCCCCCTGGGACGCGCCGAAGACGAACAGCACCGGCAGGTCGGGGCGCAGGCCGAAGTGGGCCAGCGCCTGCGGACGAATCGCGGCGCGGTCCATCCGGGAGATCGAGGTGCGGATCGGTACGCCCACCACGCGAGCATCCCGCAGCGCCTCGGACTGCTGGGGCTGGTGCGGGAAGCCGACGGCCACATTCTTGGTGAACTTCATGCCGAGCTTGTTGGCCACGCCCGGTGGCACGTTCACCTCGTGGATCACCATCGGCAGCTCGCGACGCCAGCCCGCCAGGTAGGCCGGCACCGACACGTAGCCGCCGAAGCCGACGATCACATCGGCCTTGACCTCGTCGATCACCTTGCCGGCGGCGTGCGCCGACTTCCACATCCGGTCGGGGGTGCGGATCAGGTTCATGTTCAGCGACCGCGGCAGCTGGTGCACGGGGATGATGCGCAGGTCGTACCCGGCGGCCGGGATGATCTCGCGTTCCATCCCCTTCTCGCCGCCCAGGGCGGTGATCTGCACCTGCGGGAAGGCCCGGCGTAACGCGTCGGCGAAGGCGAGCAGCGGGTAGATGTGACCACCGGTGCCTCCGCCGGCGACCACGACCGACCGCAGCGAGACCATCACCGTCTCCTTTCACTCCCCGCCTTCACCGGAGCCTTCTTCTGAAGGGGCCGCCGCGGCGGGGGGAGCGGCGGCAGCGGGGCCCAGACTAGCCGTACCCATCTCGACGGCGGACGGGCGTTCAGGGCCCGGGCCGCGTCCGGCTCGGCGCGGGCGAACGAGGCGAGGATGCCGATGGCGGCCAGCGTGACGACCAGGGCGCTACCGCCGGCCGAGATGAACGGCAGCGGCAGGCCGGTGATCGGCAGCAGGCCGACCACGCCGCCGATGTTGATCACGGCCTGGGCCACCAGCCAGGTGGTGATGCCGGTCGCGGCCAGCCGGCGGAACGGGTCGTCGACCCGGCGGGCGATCCGGAAGCCGGTGTACGCGAGCACGGAGAGCAGCGCCAGCACCACGAAGCAGCCGACCACGCCCAGCTCCTCGGCGAAGATCGCGAAGATGAAGTCGTTGTCCGACTGGGGCAGCCAGTCCCACTTGAGCGCGCTCTTGCCCAGCCCGACGCCGAACCAGCCACCCTCGTAGATCGCCGACCGGGCCTGCATGAGCTGGTAGCAGGGGCCCTGGCTGCAGTCCGGGGGCGGGGAGATGAACGAGGTGACCCGTTCCAGGCGGTAGTTGTCCTGGCCGACCGCGCCGGAACCGGCGCCCCGGGACGCGGCCGCGATCAGCAGCCCGATGCCGGAGAGCCCGAGCACACCGAGCGCGGCGAAGATCCGCAGCCGGACCCCGGCCGCCCAGAGCAGCCCGACGATCAGCGCCAGCAGCACCAGCATGGTGCCCAGGTCGTTGTAGCCGACCAGGACGAAGAGCAGGCCGACCATCGGGAACAGCGGCATCGCCAGCTCACGCCAGTGGCCGAGCGCGGCGCCCTTGCGGGCGATGATGTCCGCGCCCCACAGCACCACGCCCAGCTTGGCCAGCTCGGAGGGCTGGATGCCGATCGGCCCGATGTAGAGCCAGAGCAGCTGCGCCTCGAACGGCCCGACCTTGGCCGACTCCACGACGCCGGCCGACTCCAGCAGCACCAGCAGGTCGAGCAGCGCGAGCAGGGCGACCGCCCCGCCCAGCACGTACTTGGCCAGCGATCGCAGCGTTCCGGCGGGCAGCCGCTGGCACACCCAGAACGCGAGCAGGCCCAGCGCGGCGAAGATCGCCTGGTTGCGGATCGCGCTGAAGGCGTTGCCGTGCTCCGAGTACGCCTTCACGCTGGTCGCCGAGAAGACCATGGTCAGGCCGATCAGCAGCAGCAGGCCACTGCTCGCGGTCAACAGGTAGTACGAGGACAGCGGCCGGGCCAGCAACCCGTGGATCGCGGGCAGGTACTGCCGGCTGAGCGACTGCCTCGACGTCCTCTGGTCCTCCCCCATGAGAAACATCATCGCTTTTGTCGGCGTCCCCGGGGCTCACCCGGGGCGCGTGTCGCGCCGCGACTTAGCGCACGTCTATCCCATCACCGCGAGGAAGTCGGAGTAGAAGAGCCCGAGACCGACCGCCACGCAGAGGCCGGCCACGATCCAGAACCGCACCACGATGTTGACCTCGCTCCAGCCGGCCAGCTCGAAGTGGTGCTGCAGCGGTGACATCCGGAAGACCCGCTTGCCGGTGGTCTTGAACGAGATGATCTGGATCACCACGGACATCGTGATGATCACGAAGAGCCCGCCGATGATGATCGAGAGCAGGGTCGTCCGGGTGGCCATGGCCAGACCGCCGATCAGGCCGCCCAGGCCGAGCGCGCCGGTGTCGCCCATGAAGATCCGGGCCGGGTTGGTGTTCCACCACAGGAAGCCGACACACGCCGCCGCGGCCGCCGCGGCGATCATCGTGACCTCCAAGGGGTCACGCACCTCGTAGCAGTAGGCGGCGACCCGCTGGTAGTTGGTGTCACCGCACCAGTGCCGGTACTGCCAGAACCCGATCAGGCTGTACGCGCCGAGCACCGCGATCGAGGCGCCGGTGGCCAGCCCGTCCAGGCCGTCGGTGAGGTTCACGCCGTTCGACATCGACATGATCACGAAGACGAAGACCAGCACCGAGCCGACCTTGCCGACGTCCAGCCAGCTGATGTCCCGGATGAACGAGATGCTCTCGCTGGCCACCGTCTGCCCGTTGGTGCTGGGCACGTAAAGCGCCGCGACACCGAAGCCGACGCCGACGACCAGCTGGCCGACCAGCTTGCCCCGGGCGCTCAGCCCGCCGGAGTGCGCCTTGCGGACCTTGAGGAAGTCGTCCAGGAAGCCGACCGCGCCGCAGAACACGAACAGGCCGAGCAGGACCAGCGCGGTCATGGTCGGCTTCTCCTGGGCGATCTGCCGCTCGGGCAACGTGGTGAGCGCCAGGTGCCCGGCCGCGTACGAGATCACGGTGGCCACGATGAAGGCCACCCCGCCCATCGTGGGCGTGCCCTTCTTGCCCTGGTGGGACTGCGGGCCCAGGGTACGGATCGGCTGTCCAGCCTTGAGCGCGGTGAACACCCGGATGGCGATCGGGGTGCCGAACAGCGAGATGATGAACGCGACCGCGGCCGCGACGATGACTGCCCTCACGGGCGAACCCCCTCGGGCCGCAGTGCGTCCACCACGTCCCACGTCCGGTAACGAGAAGCCTTGACCAGGAAGACGTCGCCCGGCTCGGGGCGCAGCAGCGCGATCGCGGCCGGTTGGTCGGCGGCGAACTCGGCCGAGCCGGTCCAGCCCGGCACCTCGGCGGCGCCGTCCAGCACCGGCCGGGCCTCCTCGCTCACCGCGATCAGCCGGTCCACGCCCAGCTCGGCGGCCAGCCGGCCGACCTCGCGGTGCCCGGCGACCTCCTCGTCGCCCAGCTCGGCCATGTAACCGAGCACGGCCACCGTGCGGCGGCCGGCGCCGAGGGTGGCCAGCGACCGCAGGGCGGCCACGGTCGACGACGTGTTCGCGTTGTACGTGTCGTCGATGACGGTCACGCCGTCCGGCCGGTCGAAGACGTCCATCCGCCGTTCCGACTTGATGGTCACCTCGCCCAGGGCGGCGGCCGCGTCGGCGACCGGCATCCCGGCGGCGACCGCCACGGCGGCCGCGGCGAGCGTGTTGGACACCTGGTGCCGCCCGGTGACCCGCAACCGCACGGGGTGGCCGGCCAGCGTGTAGGAGGCGTGGTCGCGCTCGTCGACCCGCACGTCGGAAGCATCCGCCTCGCCGAAGAAGACCACGCGGGCCTGGGTCCGCACGGCCATCGCGGCCACCAGCGGGTCGTCGGCGTTCAGGATCGCCACGCCGTCCGCGGGCAGCGCCTCGATCAGCTCGCCCTTGGCGATCGCGGTCTGCTCCTTCGAGCCGAACTTGCCGATGTGCGCGGCGCCGACGTTGAGCACCACGCCGATCCGCGGCGGCGCGATCTCGGCCAGGTGCCGGATGTGCCCGACCTGCCGCGCGCCCATCTCGAGCACCAGGAAGCGGGTGCTCGCGGTCGCCTTCAGCGCCGTGTACGGGTGGCCGAGCTCGTTGTTCAGCGACCCCGGCGGCGCGATCGTCTCGCCCAGCCGGCTCAGCAGCTGGCCGATGTAGTCCTTGGTGGTGGTCTTGCCGGACGAGCCGGTCAGCCCGACCACGGTCAGGTCGGGCAGCCGGTCCAGCGAGAACCGGGCCAGCCGGGCCAGCGCCTCGATCTGGTCGGTCACCACGACGCCGGGCTGCCCGGTGTCCCGGGCGCCGAGCACGCCCGCCGCGCCCGAGGCGATCGCCGCGCCGGCGAACTCGTGGCCGTCCACCTTCTCGCCGTCGAAGGCCACGAACAGCCCGCCGGCCAGCGGGCGCCGGTTGTCGAACTCCACCGGGCCGTCCACGACGGTCTCCGGCCCGGCGTTCACCAGCCGGCCGCCGACGACCTCGGCGATCTCACCCAACGTCGTACGGATCATGCGGCACCGCCGTGCGCGGTGAGAGCCGCGGTCAGTTCCACCCGGTCGTCGAACGGCAGCATCTCGCCGCCCACCTCCTGGCCACGCTCGTGTCCCTTGCCCAGCACGGCCACCACGTCGCCGGGGGCGGCCATCCGGACCGCCTCGTCGATGGCGGCCCGCCGGCCGGCCACCTCGATGATCTTCGCCGGCGCTCCGGCCGCCTCGGCGCCGCTCCGGACCGCGGCCCGGATCGCCGCCGGGTCCTCGGTGCGGGGGTTGTCGTCGGTCACCACGACCAGGTCGGCGCCCCGGGCCGCCGCGGCGCCCATCACCGGCCGCTTGCCCAGGTCGCGGTCGCCGCCGGCGCCGATCACGCAGAGCAACCGGCCGCCGCGGGCGGTGGCCAGCTCGCGGAGGGCGGCCAGGGCGGCCACGATCGCGTCCGGCTTGTGCGCGTAGTCGACGACGCCGAGCACCTCGCCGGGCGCGTCGACCTGTTCCAGCCGGCCGGGCACCCCGGGGCAGGCGGCGACGCCGCGCGCGGCGGTGACCGGGTCGACGCCGGCCGCGGTCAGCGCGGCCAGGGCGAGCAGCGCGTTGGCCACGTTGTGCCGGCCGGGCAGGGCGACCCCGGCCTCGACCGGGCCGGACGGGCCGTGGGCGGTGAAGCGCTGGCCGTACGCGGAGGGCCGGATCTCGCTCGCCCACCAGGACGCGCCGGTGTCGCCGTCGGCCGAGTAGGTCAGCGTGGCCGGCTTGATCAGCCCGGTCAGCGCCTTGTCGTCGAGGTTGAGCACCTCGGACCGGCAGCGGCCGTCGAAGAGCTTGGCCTTGGCCGCGAAGTAGTCGTCGGCGTCGGCGTGGAAGTCGAGGTGGTCGAGGCCGAAGTTGGTCCAGCCGCCGACCTCGAACCGCACCCCGCCGACCCGGCCCATCGCCAGCGCGTGGCTGGACACCTCCATGACCACCGTGGTGACGCCCTGCTCGATCGCCGCGGCCAGCAGCGCGTGCAGGTCGGTGGCCTCGGGCGTGGTCCGGACACTGTCGACGACGAGGTCGCCGAGCCGGGTCTCCACGGTGCCGATCAGGCCGGTGGTCAGCCCGGCGGCGCGCAGGCCGGACTCGATCAGATAGGCGGTCGAGGTCTTGCCCGCGGTGCCGGTGATGCCGATCATCGTCAGCCGCGCGGTCGGGTCGCCGTAGATCGCCGAGGCCGCCTCGCCGAGCACCGCGCGGGGGTCGGCGACGACCAGCACCGGCAGCCCGGCGGCGACCGCGGCGGCACGGCCGGCCGGGTCGGTGAGCACCGCGACGGCGCCCGCCCCGGCGGCCGTCGCGACGAACTCCGCGCCGTGCCGGTTGGCCCCGGGCAGGGCCGCGTAGAGATCGCCGGGACGCACCTCACGACTGGCGTGGGTGATGCCGGTGATCTCTTGATCGCTGCCCGTGAAATCGGCCTTGAGCAGGGTTGCGAGCGCGGCCAGCCGATGTGGCGGGACACTCTGGGGGCGGGGAATGCCGGGCACGGCGTCAGACCCTACCCGGCGTCAGGGATACAGCTTGAACTTGGGCGGCTTGGTCGCCGAGAAAGGCACCTTGTAATGCAGCAACGTCGTCTTCATCATCTCGCTGAAGGCCGGCGCGGCCACGAAACCGCCCGATCCGGTGGGCACGTCGGCGAAGACGCCGATCACGTAGCGCGGGTTGTCGGCCGGCGCCATGCCGATGAACGACCCGGCGCTGTAGCTGGTGTACCGGCCGTCGATCAGCCGCTTGCCGGTGCCGGTCTTGCCCGCCACCAGCCAGCCGTCGACCTGGGCGTTCCGGCCCGTGCCGCCCTTGCTGTAGACCGGTGACTCGAGGAGCCGGCGCAGCTGCTGTGCCACCTCCGGGCGGAGCACCTGGTGGGTGGCCGCGGCCGGGGCGGCGACCGGCGGACCCTCGTACGGGAGGGTCGCCTTGATCAGGTGCGGCTGGATGTAGGTGCCGTCGTTGGCGATCGCGGCGTAGGCGGCGGACATCTGGAGCAGCGTGGCGTCGACGCTGTGCCCGACCGGGATCGACCCGGAGGCCGAACCGCTCCACTCGTCGGGCGCCAGCAGCCGGCCCCCGGCCTCGCCCGGCATGCCCTCGCCGGTGGCCCGGCCCAGGCCGAACTTCTGCTGGTACTCATACAGCTTCTCGGGTCCGAGCCGGTCGGCGATCAGGATGGTGCCGACGTTGGACGAGTAGGCGAGCAGGCCCGCCATCGTCACCCTGGTGCCCGCTTCCTGCCGGTGCGAGTCGGCGAACACCTTCCCGCCACGCCGCAGGCTCGGACCGATGACCTGGCTCGAGTCCGGGGTGATCAGCCCCTCCTGGAGCGCCGCGCCGAAGACGAGGGCCTTGTGGGTCGAGCCGGGGTCGGCGATCACGCTGGTGACCACGTCCTCCCGGTCGACCGCCTTGGCGTCGAACGGCTTCTGCGCGTTGTACGGCGGGTAGCTCGCCTGGGCCAGCACCTCGCCGGTCTTGGTGTCGATCACCACGGCGCCGCCGACCTTGGCGTTGACCGAGGCCATCTGCTTGGCCAGGATCCGCTGCACCTCGAACTGGAGGTCACGGTCGATGGTCAGCTGGAGCGAGGTGCCGGGCGAGGCCGGCACCAGCTTGTGGAAGCCGCCCGGGATCTCCTTGTCCAGGTCGCCGCGCCCGACCTCGTACACGCGCTTGCCGTCGGTGCCGCGCAGCAACTCGTCGTAGCGCGCCTCCAGCCCCTCCAGCCCGGTGTGCTCCTCGCCGGTGAAGCCGATCAGGTTGGCGGCCAGGTCGGCGCCGGGCACGTCGCGGCGCTCGTCGCGGTCCTCGCGGATGCCCTTGAGGTTCATCTTGGCGATCTTCTCGGCCACCGGCAGGTCGACGCCGCGGGCCAGGTAGACGAACCGCACCGGGCCGCCGCCGGGCTGCTTCTTCTTCCGCATCAGCGCGACCAGCTTGGACGGCGCGATGCCGAGCAGCGGGGACAGCTGGGCCGCGACCTGCGCCGCGTTCTCCACCAGTTCCGGGTCGGCGTAGATGTAGCGGGCCTCGACGCTGCGCGCGAGCTCGGCGCCGTCGCGGTCCAGGATGCTACCGCGCGGCGCCGGGAGCAGCACCGTGGCCAGCCGGTCCTGGCGCTGCTTGAGCAGTTGCTGCACGCTCTCCGGCGACTCCACCGCCTGGAGCACGACCAGCCGCACGCCGATCGTGGCGAACAGGGCGAGCGCCAGCACGGTGCCCAGCCGCAGCCGGCGGGTGCTGTTGGCCAGCTTGGGCGGCTCGAACGGGACGGCCGGGGCGGGACGCCGGGACGGTGGCCGGCGGTTCGGCGGAGCCGCGGCCTTGGCGGGTCGCGCGCCGGCCGTCCGTCGTGGTGCGGGTGGGACGGCGACCTTGCGGTCCCGGGTGCCACGACCGGTTGCCTCGGTACGCGTACGCCCGGCGCCCGCCGTAGTCCGCTTGCGGGGAGCCGCCTTCGCGGGCGTCTCCTCCTCGGGCTCCTCGGGCTCCTCGGGCGCGGGCCGGCGGTCCCGGGGCTTGCCGCCCTCGAGCAGCTGGAGCGCGGGACGGAACGGATCGGTGGTGCGCCCGGCGCGGGGCGATCGGGTGCGCTGGTCGCGCTCGGCCACGGTACGCCCGCGCGGGGTGTACGCCCGGGCCTCGCCGATGCCACCGAACCCGCGCCGGCCGTCCTCGTCGCCGGGCGGAACGTCACGGGACGCACCGCGCCGGGGCTGCTGACCCCGGCGCGGTGGCTCGTCCTTCTTCGGCGGCACGGCGGCTACCGCCCGGTGCCCGGCGCCGCGTCGACCGGCGCCGAGCCGGCCGGTGCGTGGCCGGCCGCGGCGTCCGCCTGGTCCTGCGCGGTCACCGACTTCTTGCCCTGGCCCGGCACGGCCACCCCGATGATCTGGCCGTCCGGCAGCCGGATGTAGGCCGGCTCGCCCTTGACCAGACCGGCCCGCTTGGCCGCCGCGTCCAGGTTGCCCGCGCTCTCGTAGTCGGCGAGCTGGTTCTCCAGCTGCTGCTGCCGCTTGTCCAGGTTGCGCTGCTCGTCCTCGAGCCGGCTCAGCTCGAACGAGTTCTCCATCGTCTTGGTGTTGACCAGCAGGATGCCCAGCACCCCGGCCACCACCAGCACGATGACCAGCGCGATGAACGGCGTGCGGGGCGCCCGGATCGCGGCCGGCGGCGCGACCCGCAGCCGCGGCGCCGGGCTGTCCGGCCGGCCCTTGACGCGCGACCGCTCGGCCGGCGCCGGGTCCAGCCGCAGCGCGGCCGTGCCCTCGGTGCGGGCTTCCTGAGTCGTCCGGGTCACCTTGGCCGGATGCCGGCGCGCACCGGTCGTTGCGTTCTGTTCCGCGGTCCGGCCCCCCGACCGCGGCGCGTACGTACGCTCGCTCATGACCCCTCCCCCTCCGTGCGTTCCCCCGGGCGTCGCCGCCCTCTTCCCCCGTGTGGTGCGGACAGCCGGGGCCGCTCGCGGCCGGCACCCGGTGCCTGGTTCTGTTCGACGCGCTCCACCGCTCGCAACCTCACCGAGGCCGCTCGCGGGTTCGCTGCCACTTCCGCATCGCTCGGCGGCTCCGACCCCTTCGTCAGGAGACGCACTGTCGGACCGGTTCCGGGCAACTCGACCGGCAGGTCGAGCGGTCCGGTGCTGCGCGCCCTCGCGGCGATGGCGCGCTTGACGATCCGGTCTTCCAACGATTGGTAGCTCATCACCACAAGGCGCCCTTTCGGCGCCAATGCGTCCAAAGCCGATGGCACCGCGGACTCGACCGCGGCGAGTTCGCCATTTACCTCAATACGTAACGCTTGAAACGTTCTTTTGGCGGGATTTCCACCCGTTCGTCGCGCGGCGGCCGGGATGGCCGCTTTGACCAGATCGGCGAGCCGGCTCGTGGACGTGATCCGCCCCTGATCCCGCTCCTTGACGATCGCCGAGACGATCCGCGAGGCGAACTTCTCCTCGCCGTAGGTCCGTAGCACCCGGACCAGGTCGCCCGGCTGGTAGCCGTTCACGACCTCTTCGGCCGTGATCCCCCGCGACTGGTCCATGCGCATGTCCAGCGGTGCGTCCTGCGCGTAGGCGAACCCCCGGTCGGGCTCGTCCAGTTGCAGCGATGACACACCCAGGTCGAACAGGCCACTGTGGAACGCCTCGTGGCCCAGCCCCGCCAGCACCGACGGCAACTCGTCGTAGACCGCGTGCACCAGGTGCGTACGGTCCGCGAAGCGGGCCAGCCGTCGCCCGCTGTGCGCCAGCGCTTCCGGATCCCGGTCGAGCCCGATGAGGACCACGTCCGGGAAACGCTCGAGCACCGCCTCGGCGTGACCGCCGAGACCCAGAGTGAAGTCGACGTGCACGGCGTCCGGCAGACCCAGCGCGGGAGCGAGCAGCTCGAGACAGCGCTCGAGCAGCACCGGCACATGCGTGCCACGTTGCTCCCCCACGTCGACCCCCAGTCGCCAGGCTTCGTGCGTCACCCGGTCCGACCGGACGTCGAATCCGTACCGCCAGATCCCCATCCGCTCGTGCCCGCTGCCGGCGGGCGTCGCGCCTGGCGCCGGGGAAGAGGCGCCAGGAACTCAAGCGGCTGGAGATCTCGCAGTACGGGCGGCAGCGACGTCTTTTCCATCTCGTCCGTGTCACGCCGTCACAGTCCGCCGGGCAGCACCCCCTCCTCGATGTCGGCGAAGTCGTCCTCGCTCGACGAGAGGTAGTCCTCCCAGGACTGCTTGTCCCAGATCTCCACCCGCGTGCTCGCCCCGATCACGACCAGCTCACGGTCGAGGCCCGCGTACTCCCGCAGGTGTGCCGGGATGGTGACCCGGCCCTGCTTGTCGGGGACCTCGTCATGTGCGCTGGCGAAGAACACCCGGCTGTAGGCCCGGGCGGCCTTGTGGGTGACCGGCTGCTCGCGCAGCTGCCCCGCGATGCGCTGGAACTCCGGCATCGGGAACACGTACAGGCAACGCTCCTGCCCCTTGGTGATCACGACACCTCCCGCCAGCTCGTCCCGGAACTTCGCCGGAAGGATCAACCGGCCCTTCTCGTCCAGGCGTGGGGTATGCGTGCCGAGAAACATCGGCCAACCCCCCTACGCCCTGCCGGCGGTTCGCGGTCCGCCGTGTCGAATCGGGCCGGCAGGTCCCCCCTGCCACTGCGCTCCACTCTACTCCACTTCCCTCCACCCGCAACCGGAATCGTGCCGTCCATGAACCGGATTCGCAGACGAAAGCGCAGGTAGACGCGGTGGAGTGCCAGTGGAGGGCGAAGGCCTGATCATGGCGTCCGCTTTCCGACATGCCGCCCAGGTGGGCACGAAAAACTGCCCGGATCCGCGGTATCAGCGGCGCCGGGCGTGGATGTGGAGCGGAGTGGAGGAGATGCGGGGAGGGTGGTGGAGCAAGCACAGACGCCGGCGGGGTGCGACCCAGGAACCCCGGGTCGCACCCCGCCGGTGCGAAAGTGGTTACGCCTTACTTACTGCGGTCCTGAACTCAGACCAGGCGGCGGACCACGTAGTTGCCGCTGATCATCTTGCGCTTCGAGACCCGGGCGCCGGAGTGCGGCGAGTCCCAGATCTTGTTGGCGCCCGCGTACACCGCGGCGTGGTAGCCGTAGGAGCCGGAGCGGAAGATGATCAGATCACCGGGCTGCCGGCTGCCCTTGCTGACCGACCTGCCGTACTTCTGCTGCGAGTTGGCCTTGTGGGGCAGCTTGCGACCGGTGGTCTTCTTGTAGACGTACAGCGTGAAGCCGGAGCAGTCGAAGCGCTTGGGACCCGCCGCGCCGTACTTGTACAGCGCTCCCTTGTGCCTCGCGGCCTCCGCCAGGACCATGGCGCCCTTGTTCGTCACCGACACCGACGAGTTGTTCCGGCTGACCGCCGCGCGCACTCCGCCGCCGCCGAGGAAGACGGTGCGGTACGTGCCGGAGACCAGGGGCTTGAACGAGAAGGTGTAGGCGCCCGACTTCAGGATGGTCCGGGTCTGCCACGTCTGCCACTTGCCGCTGCGGAGCGCCTGCAGGCGCACCATGCCGCTCGTGACCTTCTTGCCGGTGCTCGGGTTGGCCACGAACGTCGTGATCCGGATCGAGGCGCCGTACTTCACCGATTTCGCGCTGGCCTTCTGGGTGACCTTGGCCAGCGGCCGCATCGCGGCGGCGGTGACGACCGGGGTGGCCGCGACCGCCGGCTGCGTGGCCACGATCTGGCCGGCGCCGAGGCAGATACCCAGGGACAGGGCGATGCTGCCGGTGCCGAGGGTGCGGCGCCGGCTCGAGGTGCTTTGTTGCACGGTAGAGAGATCCCTCCGGCACGCCTGCGAGGTTAGCTGTCGGGTTCGGGCGGGAAGGTGTGCCCGGCCGCCGTGGCGGCTTCACCCCAAGACCGTGTCGTACGGCCTGAGCCCTCAGGTCACCGCCGGTAGTGACGGTGCCTTCGCGAGGACCCGATTGGGTCCCCCGTCTCTGCCCCTCGTCGCCTTGTGTGGATGTTCTCGAACTCGGGTCGTGGAATCGGGCCGGGGCAGAGCTCGGCGTTGACCCGCGTGTCCACGAACTGCGGGCGGTCGCCGGCAGCCAGACCTTGATAACCGAATTTCCGTACGGTTGCAGATCGTGACTGGCCACGGAGAGTAATTGGCATGTGCGCCGATGTCCGGTTTGGATATCGCTCAAGACAAATGCCACTGCGGTACGCAGTGCGGTGATCACCGAACGTCGAAGGTAACGGGTGAGTCTCGCCACACAATTAACAAACTTTCGAATGATCTTGAAGACCGCGATTTCCGGTATGCCCGTCCCGCCGGCAGCCACCGGGCGGCCGGATCGACGCTCTGTCCGGTTCGGGTACTGTCGCCACCGTGACGGACGGGAAGATGCCCATGCGCGCGAAGGTGGCGAGCTCCGTCTCGCGCACCGCCGCTGCGATCTCCAGGGCCGCGGGACGCGGCGACGGCTCGGTCATCGGCGGCTGGATCGGTCTCAAGATCGACCCTGACCTGCTGAAGAACCTGGCCACCGGCCGGGCGATCGCGCTTGTCTCCGGCACCAACGGCAAGACCACCACCACCCGGCTCACCGCCGCCGCGCTGGGCGTGCTCGGCCCGGTGGCGACCAACTCGTTCGGCGCCAACATGCCCAGCGGGCACACCTCGGCCCTGGCCAAGGCCGGTGCCACCCCGTTCGCGGTGCTCGAGGTCGACGAGCACTACCTGGCCCAGGTGATCGACGAGACCACCCCGCGCGCGGTCGCGCTGCTCAACCTCAGCCGCGACCAGCTCGACCGGGCGAAGGAGGTGGCGATGATGGCGCAGCTGTGGCGGACCGCGCTGGCCGACCACCCCGACATCCGGGTGATCGCCAACGCCGACGATCCGATGGTGGTCTGGTCGGCTGTCGGCAGCCCCAACGTCACCTGGTTCAGCGCCGGCCAGCGCTGGCACGACGACTCCTGGGTCTGTCCCGAGTGCGGCTCGTCGATCGAGCGCCGCGAGGGCGAGTGGTGGTGCGTCGGCTGCCCGCTGCGCCGGCCGCGGGCCCAGTGGGTGGTCGAGGACGAGGGCGTCACCGACCCGAACGGCGACTGGCACCTGGTCAAGCTCCAGCTGCCGGGCCGGGTCAACCTCGGCAACGCCGCCGCCGCCCTGGCCACCGCGGCCGAGTTCGGCGTCCGCGCGATCGAGGGCGTGCCCCGGCTGTCCTCGGTCACCTCGGTGGCCGGCCGGTACGCCCAGGTCGACCGCGACGGCCGCAACATCCGGCTGCTGCTGGCCAAGAACCCGGCGAGCTGGCTCGAGGCCTTCGACATGGCCGACGTGGCGCCGACCCTGCTCTCCATCAACGCCCGCGACCCCGACGGCCTGGACACCTCCTGGCTCTACGACGTCGACTTCGCACCGCTCCGTGACGGCCGGCCCGTGCTGATCACCGGCGACCGGGCCTACGACCTCGCGGTCCGCCTCACGGTGAACGGTGTGCCCTTCCGCCACGTAAAGACCTTCGACGAGGCGATCCAGGCATCTCCGCCCGGACGGCTCGAAGTGATCGCGAACTACACCGCCTTCCAGGACATCCGAGCGGAGCTGGACCGTGTCAACTGAAAGTGTTCTGCGGATCGTCTGGATCTATCCCGACCTGCTGTCCACCTACGGCGACCGCGGAAACATGCTGATCCTGGCCCACCGGGCGGCCCTGCGCGGCATCCCGGCCGAGACCCACGAGGTCCGCTCCGACCAGCCGATGCCCTCCACCGCCGACATCTACCTGATCGGCGGCGGGGAAGACGGCCCGCAGGCGCTGGCGGCCCAGCGGCTGATCGCCGACGGCGGCATCCACCGGGCGGTCGGCCAGGGCGCGGCGGTGCTGGCCATCTGTGCCGGTTATCAGCTCTTCGGGCACTCTTTCTTCGCCAAGGGGGCCAAGTTCGCCGGCCTGGGCCTGCTCGACCTGGAGTCGAACCGGGGCGAGACGCGGGCCGTCGGCGAGCTCCGGGGCGACATCGACCCGCGGCTCGGGCTGCCGCCGCTGACCGGTTTCGAGAACCACGGCGGGCGTACCCACCTGGGGCCGGACGTTTCGCCGCTGGCCCACGTGACCGCCGGCATCGGCAACGACGGGCAGACCGAGGGCGCCTGGCACGGCAAGATCCTCGGCTCCTACAGCCATGGCCCGGCGCTGGCCCGCAACCCAGCGATAGCCGATCTGCTACTGCGTTGGGCGACGGGCGCGGATAGTCTTGCCCCCGTCGACGATGCCTGGGCCGAGGCGCTCAGGTCCGAGCGACTCACCGCAGCAAGCGTCTGACCAGCCGAAACAGCCCGACGACACCAGGAGCGGTAAGCCTTTATGACTGACACCCTGATCGCCCCGAAGGCCATCACCTCCGCGGACCCTCAGGCTGCCTCTCCCCTGGCTGCAACCGCTACCGAGGGCGCTCCGGCCCCGGTCACCTGGCGGCGCCGGCTGGTCCGCTTCGGCACGCTGGGCCTGGTCGTGGCCGGCCTGGCCGTGGCCGCCGCGGTGCTGCCGCTGCGTGACATCGCCGCCTCGGTCGCCGGGCTGGGCCCGGTCGCCGCGGTCGGCGTGGCCGTGATCGGCGGCCTGCTGCTCTCCGTGCTGGTGCCCCGCACGGCCATCACGCTGGCCAGCGGCGCGCTGCTCGGCGCGGCCACCGGCGCCGCGGCCGCCCTCGCCGCCGCGGTGATCGCCGCCGCCGCCACCTACTACGCCGGGCGCTGGGCCGGCCGGGGCGCGCTCGGCGCCAAGGCCGACGGCCGGATGAAGCGCCTGGACGGCTGGCTCAACCGCCGCGGGCTGGCCGCGGTGCTGCTGGTGCGGTTCCTCCCGCTCGCGCCGTTCGGCCTGATCGGCTACGCGTACGGCACCACCAGCGTCTGCCGCAAGCGCTACCTGCTGGGCACCACGCTCGCGTCGATCCCGTCCGCGGTGTCGTACGCGGTCATCGGCGCCGCCGTCACCGCCCCCGGCTCGCTCAACCCGATGTCGCTGGCCCCGGCGCTGATCGGCTTCACCCTGACCACGACGATCGTGGTCCGCTGGCGCCGGGCCGCCCGCCGCGACGCCGCCCTGGCCGCCGCCACCGCCTGATCTCTGGCACTGTGGGCGGATGAATTTCCGCCATGCCTACCGCGCCGCCGCGGTCTCCTTCGCGGACCTGGTCAGCCGGGTCCCGGTCGACCGCTGGCACGTTCCCGCCCTCGGCGACTGGAGCCTGCTCGACCTGGTCGGTCACGTCGCCACCGAACTGCGCGACGTGCCCGAGGTGCTCGGCGCCCCGGCCGGCCAGGTCGAGATCCCGTCGACCGAGGCGTACTGGGCCTTCGCCCGGGTCGCGCCGGTCGACGTGGTGGCCAAGGCGCACGCCGAGTCGGGCCGGTCCGCCCGGGAGGCCGGCAAGGCGCTCGGCGGCGATCCGGCGGGCGCCGTGAACGAGCTCATCGGCCGGGCCACCCAGACCCTCGCCGCGGCCAAGGACGACGACGTCGTGACGACCGCGGCCGGCGGCATGCGCGTGCAGGACTGGGTGCCGACCCGGACATTCGAGCTGGTCGTCCATGGTCAGGACGTGGCCGCGGCGGCCGGGGTGGAGTTCTCGCCCGGCCTCGACGCGATGGCCGAGGCGGTCACCCAGGCGACCTTCGTGGCCGTCGCCGTGGGTGACGGCCCGCTCCTGCTGCGAGCGCTGACCGGACGCGCCGCGCTCCCCGACCGGTACTCGATCATCGGCTGAACCGCCAGTGGTGGCCGAGCCCGGTATCCGTGGCACGGATGCCGGGCCTGGCTACCACTGGTCGGGAGCTACCGGTCAGACGACCACGCTGACCAGGCGGCCCTTCACCACGATGACCTTCTTGGGCTCGCGACCGGCCAGCGCGTCGGCCACCACGGCCAGCGCGGCCGCGCGTACCTCGTCCTCGGCCGCGTCCGGCTGCACCTCGACCCGGCCGCGGACCTTGCCGTTGATCTGCACCGGATAGGTGATCGACTCGGCCACCAGCTGGGCCGGGTCGGCCACCGGGAAGTCGGCGTAGGCCAGCGTGCCCTCGTGGCCCAGCCGGCCCCACATCTCCTCGGCCAGGTGCGGGGCGAACGGCGCCAGCATCAGGGTCAGCGGCTCGACCGCCTCACGGGTGGACTCCGCCTGCGGGGTCAGCGCGTTGGTCAGCTCGATCAGCTTGGCGATGGCCGTGTTGAAGCGCAGCTCGTCCAGGTCTTCCCGGACGCCGGCGATGGTGCGGTGCAGGTGCTTGCGCAGCTTCGGGTCCAGCGGGGTGTCGGTCACGCGGACGGCGCCGGTCTCCTCCTCGACGACCAGGCGCCACACTCGCTGCAGGAAGCGCTGGGAACCGACCACCGCCCTGGTCTCCCACGGGCGGGAGACGTCCAGCGGGCCCATCGCCATCTCGTACACCCGGAAGGTGTCGGCGCCGTACATGTCGCACATCTCGTCGGGGGTGACGACGTTCTTCAGCGACTTGCCCATCTTGCCGTAGCTGCGGGTGACCTCCTGGCCGTCGTGGAAGAACTTGCCGTCGGTCTCGACGACCTCCTCGGCGGCCACGTAGAAGCCACGCGCGTCCTGGTAGGCGTACGCCTGGATGTAGCCCTGGTTGAACAGCTTGCGGAACGGCTCGAACGACGACACGTGACCCAGGTCGTACAGCACCTTGTGCCAGAACCGGGCGTACAGCAGGTGCAGCACGGCGTGCTCGACCCCGCCGACGTACAGGTCGACGCCGCCGCAGTCACCCGGCTCCCGCGGGCCCATCCAGTAGGCCTCGTTCTCGGGGTCGGCCAGCACCTTGGTGTTGTGCGGGTCGGTGTAGCGCAGCTCGTACCAGCACGAGCCCGCCCACTGCGGCATCGTGTTGGTCTCGCGGGTGTACGTCTTCGGCCCGTCGCCCAGGTCCAGCTCGACCTCGACCCAGTCCTTCTTGCGGGACAGCGGGGTCTCCGGCTCGCTGTCCGCGTCGTCCGGGTCGAAGGTACGCGGGGAGAAGTCGTCCACGTCCGGCAGCTCGACCGGCAGCATCGACTCGGGCAGCGCCACGGGCAGGCCGGTCTCGTCGTACACGATCGGGAACGGCTCGCCCCAGTAGCGCTGCCGGCTGAACAGCCAGTCACGCAGCCGGTAGGTGGTCGCGCCCTTGCCCTTGCCCCGCTCCTCCAGCCAGGAGATCATCGCGGCCTTGGCGTCGACGACGTTCATGCCGTCCAGCCAGTCGCTGTTGATCGCCGGGCCGTCGCCGGTGAACGCGCCCTCGAAGTCGGCCGGCGCCGCCACCGTACGGATGATCGGCAGCTCGAAGACCTCGGCGAAGGCCCAGTCGCGCTCGTCCTGGCCGGGCACCGCCATGATCGCGCCGGTGCCGTAGCCGGCCAGCACGTAGTCGGCGATGAACACCGGGACCCGCGTGCCGTTGACCGGGTTGGTGGCGTACGCCCCGGTGAAGACGCCGGTCTTCACCTTGCCGTCGGCGGTGCGCTCCTCCTCGGTCTTGGCCGCCGCCGCGGCCCGGTAGGCCGCCACCGCCGCCGCGGGCGTGTCGGCGCCACCGGTCCACTTCTCGTTGGTGCCGGCCGGCCAGGCCGCCGGGATGATCGACTCGACCAGCTCGTGCTCGGGCGCCAGCACCATGTAGGTGGCGCCGAACAGGGTGTCCGGTCGGGTGGTGAACACGCTGATGACCCGGTCGTCGATCGGGAAGTCGACGTGGGCGCCGCGGGAACGGCCGATCCAGTTGCGCTGCATGTGCTTGACCGGCTCGGGCCAGTCCATCACGTCCAGGTCCTCGACCAGCCGGTCACCGTACGCGGTGATCCGCATCATCCACTGCTTCAGGTTGCGCTGGAAGACCGGGAAGTTGCCGCGCTCGCTGCGGCCGTCCGGCGTGACCTCCTCGTTGGCCAGCACCGTGCCCAGCCCCGGGCACCAGTTCACCGGCGCCTGGCTGACGTAGGCCAGCCGGAACCCGTCGATCACCTGGCGGCGGTCCACGGCGGACAGGCCGGCCCAGGCGCGGCCGTCGGGTGTCGCGCGCGCGCCGCTCTCGAACTCGGCGATCAGGTCGTCGATCGGGCGGGCCTTGCGTACCTCGGGATCGAACCAGGAGTTGAAGACCTGCAGGAAGATCCACTGGGTCCAGCGGTAGTAGTCCGGGTCGATGGTGGCCAGCGAGCGGCGGTTGTCGTAGGCCAGGCCCAGCCGGCGCAGCTGACCGCGGTAGCGCTCGATGTTCGTCTCGGTGGTGGTGCGCGGGTGCGTGCCGGTCTGCACCGCGTACTGCTCGGCGGGCAGCCCGAACGCGTCGAAGCCCATCGGGTGCAACACGTTGAACCCGGCCATCCGCTTGTACCGGGTGTAGCAGTCGGTGCCGATGTAGCCCAGCGGGTGCCCGACGTGCAGGCCGGAGCCCGACGGGTACGGGAACATGTCCTGCACGTGCAGCTTCGGCGCCCCGAACCGCGGGTGGTCCGGGTCGGCCAGGTCGCCCACCGGGTTCGGCGCGGCGAAGGTCTCATGCTCCGCCCAGTACGCCTGCCAGCGCGGCTCGATCTCGCCGGCGGTCGCGGCCGTGTAGCGGAACGGCGGGGTCTCGGGGTCGCTCATCGTCACCATCTCGTCTTCAAAAGTCAACGGGCCACGGACGTTTCACGGCCTGCTTGAGGGCACAAAAAAGCCCCTCTCGCAGGAGGGGGCGCCGCGCTGACGTCAGGAGTGACGGGTCAGCACGGCCGGCTAAGAAGCAGGAACGACCGGGCCATGTGTTGCATGATACCGGTCGCCGCCGTGCGACGGCGACCGGTATCACCTGTTGCTACCTAGTGGCTCACGCCGTGGGAGATCCGTAGATCGCCAGCTCGGTGGAGTCCAGGAAGGTGCAGCCGCTGACCGCGGCCGGGCAGAGCCCCGCCGCCTGCGCCTGCGAGTTGACCATCGTGAACCGGACGTACCCGACGTTGGTGCCGCCGGCCGTGACCGGCACGACCTGCGGGGTCACCGTGTTGAGCGGGAACCGGCCGGACGCCGCGACGGTCCAGGTGGCGCCGTCCGCGGACGTCTCCACCCGGAAGTCGCCGGTGCCCGCGGTGGCGTCGTCGCCGCAGGTCGCGGACGGGTTGATCACCAGCTGGCTGATGGTGACCGCGGCCGGCAGCTTGACCACCGCGTTCTGGCCGTTGGCGGCCACGTCGGAGCCCCAGCCGGAGCCCTGACCCTGGTCGATCAGGCCGATCGGGCCGCAGCCGAAGGACGTGTAGTCCGGGCCGGTGGCCGACACGATCGTGGCGCCACCGCTGGCCGCCGCCCAGTCCCGGCGCACCGCCCAGTCCTTGCGGTTGGCGCCGGACCGGATCGAGATGGCCGCGACCGAGTTCGGGTCGTAGCCCGCACCCTGCGCGAACACCTTCGGGTAGGTGCCCGGGATGATCCCGCTGATCGTGTACGTGCCGTTGGCCGCCGTGACGGCCGCGTAGTCACCGGCGAAGCCGGAGGCGTGCCCGCCGAAGGCGACGGTCACACCGGGCGCCGGCCGGCTGGTCTCCTGGTCGGTGACCGTGCCGGTGAGCGAGCCGCGCGGCGAGTTCGGGTTCGGCGGCAACGAGAAGTCCTCGACCGGCGAGGTGTCGGCCGCGTTCAGCGCCCCGGCGAAGTAACCCATGCCCCGGTCGGCGAAGACCGTCCAGATCTTCTTCTGCAGCTTGCCGTCGTTGACGACCAGATCGGCCTGGAGGATCGAGTTGCGCATGTCCAGGAAGGTCGGGTCGGCCGGCGCGAGCTCCATCGCCCGGGTCACCAGCGAACGAGCCTTCTGGCTGCCGATCACCTTGCGCAGGTCCCACAGGGTCTGCGCCCAGATCTCACCGTCGGCGTGCACCTCGGGGACGCCGGACGGACGGATCCGGCCGTAGTCACCGTAGGTGTAGCCGCCCTTGCCCGCGGCCGGGGTGCCGGCACAGGCGGCGACGGTGCTGTTCAGCGAGCAGTCGGTCGCCTCGGTGCGGATGGAGCCGCCCGAGGACCAGTAGACGCCGACCTTGAGCTCGCCGTCCGTCGCGGTGTCCGGGAGCAGGCCCTGGGACGCCAGGTAGTCCATCGCGTACCAGTCGCTCCAGGCCTCGCCCATCGCGCCGGCCTGCTGGCTGTTCAGCGTGGAGTTGCCGGTCGCGTCCACCACCAGGCGGTTGGAGAGGCCGTGGGTGTACTCGTGGTACACCACGTCCGCCTCGTCGCCGGTGTTCGACGCGATGCGGGTGGCGGTGGGCAGCGTCAGGTACATCTGCATCCGCGGCGAGGTGCCGTCGGCCGGGGTGGCCATGTTGGCGTTGTCGTCGTGGTCGGCGTCGGGCAGGCCGTTCGCGGTGTTGGCGCCGTCCAGCGCGTTGCCCACGACCGCGTCGCCGTCGACCGCCTCGAAGTTGCCGGCCGCCCGGGTGAACCCGATCGGGGCGGCGGCCAGGTGGTCGTGCCAGTTGCCGAGGAACCAGTACATCTGCGTGGCGTTCTGGGACCGGTTGGTCTGCCAGGAGTTCGGCACGGCCGGGTTCCAGGAGCACTTGTACTGCGCCGAGCAGCGGCCGCCGACCTGGGCCGAGAAGTCGGTGAAGGGGAAGTCGAAGCTGCGCTTGGCGGCCGGCAGGACCTCTTCGGTGGCCTGGGCGGTGTCGTCGTCGTTGACGTCGGAGAAGACGTGCGCGACGTTGCCCTCGAGCTTGGGGGCGTCGACCGGCAGCCACTTGTTCAGGTTGACCGTGTGCTGGGTGCCGCCGGACGGGGCACCCGGGTAGTTCTCCCAGGTCTGCGCGTGGTCGTTGGCGACGATGTTCTGCCGGAACAGGACCTTGCTGTCGGCCGCGTCGACCACGCTCAGGTAGCCCTCGTCCATCGAGGTCACCTGCCAGGCCAGCCGCGGGCCGGCGGTGTTGAAGACGACCTGGCGGGCGTTGCCGCCGTCGCTGAACTTGGTGGTTCCGGCGGCGGCCGACTTCACCGTCGCCGTGGAGTCGCCGAAGACGTCCCGCACGGCGGCCTTGCGGGCGGCCGTGGCGTCGAGCTTCGCGTCGCCGACCGAGGCGGGCAGGCCGGCGAGCGGGGAGCCGTCCACCGAGACGAGCCGGCCGTCCTTGGCGATGTGCGCCTTGACGCCGTTGCCGAAGACCTCCACGCCGCCCACGCTCTGCGTGAAGCTCAGGTGGTGGGTGCCCGCGATGTCGACGTAGTCCTTGCGCAGCTTCAGCCCGGCGTTGTCGCCCGAGGTGAGACCGAAGACGTCGCTGTGCGCGGCCAGGTAGTCGCGGGCGATCTTCTCCGGCGCGGCCTTGCTGGCGGCGGTCAAGAAGCCGTCGAGCTTCGCGACCTGGCGGGGTGTACCGGTCGCCCGGTCGATCTCGACGACGCCCTGCACGCCGAGCGCGGCACGCAGGTCGCGGGCCGGCGATCCGGCCTTGTCCGCGGCCAGGGCGCGCTTCGCGGCGGCCGTGCCGGTCCTGGCCGGAGTGAGATCACGCGCATCGAAGTTGGGCAGCTCGGCGGTTGTGTTCGCCGGCTGGGGCGCCGGGGCGGCGGGCGCGGCCTGCGCGGTCGCCGGCAGCAGCCCGGCGAGTAACACCACGCCCGCGGCGGAGGCCAGCCACCGCCGGCTGGGTGGTGCATACAGATTTGTCACTTCAGGTCCCCTCGGCCTGTCCGGGCCACGGCCGGGGCTCTCGTGGAGCGCGTCACGACCGGCAACCCGTTTGGGTGTTCCATCGATCGCCGATCCTTCTGCTCCATCGACTTAGGTAACCAGATCGATGTCCGATTCTTTACCCGACCGTGATGTTCGTCCGGTTGACCCTTACTGGCATCCTGTCCCCCGGCCGGGTCGGCGTCTCGCTGTGACCGGGCTAACCTGTGGAGAACGGGCGGCGAGCGCCGGAGGCCCACGGACCGCCGGCCGCCCGCGAACCTTCGGTGCCCTTTCGGTGTACGCACGTAGGAAAGGGCAAGGACGACATGGAGGAGGCCCGTGACAACCCCCACCTGGGATGAGCCCGGCGGACCGATGCAGCTCGACGAGTTCCGCGTCGCCACCGAGGCCATCATGGCGAACATCGAGCACGTCATCGAGGGCAAGCACGCCACCGTGCGGCTCGCCCTCGCGGTGATGCTGGCCGAGGGCCATCTGCTCATCGAGGATGTGCCCGGCGTCGGTAAGACCAAGCTGGCCAAGGCGCTCGCCCGCAGCATCGACTGCTCGGTCCGGCGGATCCAGTTCACGCCCGACCTGCTGCCCAGTGACGTCACCGGGGTGAGCGTCTACAACCAGGAGCAGCGCGACTTCGAGTTCAAGCCGGGCGCGGTGTTCGCCAACCTGGTGGTCGGCGACGAGATCAACCGGGCCTCGCCCAAGACCCAGTCGGCGTTGCTCGAGTGCATGGAGGAGCGCCAGGTCACGGTCGACGGCACCACGTACGAGCTGCAGGCGCCGTTCATGGTGATCGCGACGCAGAACCCGATCGAGATGGAGGGCACCTATCCCCTCCCCGAGGCGCAGCGCGACCGCTTCACCGCCCGGATCGCGATGGGCTACCCCGACCCGCGGGCCGAGCTGGCCATGCTCGCCGGGCACGGCGCCGTCGACCCGCTGAACGCCCTGCGTGCCGTGGCCGACGCGGCGATGGTCCGCCGGCTGATCGCCACGGCCCGCGACGTGCACGCCTCGGACGCCGTCCAGCAGTACGCGATCGCCCTGGTCACGGCCACCCGGGAGGCCCCCGAGATCCGTCTCGGCGCGTCCCCGCGGTCGACGCTCCAGCTGGTCCGCACGGCCAAGGCGGTCGCCGCGCTCGAGGGCCGCGACTACGTCCTGCCCGACGACCTGCAGGCGCTGGCCGTCCCGGTGCTCGCCCACCGCATCATCCCCACCACGGATGCTCAGCTGAACCGGCGCACCACCGACGCCATCGTGGCCGAGATCGTGCACCGGCTCCCGCTGCCGCACGACCGGGCGCGGTCGCCGTACGACACCCGCCAGGCCGGCGACAACCGGGGGAACACGTACGACACCCGGGGGCGCTGACCGATGCGCGAGGCCATGCGGGGCCTGACCACCCGCGGCCGGTCGTTCCTCGCCGCCGCGGCCGCCGCCGGACTGTCGGCGTTCATCCTCGGCGAGCGTGACCTGCTGCGGGTGGCCATCCTGCTGGCCGCGCTACCCCTGCTGGCCGCGGCGTACGTGGGACGTAGCCGCTACAAGCTCGCCTGCACCCGCTCGCTGGAGCCCGGCCGCACCCCGGTCGGCTCGAGCGCGCGGGTGATCCTGCGGCTGCAGAACCTGTCCCGGCTGCCCACCGGCACCCTGATGCTGGAAGACCGGCTGCCGTTCGCGCTCGGGTCCCGGCCGCGGGTCGTGCTCGAACGGCTCGGGGCCCATCAGGCCAGCTCGGTGGCGTACACCGTGCGGGCCGACGTGCGCGGCCGCTACCCGGTCGGCCCGCTGGTGATCCGGCTGACCGACCCGTTCGGGCTGTGCGAGCTGAACCGCTCGTTCCCCAGCATCGACCGGCTGACCGTGATCCCCCAGGTCGTCCCGCTGCCCACGGTGCGCCTGGCCGGGGAGTACGCGGGCACCGGCGAGAGCCGCGCCCGCTCGGTCGCGGTGCACGGCGAGGACGACGCGGCGACCCGGGAATACCGTCGCGGCGACGACCTGCGCCGGGTGCACTGGCGGTCCACCGCCCGCACCGGCGAGCTGATGGTCCGGCGCGAGGAACAGCCCTGGGAGAGCCGGGCGACCGTGGTCCTCGACACCCGGGTGTACGCGCACCGCGGTGAGGGCCCGGCGGCCAGCTTCGAGTGGGCGGTGTCCGCGGCGGCGAGCATCGCGGTGCACCTGCGCCACGCGGGCTACAAGTTGCGCCTGGTCACCGGCACCGGCATCGACGTCGACGCGACCGAGGTGGCCGGCGACGGCGTCATCCTGGACACCCTGGCCGACGTGACGACGGCCCAGAACGGCGACATCTCGGTGCTCGTCGAACAGGTCCGCCGCCGCTCCGACGGGGGCCTGGTGATCGGCCTGTTCGGCAGCCTGACCGTGGCCGAGGCCGAGGTGCTCAGCGGGCTCCGCGGCAACGGCGCCACCTGCATCGGGTTCGCCATCGACAGCACCACCTGGATCAGCCTGCCCGACCCGGAACGGCAGGAGGCCGACCGGGCGCAGGAGGCGGCGGCGCTGGCCCTGGTCCGCAGCGGCTGGCGGTCGCTGCCGGTACGCCACGGCGACACCCTGCCCGCGCTCTGGCCGGCCGCGGCCCGAGGCTCGCAGGGCTTCGCATGGCGCGCGGCGATGGCCGAGACGGTGGCCGGGGGCGGCCGGCGATGACCTTGATCCTTCGACCCGAAGGGACCCCTCGACGTGACCGGTCGTAGGCGACTCGGGCTGGTGGCCGCCAGTGCCACCCTCCTGGCGGCGGCGCCGCTCTCCGTGATCTTCGATTCGTGGGTCTGGTTGATGCAGTGCATCCTGGCGGTCGGGCTGACCGCCGGGGCGGCGGTGCTCACCCGTACCCTCCGCTTCCCCGGCTGGGGTCAGGGGCTCGCCCAGGTGGTGACCCTGCTGCTGATCCTGACCTGGACGTTCCCCAGCGGCGAGGAGTTCCTCGCGCTGATCCCCGGCCCCGAGACGTTCCAGCACTTCGGTCAGCTGTTCACCCAGGCCGGCGAGGACACCCGCAACTACGGCGTGCCGGTCCCCGACCGCGACGCCCTCCAGTTCATCACCGTCCTCGGCGTCGGCGGCTGCGCCATCGCGGTCGACGTGATGACCGTGCTGATGCGCAAGCCCGCCCTGGCCGGCCTGCCCATGCTCGCCATCTACTCGGTGCCGGTCGCCATCTTCGTCGAGAGCGTCCCGGTGCTCCCGTTCATCGTGGGCGCGGTCGGGTTCCTCTGGTTGCTGGTCGCGGACAACGTCGATCGGGTACGCCGGTTCGGCCGCCGCTTCACCGGTGACGGCCGCGACGTCGACGTGTGGGAGCCGTCCCCGCTGGCCGCCGCCGGCCGCCGGCTGGCCGTGATCGGCGTGGCCGCGGCGATCCTGCTCCCGGTGATCGTGCCCGGCCTCAACACCGGCCTCCTGTCCCGCCTGACCCAGGTCGGCACGGGCGCCGGTGGTGGCTTCGGCGGTGGTGGCAACGGCAAGGTCAACCTGTTCTCGTCGCTCAGCGGCTCGCTCAGCCAGAGCGAGACCAAGGACATGATCCAGGTGACCACGACCGAGGAGGACCCGTTCTACCTCCGCCTCGCCGTGGCCGACGTGGCCAGCGCGGCGGGCTTCGCCAACCGCAGCCCGTCCGGGCAGCCGGTCACCCGCCCCCTGCCCGACCCGCGCGAGATCCAGCGCAACGGCGTGCAGTACGCCCAGTACAACGCCAAGGTCAAGATCATCGACCTGACCATGGCGTACGCGCCGATCTACTCGGTGCCGGTGACCACCGAAGACCTGGGCAGCTCCTGGAACTTCGACCCGGCCACGACGGTCGTGTACTCGAACCGGCAGACCACCCGCGGCCGGGAGTACTCGTTCAACTACGTCCGGGCCCGCTACTCGCCGGCCGCGCTGCGCCGGGCCGAGCCGGTCACCGACAACACGCTCAAGGCCCTCACCACGGTCCCCGACGACGCGACCGTCGACCCGCTGGTCGAGCGCCTGACCAGGAACGCCGCCACCGAGTACGACAAGGTCATGGCGCTCTACAACTACTTCTCCAAGGACAACGACTTCACCTACAGCCTCCAGACGCAGAGCAGCGCCAACGGCCCGTCCAGCTCCGACATCGCCTCGTTCCTGGAGAGCAAGGCCGGCTACTGCCAGCAGTACGCCTCGGCGCTGGCCTGGATGGTCCGCGCGGCCGGCATCCCGGCCCGGGTGGCGTTCGGCTTCACCCGCGGCGGCGACCGCGACGGCAACACCTGGACGATCACCAACCGCAACGCCCACGCCTGGACCGAGGTCTACTTCGAGGGCTTCGGCTGGGTCCCGTTCGACGCCACCCCGACCTCCGGCGTCGTCGGCTCCAGCCGCTCCGACTGGGCGCCCGACGTCGACGCCCCCGACCCCGAGGCGTCGTCCTCGACCGCCCCCGTGGCGCCCAACGCGTCCTCGTCCGCGGGCCCCGCCGGCGCGGAACGCCCCGACCGCGACTTCAACGACCCCGGCCTGGCCGCGGGCGGCGGAACCGGCTCGTCCGGCGCCTCCACCACGGCCCTCCTGATCGTCGGCATCGCGGCCCTGATCATCGCCCTGCTCCTGGTCCCCGCCCTGCGCCGCAGCCTGACCCGGCGCCGCCGACACGCGGCCACGGTCAAGGAGAAACAACCGGCGGTGGCCAGCGCGACCGGCGCCCCCGACATCACCGTGACCGCGGAGACCACCCAGGCCCGGGCCGACGCCCACGCCGCCTGGGACGAGCTCATCGACACCATGATCGACTACCGGGTGCCGATCGACCCCACGGAGACCCCCCGGGTGACCGCCCAGCGCCTGATCCGCGAGGCCGAACTCGACACCCAGCCGGCCGACTCGGCCACCCTCCTGGGCCGGGCCGAGGAACGGGCACGCTACGCCAGGCGTCCCCTCCAGGGCGGCGAACTGAACCAGGCCCTCACCCACGTACGCAAGGGCCTGTCCCGCTCAGCCCCCCGCCGCACCCGCCTGGTAGCCACCCTGATGCCGCCGTCCGTGATGCTCCGCTGGCGCATCACCCTCGGCGACGCGTCCGCCGGAACGGTCGGCTTCTTCAGCCGCATCCGCGAGTCCCTGGTCCGCTTCAGCCCCCGCCGCCTGCTGGCCTCGAGGGCGCGCTGACCCAGCCTTCCCAAAGCGGCCCACCTGCCTCACGGTCGGTGGGCCGCTCTCTTCCCCAGCGCCTACCTCACCCGCCTCACCCCGCCGCGCGTCGCCCCGCCTCGCGCCGCACCGTCCGCCCCACCTCGCGTCGCACCGCCTCGCACCGCCTCGCCTCGCCTCGCCCCGCGTCGGCCCGGCCCGGCCCGGCCCGGCCCGGCCCGCGGAATGATCTTGCGATTTCGCGCGGCCGCCGCCACCTCCCCCACCTCTGAACTGGGTGGGTAGGAACGTAGCGGGGAAATTCGACGATCCTGTTGCCTGTCCACAGGCGGGAGTCACCGAAAGGACCGGGGCGCGGATTTCCGGACGTCGCGGCGGGGCTCGGTCAGGTCGGCAGAGCCAGGTGGGCGGCGATGGCTCGGGCCAGGCGGTCCTTCTCGTCGTCCGGGACTTGGGCAAGCGAGGGCTGGGCGAGATAACGGAAGATCTGTGGGCCGCGGTGGTCGGGTGGGAGGTCGGCCATGCGGGGGACGATGTGGAAGTGGACGTGGGCGAAGCCGTTGCGTTCGGCCATCTGGATCACGTAGGTCTTCACGCAACCGGTCACCTCGCGCAAGGCCCGGGACAGGCGGACCTGCCAGGTGCCGAGGGTGGCCGCCTCGGCGTCGGTGAGGTCGGCGATCGCCGTGACGTGCCGCCGCGGCAGGAGCACCAGCCACCCCGGCAGCGCGCTGTCAAAACTGTGGGCCACGCGCCAGTGGTCGTCTTCGGCGATGCGTTCGCGGGGAGGCAGCGTCGTCCCGGCTGACGTCTGCCGGCAGGTGAAGCAGTCCATGGGTTCCACAGTGGTCCAGATCCAGCCGGCCGTCACGGTTGAAGGAGATCCAGTCGCCGGCACGGTGGATGAAGAGCTGGACGCCGGCACGGTGAAAAGGGCTAGTCCCTGTCGCCTCTGGCGAGGTGGCCCGTTCCGGGCTGAAAATGGGTGTTGGTCGCTCGCTGACGTCGTGTCTCCTTGATCCGTACGA
>NZ_JBFBGU010000014.1:0-248086 GCF_040684855.1 Actinoplanes sp. NPDC089786
TCCCGGTAGTAGGCCGCGGTCTCGTCGATCGTCGGCTGCCGATGGCCGTGGGCCTTGAAGTAGTCCTCGGACGCACCGAGCAGCTCGGGGCTGAGCGAACCGTGGCCGTCCCGGCTGATCTCGGCGTGCGTGTGGACATCGATCGCAACGAGGCCGGCGACGTCCATCACGCGTCCGGGGCCTTCGGCGCGGGGATGCCGTAGGTCTCGAGCTGCTCGAAGACCGGGGCCGAGGCGATCGCCTCGGCGCTCCACCCGCCGTCGGCGAACGCGACCGCCTTCTCCGACGGGTGGGCCCAGAGCGCGAGCCGGTCACCGCCGACCCCGATCGCCTGGCCGGTGATGTCCTTGGCCGCTTCCGAGGCGAGGAACGTGATCAGGCCGGTGACGTCGTCGACGGTGCCGAGCCCCTCGTCGCGCCGCAGCCAGGCGGGCAACGGCGCACCGGTGCGTTCGGCCTCGTCGATGACCGGGGCGAAGGCGGGGATGGTGCGGGTCATCTCGGTGGCCGCGACCGGGACCACGGCGTTGACCGTGATGCCGTTGCGGGCCAGCTCGAGCGCCCAGGTGCGGGCCATGGCGGCGATGCCGGCCTTGGCGGCGGCGTAGTTGGTCTGGCCGAAGTTGCCGCGCTGGCCCGCCGGCGAGGAGATCAGGATGATCCGGCCGCCGTCGCCCTGCTCACGCAGGCGCACCGCGGCAGCCCGGGCGCAGGTGAACGTGCCGCGCAGGTGCACGTTGATCACCGCGTCGAAGTCTTCGTCGGTCATCTTCCAGAGCACCCGGTCGCGCAGGATGCCGGCGTTCGTGATCAGCACGTCGAGCCGGCCGAACACCCGGACCGCGGTCTCGACGAGGGCCTGCGCCGTGGCGGTGTCGCCGACCGGCGCGGTCACCCCCGTCGCGCGACCGCCGCCGTCCGTGATCGCGGCGACCGCGGCGTCCACCGCCGTGGCGTCGACGTCGTTGACCACGACGGCCGCGCCCGCGGCGGCCAGGGCCTTCGCGTACGCCAGTCCGAGTCCGCGACCGCTGCCGGTCACGATCGCCACCTTGCCACCGAGATCCATGAGCAACCACCCTGGGAGAAAGGACAGGAAACCTGTTCTTCACAGCTTCGTATCGAACAGGCTTCCTGTCAATGCTCTACCATCCAGCCCATGACGGCTGTTCCCCGCACGACCGCTTCATCGCTGCTCTACCTGGTGAAACAGCTGGAGTTGCTGGTCCGGGCGCGGCTGAGCGACCTGGTCCGGCCGGCTGGGATCACCGCCCTGCAGTACACCGCCCTGACCGTGCTGCACCGGCACGACGGCCTGACCACCGCCAAGCTGGCCCGCGACTCGTTCGTCACCGCCCAGGCCATGGCCGACATGGTCTCCACGCTCGAGGAACGCCGTCTGATCCGGCGTGAACGCAACCCCGCCAACCGCCGCGAGATGCTCATCTACCTCACCGGCACGGGCACCGAACTGCTGGCCGGGCTGGCCGAACCGGTCCGCCGGCTGGAGGAGACGATGACCAGCGACCTCGACCCGGTCGAACTCCGCCGCAATCTCACCTCGGCCTGGCAGGCCCTCGCCTGACCGGCGCCGGCCGGCTCAGGCCGGGAACGGGCGGTTGAAGGTCTCCGGGCGGTAGGTCAGGTACCGGCCCGGCCGGCCCTCCGGGTCCGGGCCGGTCGCGCGGCCGTTCATCGCCGCCCGGTCCAGTCCGGCCACCTCCCGGTACGCAACCGCCGGGCCATCACCTCGATCGCGGCCACGTACTCGCCCGTGACGCAGGTGCAGTGACCGGCGGTGGCGACGTAGGTCTGCCGCAGCAGCCCCTCGTTGCCCCGTGACCGTACGACCGTCTCGTGGGCCTGCTGCTGGGCGATGGTCGAGATCTGGTCACCGATGCCGTTGAGCACGATCGGGGTGAAGGCGACGCCACCCAAGTCATCACCCTGAGCGTGTACGGGCGTCGAGGACGCGTTGTCTCGGCGAGCACCGCCGGGTCGGGCTGGTCACCGCGATCGTCCGCAACGACGGCACCCCGCCCTACCGGCTGCGCTGGCTGGACGTTGCTAGGAAGGACCTTGTGACCAAGCCGGCCATGCGCGAGGACCTGGCACGGCGCGCGGCGCCCTTCCTGCCGCCGAAGGCCGAGGTCCGGCAGGTGTTCATCTACCAGACCGCGCCGAACTTCGTCGTCTTCGTGCTCGTCTACCTGACCGGACTCGCCATCTTCTGGGCCCGGTACCGCTGCGTCGCGGTCACCCCGGAGACCATCTACGTGCTCGCGAGCAGCCGCTGGTCGGGCGGTGGCCGACCGCAACGGCTGATCGGCGCGGCGCCTCGGCGCACCCGGCTCGGGCCGGTGTCCGGCCGCTGGGGGCGGACGCAGCTCCTCGGCGAGCGCTGCTGGGTCCACCGGCGCTTCCACGATCAGATCGCCGCCGCCGACCGGGAGGCCGGACTCGCCGGGTAAGAGGCCTCGGTGGCGCCGAAGGTCATCAGGGTCTGCGCCGGAGGCGTCTGGGCGGGCGGACACAGCACGGGGGCACACGTGCCGCCCGCCCAGACAGCCGTCCCGGCGGCGGTCAGCGCGACGCTCTCCATGGCGGTGGAATGCGAACGCGCGACCGGCCCGGCGGGTGCGCGGCAACGATTGGTGGCGGACTACCGAGTCGGGCCGGCCCGAGGTGCCACACTCGCTGGAAGCGCGGGCAGTCGTCGACAGGGTCAGCACGACAGCCGATCCGCCGCGGCGGATCGGACGTGTCGCATCGATGATCCCGCACTCCTCAGGGACCAGTTCGGACCGGAGCTCCGGGTGCCCATGCGCCCGAGCAGGGCACCCGGAGCCGCTTATCGGGCGTTACCGTGCACCGCAACCTCAGCAGTGTCGACGAAGTAACAGCCTGCGTAGTATCCGTCGGCCTCCGGGCAGTTGATGCCGTTCTCGGCGGTCTGCGTCCCGAGCATGGTGTAACGCAGGTAGCGCACCCCGGAGGTGCTTCCGGCAGCGAGCGGGACCTCGTTCATCTTGTTCCGGTTGGCGACCCCGAAGTGGCCCTCGGAGGCGACCGTCCAGGTCTGGCCGTCGGCCGACGTCTCGACCCGGTAGTCACCGGTCGAGGCGCTGAGGTCGTCGCCACAGGTCGCGGTGGGGTCGATCACGATCGACGAGACGGTGACCGGCTTCGGCAGTTCCACCACGAGGAAGCGTGGATCCATGCGGTTGTCGGCGTCGAATCTGGCGTCGGTGCTCCAGCCTGTCCACGGCAGGGTGTCGAGGACGTCGCCCGGACCGCAGCCGAAGTCGCTGTAGTCCTCGCCGTTGAAGCCGGCCACCTTGCTGCCGCCGCCGGTGGCCGCCCAGTCCCGGTCCAGCGCCCAGTCGACGGTGTTGGCGCCCTGGTGTATCCGCACCTCCTTGACACCCACCGAATAGGCGGCGGCCACCGCGTTCACCTGTGGATAGGTGCCGCCGGGGAGCACTCCGGTGATCGTGTAGCGGCCCTGCGGGTCGGTGGTCGCCTGATACGGGTTGGCGAAGCCGGAGGCGTGTCCGGCGAAGGTGACCGTCGCCCCGGCCAGCGGCGCGCCGGTGACGGAGTCGGTGACCGTGCCGCTGACCTTGGTCCGCAACGCGTCCCGCGTCGGCGGCACCGAGAAGTCCTCGACCGGGGTGGTGCTGTAGCCGCCGCCGAAGTCGGAGGCGAACCAGCCCATGCCACGACCGGCGAACACCTTCCAGATCTTCTTGGCGTCCCGGCCGTCGCGGGTGACCTTGTCGGCCATCAGGATCGAGTTGCGCATGTCGAGGAACGACGGGTTGGCCGGTGACAGCTCCATCGCCCGGGTGACCAGGGACTCGGCGAGCTTCGAGCCGACCGACGTACGCAGGTCCCAGAGCGTCTCGCCCCAGATCTCACCGTCCGCGTGCGCCTCCGGCCCACTGACGATCTTGCCGAAGTCGCCGTACGTGTAACCGCCCGATCCGGCGCCCGGGGTGCCCGGGCAGACGTCCGCGGGGGCGCCGACCGCGCAGTCCAGCGGCTGCGTACGGATAAGGTTCTGATCGTCGCCGACATAGCGGCCGACCAGCACCTCGCCTGGGGCCGGCGTGTCGGTCTGGAAGCCGTCGGCGACCAGCTTGTCGAAGGCGTACCAGTCGCTCCACGCCTCGCCCATGGAGTAGCCCTGGATGCCGTACAGGGTCGAGTTGCCGGACGCGTCGACCACGAGCCGGTTGGACATTCCGTGGGTGTACTCGTGGAAGACGATGTCGGCCTCGTCCCCGGAGTTGGCGGCCAGGAGTGGGTCGGCGAACAGGTACATCTGCATGCGGCCGGGCACGTCGTCCGGGGTGGGCAGCATGTTGGCGTTGTTGAGGTAGGCGGGGTCACCGGTGCCGAACAGGTCGGCGCCGTCGATGGCGTTGACCTCGATCGGGTCGCCGTCGGCGGTCTCGTAGTTGCCGGCCGCCCGGGTGAAGCCGATCGGCGACTTCTCCAGGTGGTCGTGGAAGCTGCTCACGTAGTAGAACAACTGGGCGGCGTTCTGCTTGGCGTTGTCCTTCCACGAGTACGGGACCTTCGGGTTCCACGAGCACTGCTTGTCGGCGGCGCAGGGCGGGCCGACCTGGCTGGTGAAGTCCTTGAACGGGAACCGCCAGTCGCCGGGCTTGTTCGGGGCGACCTCTTCGCCCTCGTTGGCCACGTCGTCGTCGTTCACGTCGAGGAACACGTGGGTGGAATCGCCGTTGAGCGTGGTGGCGTCGGGCGCGATCCAGTTCTTCAGCGGCCGCTGCTGCTGCACACCGCCGAGCGGGGCGCCCGGGTAGTTCTGCCACACGGAGGCGGCCGGCGCGTTGTCGTTGAGCAGCAGGTCCTGCCGGTAGAGGACCCGGCCGGTGGCCGCGTCGACCACATGCAGGTAGCCGGCCTTGGTGGAGAGGATCTGCCAGGCCGGGCGAGCGCCGCCCCTGGTGGCGAAGGCGACCAGCTTGGTCGGGTCGCCGGCTCGGGCGGTGGCCGGTGACCCGGCGTCCTTGGCGGCGGTGTCCCGGGCCTGGGCGGCGGTCAGGCGGGCGGCGCCCAGCGAGGCCGGCAGCGACGCGGCCGGGGAGCCGGTGACCTGGATGAGCTCGCCGTTCCTGGTGACGTCGGCCTTGACGCCGTTGCCGAACACCGGCACGTTGCCCACGACCTGCTCGTAGCTCAGGTGGTGGGTGCCGTCGACGTCGACGTAGTCCTTGCGGAGCCGCAGGGCGGCGGTGTCGCCGAAGACGCCGGGATTGGCGGCGAGGTAGGCGGCGACGATCTCCTTGGCCGGCTTGGCGCTGGCGGTGGTCAGGAACCCGTCGAGGCGGGCGACGCGCCGGGCCGTCCCGGTGGCCGGGTCGATGTCGACCAGGCCCTGCGGGCCGAGGCCCTCGTGCAGCTTGGTGACGGCGGTCGGTTGACGCTTGGTGCGGAGCGTGGTGGTCGCCTGTTCACCCAGGACTCGGGCGTCGAAGTTCGCCCGGCGGTCGCCGGGATGGTGGCCCTGGTCGGCGGCCGGAGCGGAGGGGCCGGGGTTCGGGGCGGCCGCTGCCTGGGCTGGAACGGCACCGAGGCTCAGGACAGCCGCCGCGGCGATCCCGATGGGTCTGCGTACTCGTACGGAACTCATCGATCGACTCCTTCAGGCCCGCTCATGCGGCCTCTGAGATGGAAGGACTCGTTCCGCCGCACCCCGAGGATGGGGCCACCGTGTCGGCAACGCGGAACGCACCAGACCGTAGGCAATTTGACGTTGTTCAGGTTCGACGCGGCTCGCTGAACAACAAACGCCGGACAGAGAAGACGACGGATGAAGGCTTTGTCGCCCCGGGGAACGCCCGGGCGCGGTCCCGCGCTGGTCGCCGCCGGCTACCTCGAGGGCACCTACAGCGAGATCTACCCGCAGGTGTCCCTGGACGAAGCCGGCATCCTGCGCCTGTTCCGGCAGTTCTCCGCGCCCGGAGGCATCCCCAGCCACGGCTCCCGGGCCACGCGGTCGGCCAGGTCGGCGGGGTAGGGCTCAGCGGCCCCGGAGCACGTCCTCGCGCGGCGGCAGCCAGGGCGCGCGTACCCGAGGGCACTGATCCTGACCCGGGCCGACCTCGACCTCGAAGATGCTGGGACCGGTCTCGCCGTCGAAGCGGAGGTCGGCGACCGTCCAGCCGTCCCCTCGGGGCGCGGCGTACGGGGCCCGGGCGAACTGCATCAGCGTACGGACGGCGCAGTACTCCCCGGACAGCGTGCGGAATGTGTCGGCGGCGATCGACAGCTCGCCGACCCACGCGATCGCGGCCGTGCTCGGCTGGGCCACCGGCACCAGCGGCGCGTCCGTCTCGCCACCGCCCGGGTAGAGCCGGGAGCATCGCTCGGCGGTGATCAGGCCGGGTGCCAGCGAGTGGTACGCCTTGCGGATCACGTACTGGTCGCCGCTGATCTGCACGGCCAGCACCTGACGGCAGGCCGGGTCGGCAGGCAGCGGCGTGAGGACCGTGTCGAGGGTGCGGGCCGCCGGGAAACGGTCCGCCAGCACCTCCTCGACCTGGTTCTTCGCGGTTCGGCCGGCGCCGATCAGGACGGCGGTGACGGCGAGCCAGGCGGTCAGGCCGCTCGCGATCGCGACGCGGGGCGACGTGAAGCGGCCGACCGCGATCATCCCGGCGGTCAGCAGGGTGAGCACGGCCGCGAAGACGACGGGTACGAAGCCGCTGAACCAGGCGAGCCCGACCCCGGCCGTCAGCACGACCCCGACCAGCACCCGCGGGATCCGGCCCGGCAGCACGAAGAGCAGGACGGCCGCGCAGGCCCAGAGCAGCGGTTCGACGAAGCACACCGCGGTCGGTTCGGTCCCGGAGATATACCGCGGGATCGGCTACCCCGCACCCATTGACGAGGAGTCCTCCAGTGCCGGCAGCGCCGGCACCTTCTACGTACTGACAGTGCTGCGTCCCGCGCGGCAACAAGCCATAGTCCTGATGGCCAACGCGGGCGACGACAACGCCCTCATGCACGGTCCTGTGCTGGAGGCCCTGACCGAGTACCTAGCCCGAACGCCCCGACACGGATAGACCACGGCGAGGCCGTACATCAAGCTTGGCCACAGACGACAACACCAACCGACTCAAGACGGCCCTGGCCCAACGGCGAACTCATCTGCCGTGATCCGGTCAGCGCTACGCAGGGTCACGGCAAGCCTGGCGCTGTCCGCACACGGACATGCCGATGACAGGGCGTTCCCGAATCTCGGGATACGTCCATCACGCGTTTCATAGCCCATGAGGCGAAACGCGGTGACAAGTAGCCGACGAACCGTTGCGAGGCCGTGGCCGAAAGAGTGGCTGGCATTGAGGTTTGGCATGGTCGTGGCTTGTCCTTCGTTTACGCCGCATCGGCGGCAAGCCTCGCTGGGCGGTGAATTGTGTCTGCGATCGGGGTTCTGGCGTCGGCGTCGCTCGTGTCGATGGGTTATCCAGGGCCTCGGATTTACTTGACGCGTTTTGTTTCGTAGGCCCACATGGCGAGTTCGACCCGGTTTCGGGCACCCAGCTTGGTCATGAGGCTGGCGAGATGGAACTTGACCGTACTCATGCTGATGTGGAGTTCCTCGGCGATCTCGGCGTTCGTCCGGCCTCGCGCGACCGTGCGCAGCACGTCTTCCTCGCGTTGGGTGAGGGCGTCGATGGGTTGGGACGGCGGTGTGGCGGGGACGTTCGTGGAGAACGTGGCGAGCAGTCGGCGGGTGACCCCTGGGTCGATGAGCGCGTCGCCTTGCACCGCGGCGTGGATGGCCCGGATCAGCTGGTCGGGTTCGGTGCCTTTGAGGAGAAAGCCGCGGGCGCCTGCCTTGAGGGCTCCGTGAATGTATTCGTCGGTGTCGAACGTGGTGATCACGACGACGGCGATCGGCTCGGTGACGTGCGGTCCGGCGAGCAAGCGCGTGGCTTCGATACCGTCGAGGTGCGGCATGCGGATGTCGAACAGACAGACGTCGGGCCGCAGTTGCCGGGCGAGGGCGACGGCCTCACGTCCGTCGGGGGCCTGTCCGACCACTTCGATGTCAGGCTGGCCGTTGAGGATCGTTGACAGTCCTGCACGGACGATGCCCTGGTCGTCGGCGATGAGTACGCGAATGGTCATGGCGCGGCACCGTGGCGTGGGAGAACGGCCCGGACGGTCCAGCCGCGATCCGGGTTCGGTCCGGCTATGAGCGTCCCGCCGAAGAGTGTGACCCGCTCGGTCATGCCGATAAGCCCGTATCCGGAATGGTTCGGGGCGGGCGAGGTACGGGCGCCGTCGTCGCTGACGGCAAGCTGTACGTCGGTTGCGGTTCCGCTCACGTTGACCTGGACCCGGGTTGCGTGTTGTGCATGCCGTTGGGCGTTGGTGACCGACTCCTGCGCGACCCGGTAGAGGGCGGCCTCCAGCGCCGGTGGGAGGTTCGTCAGTTCGCCGTGCAGTGCAACGTCGATGCGAAGGGCGTCGGTGCTGTTGGCGGCGAGCCGTTCGATGTCGGCGATGCGACGTCGGGGGGCCGTGGCCGGCCGTGTGTTGCGGTCGCGTAGTGCGCTGACCATCGTGCGCATCTCGGCCAGGGTTCGGGCCGCTTCGCGGTCAATGGTCTCGAGCGCCTCGGTCGCCCCGCTGAGCGACGACGACCGCGCGAGGAACAGCCCGGCCTGCGCCTGGATCGCTATCGCGGAGACGTGGTGGGCGACGGTGTCGTGCAGCTCTCATGCGAGTTGCTCTCGCTCTTGAAGCTTGGCCTGTTCGACCAGTTGCTGGCGGGCGGTGCCTCGGTAGCGGATCGATGCCCCCAGCGCCGCCGTGAACAGCAACAGGGCGGTCGCGGCGATCGTCTCACCGAGCCCGAGGGAGTTTCGGCCGACAATGACGGCGACGGCGACGGCGACGATGACAGCCCCGATGACGGCATCGCGGCCGGCACGCCATCGGAACAGCGAGTAGGTCAGCACCAGCACGACCCACCCCACTGCGCAACTCCACGGGCTTGGCATGCGCGATGAACGTGGCCACGTCGAGCACCGCGAACCCTCCGAACGCGAACGCCACCGCTGTCACGGGGTGGGTTCGCCGGTGGAGCGTCGCGACCGCCAGTCCGCATCCGAAGGCGATTGCGACGGGTCGCCACAGCAGATCAGTGCGAAGGACCGCTTCGACCGCGACCACGACCACGACGATCGTGGCGAGCGCCCAGTCGCGCCTGCCCGCCATCGCAGCGTTCCGCATTCCCGTCACGGTAGTGGTCGTGCGTTGGCGGACGCACCGGCCACCGGGACGGTCTGCGACCTGGCCCATCGGACAGGTCAGAAACCGGCCGGTGGACCCGGGTGCCCGCGGTCGGTCACGTCGAGAGTGGAGACCGCTGGAGGCTATCGGCTCACAAAAGGAGACCATCGGTGGACAGGAAAAGGGCAACAGAGCTGCAAGATTCGAAGCCGGACGTCAAGGTCGTACTCAGTGGCCTGTGGATATCCACGATGTTCGTGTTCGTGTACGTCGATGTCTTGGCCTCCTTCCGGGCCGACAACATCACCTCGGTGCTCGAGGGCAGAATCTCCGGTACGGACATCGAGATCAACCAGAGATTCCTCGTCCTCGTCACGATTTTCGCGATAGCCCCGAGTCTGATGGTCAGCGTTTCGCTCCTCGCCCGAGCAAGGATCAACAGAATCGTCAACATCGTTGTCAGCCTGGCCTACGTGGCATCCGCAGGCGCAACGATCGTCGGTGAAAAATGGATCTACTACGTCGTCGGAATGGTCGTGGAGATGATGCTCTGGCTCGCGATCGCACGAGTCGCCTGGACCTGGCCAAGACACCCGGCCCGATGAGCGCCCGCGTCCAGACCTGACCAGCATGATCATTCAACTCAGCCGCACTGTCATGCCGCGATCCGCGCGCTACCCAGCGTGACGGTGAGGTGAGCGGCATGACGCACGGACATGCCGACGTTAGCGCGTCACCGCCGACCCTGGCGAGTACTTGTCGCGCCGCGCAGGCCCCTTAGTCGGCAGCCTCCGAAGGCATCACATGTCAGCCGAGATCTAACTGATTGCAAATCCTCCGTCGCAGGCGTGCCGCCGGATCTCGGCCGACGGGAACCGCAGGAACTCATCGTCCACGGTCGTCATTCGATTCATTGGCAGGCTGGGGAAAGCGGTCGGCTGATCGGCTGATCGGAAAAACGGATCGCTCCGGTCGCCACCCTCATCGCCGACACGGGCGGCGAGCTCGTCGACTGACCGACCATCCACCTGTTCACCGTCGCTCGGCGCCCCAGAACGGAAAGCCCGGACCTATGTCACAAGACCTAGAAGCCGCACGTCAGGCTCCTCGGGACGCTCTGACGGAGGGCGATTCGGAGGCCGTGGCGTGGACCGGCATCCGCGCCGGTGACCTGCTCGTCCAAGCCGGTGAGATCGAGGAAGGACGCTCGGCCTACGAAGCAGTCCTCGAACATGGATCAGAGGCGCTTCGCCCACTCGCGATGACCGCGCTCGGATCTCTACATCGGGCCCGACAGGATTGGCCTGCGGCCCGGGCGGCGTACAAAGCCGCAATCGAATCCGGAGACCCCGACGCGGCGCCGATGGCGGCGTTGAATTTGGGTGGCCTGGAGGCCTTCTACGGCAATTGAGCGACGCAAAAGCGGCATATCAGATGGTGATCGATTCCCACCATCCGAAGCTCGCGCCCTACGCGGCCAAGGCCCTCGCCGATTTACTGTCGGCGGAAGACGACGACAAAGCCCTTCCCCTTTACCGGCTGGCGCTCGACAGCGGCAACCCACGCGTGGCGCCGGAGGCCGGCCTTGGCCTTGGCCTTGGCCGCATCATGCGCGGTGGCGGCGACTCTGCCGCCGTGGAGGCGGCTTACGAGGCTGTCATCGAGGCGGGCCGGCTCCCGGCGTCCGCAACGGCTCTGATCGAGCTCGGCCTGCTAAGGCTGGCGGCCGCCGACCCAGTACAGGCCAAAGACTATTTCGAAAAGGCCTCGGCGCAGCACGCCGGCAATCCGAGCGGGCGTGCCGAATCGGCGCTGCGGCGCATGGCTCGGCTCAAGATTGAACCTTTTTCAACCTGGCGACCGGCCGGAGGCTTCAGCGCCGTTGACCGGCGCCGCTCCGTACGGCCCTGGCCACGTTGAAAAAGGTTCATTGATCCGGTGCCCGCCGGATCTGATCCGATGTCCCGCCTGGAGAATGCATTGACGAGAGGCTCGGCCGTCGCGCTGACTGGCGCGGGAATCAGCATGGATCCCCCGGCGGGGTTGCCGGACTGGAGTGCGGCGGCTACTTCGAATCCTTTCGGGTACTCGAGGACGGAGCGCCGAACCTGAACCACCGGTGGTCAGCCGCAGCCGCCAAGGCCGGAGCAGTGACGTACATCCTGACCTTCAACTTCGACCTCTTCCTCGAGCGGGCGCTGGATGAGGTCAAGGTCCCGTACCGAACATATCGGACAGATACGGCCGCGCGAGTCGAGCAACCGGGCGGAGCAGGCGGCGCTCGAGCCGGCTCCCGGGCCCCAGGACGGCGAGTGGGGTCCGGGTCACGGGTGGTCAGCATGGCGGCTGAGGGCCAGCCAGATGCGGTCGCGGGTGAAGGGTGGGTCGGTGAAGCGGATTCCGGTGGCGTCGCGGAGGGCGTTGGCCAAGGCGGGGGCCACGGGGTTGAACGGGCTTTCGCTCATGGACTTGGCGCCGAGGGGGCCGATGGTGTCGTCGGTGTGGGCCAGGTGCACCTCGGTACGTGGGATGTCGGCGAAGGTGGGGAGGTGGTACTGGCGGAAACCGGCCGTGGTGACGTGACCCTCGGGGTTGATGTCGACGTGTTCGGACAGGGCCGCGCCGATGGCCTGGGCTACGCCGCCTTCGATCTGGCCCCGGATCTGCAAGGGGTTCATGACGGTGCCCGCGTCGGCGCTGTGGACGCTGGACAGGATGCGGAGTTCGCCGGTGCGGGGATCTACGGCGATGCGGAACCAGTGGGCGTTGAAGGCCACCGAGCGGGGGCTTCCGGCCCAGTGGCCCTCGGCTCGCAGGGGGTGGGGCGTGCGGGCCGCCAGCTCCTTCAACGTGGGGCCGTCGGTCACGGCGTCGGCGGTCAGGTCGGTGCCGCCGGAGGCGTCCAGGATCTGAACGCGCAGGGCGCGGGCGGCGTGCAGGACGGCCTTCCCGGCCACCACCACGCCGGTCGAGGCGAAGGCGCCGGTGTCGTGGGGCACCACGTCGGTGTCGGACTGGCGGATGGTGATGCGGTCCGGGGTGGTGCCGAGCGCGTCGGCGGCGATCTGGGCGTGGACGGTGGTGCTGCCGTTGCCGAACTCGGCGGTGCCGACGGCCAGTTCGTAGGTGCCGTCCGGCCGGAGTGTGGCCACGGCGTCGGCGAAGTGGCCGCCGGGTGGGCCGGCCGCGATCATCGCGATCGCCATGCCCTCCCCGACCAACCAGCCGCTCGGCGCCTCGGCGCCACGACCCGAACCGTCCGACAGCGCGCCTCCGCCGATCACGACACCGGACGGCGCCGGCGGAGAAGGCGGCACCGAGGAGGACGACGGCGGGGTGGAGGGGCGGGGAGCGGCGTGGGAGCGGAGGTGGGACAGGCACTGGTCCAGACCGTAGCTGGCTATGGTGAGGTCGTCGGCGTGGTCGCCGGGGGCGGTCAACGGCTCGCCGGGGCGGACGACGTTGCGTTCGCGGAAGGTGATGGGGTCCAGGGACAGGGCGCGCGCCAGTTCGTCAAGGACCGACTCGACGGCGAAGGAGACCTGGCCCAGGCCGTAGCCGCGGAAGGCGCCGGCCGGGACGGTGTTGGTGTAGACGGCGTGGGCGTCGGTCCGCTTGTTGGGGCAGCGGTAGACGGCCAGGGACTCGTGGCAGCCGTGGAACAGCACCGCGGGGCCGTGGTTGCCGTAGGCGCCGGTGTCGGAGACGGCCTCCAGGTCCATGGCCGTCAGGGTGCCGTCGGCCGCCGCGGCCGCTCGCAGGCGGACCGTGAAGGCGTGCCGGGTGGTCGCCGCGGTGAACTGCTCGGCCCGGGTGAACTCCCACTTCACCGGGCTTCCGGTACGCAGGACGGCGAGGGCGACGAGGTCTTCGGTGAGCATCTCCTGCTTGCCGCCGAAGCCGCCGCCGACCCGGCCGGTGAGCACCCGCACCGCGGACGGCGGCAGGTCGAGGACGCGGCAGAGCGCCCGGCGGGTCAGGAACGGCGTCTGGGTGCTCGACCGCACCACGAGGCGGCCGTCGTCGTCGAGCCAGCCGACCGAGCCGTGCGTCTCGAGCGCGGCGTGCTGGACGCGCGGCGTACGGAAGACCGCCTCGAACTCGGCCGCGCCCGCCGCGAAGCCGGCGGCGACGTCACCGAGCTCGTCCCGCAACCGGCCGACGACGTTGGTGTCGCCGTGCAGCAGCGGCGCGCCGGGCGCCATGGCCGCCACCGGGTCGAACACCGCCGGCAACACCTCCCACTCGACGCGAAGCGCCCGGCACCCCTCCTCGGCCGCGGCCTCCGAGGAAGCCACCACCGCGGCCACCCGCTGGCCGGCGAAGCGCACCGTGTCGTCGAGCAGCCGCGTGTCGGCCGGGTCCTCGGACGCGTGCTCGTGCTGCGCCGTCGAATAGAGCGTGGCGGGTACGTCGTGGTGCGTCAGCACGAGCCGGACCCCGGGCACGGCCGACGCCGCGGACGTGTCGATCGACCGGATCCGGGCGTGGGCGTGCGGCGACCGCACCACCTTCAGGTGCAGCAGCCCGGGGATGTCCAGGTCGAACGTGTACCGCTCCGCGCCCGTGACGATCACCGGCCCGGCCGGCGCGCCCACCCCGGCGCCGACCGCGTGTCCGGGCCGGGCCGGGTCGACGTTGCACACACCGTCGAGCGCGTCGGCGATCGCGCGATATCCGGTACACCGGCACAGGCTTCCCTTGAGGGCGCGCGCCCGGTCCAGGCCGGACGGCAGGGCGGCCGCCGTCATGATGTAGCCGGCCGTACAGAAGCCGCATTGGAAGCCCTGCGCCTCGAGGAACCGCTGCTGTACGGGGTGCAGGTCACCGCCGGCGCCGAGGCCTTCGATCGTGGTGATCGACCGGTCGGACGCGCGGAAGGCCGGATAGACGCAGGAGTGCACCGGCACCCCGTCGACATGCACCGTGCACGCCCCGCAGTCGCCGGTGTCGCAGCCCTTCTTCACGCCGAAGTGGCCCAGGGACCGCAGATAGGTCCGCAGGCACTGCCCGGGCCGCGGCGGCGGGCCGTCGACCGGCGAGCCGTTGACGATCATGACGACAGCTCCCGGCGGATCTCCTCCGCGTAGGTGCGGGTGAGGTGCCGGCGCCACGCGGGCAGGCCGTGCACGTCGTCGACGTACCCGTCGGCCGGGATGGTGCCGGTCAGCGCCACCTGCAAGGTCTCGGCCGCCGGCATCGAGGGGAAGGTCAGCGCGTACGGCCGCCAGGTCGACCCGGTGACGGTCAGCGTGAACCGCCCGTCGACGTCGCGGCGCCCGACCAGCAGGGCCGCCGACCGGCCGTGGGTGTGCAGGGAGCCCTGCCGGAACGTGGCCACCCCGGTCAGGGCGCGCGCCGGCAGGTCGATCGAGCGCAGCAACTCGCCGTCGGCCAGCACCGTGGCGCCGTTCCCGGTGACGAAGGCCGACACCGGCACCCGCCGCTCCGAGCCGTCCGGCGCCAGCAGCAGGCACTCACCGTCGAGGCCCGCGGTCAGCGCGATCATCGGACCGGCCGGCAACGCCGCGCACAGGTTCCCGCCCACGGTGGCGACGTTCCAGATCTTGAAGCTGGCCAGGAAGGCGTGGCAGCACCCCCGGGTGATCGCCCGCAGCGCCTCGAAGCGCGGCGGCGGCGCATACGCGGCCAGCTGAGCCACCGTGCACGTGGCCGCGATCTCCAGGCTGTGCTCACCGGCGGTGAGCGGCGCCCAGCCGGCGGCGGCCAGGTCGAGGAGGCGGCGGACGGCCGGCCGCGGCTCGCCGAACAGCGCCGTGCCCCCGGCCAGCCACGCGTCACCCGGCCGCCACTGCCCGACGCCGGCCGGGCTGACCACCTCAGCGACAGTGTTGAGGTCCACGCTGCGACGCTACGCGTCCCCTGTTACAGCCCGTAGAAGATTGCCGAACGACCACCTACGCGCTACCCTGGCCTCATCGCGCGGTGACCACCGACCCGCAGCGACTCTCCGAAACGAGGCTCTCTCAGCGGCCTTGTCTTTCCTCTGGCTCCGAGCGAGAGCGCCGTTACGCGCATGCCGCCGGGCTGACCAATCCCATTGGAGTACCACAGAAGATGACCACCCAGACCAAGGCGCCGACCCGGCGCCGTGGGAGCAGCCGGCCCGCCGACGAGCGCCCACAGAACCAGAACCCGTCCACGACCACGATCGAGGTCGACGGGCTGGTCGACATCGTCAACGACCGCGCCTGGATCCGGGCCGCCGGCTACCTGCCCGGCCCCCGGGACATCCCGGTCGACGCCCGTGGCCTCCGCCGTGGCGACCATGTGCGGGGCACCGCCACGACGACCGGCCGCCGCCCGGCCACCCTCGACCTGACCAGCGTCAACGGGCACGACCCGGCGCAGATCAGGCCCGACTTCTACGACCTGACGCCGCTCTACCCCCGGGACCGGCTGCGCCTGGAGACCGACCCGGCCGAGCTCACCACCCGGGTCATCGACCTGGTCATGCCGATCGGCAAGGGTCAGCGGGCGCTGATCGTCGCCCCGCCCAAGGCCGGCAAGACGATGGTCCTGCAGTCGATCGCCAACGCGATCACCCGCAACCACCCCGAGATCCACCTCATGGTGCTGCTCGTCGACGAGCGCCCCGAGGAGGTCACCGACATGGAGCGCTCGGTGCGCGGCGAGGTGATCGCGGCGACCTTCGACCACACGCCGCACGAGCACGCGGCGCTGGCCGAGCTGGCCGTCGAGCGGGCCAAGCGCCTGGTCGAGGAGGGCCACGACGTGGTGATGCTGCTCGACTCGATCACCCGGCTGGGCCGGGCGTACAACCTCGCCGCCCCGGGCCGCGGGCGCACGCTCAGCGGCGGGCTCGACTCGACCGCGCTGCACCCGCCGAAGCGCCTGCTCGGCGCCGCCCGGGCGCTGGAGAACGGCGGCTCGCTGACCATCATCGCGACCGCGCTGGTGGAGAACGGTTCGGCGATGGACTCGTTCCTGTTCGAGGAGTTCAAGGGCACCGGCAACGCGGAGCTGAAGCTGGACCGCGGGCTGGCCGAGTCGCGGATCTTCCCCGCCATCGACGTCAGCGAGTCGGGCACCCGGCACGACGAGCTGCTGCAGGAGCCGGCCGAGCTGGCCGTCGGCGGGCACCTGCGCCGGGTGATCGACGGCCCGGACCAGTACCAGCGCTTCCTGGCCCAGCTCAGGGGCACCCCCGGCAACGCGGCCCTGCTGAGATCAGGGTCCTGACCGGGGCCTTCCCCGATGAAACTCGGGCACTCGCCGGCCCATCATCGACGTAACAGCACAACGAGATGAGAGCGAGTGATCACCATGAACGCCGTCCACGACTCGATGGCACGGCAGGGTCTCAGCCGGCCGCGCGACGGACGCATCCTCGGCGGTGTGTGCGCCGGTCTGGCCCGGCGTTTCGGGCTCGACCCCTGGATCACCCGGCTGATCTTCGCGGTGACGCTGCTCGTCATCCCCGGCAGCCAGATCCTGATCTACCCGGTGCTGTGGATCCTGATGCCCTCGGAAGAGCGTAGTTTCGCCGCCCAGCACCTGAGCTGACCGTGGCGGCTGACGCCGCCCGAAAGAACAAGACTGTTTCTGACGGTCGGTTCGGCCGCAATCTGTACGCCATGCGCGACGAGATCGCGGCCGAACAGGCCCGCCTGGACCGGCTCTACGCACGCCTGGATGAGCTGAAGGAAGAGCAGATCACGCGGCGAGCGCGGTTGGCGGCGGCCGAGGACAGGCTGTGCTTCGGCCGCACCGAGAACCTCGCCGTCGGCCGCATCACCCTGATGCGGGGCGATGAACCGCTGCTCGTCGACTGGCGCGCGCAAGCGGCCCGCCCGTTCTACGACGGCACGTCGCCGCGGCTGCTGCTGCGGACCCACGGCCGCCGGGTGATCGGCATCGACACCGGCCCGAGCTTCGACGCCGACCGCACCGGCCGGATGCCCGACATCGTCGCCACCATCCAGGCCGAGCAGGACGCGATCATCCGCAGCGACCCCGACGGCGTGCTGGTCATCCTGGGCGGCCCCGGCACCGGCAAGACGGCGGTCGCCCTGCACCGCGCCGCGTACCTGCTCTTCCACCGCCCGGCGCTGGCCGATCATGGCGTGCTGGTCGTCGCGCCCTCCCCCACCCTGCTCAGCTACCTCGACCAGGTGCTTCCGGGCCTCGGCGAGACCGCGGTCACCCTCACCACGCTGACCGAAAACGCCCAGTCTGACGACGACCCGCCGATCGCCACGCTCAAGGCCGACCTGCGGATGGCCGACCTCCTCGCCGACGTCCTGCGCGGCATCCAGGACACGCTCCCCTTCCCCGAGGCGGTCGCCAAAGCGCGGGCCGAGCCGCACAACCGGGCACGCGCCGTCTACACCCAGGCCGTCGCCGACGCCCTCTCGGCCGAACGCCAGGCCCTCGAGGACCAGATCGAGGCGGACGTCGCGGACACGCTCGCCGCGGCCGGAATCGATCAGGCGGTGGAGGACGACCTGCGCAGGCTCGGCCTGGCCGAAACCCACGATCAAGATCAAAACCATGATTTTGTACGCTCGACGGCGGAAGCCTGGTGGCCGGTTCTTTCTCCCGAGCACGTGGTGGAGACCCTCTACGCCGACCCGCACCGGCACGCCGCCGGCCGCCTCACCCCGGCCGAGTGCGACCTCCTGAAACGGGCGCCGGGCCAGCCCTGGACCACCGCCGACATCCCCCTGCTGGACGAGGCGGCCGAGCTGGTCGGCGCCGACGGGCAACGCGCCTACGGGCACGTGGTGGTCGACGAGGCCCAGGAACTCACCCCGATGGCCTGGCGGATGATCTTCCGCCGCTGCCCGAGCCGGTCCCTGACGATCGCCGGCGACGTGGCACAGACCGCCGACCCGGCCGGCGCCACCGATTGGGCCGACGCCCTGCGGCCACACGTCGGCGACCGGTGGCGCGCGGCCCGGCTGACTGTCAACTACCGGACACCGGCCGAGATCATGGACGCCGCCGCCGCACTGCTGCCCGCCGCCGACCGCCCGAGATCGGTGCGGGCCACCGGCGTACCCCCATGGCGAAAGACCGTCACCAGGAGTGAGCTCGCCGCGATCACCGCGCACGAGGCCGGGCGCGGTGGGATGGTCGCCGTGATCGCCCCGGACGACCGGGTGGCCGAGATGGCCGAGATGATCGGCACGAGGAATCACGGACCCGGCGCCGACCTGACGGCCGGGGTCGTCGTGCTCGGCGTACGCCAGATCAAGGGCCTGGAATTCGACAGCGTGCTGATCGCCGGCCCGGCGGCGATCCTGGCCGGGCCGCGTGGCCGCAACGCCCTCTACGTGGCGATGACCAGGGCGACCAAGCGGCTGGGCCTGGTCGAGATCGAAAGCGTCGAGCGGGGCGAAGAGGTCAGTCGTCCGTCGGCACCGACATCGGCCGGCGTTCCTCCTCGCGAGCCGCGATCTGGGACATCGCGCGGCGGTACTGGCCACGGGTGATCTCACCGTGCGCGAGTTGCGCCGCCAGCACACCCTCCAGGCTGCCCGGCGCGCTCGGCAGCACCTCGACCCGCGGCGTGGCCTTGGCCTTCGCCGTGTGCTTGCCGAAACCGTCACGCACCGCACACCACGCGGCGAAGACGACCAGGCCGCCCAGCACCAGCGTGAGGAGCATCAGCAGGATCACGAACTCCACCTCCGCCTGGAGATACGCAAATGAGGCGCGCCCGGTTCAGGGGATCGAGCACGGCGGCGGCCCGGATGGACCCGGTCACCGGGCGTCATCGACGACGTTATCCACAGGGGATTGCTCGCCCGTCGAAACGGCGGATAGCGTGCTGGACATCCACCGATGCCCGTTGAAGGGGATCAATGTCGATGCCCAGATCGCTGATACCCGCCCTGGCCGTCCTGGCCCTCGTCCTGCCCGCCGCGCCCACGGAGGCAAGCGCCGGCGCCGACGCCGACCTGACCAGGTCGGCGGCCGTGTGGCTCGACCGCTCGTCGATCGCCTGGGCGACCGACACCGACGGCAAGACCTATGACCTGGTGTACGCCCGGAACGGCGGCATCGCGATCACGAACGGCGAGCTGACCGGCGCCGAGCACAGCCTGCGCCTGACGGCGGCGCCCGGCGGGCTGACCGTGGCCCAGCGCCGCAGGTACCCGCACCTGGCCGACCACCCGGCCGTCCGGCTGAGCCGCCACGATCAGGCGAAGGTGGCCGGGGCGCTGCGCGGGCAGGTGGTGATCACCGAGCGCGACCCCGACGGCCGGCTGCTCGCCGCGACCGGCGCCCAGATCGCCGGGGCGCTGGACGACATCTACGCCGCCGCCTCGAGGCAATCCCTCGGCGCCACGATCGAACGGGACCGCGTGCGGCTGAGGGTGTGGGCCCCGACCGCCGCGGTGGTGAAGGCGGAGGTCGGTGACGCGATCGTCCCGATGCGGCGGGACGACGCCACCGGTGTGTGGTCGGTGACCGGACCGGTGAGCTGGACGGGCCGCTACTACCGCTACCGCGTGACCGCGTGGCAGCCCGCGGCGGGCCGGGTGGTCACGGCGTCGGTGACCGACCCGTACTCGGTGGCTCTCTCGGCGAACTCCGGGCGCAGCCTGATCGCCGGCCTGGCCGACCCGGCCCTGGCCCCGCCCGGCTGGCACCGGCTGGTCAAGCCGGCCGCGACGGCGAAGCCCCAGATCTCCGAGCTGTCGATCCGCGACTTCTCGATCGCCGACGCCACGGTGCCGGCGGCCGAACGCGGCACCTACGCGGCGTTCACCCGGCGGGACAGCGCCGGCATGAAACACCTGCGGGCGCTGGCCGCCGCCGGCACGACCCACCTGCACCTGTTGCCCGCGTTCGACTTCGCCACCATCCCCGAGCGCCGCTCAGATCAGCAGCAGCCGCCCTGCGACCTGCCGTCGCTGCCGCCCGACTCCGACCGGCAGCAGGCCTGCGTGGCCGCGGTCGCCGCCACCGACGGCTACAACTGGGGCTACGACCCGCTGCACTACACGGCGCCCGAGGGCGGGTACGCCACACAGCCCGAGGGCGCCGCGCGAACGCGGGAGTTCCGCCGGATGGTGGCCGGGGTCAACGGCGCCGGGCTGCGCGTGGTCATGGACGTGGTCTACAACCACACCTCGGCGGCCGGCACCGATCCACACAGCGTGCTCGACCAGATCGTGCCCGGCTACTACCAGCGGCTCAACGCCGACGGCACGGTGGCCAACTCGACCTGCTGCGCCAACACCGCGCCGGAGAACGCGATGATGGGCAAGCTCGTCGTCGACTCGGTCGTCACCTGGGCGAAGTACTACAAGGTGGACGGGTTCCGCTTCGACCTGATGGGCCACCACCCCAAGGCGAACATCCTGGCCGTACGCGCGGCGCTGGACCGGCTCACCCCGGCCCGCGACGGCGTGGACGGCCGGAACATCGTGCTCTACGGCGAGGGCTGGGACTTCGGGGAGGTCGCCGGGAACGCCCGGTTCGTCCAGGCCACCCAGGCGAACATGGCCGGGACCGGCGTCGGCACGTTCAACGACCGACTGCGGGACGCGGTGCGCGGCGGCGGGCCGTTCGACGCCGACCCGCGCATCCAGGGGTTCGCGTCGGGGCTGTACACCGACCCGAACGGCGACCCGGTCAACGGGACGCCGGCCGAGCAGCGGGCCCGGCTGCTGCGCTACCACGACCAGATCAAGGCCGGGCTGAGCGGCAACCTGGCGGCCTATCGCTTCGTCAGCACCGCGGGCGAATCCGTGACCGGCGCGCAGGTCGACTACAACGGCTCGCCGGCCGGGTACACGGCGGCGCCGGGCGAGGCGATCACCTACGTCGACGCGCACGACAACGAGATCCTGTACGACGCCCTGGCCTACAAACTCCCGACCGGAACGACGGCGACCGACCGGGCCCGCATGCAGACCCTGGCCCTGGCCACCACCGCGCTGGGCCAGGGCGCCGGGTTCGTCACCACGGGCAGTGAGCGGCTGCGGTCGAAGTCGCTCGACCGGAACTCGTTCAACTCCGGCGACTGGTTCAACCAGATCTCCTGGGACTGCCGGGACGGCAACGGCTTCGGGCGCGGCCTGCCACCCGCGCCGGACAACCAGGACAAGTGGCCGTACGCGAAACCGCTCCTGGCCGACCCGGCCCTGGTGCCGGACTGCGCCACCATCGGCCGGGCCGGCGCCCGCTACCGGGAACTGCTCGAGGTGCGCGGCTCGTCCCCGGTGTTCGGGCTGTCCACCCTGAGAGAGGTGCAGAAGCGGCTGACCTTCCCGCTCGCCGGCGCCGGTGAGACGCCCGGCGTGCTGACCATGCGGCTGGACGGGCGCGGGCTCGACCGGCGCTGGTCGTCGGTGACCGTGGTGTTCAACGCGACCCCGGCTGCCGTCACCCAGACCGTGCCGGCGCTGCGCGGCCGGGCCGTGTCCCCCCATCCGGTGCTCGCGGCGTCGGCCGACCCGGTGGTGCGGCGGGCCACCGCCGACCGGACAACCGGGACACTGACCGTGCCGGCCCGTACGGTAGGAGTCTTCGTGGAGCGCTGACGTTGTGGATATCCTCGGCGGCCGGAGTCAGTTCCCTGGGGGCGGGCCGCTGGGCGGGGTGCCGCCGGGTCCGCCGCCGGGCGGGGTGCCGCCCCGGCCGCCGCCGCCCTCCTCCTCGCCGGACGGGTCGATCGCGATGGTCAGCGTCGCCCGGTACCCGTCGGTGACGCTGCCCGACATCGTCGCCAGCTCGGTCCGGGCCGAGTCGTTGCCGAAGACGTTGTCGGTGGCCAGCGACACCTGGCTCAGGTTTCGCACCGAGGCCGAGTAGCCGCCGGTGGCATAGACCGCGTCGGCGTCCGTCTCGGGGAGGGCGATCTGCGACGTCTTCACGATCGGCCCGTCACCGTCGGTCGCGTCGGCGAGCGACGAATACACCTCGAAGTGGATGTGCGGCCACCGGCCCGAGTAGCAGGCCGGGAAGATGCTGGTGAAGGTGGCCTTGCCGGTGGCGTCGGTCTCCTGGATGCCCCGCAGGTAGTTCTGGTCGGTGACGCCGTCGGAGTACAGGGAGTAGCGGCCCTCGCGGTCGCAGTGCCACGCGTAGACCGCCGCGCCGGTCACCGCCTTGCCGTTCAGGTCGTTCACGACCAGGGAGAATTCGAGGGGTACGCCGGCCGCGGTGCCACTGGCGTCGCCGAAGGACGAGCGGATGTCCTTGCGGACGATCCCGTCCAGGGTCCGGACGTCGGGGCCGTTGGACCCGTCGGCGGGAAAGGGGCCGGCCGTCTCCGACTCGACCTCGGTCAGCGAACCGCTCGACGAGGCCGGCGCCGAGGACGACGTGGACGGCGTGTCCTCGCTGCCACAGGCGGCCAGCACGGCCAGGGTGCCGGCGCCGCCGAACGCGGCGAGCAGCTTGCGCCGGGACATCGTGCGCATGTCGAACCGCAGCCCCTTGTCGTGCACGCGGCGCACGTACGCCGCATTGTCCTCAGGGTTGTGCATCAGGCTTGACCTCTCTCGGGGATCGGGTACGACCTACCCAACCCCCGCGGCCTGTGCACCCCCTGTGACTCGCCTGTGCGCAGCGTGTCCGTAACCCGCAGATCCCGACATCAGCCTTTTGCGACCGGGCCCGGGCTGGTACGCAGGTGTCGGAGGTGATCGCCGTGCCTGACCGTCCCCCGATGGCGCCCGGATCGTTCCTCGCCGGTTCGCTGCCTGTTCTCCGCGCCGGCTTCCTGTCCGCCTGCGAGACGCTGTTCGCCCAGCACGGCGACGTGGTGCGGGTCCGCGTCGGCCCGCCGGGGATCGGCCGGGAGCTGACGTTCCTGTTCTCGGCCGAGGCCGCCCACCGGGTGCTCGCCGCCAACCAGGCCAACTACCGCAAGGACAACGTCAACTACGGCGAGCTGCGGCACGCTCTCGGCGACGGGCTGCTGACCAGCCAGGACGAGACGTGGCAACGCCAGAAGCGCTTCCTGCAGCCGCTCTTCACACACAAGCGCGTCGCCGGGTACGCCGCCATCTTCGCCGCCGAGACCGACCGGCTGGCCGACGAGTGGCGCGGCGCGGCCGGTGACCCGCAGATCGGCGCCACGCACATCGGCGCCACGCAGATCGGCGGCACGCGCCTCGTCGACATGCACGAGGAGATGACCCGGTTGACCCTGCGCATCGTCTGCCGGGTGCTGTTCGGTCGCGATGTGGACAAGGCGCTGCCGGTCGTCCAGCGCTGGGTCGACCCGCTGGGCAAGGCGATCCGCCGGCGGGCGCTGATGCCGGTCCGGGTGCCGCACTCCTGGCCGGTCCCGGTCAACCGGCTGATCCAGCGGGGGCAGGCCGAGCTGTTCGAGGTCTGCGACGAGATCATCGCGTCCCGGCGCTCGTCCGGCCCCGGGTCGGCCGGCTCGGACCTGCTGGGCCTGCTGGCCGACGCCCGCGACGGCGGGGAGGCGCTCTCCGACGAGGAGGTCCGGGCCCAGGTGCTGGTCTTCCTGCTGGCCGGGCACGAGACCACGGCGACCGCGCTGACCTCGGCGATCTATCGGCTCGGCGCGCACCCCGAGGTGCAGGAACGGCTGCGCGCGGAGGTGTCCGGGCCGGCGGCGACGCCGTCGGCCGAGGAGGCGCTCGGTCTCCCGTACACCACCATGGTTCTGAAGGAGACGTTGCGCCTCTATCCCTCGGCCCCGGTGATCGGCCGGCGCGCGGTGGCCGACGACGAGATCGGCGGCTTCCGGATCACCGCCGGGTCGGACGTGCTGGTCTCACCGTGGGTCGTGCACCGGCACCCGGCCCACTGGCCCGACCCGATGCGCTTCGAGCCGGAACGGTTCACCCCCGAGCGCGAGAAGGCCCGCGACCGGTACGCGTGGTACCCGTTCGGCGGCGGCCCGCGCACCTGCATCGGCATGTACTTCTCGCTGCTCGAAGGCGTGGTCGCGCTGGCCGGCCTGGCCCGGCACTTCGCCTTCGAGAGCCCGGCCGAGCAGCCCGCCTACACCCACGACGTGACCCTGCGCCCGGCCGCCGGCATGCCGATCCGCGTCACCCACCGCGAGGTGGTGACCCGCTGAGCTGGAGTGAGCCGAGCTAGAGGGTGCCGGCCAGCACCGGCGGGCCCGGGTCGTCCTCGCCGACCCGCTGGCTGGTGATCTCGATGCGGCGGAACTGGCGCAGCGGGACGCCGGACCACAGCTCGACCTTGCCCTCCTTGTGCATGTGGAAGGTGCCGAGCGGGACGTACTGGCCGTCCTTCACCGCCCAGCCCTGGTAGTAGCTGCCGGCCGGGGCGGAGGGCAGCCCCTGGGCGTTGAGGACCAGCCGCCAGCCGGCGTCGCGCTCGATGATCTGGATGGTGCCGTGGGCCTGCGGGAGGGCGCCCCCGCCGGCCAGTTGGACGGTCGCGGACGGGCGCTCGCGGGTGGCCAGCACGCCGCCGATGCCGCCGGCGATCAGCACCAGGGCCACCGCCGCGGCGGTCGCCCACTGGCGGCGCCGGCGACGGGTGGCGCCGGGCCGCGCCCGGTCGGCGCTCGGCCCGCGCGGAGGCCGCATGTCGGCCGGCCGGTCGTCCGGCGGAGCCTGCGGAGCAACCGGCGAGGCCGGAGCCTGGGGGGCTACCGGCGAGGCCGGGGCGGAGTCGGTTTCGGCCTTGGCGATCAGAGCCGCGATCCCGCCGGGAAGGTCGGGCGGCGCGTCCCACATTCCGGGGTGGGACAGCAGGCCCGAGACCCGCGCGATCGCCCCGTCCTGCCCGCACGGACCGTTCTCGAGGGCGGCGGCCCGTTCGTCGAGCACGTCGTCAGTCATCTGTCGCCCCCGAAGCCGAAGCGGGCTCGTCCAGCAGAAAACCCAGGGCCGCCGCCAGCCGCCGGTGGGCCCGGTGGGACCGCGACTTCACGGTGCCGACCGGCAGGCCGAGCTGGGTCGCGATCTCGCTGTGGGTGAGCTGGTAGAAGTGCGCCAGCCGGACCACCGCCGCCTCGTCGGCGGGCAGGTCGTCCACCGCCCGCCGGACCTGCCAGGCCTCCCACAGCCGCTCGGTCGAGAGGGGCTCGATCGGGACCTCGGGCACCTCGACGGCGCTCATGGCCGGCCCGCGCCGTTCCCGGCGGTAGACGTCGATCGCGGCCTTGCGGGCGATGCCGAAGACCCACGGCGCCAGGTCGCGCATCGGGTCGTACCGGCCGCGGCCGCGCCACAGGGAGATGAACGCCTGCTGGGTGGCCTCCTCGGCGAGCCCGCGGTCGGTCAGCATGGTCACCGCCATGCCGTAGACGGGGCCGCGGAAAGCGGTATAGACAGCGGCGAACCCGTCCTCGTCGCCCTTGGCGAAGAGGTCCGCCAGCCCGGAGTCGTCCATGGTGCACCCGATCGTAGGCGTACGGCGTCGCCGGTGGCAGATGCGGGTCGGGTCATGACGTCGCGTCCTCGGCCGGGATCGCCGTGACCGGGTCGCCACCGACCGTGGCCTTGCCCGTGGTGACGTCCAGCGTGGAGGGCTTGACCGGCACGCCGTCCACGGTGGCCAGGCCGACCTGGCGCCCGTCCTTGAGCACGATCCAGCCGCCGACCACCTTGGCGCCGCGGACCCGGTTGGCGAACCGGTAGAGCCCGGACGGCTTCTTCGCCACCTCGATGGTGAAGTCGCGGGCCTTGCCGTCGACCGTGACCGTGCCCTTGGCCTGGTTCTTGTCCGCCGTACCGGTCAGCGTCGACCCGTCGTCGGCCCTGAGCTCGAGCTTGCCGTCGATCGCGGTGCCGGTGAGCCACTGCTCCAGCTTGTCGCCGTCACAGAGGTAGGCGATGGCCGCGCCGTTCTTCGCCGCGACGGCCAGCGAGCCCTCCTTGAGGTGCCCGGCCCAGGTCCCGGTCAGCGGCTTGCGCTGGGCCAGGGGCTCCTTGGCCACGGGCGGCGGCGCCTCGCCACCGTTGCCGTTCGGCGGGGTCGCGCTGTCCTCCGGCACCGGCGCGTCACCGTCGCCGGGAACCTCCGGGGTGGGCGAGGCGCCGGCGATCACCGAGGCCGCGGGCACGCCGGCGATCCGGTTCCACTGCCAGCCGGCGCCGAGCAGCACCGCGGCGACGCTGATGCCGGCCAGCAGGATGGCCAACGGGCTCATGCGCTTCATGACTTCGCTCCCCGGGCAGACGACGACGTGTCTGCTACTGATTCGCAGCCGACGGCCCGATCGGTTCCCGTTCGGCGGAAGAAATTTCGGCCAGCGCGGGAATACTCACCGTAAAGGTGCTTCCCCCGCCCAATACGGAGCGTACGGCCACAGCGCCATCGTGCTCGGTCACGATGGCGTGCACGATGGCCAGCCCGAGCCCGGAGCCCTGTACGGCCTGGTCCATCGCGTTGGCGCCCCGGTGGAACGGCGTGAACAGCCCGGGCAGGTCGCCGGCGGGCACCCCGATGCCGGTGTCGCTGATCTCCACGGTCGCGGTCCCGGCCTCCGCGCCGGCCCGGCAGACGATCCGTCCCCCGGAAGGCGTGAACTTCACCGCGTTGTCGAGCAGGTTGCGCACCGCGCGTTCCAGCCGGTCCGGCTCGCCGGCCACCCAGGCCGGCCCCGCCGCCTCATCGAGGGTCAGGAGCAGGCCCTTCGCCCGCGCGGCCGGGGCCACGTCGGCCACCACGGCGGTGGTCAGCGCGGTCAGATCCACGGGTACGGACGGCCCGCCCGCCCGTTGCGCGCCCGGATCGAGCAGCAGCAGGTCGGCGACCGTGTCCCGCAGCCGCAGGGCGTTGCGCAGGATCGCGCCGAGACCGCGCCGCTGCGGCGGGGTGAGGTCGTCATCGTCGTCGGTGAGCATCTCGGTGTAGCCGAGGATGCTGGTCAGCGGGGTACGCAACTCGTGCGTCACGGTCGCCACGAAGGCGTCCTTGCGCTCGTCCAGGGTCTGCAGCTCGCTGATCAGCCGGGCCTGGCGGATGTGCAGGCGCTGCTGGCGGATCGCGTGCTCGACCTCCCGGGCCAGGGTGCCGAGCAGCCGCCGCTCCTCGTCGGTCCAGTCCGGCCGGTCCGGGCGCGCCAGACACAGCAGGCCGGGCGGGCACTGCGCGTCACCGGGCAACGCCACCGCGAGGCCGCCGGGCACGTCCGCGACCAGGGCCGGCTCGCCCGGAGCACCGGCCTGTACCGCGGCCACGATCTCCGGGGCGAGCGGCTCGGCGGCGTCCGGCCATCGGACGCTGACGCCGGCGCCCGGCTCGACCGCGACCCGCCCGTGCACCACGGCGGCGCCGAAGAACGCGCCCAGCATCTCGGCCACCCGGGCCGCGGTCACCTGGGCGCCCCCGGGGCGCCGTAGCTCGGTGGCGACCTGTTGACGCAGCTCGTGGCGTACCCCGCGGGCCTGTTCGGCGGCGAGCAGCCGTTCGGTCTCGGCGGCCAGGTCGTTCAGCGTTCCGATCACGGCGCGTAGTTCGGCCGTACCCGACGGAACGGCCCGGGCCGACCGGTCGCCGGCGGCCAGCCGACGCAGCGTGCGCCGGATGTCCTCGAGCGGAGCGAGGAGGTGACGCTGGTGCACCGCGGCCATCACCATGGCGACGGCCAGGAACAGGATGGCCAGGCCGCCGAAGAGCATCTGGACCGAGCGGATGCGGGACCGGTCGGCCGCGGTCACGGACTGCTGCTCGGCGCGCAGGGCGTCCTCGACGTAGGCGTTGGTCAGCCGGATCCGGTCGAACGCCCGCTTGCCCCGGTCGGCCAGGGCGTCGTTCCGGTCGGCGACCCCGGCGTTCACGATCGGGATCGCGTACGCGTAGAGCCAGTGCGCCGCGGCCGTGCGCTCGGCGGTCAGCCAGCGGCGCACCTCGTCGTCGGCGGACAGCTCGGCGACCCGGTCGAAGGCGACGAACGCGGCCACCTTCCCGGATTCGTACGGCCCCAGGTACTCGCGGTCGCCGGTGAGCTGGAACCCGCGTACCCCGGTCTCGGCGTCCGTCATGTTCTGCAGCACGGCCCGGTTGGCGGTGCGCGCGTCGCCCAGCCGCTCGGTGTGCTGCTGCTGGGCGGCCTGGAGCCGCTCCCCGACGACGAGCTGGACCAGCACAAGGGCCAGGAACAGCACCAGGAGGACGGAGATGGCGGCGCGCACCCGGGCCGTCATGCTGCGCAGCACGTCACGCGTCCGGCAACGTGAAGGCGATGGTGGTGGTGCCGCCGCCCGGCGTGCCGTCGGCCCAGATCCGGCCGCCGTGCCGCTCGGCGATCCGCTGGCAGGTGCTCAGGCCGACGCCGTGCCCGGCCGGGGTGCGGTCCACCCGGGTGAACATCTCGAAGACCCGCCCCCGGTGCTCCGGCAGGTCGTTGATCAGGTGTTGCATGCGGCCGACGGCGCGGGTCGCCGACGCGATCCAGGAGCGGGTCCGGCTGCCCTCGGCCTGCTCGTCGCCGATCAGCTCGAGGTATCCGTTGACCACCGCCAGCGGCGCGGCCAGGTCATGGCTGACCACGCCCGCGAACTGCTCCAGCTCGGTGTTCGAGCGCTGGAGCTCGGCGTTGGTCGCGGCCAGCTCCTCGTGCGCCTGCTCGAGCGCCCGGTGCTGCTGCTCCGACTCGGCGAGCAGCTCGGCGTTCAGCCGGCCCTGGCGGCGCCGCTCGAACACGGCCAGGATCACCCCGGCCAGGTCCTTGATCCGGGCGATCTGGTCGTCGTCCAGCACGCCGGGCACGTTGTCGAAGACGCACAGGCTGCCCAGGGCGTACCCCTGGGGCGTGACCAGCGGGGCGGACGCGTAGAACCGCACGTCGGCGAGCTGACCGGTGACCCACGGGTTGAGCCGGAACGTGGGGTCCTCGCTGGCGTCCGGGACGTGGACGAACTCACCCTCCTCGAACTTGACCGCGCACATCGAGTCGTCGCGGGCGGAGTCGCCGCCCTCGAAGCCGGTGGTGGTGAGCTGGCACTGCCGGTTCTCGTCGATCAGATTGAGTGTGGCGAACGGCTTTCCCGCGACCAGCGCGGCCACCCGGACGACGTCCTGGAGCTCGTCGTCGGCCGGCGCGTCGAGCACTCCGTACTCGTGAAGCGCGTCGAGCCGCAGCAGCTCGTGGGAGGACGTCACCCTGGTCAGATCGGCAGGAGTTGGCCCGTGTTGAGCGCCGGAGCGCCCGCTCGCCAGGGGAAATCTGGGAGTCCGCTGAGTTTCGTTACCTACTCGTTACATGGCCGACGATCTCCACATCCGGTGATCGGATTTCCCGGCAAAGCGGACACTGAACCGGTATCTGCAACGGTGCGTGACGCACATCGGGAGCGCCTTGGTTACCCGCCGGTAATCTCACCGCTTGTGACCGGGGCCACCTGGGAGCAGAGTGACGACCCATCGAAGTTCCCCCGCTTCGAGACCGATCGAGAAAGGGCCCCACCGTGACCGACGCGGTTTCCGGACGAACCAACTGGCGCAAGTTCGCGCTCGCCGCCGGCGTACCCGCCGTGGCGGCCGGCTTCCTGCTCTTCGGGATGTCGCAGGGCGCGCTGGCGGCCAGCTTCGCCGTCTCCGGCCAGGACTTCAAGATCTCCGCCGACCGACTCGACGGCACCGGCTTCTCCCAGTACGGCGGCGTGGTCAAGGACGCCGAGGGCAAGCAGATCCCGGTCTCGATGTCCGGTATCGCCGACGCCAAGCTGACCAACCTCTGCCAGTCGGTGCGGGTCAAGGACGCCCCGATGAGCCTGACCATCACGGCCGGCACCGAGAAGGGCAAGCCGGCCCGGGCCACCAACATGCTGATCGGCATGAAGGACCTGGCCGGCGACGCCACCTTCACCAACATCAACATCGGTCAGGACGCCGGGACCCTCACCAAGGGTGGCACGGAGGCCAAGGGCGAGACCGGCGGCTTCGGCCAGCAGTCCGACAAGATCGTGATCAACGGCCTGAGGCAGACCGCGGTGTCCACCACCGCCGGCACGTTCAAGCTGACCGGGCTCGACCTCAAGCTGAACTTCGGTTCCTCGCCGAAGGAATGCTTCTGAGGTGGATGTTCGCGAGTTTCGGCGACGCTTCGCGCACTGGCGCCGGGCCCGGCCGTTCTGGGGCGGGCTGCTGCTGACGCTGTCGGCGGCGGCCCTGTTCCTGAGCGCCAACCTGACCCTGAAGGCGATGGAGGTCCACTTCGGCCAGGAGGGCTTCCTGTCCTACCTGCTGCCGCTGGTGATGCTGCTGTGCGGGCTGCTGGTCTGGTTCACCCCGGCGCAACGGGTCTTCTACGCGATCGTCGCGCTGATGACCGCGGTGTACTCGCTGATCGGCCTCAACCTCGGCGGCTTCGGCGCCGGCCTGCTGCTGGGCATCGCGGGCGGCGCCCTGGCCATCGCCTGGACCCCCGCACCCGCCGCCGCTCTTCCCGCGGCCGATCCCGCTCTTCCCGCGGCTGACACCGGGGTGATCGAGCCCGGCCCCGTCGCGGACCGGAAGCCGGACGCGCCGACCACCGATCTGCGGCCGGCCGCACAGGAGCCGCCCCCTTTCGCTGAGCCCGGGCGCACCGGGCAACATCGGAAGGCCCTTGCGATCATCGCGGCGCCGCTCGCGATCGGCCTGTCGCTGGCCATGGCCGCACACGCGCCCCGGCCCGCCCGAGCCGAGCCGGCCTGCCCCAAAGGCATGCCCTCCCGTTCCACGGCAGCCTCGCCGAACAAGGAGGCCTCACCGGGCAAGGAGGCCAAACCCTCCCTCAGCAAGCCGAGCGCGGGGAAGACGACGCCTGCGCAGCCCAAGCCGACCACGACCGCCGACGCCGGGAAGAAGGACGACACCGGCAACCCGATCGTCGACGGCTGGAACGACTTCGTCGAGGGCGTCGGCAACCTGTTCGGCGGCGGGGACGACACGTCGCCCTCCCCCGGCCCGTCCGAGCCGACGGCCAAGCCGACGACCGGCCCCACCTCGAAGCCCGGCACCCCTTCGAAGCCCAGGCCCAAGCCGAAGCCGTCGTCGTCGTCCACGAACGACGACATCCCGTGCCTGGGCCCGCGCGTCCTCAACAAGAAGGCCGGCCCCGACGACCTGCCCCCGGCCGCGGTCATCGGCGGCCTGATGGAGGGCGACACGCTGACCATGTACGACTCGACCTACGACGGCGTGACCACGCTCCAGACCGCGGACGGCCCCAAGCAGGTCCTCAAGTTCAGCATGCGCAAGTCGGTGACCACGCCGTTCAAGCTCACCATCCAGGAGCCCGGCGGCCACACCACGGTGATCGACGCCGGCGCGCTCACCACGACCGGCAACGTCCGCTTCTACACCCCGAAGTTCGAGGGCAAGCTCTTCGGCCTGATCCCGGTGACCTTCACGCCCGAGCAGCCGCCGCCGCTGACCCTGCCGGTGCTGAAGTTCACCGACGTCAAGATCGACCTTTCCTTCGTACGCAGCGACGTCCTGACCGGCAAGCCCCTGAAGATCACCGAGGTCCGGTAAGCCCGCGACGCTCCCGCCACCGGGCGACCACCTGGTCGGCGTCCACCGGCGGGAGCAGCGTGGGCGGCCCGTCCAGCAGCCCGACCCGGGCCTTGCGGATCTGCTCGTTCAGCGCCGCCACATATTCCCGGACCGCCTGCTCCGACGGCTTGCGGTCGATCGTGGCGTCAAGCTCTTCCCGCTCTCGCCGCAGCGCCAGCGAGGGCGGCAGCACGCCCGCCCCGGCCCCTTCACGCTGCGCCCAGTCCTTGACCCACCAGTCCTCGTCGTACTCCCCGCCCGCCCCGCGCAGCGGCTTCCCGGCGCCGGCCAGGTTCTCGAACTCCCCACGTTCCTGAGCCTCGCGCAGCTGCCGATCAACAGCCGACTCGTACCAATGCACCATGCGCAAAAGTCTAGGTCGCGCGGTCAGTTCCACCCCGGGGTCGGACCCGGGTGACCACCTCCCAGGCGGTGCGGCCGGTCGCCGAGCCCCCGCGCTTCGAGGCGATGGGTACGCGGCGACAGCGCCGAGTTTCTCGCCCGGCTCGAGGGTGGCCTCATCGAACCACCGACCGGAGTTCAGGGTGTTCCAGCGATCGCCCCACGTGTAGGTCGCCACCCGGCCGGCGGCGATGTCCGCCTGCGCGCGGCGGTCCGGCTGCTCGCGAGGGCCGTCCACCAGGAGAGCGCCGCGGCGGCCACCCACGTCACGATCAGGCCGCGCGCAACCGAACCCACCGCCCGTTCATGAAGCGGATTGTTCCAGGCCGCGGCGTTAGGCTCGGGACCATGTGCCGAAACATTCGACCGCTGAACAACTTCGAGCCGCCGGCCACGCACGACGAGACGCACGCGGCGGCGTTGCAGTATGTGCGCAAGGTCGCGGGCACCACCAAGCCGAGCGCACGTAATCAGGAGGCGTTCGACCGGGCCGTCGCGGCCGTCGCCCATGCGACCGAGCATCTGCTGGCCGACCTGGTGAACGTCGGGCCCAAGAAGGACCGTGAGGTCGAGGCGATCAAGGCGCGAGCCCGGGCCGAGAAGCGTTACGCCTCCTGAGCCCGGGCCCGGTCTGATCCCGCGCGCTACTTGCCGGGCGTCGGCTCGGCCGGGGCGGAGCCGGTGGAGCGGCGGAACGCGAGCAGCGCCACGATCAGGGCGATGACGCCGAGCGCCAAGCCACCCACGCCCAGGGCGGTGCCGGTGCTGGAGGACGACTCCGAGGCGGGCGCGGCGGCCTCGACGGTCGGGCCGGGCGCGGCGGCGGGGGCGGTGTCGCTCTCGGCGGCGGCCTTCGCGAGCTTCAGGACCGGCGCGGGGCTCTCGGGCTCCTCGCCGCCGGCCGCGGGCGGCTCGTCGATCCAGCGGACCACGTTGCCGTCGGAGTAGGTCTGCAGCGCCTTGAAGATCATCTGGTCGACCTGCGGCAGCGGGCCCAGCGAGACATCGAACTCCTGGAACTGGCCGGGCTTGATGGCCGCGTCGGCGGCCGCCGTCCAGGTGATCTTCTCGACCGCCTCGTTGATCTGCGCGCCGTGGGCCTCGAGGGGCTTGTCCAGCTTGCCCTTGGTGACCACCGCGGTCCAGCCCGGCACCGGCTTGACCGACACGGACGCCACCGGCGCGGTCTTGATCGGCAGGGTCACCTCGAGCTTGGTGGTGGACGCGCTGTCACTCTCGTTCGGCACCCGGAACGTGGCCTTGGTGTAGCCGCCCTGAGCGGCGTTGGCCGAGCTCACGGAAACGTGCGCGGACGCGGGGGCGGCGATCGCCAGGGTGAGCGCGGCGACCGCTCCGGCCACCACAGCGGCCCGCTTGAACAAGGTCATCTTCTCTCGGCCTTCCAGACGAATGGAACGTACGGCCATTGGTCGGCGCATCGGGCCGGAAAGTTCCCTACGACTTCGGCAATCGGACCTCGGCCCGGAGACCCGGCGACGCGTCACCGAGGGTAATGGTCCCGTGATGCTGGCGGACCAGTTCCCGGACGATCGCCAGCCCCAGCCCGGACCCGCCGGCGTCGCGCGCCCGCGCGTCGTCCAGCCGGGTGAACCGGCCGAACACGCGCTCCCGGTCGGCCTCGGGGATGCCGGGGCCGTCGTCGGTCACGGTGATCAGGACGCCCGAGGCATCAGCCGTGAGCGCGAGGGTCACGGCCGATGAGGCATGGCGTACGGCGTTGTCGAGCAGGTTGGCCACGACGCGGCTCAGGGCGTCCGGGTCGCCGGTGATCTCCACGGGCTCCGACACCACCCGGACGCCGGGGTAGCGCGTGGCGACCTGGGCCAGCAGCTCATCGAGCCGGACGGACGTGATCCGGGCGGCCGGCCGGGTCGCGGCGTCGTCGGCCCGGGCGAGCAGCAGCAGGTCGTCGACCAGCCGGCTGAGCCGTTCCACGTCGGTCAGCAGGTCGGCCGAGAGGGCGGGCCAGTCGGTGTCGTCGGGCAGCCGCTGCGCCACCTCCAGCTCGGTGCGCATGGTGGTCAGCGGGCTGCGCAGCTCATGGGCGGCGTCGGCGACGAAGGCCCGCTGCCGGGCCCGGGAGGCGTCGAGGCGGCGGAGCATGTCGTTGAGGGTGACCGCGAGCCGGTGGACCTCGTCGCTGGAGTCGGGCACCGGCAGGCGGTCGGACCGGGCCCGGCCGGTGATCTCCTCGGCCCCGGAGCGCAGCGCCTCGACCGGGCTCAGCGCGGCGCCCACCACCTGCCACGACACCACCGCCAGCACCACGATGAGCAGCGGGAACACCACGAGCAGGGTGATCCGCAGCAGGCGGATGCCGGCGGTCACGTCGCCGGTGCCGCGGGCGACCAGCACGTGCACCGTCTCGGCGCCCTGCCGGGCCTCGACCGTGACCACCCGGACCGCTCCGTCGACCCCGATGCGGTCGCCCGGAATGACCGTCCCGTGGCCGCTGGCCAGGCCCTTCAGCTCGTCGGGGTAGAGGATCGGCACCAGCCGGTCGGCGGTCGCGCTCACCGCGCGTACCCGATCCTGGTCGTCGACCACCTGGACCTGCACGCCCGCGCTGACCGGGATGGGGTCGCTGAGCGCGTTCTGCTCGACCAGGTCGGCGACCGCGCGGGCGGTGTCCAGCGCCTCCTCGTTGATCGAGCGCAGCAGCGCGAAGCTGAGCACCGCGATCAGCGCCAGGCCGCCGGCCAGCAGCCCGGCGGCGAGGGCGGCGATGGAGACGCCGGTCAGCCGCGCGCGCAACGAGCGGCGGCGGAACCACTTCATGCGGGTACGGCGGCCAGGCGGTAACCGGCGCCGCGGACCGTCTCCAGGCGATCGCGGCCGATCTTGCGGCGCAGGTAGCCCACGTAGACCTCGACGGCGTTGGGCGCGGTGTCCAGCGCCGCGTCCCAGACGTGGTCGAGCAGCTCGGTCTTGGAGACGACCTGACCGGGATGGCGGATCAGGTATTCGAGCAGGGCGAACTCGCGGGCGGTCAGGGCCACCTCGCTGCCGCCGACGAGCACCCGGCGCTCGGCCGGGTCGAGCTCGACGTCGCCGTGGGCGAGGACCACCGGGCGCTCCCGGCCGCCCCGGCGGAGCAGGGCCCGGAGCCGGGCCAGCAGCACCACGTACGAGAAGGGTTTGGTCAGGTAGTCGTCGGCGCCGCAGTCGAGCCCGTCGGCCTGGTCGTACTCGCCGTCCTTGGCCGACAGCATCAGCACCGGCAGCCAGTGGCGCTCGGCCCGCAGCTGGCGCACCACGCGGTAGCCGCTGAGCCGGGGCAGCATCACGTCGAGGATCATCGCGTCGTACCCGCCGTGGCGGGCCATCTCGAGCCCGTCCTGGCCGTCGCCGGCGACATCCACCGCGAACCCCTCGGCCTGCAGCCCGCGCCGCAGCGCCGCGGCCAGCCGCTCCTCGTCCTCCACCACCAGCAACCGCACGAGGACAACTGTGTCACGCCGGGGGCTGCTCCGCGGCGACCTCCTCAGCTGAGTCACAGCGCCGACGCCTGGTCCGAGGAGACCCCTAGGGGACCTTCTCAGCGGAGTCACAGGGCGTCGGGAGCATGGTGGGTGGCAGACAACGGGAGGTGGACGTAGTGAACGTGTTCAGGTCCAGGCCGGCGCTTCGCTGGCTGGTGCCGTCGGCCGCAGCGGTCGTCGTGATCGGGGGTGGCGCGGCTGCCGGGACCATCGTCGCCAGCGCCGACCCGGCTCTGCCGGAGCGCAGCGCGGCTCAGCTCTTGGTCGACGTGCAGAACGCGAAGGTGGAAGGACTGTCCGGGACGATCGTGCAGACCGCCGATCTGGGGCTGCCGGCCGTGCCGGGGGTGACCGGCCAGGGTGACGAGCTGACCAAGCTGATCGCGGGCAGCAACACCGCCCGGGTCTGGTACGCCGGCGAGGACCAGGCCCGCGTCGCGATCCAGGGTGTGCTCGGCCAGACCGACATCATCCGCAACGGTACGGACGTGTGGATCTGGCGCAGCCAGAACAACACGGCGTCGCACCTGAAGGTGCCGGCGGACAAGGCGGGCAAGGCTCAGCACACGCCGCCGGCGGGTGTGGTGCCGTCGACACCGCAGGAAGCGGCCGACGCCGCGCTCGCGGCGATCGACCCGACCACGGCGGTCAGCACGACCGGTGCGGCCGAGGTGGCCGGGCGGGACGCGTACGAGCTGGTGCTGGCGCCGAAGGACAGCGCCTCGCTGATCGGGCAGGTGCGCCTGGCGATCGACGCCAAGGAGCACATCCCGCTGCGGGTGGACGTCTACGCCAAGGACGCCAACAACCCGGCCGTCCGGGTGGCGTTCCAGCAGGTGAGCTTCACCAAGCCGGACGCGCAGCAGTTCAACTTCAACCCGCCGCCGGGCGCCAAGGTCGAGAACCAGACGGCCGAGCAGCTTCAGGCCGAGGCCGAGAAGAAGGGCGCCGAGGCCAAGCAGAAGCATGGTGAGGCGCGGAAGCAGGCGGCCGAGAGCACCAAGGTGGTCGGCAAGGGCTGGACGTCGGTGTTCGTCGCTCAGGCACCGAAGGCCGACGACAAGGCCGACGACAAGAAGGCGGCCGGCCCGGAGGCCGCGGCGCTCGAGGGTGTGCTGAAGAGCCTGCCCGCGGTCAAGGGCAGCTGGGGCAGCGGACATCTGCTGCAGAGCACGCTGTTCAGCGCGCTGGCGACCGACGACGGCCGGATCCTGGTCGGCGCGGTGGCTCCCGAGAAGCTGTACGAGGTAGCCGCACAGAAGTAGCACCAATCGCCACACATCAGGCGGCCGGTGAGCGCAGAGGGTTGCGCTCACCGGCCGCTGCGCATTCCGGAGAGCCGTACGCGATCGTCACCGGAATTCGCGGCATAGCCGACCATCGACGGCTGATTCCGTTTCGGCTCTGCAAAATAGTTCGGATTCCCTTGTCTCCAAGCGGTTCTCTGTGTCAAGGTCCCCCCACGTCAGTGAGGGCAGGAGGACCGACCGTGAGCGATGCGCTGCCCGTCCTGCGGAACTTCATCGGCGGGGCTTACGCAGACCACGCGGACGGCGCCACCTCGCCGGTGATCGATCCGGCGACCGGAGAGACGTACGCCCACGCGCCGGTCTCCTCGGCCAAGGACGTCGAGGCGGCGATGGCGGCGGCGCGCGACGGGTTCGCGACGTGGCGGGACGCGACGCCGGCCGAGCGGCAGCTCGCCCTGCTGCGGATCGCCGACCGGGTCGAGGCGCGGGCCGAGGAGATCATCGAGGCCGAGTGCCGCAACACCGGCAAGCCGGTCGGGCTGACCCGCGACGAGGAGATGGCCCCGCTCCTCGACGAGCTGCGGTTCTTCGCCGGGGCGGCGCGGCTGCTCGAGGGCCGGTCGGCCGGGCAATACCTCGCCGGGTACGAGTCGTACGTGCGCCGCGAGCCGATCGGCATCTGCGCGCAGGTGGCCCCGTGGAACTACCCGATGGTCATGGCGGTGTGGAAGTTCGCCCCGGCCATCGCGGCGGGCAACGCGGTGGTGCTCAAGCCGTCGGACACCACGCCGGTGAGCACGCTGCTGCTGGCCGAGATCGCCGCCGAGGTGCTTCCGCCCGGCGTACTCAACGTGGTCTGCGGCGACCGGAACACCGGCCGCGACCTGATCGCCCACCCCGACCCCGCACTCGTCTCGATCACCGGATCGACCCGCGCCGGCATGGAGGTGGCCGCCTCGGCCGCCGCCGACCTCAAGAAGGTCCACCTCGAACTCGGCGGCAAGGCGCCGGTCGTGGTCTTCGACGACGCCGACCTGGCGTCGACCGCGGCCCGGATCGCCGACGCCGGCTACTTCAACGCCGGCCAGGACTGCACCGCCGCGTCCCGGGTCCTGGTCCACCACCGGGTCGCCGCCGACTTCACCGAGGCGCTGGTGGAAGCGGCCGCGCGCCAGGACGTGATCCCGGTCAACAACGCGAACCAGCTGGGCCGGGTGCTCGGCTTCCTCGACCGCAAGCCGGCGCACGCCCGGGTGGCGACGGGCGGCCGGCGGATCGGCGAGCGTGGCTATTTCGTCGAGCCGACCGTCGTCACCGGCCTGGAGCAGCGCGACGAGATGGTCCAGGACGAGGTCTTCGGCCCGGTGATCACGGTCCAGGAGTTCACCGACGAGGACGCGGCGGTCCGCTGGGCCAACGACGTCCGGTACGGCCTGAGCGCCAGCGTGTGGACCCGCGACCACGGGCGGGCGATGCGGATGACCCGGCGGCTCGACTTCGGCTGCGTCTGGGTCAACACCCACATCCCGTTCGTCTCCGAGATGCCGCACGGGGGGTTCGGCCATTCGGGGCACGGCAAGGATCTGTCCGCGTACGGGTTCGAGGAGTACACCCGGATCAAGCATGTGATGCACAACGTCGGCTGATAGAGGTACCCCCGGATGAGCGACACCCCCGCGATCGAGTTCGTCGGCGTACACAAGGAGTTCCAGTCGCACGGCGAGACCGTCCACGCCGTACGCACGCTCGACCTGGCCATCGCGCAGGGCGAGTTCTTCTCGCTGCTCGGTCCGTCCGGCTGCGGGAAGACCACCACGATGCGGATGATCGCCGGGTTCGAGGACCCGTCGGCGGGCACCGTGTTCCTGGACGGCCGGGACGTCACCAACATCGCCCCGAACAAGCGTGACGTCAACATGGTCTTCCAGTCGTACGCGCTGTTCCCGCACATGTCCGTGCACCAGAACGTGGCCTTCGGGCTGGAGCGCAAGAAGGTCGCCAGGGACGAGATCGCCCGCCGGGTCGGCGAGATCATCGAGATCGTCTCGTTGAGCGGCATGGAGAAGCGGGCGCCGCGCGAGATGTCCGGCGGCCAGCAGCAGCGGGTCGCGCTGGCCCGGGCGCTGGTCAACCGGCCGCGGGCGTTGCTGCTGGACGAGCCGCTGGGCGCGCTCGACCTCAAGCTGCGCCAGCAGATGCAGGTCGAGCTCAAGCGGATCCAGCGCGAGGTCGGCATCACCTTCGTCTACGTCACGCACGACCAGGGCGAGGCGCTGACCATGTCCGACCGGATCGCGGTGATGCAGGGCGGGCGGATCGACCAGCTGGGCACGCCGCGGGAGATCTACGAGAAGCCGGCGACCCGGTTCGTGGCCGGCTTCATCGGCACCTCCAACCTCCTCGAGGGCGAGGTCCGGAGCATCGAGAACGGCATCGCGACGCTCAGCTCGGCGCCCGGCGACTGCGTGCTGGTCCCGGTTCCGGGTTCGGTCGCGGTCGGTGACAAGGTCGAGATCTCGGTACGCCCGGAGAAGATCGAACTGGAGCGCGGCGTCGAGGCGCCCAGCGACTGCTCGGTCGTCGCCGGCACGGTCAGCGAGGTCGTCTACCACGGCACCTCGACCAACTACACCGTGGCGACCGCCGCCGGCCCCGAGTTCACGGTCTTCGACCAGAACGCCGCCAACGCCGACGACCTCGCGGTCCGTGGCGACAAAGTCTTCCTCTACTGGAACGCGCAGCATTCGTACCCGATCGGAGTCTGATGTCATCCCCCCGTGACCCCTCTTTTGTTCGTGGCATGACCCAGCGTCGCCTCGGCCGGCGTGACGCGCTCCGGATGAGCGGCCTCGCGTCGTTCAGCGCCTTCCTGGCCGCCTGTGGCGTGAAGGGCCAGGGCAACCCCGGTGCCAGCGCGCCCGCCGCCGACGCGGTGGCCAAGTTCTGGGCCGGCAAGACCGCCACCAAGCACGTCGACGTGGCGAGCTGGCCGCTCTACATGGACCCGAAACAGCCCGAGCTCAAGGCGTTCACCAAGGAGACCGGCATCACGGTGAACTACCAGGAGGTCATCCAGGAGATGGGCCCCTGGTTCGCCAAGGTGCAGCCGCAGCTCGCGGCCAAGCAGCCGATCGGGTTCGACATCCAGATCATCACCAACGGCCAGCAGTTCAAGCAGTTCACGACCTCCGGCTTCCTGGCGCCGCTCGACCATTCCAAGCTGCCGAACTTCGCCAAGAACGCCGCTCCGGCGTACAAGAAGGAAGCCTTTGACCCGGGGAACGTCTACAGCGTGCCGTGGACGTCCGGGATCAGCGGGATCGCCTACGACCCGGCCAAGACCGGCCGTGAGATCACCAAACTCGCCGACCTGTGGGACCCGAAGTTCAAGGGCAAGGTCGGGATGTTCTCCGACACCCAGGAGCTGGCCAACTTCGGGATGATGGTGCTCGGCATCAACCCCGACAACTCCACCGCCGACGACTGGAAGAAGGCGGCCGAGAAGCTCAAGGAGCAGAAGTCGCAGGGCATCCTGCGCAACTACTACGACCAGAGCTACATCGACGCGCTCGGCAAGGGCGAGGTGTGGATCACCCAGGCGTGGTCCGGCGACGTGTTCCAGAAGAACGTCTCCGACGGCACGAACTTCAAGTTCGTCATCCCGGAGGAGGGCGGCACGATCTGGACCGACAACTTCTCCATCCCGATCACCGCGCCGAACGCGGTCGCCGCGCTCACGCTGATCGACTACTTCTACCGGCCCGAGGTCGCCACCGACATCGCCGCCTACATCAACTACGTGACGCCGGTGCCGGCCGCGCAGGAACTGATGAAGAAGAAGGCCGAGACCGCCACCGGCGACGACAAGAAGACGCTGACCGCGGTGGCCGACAGCCCGCTGGTGTTCCCGACCGAGGCCGACTACGCGAAGCTGCACTACTACCGCAACTTCGACACCCCGGCCGACTACCAGGAGTTCCAGAAGGTCTTCGAACCCGTCGTGCTGGGCTGACCCGGTGAGCCGGCTGCGGCGCAACCTCGCGCCCTACCTCCTGGTCCTGCCCGGCGGGCTGTGGCTGCTGCTGTTCTTCGCGGTGCCGATGATCACCATGCTGTCGCTGTCGCTGCAACAGGGCGACATCGTCAACGGGTACGCGTTCACCGGCCACTGGCAGACCTATGTGGACGCCATCGGCAACTACCGGACCCAGCTGTTCCGGTCGCTGCTCTACGGCGCGATCGCCACCGTTCTGCTCATCGTGGTGGCGTTCCCGGTCGCGTACTGGATCGCCTTCTACGGCGGCCGGCGCAAGGCCACCTACCTGTTCCTGCTGCTCCTGCCGTTCTTCGTGTCGTTCGTGCTGCGGACCATCTCGTGGCGGCAGATCCTCACCGACGAGGGCCCGCTGCTCGGGCCGCTCAAGGACATCGGGCTGCTCGGCTCGTCGTTCCACATCCTGGGTACGCCGTTCGCGGTAATCGCCGGCCTGGTCTACAACTTCCTGCCGTTCATGGTGCTGCCGGTCTACGTGGCCCTGGAACGGATCGACCCGCGGGTCATCGAGGCCGCCCGCGACCTGTACGCCGACCCGGCCACCGCCTTCCGCAAGGTGATCCTGCCGCTCGCCCTGCCCGGGGTGTTCGCCGGTGTGCTGATGACGTTCGTGCCGGCCAGCTCCGACTACGTGAACTCGGCGGTGCTCGGCAGCTCGTCGACCACGATGATCGGGCAGGTCATCCAGGCGCAATACCTGGCCACGGCGGACTATCCGACGGCGTCGGCGCTGTCCTTCGTACTCATGGCCGTGCTGTTGATCGGGGTCTTCGCCTACGCGCGGGCGCTGGGCACCGAGGACGTGATGAAGGTGGCGGCCCGATGAGGAACTCACGCGCGCTGCACATCTACACGTGGGTCGTGGTCGCCTGGCTCACCCTGCCGGTCGCGGTGATGATCGCGTTCGGGTTCAACGACACCCCCGGCCGCTACAACCAGACCTGGGAGGGCTTCACCGTCAAGTGGTACGGCCGGGTCTTCGGCATCGACGCGCTCACCGAGGCGCTGCTGATCTCGGTCGTCGTCGCGATCATCACCGCCGTGGTGGCCGGCGCGCTCGGCACCGGCATCGGCTACGCGCTGGGCCGCTACCGGTTCCGCGGCTCGGGCACGGTCAACCTGGTGCTGTTCGCCGCGATGTCCGCCCCCGAGCTGGTGATGGGCGCCTCGCTGCTGACCATGTTCGTGTCGCTCGGCGTCGGCCTCGGCCCGGTCACCATCTCGATCGCGCACATCATGTTCTCCATCTCGTTCGTGTCCGTGGTGGTCCGCGCCCGCGTGCTCACCCTGGACCGATCCCTGGAGGAGGCCGCCGCCGACCTGGGCGCGACCGCCTGGACGACGTTCTGGAAGGTCACGTTCCCGCTGCTGCTGCCGGCCATCGGCTCCGGCATGATGCTGGCCTTCGCGCTGTCCATCGACGACTTCGTGGTCACCAACCTCACCGCCGGCACCACGGTCACGTTCCCGCTCTGGATCTGGGGCGCCACCCGGGTCGGCCTGCCGCCGCAGGTCAACGTCATGGGCACGCTCATCTTCGCGGTCGGGGTGCTGATCGCGGTGCTGTCCGGGGTGCGCTCCCGGCCGCGCCGCCGCCGTGGCTGACCCGCTGGCCGACGCCGAACCCTCCTGTTACTGGCTGTCCCAGGAGGGGGCGCCGCCGGCCCTTGATCCGCTCGCTTCGGCCTTGCGGGCCTCGCTGGCTGTGATCGGGGCCGGCTACAGCGGGCTGTGGACCGCCTTGCTGGCCAAGGAGCGGGATCCTTCACGGGACGTCGTCGTTCTCGAGGCGGGTACGGCGGGGTGGGCCGCGTCGGGGCGGAACGGTGGGTTCGTCTCGGCCTCTTTGACCCACGGGTACGAGAACGGGCTGCGCCACTTTCCTTCCTCGCTGGCTCAGTTGGAACAGCTCGGGTTGGACAATTTGGGCGCGATCGCGTCGGCCGTCGCACGTTATGACATCGACTGTTCCTTCGAGCGCACCGGTGAGCTCGTGGTCGCCACTTCCGAATGGCAGCTGGCGGCGCTCTCTTCCTCGCCCGACTTCCTCTCTCTTGAAGCGGTTCAGGCGGAAGTCCGTTCGCCACGGTTCCTCGGCGGGGTCTGGGATCGGGACGGCTGCGCCATGGTCGACCCGGCGCGGCTGGTCTGGGGGCTGCGCCGCGCGTGCCTCTCGCTCGGCGTACGCATCTTCGAGAACACCCCGGTGCTCGGCATCTCGCCGGCCCGGGGCGGGCTCCGGCTGGACACCCCGCGGGGCGAGGTCCTCGCTTCGTCGGTGGCGCTCGCGACCGGGACACACGGGAAGCTGCTGCGCCGGCTCCAGCACTACATCGCGCCGGTGTACGACTACGCGCTGATGACCGAACCGCTGAGCGCGGCACAGCTGGCCTCGATCGGCTGGGCCAACCGGCAGGGCCTCGGCGACGCGGCCAACCAGTTCCACTACTTCCGGCGTACGGCCGACGACCGGATCCTGTGGGGCGGCTACGACGCGATCTACTACCGGGGCGGCCGGATCAGTCCCGCCCGCGACCAGCGCGAGGACACGTTCCGGCGGCTGGCCCGGCACTTCGCGGCCACGTTCCCCCAGCTCGACGGCATCCGCTTCACCCACAAGTGGGGCGGAGTGATCGACGCGTGCAGCCGGTTCAGCCCGTTCTTCGGCACCGCCTACGGCGGCCGGCTGGCGTACGCCGCGGGCTACACCGGCCTGGGCGTCGGCGCGACCCGCTTCGGCGCGAACGTCATGCTCGACCTGCTCACCGGCCGGCCCACTCCCCTGACCCGCCTGGAGATGGTCCGCCGCAAGCCGGTCCCGTTCCCACCCGAGCCGGTCCGCAACGGCGTCATCCAGCTCACCCGCTGGTCCATCGCCCAGGCCGACCGCCAGGCCGGCCGCCGCAACCTGTGGCTCCGAACCCTCGACCGCCTGGGCGTCGGCTTCGATTCGTAATGGTGATCAAGGCCGGCCTATTCGCATTCGATCATCAGCGGCAAATTCTCACTCTCGCGATATTGCCGCCGACCATTCATGATGCTTCCCATGGCCGCCGCCCTCAGCACCTCAGCCCGCCAGGCTTTGATCGCACTCATGATCCACGTTTCCGAGGCATCCAATCCGGATCTTCAGAACCGTTTTGGATTGACGATCAAGAAACCCGACCGTGATCGGCTGAATGACGAGAAATTGATCACGTGGCGGAAAGGCGCCCGGCAGGCGATCTTTCACGAACTCACCGACAAGGGCTGGGCGAGAGCACGAACGGAACTCACCTCCGAGCCGCCGGAAAAGGCATCGCCCGCCTGGCGCCTTCACTATGCGACGCTGCGCAACCTCGATCGGATGATGCAGAAGCTGGACTACCAGCTCTCCGACGTCTTCGTGCTGGAGGAATCGCCCGAGGACGGCATCCGGCGCGTTTACGGCGAGCTCGCCGGGCAGCCAGGCGAGCTGGTCGGTCTGGACCAGCTCCGAGGCCGGCTCGCCGGCATCTCCCGCGCCGAGCTCGACGCCGCGCTGATCGATCTGAACCGCCGGAAGCAGATCCACCTCGACCCCGATCCGAACCGCCGGGTCCTGACCGACGAGGCACGCGCGGCCGCGATCAGCGTCGGCGGGGAGGACATGCATCTGATCGCGATCGGCACGCGGTGATCGAGCCGGCCGAGCGCCGTGCGCTCTCCGAACTGAGCAGGCTGGACTGGGCGCCCACCCAGGAGGATGTCTGGTCGCCGCTCGACATCCACATCGACGAGCTGAACGGCGACGTCGGTGACACCTTGCTCCGCGCCTTCGAAGAGGCCAGGGACAGCGAGTCCCGGTGCCCGCTGGGCCTGGTGATCGAGGGGCGGCAGGGCGCCGGCAAGACACATCTGGTGCGATGGGCGCGCGAGCAGGTGCAGCACCGGCACGGCTACTTCTTCCTGATGGGCATCACCGACGGCCGCAGCTTCTGGACGAACATCGTGCACGCGTTCCTCCGCGGGCTGAGGCGTTCGGGCTCGTACCGGCATCTGCAGCTCTCCGTCTTTCTCGGCGCCCTGGCCGAGATCTCGCAGGTCCCCAACGCGATGCGGCTCATGGTGCGTGGTGATCGGCCGATCAGCCCGGAGGTCCTCGATCACCTGGTGAGCGGGGTGCGACGGGCCCACCCGGAGGCGGGACGCGAATGCCGCCACACCCTTCGCGCCCTGGTGCTGATCGCCTCACCCGACGAGAACGTCGCCGACGCGGCGGAGAGCTGGCTGCTGTCCGCGGACGACGGGACAGCGGAGGCCCTGGACACCTGGGGTCTTCCCCGGCGGCCGAAGAAACCGCAGGATGTCGCCGCGGAGATCTCCCGGCTCCTGGCGATCACCGGGCCGACGTTGCTCGCGGTGGACCAGATCGACACGATCTTCGCCCAGGCCCGGACGCCGGCCGGCGAGCCCATCGATCTCGCCGCCGACCTGGGCAACGGCCTGATGCAGCTGCGCGAGGTTCTGAGCCGGACCGTGACGATCGTCGCCTGTCTGCCCACCTCCTGGAATCTGATCAGGGAGTCGGCCCTGGCCTCGGTCACCAATCGGTTCCGGCAGGAGACCCGGCTCAGCGTTCTTCCGTCGGCCGAGGTCGCCGAGCGTCTGCTGGCGGCGAAGTTCGAGCCGTTCTTCGAAACGGCCGAGTTCGAACCGCCGTACCCGACGTGGCCGATCCTGCGGACGGCCTTCGGCACCGCGACCGATCTCACGCCCCGCCGGCTGTTGCAGCGCGCGGACGATCACGTCGAGTCCTGCCTGGACTCCGACGCCGTGGTTGAGCTCGCCGACTTCGGCGCGGTGGCTCGGCCGGCGCAACGGATCGCCCCGGTGACGCCGCCGGAGCAGCTCACGACATTCGACGAGCGGCTGGCGGAGCTCCGCGGGCAGGCCAAGATCGGTGACGCGTTGAGCCCCGCCGGTGAGGATCAGGCGATGCCGCGGCTGCTCGACGCCGGGCTGCGCGCCTGGACGATCGAGCAGGGTGATCGCCGTAGCCGGTACAAGGTGCAGCCGGGCGAGGACGGCAGCCCGTCGTTGCACGCGTGGCTGCGCGAAACGCTCGACGACACCACCGAGGACGAGGCGCAGTGGTCGTTCCGGGCGCTGGCTCATCCGCACCACCGAGCCGTGCAGACGCGGCTTCGCCGGCTGCGCGATTTCGCCAACCTCGACCCGGCGATCAGCAAGCGCCGCGCCGTCCTGCTGCGCAACACCGACTGGCCCACCGGCGCGGTCAGCCGCCGCGTACGCCAGGAGTTCCTCGACCTGGGCGGCGTCATCACCGAGGTGACCGAGGACGACCTGCGCACCTTCGACGCGCTGGCCACCATGCTCGACGAGCACGAGCCGGCCCTTCCGCACTGGCTGGTGTCGCGTCAACCGGCCTGGAACACCGCGCTGTTCACGACCCTCTTCGGGCCGCCCACGGCTCTCGTCGGGCCGCCGACCGCTCTCGTCGGGTCGCCGGCAGTCGAGAACGCGCCGGTGGTTCTCGACGCACCCGAGGCCGAGAACGAGATCGGCCTCGGCGTCTCGGACGGGAAACCGGTGCGGGCCACGCTCGAGTCACTTCGCAAGCACGCCGTCATCTTCGCCGGATCCGGGTCGGGCAAGACGGTCCTCATCCGCCGCCTGATCGAGGAGTGCGCGCTCCACGGCGTCTCGGCGATCGTGCTGGATCCCAACAACGACCTCGCGCGCCTCGGCGATCCCTGGCCCACACCGCCGGCGGGGTGGCGGCCGGAGGACGCACGGATGGCCGCCGACTATCTCCAGGGCACCGACGTGGTGGTCTGGACGCCGCGGCGGGAGTCGGGCCGGCCACTCAGCCTGCAACCGTTGCCCGACTTCGCGGCCGTCCTGGACGAGCCGGACGAGTTCGCGCTGGCCCTCGACGCCGCGGTCGCCGCGCTGGCGCCTCGCGCCCGCATGGCCGGGAACACCGCCAAGGCGGACCGCGGAAGGGCCGTGCTCAAGCAGGCGATGGCCCACTTCGCCCGGAGCGGTGGCGGCGGGCTGGCCGAATTCGTCGACCTGCTCAAGGATCTCCCGCACGAGGCGGCCACCCTGGCCAAGGCCTACGAGCTGGCCGCCGACATGGCTGAGACGCTGCAGGCGGCGATGGTCAACGATCCGCTCTTCGGCGGGGCCGGTGTGGCGCTGGACCCGGGCGTGTTGATGACCCCGGCGCCGGGGAAACGCGCCCGTGTCTCGGTCGTCAACTTCATCGGGCTTCCCACCGACGAGCAGCGTCAGAGCTTCGTGAACCAGCTGCAGATGGCGCTGTTCGCCTGGATCAAGCGTCATCCGGCCGGCGACAAGCCCCTCGGTGGGCTGTTCGTGATGGACGAGGCGCAGACGCTCGTACCCTCGGGTCCGGTCACCGCCTGCACCGAAAGCGCGCTGGCGCTGGCCAGTCAGGCCCGGAAGTACGGCCTCGGTCTCATCTTCGCGACCCAGGCGCCGAAGGGCATCCACAACCGGATCGTCGGCAATGCGGCGACGCAGTTCTACGGGTTCCTGAACAGTCCCACGCAGATCGCCGCGGCCAAGGAGGTGGCTCAGGCCAAGGGAAGCGCGGTGCTGGAGATCTCGCGGCTCAAGGCCGGTGAATTCTATGCGGTCGCCGAGGGCAAACCGTTCCGCCGATTAAATACGCCGATGTGCCTGAGTCATCACCCGAAGAGCGCGCTGAGCGCCGAGGAAGTCCTCCAGCGCGCCAGGGCAGAGTGAGGGAACCCGCATGGACATCGTCATCGAGAGCCTGATGAAGCAGTTCCAGACCGACCACGATCTGGAGACGCTCGCCCAGGACGAGGCGTTCGAGGCATTCGCCGGATTCTGCGTCCTCAGCTCGTTCTACGAGAGCGACTTCAACCCCGACTCATTCCGGATGGGTGGCGGAAACGATTACGGAATCGATGTCTGCGGCGAAGTTCTCCGGCGGCCGGCCGAGGCTGCACATCCGCTATGCGACCACCGGTGTCCAGGTCGCCGAAATGCTCAGGAAGAAGGGCGTCTCGGCCGAGCGCACCCTGATGCGGTCGGGACGCTTCGACGAGGTGACGGTCCGATGTGTCACCCGCGACGATCTGCGCGAGTCGTACAAGCGGGCGACGCACGCGGTGCCGGCTACCTTCGAGATGGCGAAGAAGGGTTGATGGACCGGGACGGCGGCCGGCTGCCCCGGGCGTCAGGGGGCGGTCGTCAGCTCGATCGAACGGAGGCGGTCGTCGACGCTCTGGGCGTGGTGGGCGGTGATCAGCTCGTCGGCGCCGGCCTCCTTGGCGAAGGCCTCGAGGTAGTCGCGGACCTCGGCGGCCGTGCCGACGGCGGTGTAGCGGGTCATCTGGGCCAGCTGGCCGCCGCTGGGTGAGGCGAGGAAGTCGTCGATCTCGGCGTCGGTGAAGTTTCTGCGAATCGGGCCTCGGGTCAGGAAGGCTCGGGTACGGGCGCGGTAGGCCGCGTTCTTCTGCTCGACCGCCAGGTCGTGGTCGTCGGCGGCGATCACGTTGACGCCGGCGATCGCCCACGGCTCGGCGAGCTGGGCCGACGGGCGGAACGAGTCGCGGTAGACGCCGATCGCCTGGTGGAGGGCGTCGGGCGCGAAGTGGGAGGCGAACGCGTACGGCAGGCCCAGGGCCGCCGCGAGCTGGGCGCCGAACAGTGAGCTGCCCAGGATGTAGAGCGGCACCGGCGCCTCGGGCCGGGGCACCGCCTCGACGCCGGGGATGCGCGACTTGCCGGTCAGGAAGCCCTGGAGCTCTTGCACGTCTTGGGGAAAAGTGTCGGCCGACGAGTTGTCGCGGCGCAGGGCCAGCATCGTGTTCTGGTCGCTGCCGGGGGCGCGGCCCAGACCCAGGTCGATGCGGTCGGGGAAGAGCGTGCCCAGGGTGCCGAACTGCTCGGCGATCACCAGCGGCGAGTGGTTGGGCAGCATGATGCCGCCGGCGCCGAGGCGGATGGTGTCGGTGTGGGCGGCGACGTGGCCGATCAGCACGCTGGTGGCCGAGGAGGCGATCGACGGCATGTTGTGGTGTTCGGCATACCAGACCCGGCGGTAGCCGGCCCGCTCGGCGGCACGGGCCAGCTCGACGCTGGCGGCGAAGCTCTCGCGGGCGGTCTGCCCGGGGGCGATGGGCGCGAGATCGAGCAGGGACAGGGGGATCGCCATGGGCCCCATGATGTCTCGCTCTCACAGAGTTCTCCCAGAACAACTCAGAACTGGATCAGAGACACGCGTCACGGTATGCGGCATGACGAGGATCGAGGTGCGGGGGCTGACCAAGCGGTACGGCCCCGAGACCGTGGTGGACGACCTGTCCTTCACCGTCGAACCCGGCCAGGTGACCGGGTTCCTGGGCCCGAACGGCGCCGGCAAGTCCACCACCATGAAGATGATCGTCGGCCTGGCCCGGCCCACCCGCGGCGCCGTCACGATCGGCGGCCGCCGGTACGCCGACCTGCCGGTGCCGCTGACCGAGGTGGGCGCCCTGCTCGACGCCGGCGCGATCGACGGCCATCGGAAGGCGTACGACCACCTGCTCGCCCTGGCCGTGAGCAACGGTCTCCCCCGCCGCCGGGTCGGCGAGGTGCTGGCCCGGGTCGGGCTGGAGAGTGTGGCCGGGCGGCGGACCGGCGGGTTCTCGCTGGGCATGCGGCAGCGGCTCGGCATCGCGGCGACGCTGCTCGGCGACCCGCGGGTGCTGATCTTCGACGAGCCGGTGAACGGCCTCGACCCGGAGGGCATCCGGTGGATCCGCGACTTCATGCGCGGGCTGGCCGCCGAGGGCCGGGCGGTGCTGGTCTCCAGCCATCTGATGAGCGAGATGGCGCGGACCGCCGATCATCTGGTGGTCGTCGGGCGGGGCCGGCTGATCGCCGACACCAGCATGGACGCGCTGGTCACGGCCGGTGGGGAGGGAACGGTTCTGGTGCGTACGCCCGACCCGGCGCCGTTCGCGCACCGGCTCGTGGGCGCCGGGGCCTCCGTACGCGAAGGCCTGGAGTCGTCGTTGATCGTGAACGGGCTGAACGCCGCCGAGATCGGGGCGCTGGCCGCGGCCGGCGGAGTGGTGCTGAGCGAGCTCACGCCGCAACGCGCCTCGCTGGAGGACGCGTTCATGGAACTGACCCGGGACAGTGTCGAATTTCAAGAGGTGGCCGCATGAGATTTCAAGAGGTTGCCGCATGAGGTTCACGCACACCCTGCACGCCGAGTGGGTCAAGTTACGCAGCGTACGGTCGACCTGGCTGACGCTGGCCACGCTGTTCGTCGTCGGCCTCGGCATCACGGCGCTGACCAGCTTCGCCGGCGGCGAGGGCTACGCCGAGCTCAGCCCGGCCGACCGGCTGGAATGGGACCCGACCAACCTGAGCCTGCGCAGCTACATCGTCGCCCAGCTGGTGATCGGCGTCCTCGGCATCCTGATGGTCACCTCCGAGTTCGCGTCGGGGCTGATGCAGATGTCGCTCGGGGCGACGCCGCGCCGGCACCGGCTGCTGGCCGCCAAGGTGCTGCTCGCCGCCGCCCTGGCCGTGGTCGTGGGCGAGGTGCTGATGGTCGCCGTGTTCACCATCGGGCAGCTCATGCTGGCCGCCAAGGACGCGCCGCACGCCGGCCTGGGCGATCCGGGCGTGCTCCCCGCGGTGCTCGGCGGCGGCCTCTACCTGGCCGCGATCGCGCTGCTCTCGGTCGGTCTGGGCACGATCCTCCGGTCCACCGCGGGCGCCCTGGCCACCCTGGTCGGCATCGTCTTCCTGGTGCCGGCGCTCGGCGGCCTGTTCCCGGACTGGCTGCAGAAGGTGCTCTACTTCTGGCCCAGCCAGGGCGGGGCCCAGGTGCTGGCCACGCTGCCCAACCCCGATCTGCCGCACCCCTGGCTCTATTTCGGCGGCATGTGCGCCGGGATCGCCGCGGTGCTGGCCGCCGGGTTCGTGCTCTTCCGGCGCCGCGACGTCTGACAAGCTGACGTGATGAGTGACCGCCTGCTGGTGGTGGACGACGAGGCCACCGTGCGTGAGCTGCTGGCCGCGACGCTGCGGTTCGCCGGCTTCAGCGTGACCACCGCGGCGACCGCCGGGGAGGCGGTCGCCGCGGCCGGGGCCGACCCGCCCGACCTGGTGCTGCTCGACGTGATGCTGCCGGACATGGACGGGTTCGAGGTGGTCCGGCGGCTGCGCGAGCAACGTACCCAGGTGCCCGTGCTCTTCCTCACCGCCCGCGACCGGCAGGCCGACAAGGTGACCGGGCTGTCGCTGGGCGCCGACGACTACGTGACCAAGCCGTTCGACCTGGAGGAGTTGATCGCCCGGATCCGCGCGATCCTGCGCCGCACGGCCGGCCACGGCGGTGACGTGATCACGGTCGGGGAGGTCGCGATGGACACCGAGGGGCACCAGGTGACCCGGGGCGGGCAGCCGGTGCGGCTCTCCGGCACCGAGTTCCGGCTGCTGCGCTACCTGATGGAGAACGCCGGGCGGGTGGTGTCCAAGGCGCAGATCCTCGACCGGGTGTGGCGGTACGACTTCGGCGGGGACGCGAGCATCGTGGACACGTACATCTCCTATCTGCGCCGCAAGGTGGACGCCGAGGAGCCCAAGCACATCCACACCGTGCACGGGGTGGGCTACGTGATGCGGCGGCCGCGGCGGTGACCCGGTTCTCGTTGCGGTCGCGGCTGCTGGCGCTCACCGCGGGGCTGCTGCTGACCGGGCTGGCCGTGTTCGGCACGGTCGTGGTCGACCAACTCGAGAAATATCAGTACGAGCGGATCGACAACCAGCTCAGGTCGTTCTCGACGATCATGTCGGCGGTGACCGCGAACCGGCCGCCCATCCCCGGCGCTCAGGACCGGCCCGACCTGCTCGACCCGGCCCTCGATCTGCTCGGCGCCCCCTACCTGGTGTTTCTCGGAGCGGACGGCCGGGTCGTGAACGGCGTCGTCTCGTCGCGCCTGAGCAGCCTGACCCTGCCTCATCACGACGTCCTGCGCACCGTGCCGACCGACGGGACGACGGTCAACCTGCGCGCGGCCGACGGCTCGGGCCGGTGGCGGGCGGTGGCGCGGCCGGCCGCGGACGGCTCGGGGACGGTCGTCGCGGCGACCCCGCTCACCGAGGCCGACGCCACGCTGAGCCGGTTCCGGACGGCCAGCCTGGTCAGCGGTGGCCTGCTGCTGATCCTGCTGACCGTGGCCGGGTGGTTCGCGCTCGGCCGGGGGCTGCGGCCGCTGCGCCGGATCGAGCACACCGCCGCCGCCATCGCCGGTGGGGACATCACTCAGCGCGTACCCGGAATAGCCTCACCGAAGACCGAGATCGGGCGGCTCGCGGCCTCGCTGAACAGCATGCTGGTGCAGCTCGAGCAGGCGTTCCTCGGTCGGGCGGCGTCCGAGGCGCGGATGCGATGGTTCGTGTCGGACGTCAGCCACGAGCTGCGTACCCCGCTGTTCGTCATCAAGGGGTCGACCGAGCTGTACCGGATGGGCGGGCTGACCGGGCCGGACGCGGTGGCCGAGGCGATGCACGCGATCGACCGCGAGGCCACCCGGCTGAGCGCGCTGACCGAGGACCTGCTGCTGCTGGCCCGGCTCGACGAGCTGCCGGACGCGCAGCTCGATCGGGCGCCGATGGATCTGCGTACGCTCGCCACCGACGCCCGGCACGACCTGCGCGCGCTCGACCCGACCCGGCCGGTGACGCTGACCGGGCCCGGCGGCGAGGAACGGCCCGGCCCGGCGCCGGTGCACGCCGACGAGGCCCGGCTGCGGCAGGTCGTCACCAACCTGGTCGGCAACGCGGCCACGCACACCCCGGCCGGCACCCCGGTCCGCATCGGGGTGGGCACGATGGACGGCCGGGCGGTGCTCGAGGTGGCCGACGACGGTCCCGGCCTGACCGCCGACCAGGCGACCCGCGTGTTCGACCGGTTCTACCGCGCGGACCGCTCCCGCAGCCGGGAGGGCGGCGCGAACTCGGGGCTGGGGCTGGCCATCGCCCAGTCGCTGGCGCACGCCCACGGCGGCGAGATAGAGCTCACCACGGCGGTTGGCAAGGGGGCCGTTTTCCGGATCTCGCTCCCCCGGCTGAGCGGCTAGTCTCCTGTGGACATCGGCACTGCTTGATTCACGGGGAGCTCTCGCATGATCCGTCGTAGCTTGGCGGCCGCGTTGTTGATCGTCGGCGCCTGGGCCGCGCCCGCGGAGGCCGCCGCGGCCGGCACCGTCACCGGCACGTACACCACCGACGCGGGCACGCCGATCCGAGGCGCGCAGGTCATCGTCTATTCCGCGACCGACCTCTACCAGGGCGGCGGCACCACCGACGCCAACGGGCGCTACACGGTTCCCAACATCACCGCCGGCTCGATCAAGATCAAATTCAGCGAGCTCCTGCGTACGCAGTACGCGCACCGCCGGCCCGACGCGGCGAGCGCGACGTTGTTCACCGTGCCGGACGGCGGCACGGTGACGGTCGACGAGATCCGCACGCCGGACAGCGCGGTCGAGGGCACCTTCACCACCGCCGACGGCCGGCCGGGCGACGACGTGCTGGTGGGGGCCTATTCGACCACCAACCGGCTGCTGAAGAGCGTGTTGACCGGGCCGGACGGCCGCTACCGGATCGACCCGGTGCCGGCCGGACCGGTGAAGCTGCTCTTCGACCGCAACAACGTCGAGCAGTGGGCCCACCAGGCCACCGACTTCGCGTCGGCGACCACCTTCGACGCGCCGGTCAACGGGACCCTGGCGGTCGACGAGACCCAGATCCCGACCGGCACCATCCGCGGGGTGATCTCCGGGCTGACCGACGACCTCTACGTCACGGCCTACCGGGTCGGCGGCGGCTACGTCGAGGCCGACGTCACGGCCGACGGGCACTACTCGATCAGCGCGCCCGCCGGGCAGTACCGCATCTCCGTCGACACCGAGATCACCGGCACCCAGTACGTGCCGCAGAAGACCAAGCTCGACGACGGCGCCGTCTTCACCCTCGCGACCGGGCAGACCCTCGACGTCGACGAGACGGTGCTGGCCCTCGGCTCGGTCGGCGGCGTGCTGAAGGGCGGGAACGACAAGCGGGTCCAGCTGTGGCGGGGCGATCAGGTGGTCGCGACCGGGTACGCCTACGAGGACGGCGAATACCTCTTCCGCGGCGTCCAGCCCGGCGACTACCTGGTGTCCTGGCGGAACAGCGCGGGCACCGAGACCTACCTCCCCGGCACGCTGCACCGGGACGAGGCCGAGGTGATCACGATCCGGGCGTACCGGAAGACCACGGCCTCGACCCGGGACGTCGCGGGCGCCCGGCTGCACGGCCGGCTCACGCTGCCGGACGGCACTCCCGCGCCGGGCGTGTCCGTGCGCGCCGCCTCGGTGCCGCCCGGCTACTCGTACGGCGCGACCACCACCGGCGACGGCACCTGGACGATCGACAACATCCGGCCGGAGAACTACGTCGTGTCCTTCGCCACCAGCGGCAACACCCAGTGGGCGTACGGCCAGGCCACCGCGGCCGACGCCGAGGTCTTCCCGCTCGCGTCCGGCCGGGACACCGCCGTCGACGACACCTGGCGGACCGGCAGCACGCTGCGGGTGACCGCGGTCGACGCGGTGACCGGCGACCCGGCGGCGAGCTTCTGCGCGACCTTCGAGGACCGGCCCGGGCGCCACTGCACCGACACCGAGACGCTGATCGTTCCCGGCCTCGCCCCCGGCGCCGACACGCTCTCGGTGACCCCGACCAACAAGAGCGACTATCTGCCGGGTACGCCGGTCCCGGTCACCATCGGCTCCGGCGACACCGCGGTGACCGTGCCGCTCGACCAGGGCGGGCGGGTCGGCGTGCAGATCGCCGAGCGGGCCGGCGGCGCGCCCGCGTGGGACTTCTGCGCGGTGCTCGTGGCGCCCGGCGACGGCACCCCCGACCTCGGCTCCCACAACAACTGCACCCACAAGAACGGCAAGATCACCACGTACGCCGTGCCGGCCGGCACGTACCAGGTGTTCGTCCACTCGACCCGCACCTCGCGGCTGGGCGCCCAGTGGGTCGGCGCGGCCGGCGGCACCGGCGACCAGAAGGAAGCCGTGAAGATCAAGGTCAAGACCGGGAAGACGACCCGGCTGCCCCAGGTGCTGCTCGACCCGGGCCAGCCGATCAGCGGCACGGTCCGCGACGCGGCCGGCGCTCCGGTCGCGGGCGTCAACGTCAGCCGCGGGGCGTGGCCGCTGGGCACCGCGCCGCCGTACCCGCAGACCGACGCCAACGGCCGGTACACGATGTCCGGCTTCGGGCCGTACGAATGGCCGCTGCTCTTCACCCCGAAGGACGGGACGCCGCCCCGGCAGTGGTCGGGCGGCACCGGCAACCGCTTCCAGGCCGCCACCGTCGTCCCCGGCGGCGTCTTCGACTACACGCTGGCCGCGGGCAGCCGGCTGACCGGCACGGTGACCACCGACCGGCCGTTCACCAGCGGGCAGATCACGGCGGTCAACACGGCCACCGGCGACATCCTCGCGATGGCCGGCTTCACCAGCGCGAACCGGGCGTACGACCTGCCGATCGTCGGCGGTGGCTCGGTCCTGCTCCGCTGGTCGATCGACGGCGCGTCCGGCTCGTGGCCCGACCCGGTGAGCGTCCCCAAGTCCGGCACCAAGACCGTCGACCTCACGATCCCCGGGAGCTGAGCCGATGTTCCGCCGCGTTCTCGCCGCCGCCGCGGCCGGCCTGCTGGCCGTCGCCGGATGGGCCGCCCCCTCGCACGCCGCCTCCCCCTACGGCACCGTCGTCGGCACCTACACCGCCGCCGACGGCACGCCGATCGTCAACTCGCACATCGTCGTCGAATCGAACACCGACCGGATCGTCGGCTGGGGCAACACCGACGCCGCCGGCCACTACTCGATCGTCCTGTTCACCTGGGCCGAGTCCGTCCGGCTGTCGTTCGACCACGGCTTCATGAAGCAGTGGGCCCACCAGAAGACCACCGCGGCCGAGGCGACGCTGTTCCCGATCGCGAGCGGTGTCACCGTGACGGTCGACGAGACCGAACTCCCGGTCGGCACGATCGTCGGGGCCTACACCTCGTTCACCGGCGAGCCGATCGCCGGCGCCCAGGTGTACGCGTACTCCTTGGACAACCGCGTCCTGGCCAGCGGCTACACCGGTCCCGACGGGCGGTACCGCGTCTCGCCGACGCCGTTCGGTCCGGTCAAGCTGCAGTACACCGACCACGGCGTGGCGCAGTGGGCACACCAGAAGCCCGACTTCGCGTCGGCCGAGACGATCCAGGTGACCGGCCAGGAGCCGGTGGTCGTCGACGAGACCCAGATCGAGCTCGGCACCATCGAGGGCGAGGTCACGCTGCCGTCCGGCGCCCCCGCCGAAGACTTCTACATCTACGCGGCCCAGGTCGGCGGCTCCACCCTCTCGGTCGGCGGGATCCTCGAGGACGACGGGCGTTACCGGATCAACGTGCCGGCCGGCCGGTGGCGGGTCGCCCTCGACCACGACGCCGTCGGCACCCAGTACGTCCCGCAGAAGCCCAAGGCGGCCGACGCGACGATCTTCACCGTCGCCGCCGGCCAGGTGATCGAGGTCGACGAGACCCTGCGGCCGCTCGGCGGCATCACCGGCGAGCTCGAGCGGGCCAACGGCAGCCCGGTCGCCGAGGAAGAACTGCACCTGTGGAAGGACGGCGTCGAGGTCCGCGGGAAAGACTCCGACGAGGCGGGCGGCTATCTCTTCAGCGCCCTCGAGCCCGGCGGGTACCAGCTGTCCTGGGACAACTTCGACGGCACCCAGACGTACGTGCCCGGCACGCTGCACCGCGACCAGGCCGACACCATCGTCGTGCGGCCGGGCGAGGTGACCGTGGCCGACACCCGGTACGCCGGGCCAGCCACCGTGCGCGGCCGGTTGACCACACCGGACGGGGCGCCGCTGTCCAAGATCTTCGTGGAGATCAAGGCGGTGGCCGGCGGGTACTCGTACGCCGAGGTCACCGACAGCAACGGCGAATGGACGGCCGACGGCATCACGCCGGAGGAGTACCGCATCTCGTTCCGCAACACCGACGCCAAGCTGACCCAGACCGCTCCCGGGACGTACCACCTGGCCGCGAACACCACCACGACGGTCGACGAGACCTGGACGCTCGGGAACACGCTGCGGATCACCGCGCCGGCCGGCTTCTGCGCGACGGTGAACACCTGGACCGGCTACTGCACCGACGGCGACACCCTGTCGATCGTCGGCGTACCCACCGGTCCCGCCACCGTCGTCGTCCACCCCGACAACGGCAGCAACTACCTGCAGAGCGACCGGATCCCGGTGACCGTGGCCGACGGCGGCATCACCCCGCTGACCGTGTCCTCACTGGAGGAGGGCGGCCGGATCTCGGTCACCATCGTCGACCGGATCAACGGCGCCGGGCAGAAGCAGTGGTGCCTCGTGCTCGCCGTCCCCGGCGAGGGCTTCCCGTCGATGGAGTCGGACATCGGGTGCACGCACAAAACCGGCAAGTTCACGACGTACGCCATGCGGCCCGGCACCTTCCAGCTGTTCGTCTACTCGACCAACTCCCTCGGCCTGGGCGCCCAGTGGGTGGGCGAGAACGGCGGCTCCGGCAGCCAGAAGGACGCGGTCAAGATCAAGGTGAAGGTCGGCAAGGTGACCCGGCCGCCCACGATCCTGCTCGACCGGGGCGGCACCGTGGCCGGCACGGTCCGCGACGCCGCCGGCGCGCCGATGGCGAAGGTCAACGTCAGCCCCGACGCCTGGTCGCTGGCCGGAACGCCGCCGTCCAGCGAGTCGTTCACCAGCGGCAGCTACCGGATCTACCTCGACCTGGGCCCGTACGACTGGCCGCTGTTCCTCACCCCGAAGGACGGCGCCGCACCCCGCCAGCTCCTCGGCAACGGAGGCAACCGCTTCCAGGCGCCGACGGTGAAGGTGCAGCCCGACCGGGTCACCACCTACGACCCGGTGCTGATCACGGGCAGCCGCCTCACCGGCACGGTCACCACATCCCGTTCCTTCACCACGGGCCGCGTCACGGCGGTCAACGCGGCCACCGGCGACGACCTGGCCACCGCGACCTTCACCAGCGAGAACCGCACCTACGACATGCCGATCATCGGCCCCGGCCCGGTCCTGCTCCGCTGGTCGCTCACCGGCCCCGCCGCATCCGGCTCCTGGCCCGACAAGGTGAACGTCCCCAAGTCCGGCACGAAGACCGTCGACCTCACGATCACCGAGAGCTGAACCCGCGGAGGGCCTGGCGGTGTCGACCCGTTCGACCAACCCCGCCGGGCCGTTCCGTCTCAAGTGGGGGATCCACGCAATCCAGACCCACAGCAGGCCGAAACCCTCACGGCGCCCCGACTATCGGGGACCGGCCGCCCGGGGGTTGACCTCAAGCTTGATTGAGGTTGCAGTCTGCGGGGATGGCTGACGGAATCCTCGACGAGGCGCTCGAACGCCTCCGTGACACCGGCCCCGAGCGCAACGGCTGGCTGTCCAACCACGCCCCGATGGCGGCCGAGGCGCTGGCCCGCCGCGGGCACGCCGCCCAGGTGCACCGGTGGCTGGACGGCTACGACCACCTCCTGGAAGAGCGGCCCCGCGGGATCAGCCCGATCCCGCGCGACCAGTGGCGCGACCCGCTGGGCGATCCCGTGCGGACCGGCGACTGGCTGGCGTTCTTCGAGCGCGAGCTGACCGCCGCGCCCTGGCGGGAGGTGCTCGCGGTGTGGTGGCCGCGGCTGCTGCCCGGGATCGCGGCCGGCGCCACCCACGGCGTGATCCGGGTGGGGCACGCGGTCCGGGCCCTGCTCGACGTCGAGACCCCGCCTCGGGTCATGGAGCTGGCGCACGGGCTCGCCTATTGGGCGGCGCGCTGGCAGCCGCTGGCCCTTCCCGCGGCCGGGCCCTACCGGGCGTCGGACCCGAGGGCGGCCCTGGATGCGGTGCCGCGTGTGCCGGACCAGCGCTTCGGCATCCGCCACCGGCTCGCCCAACTGGCGGCGCTCGACTCCTGGCCCGCCGTTCCCGACTCCTGGCCCGTCGTCCCCGGCTCTTCGCCTGCCGTTCCAGGCTCCTCGCCCGCCGTTCCAGGCTCCTCGCGCGCCGTCCCCGGCTCCTCGCCCGCCGTTCCAGGCTCCTCGCCCGCCGTTCCAGGCTCCTCGCCCGCCAACCCGGGTTCCTGGCCCGCCGCTGCCAGCCACGTGCCGGCCGCTCCCGGGTCCTGGCGAGCCGAACCCGGCGCGCGCGAGCGCGAAGCCGACAAAACGATCTTGAAGATCGCGGCGGCCACCGCCACCTCCCCCACCCCTGTGGGTGGGCGGGAAAGTAGCACGGCGGGCGGACATTTTGGCGGGGTCGTCCACAGGGCTGCGGCGGGCGGCGTCATCCACAGGCAGGGCGCCTATGAGGCGGTGGCGGTTCTCGATCGGCTCGGCGGGATTGTTGACGCGGCGGTGGCACGGCAGTTCACGCATGGCTATGGCGCGCCGGTCATGCTGGTGCACGCGGCCACGGCGCCGGCTGCTGTGTTGCGGGTGCTGCCCGCGTTGCCGGCTCGGCTCTGGGGGCCGAGCCTCGACGCGGCTTGGGCGGCTGCGGCGGCGGTGAGTGCTGCTTACTCCCCGGCCGAGCCTCGGCCGGTGGAGAGCGTTGACGGTGACCCGATGGAGGCGGCGGCGGCCACCTCCGATCCGCACGCCATCAAGTTCGCCGACGCCGCGCTCGATTCGCTGGCCCGCACCGGCGATGCCGGCATCCGCGGCCGGACCGTCGCGGCTGTCACGCTCATCGCCGCCGATTGATCAGACAGCACGAGGAAAGGTGCGAGCACTGGGTCCGGGGTGGGGGTCCGTGCCGTGGAAATGCGCCGGCGAGTTCGGCGGCGGGCCATGGTCACCACCCCGGCGAATGGCTTGCCTGCGCGGAGTTGGCCGGGCGGCGGGACTTGACCGCCTCGCCGACGGAGTGGGCTTGACGACGCGGGCTCGGCGCCTTGACCGGCGGAATGGGCTGCCGTCGAGATCCCGGATCAGTTGCGGGCAACGTCAACCCGATCAGCGGACGCATGTGAATCGTGTCGACGGGATCCGGGTTCTGCGTCATGGTGAGCGGATGAGCGGTGGGCACGGGTCGGCGGCCGAGGAGCGGGTCTGGGCCCGGATGCCGGAAGGGACGCGGCGGGCGCTGGCGGAGCTGTCCGGAACTGAGCTGCGGACGCTGCTCCTGGGCGCGGCGCGTGACCGGGCTGCGGACGTGACGCCGGCGGAGCTGATGCGCCGGTGGAGGGACGACCGGTTCGTGCGGCCGGCCGCGGTCGATCCTCGGCGGCTGGCTGTTGTGGAGGCTCGGATCTGGCAGTTGCTGCCACCGGAGGTTGACGGCGTTGAGTTGTCGCCGGTCGTGCCGTTGGGTACCTGCTCGGCCGTTGGCCCGGTCAGCCAGAACCGGGTTGTCACGACGATGCGGGGTACCGAGGTTCTCAGCGACGCCACCAACGCGCTGGCCGTCGAGGCCGCCGGCCGGCGTCGGCGGCAACCGGCCGGCGGATCGGTGCACCTGGCCGCTTGTCAGCGGCACCTGCGGGCTCAGGACTTCGGGGAAGGGCGGCCCGCGCATTTTCGGCTGTTCGCCCTGGTGTCCAGTGCTCGTGACGCGGGATCGGGGACGACCCAGGCGCGGCTGCTCGCCCTGCACCTCGGCTTCTGGCAGAAGGTCCTCGCAGCGCTCCTGCCGGATGGGAACCCTCGGGTGCACGTCTCCGCGATGGAGGGCCGGGGCCGGGCCGTCTCCGCGATGGAGGGCCGGGGCCGGCCCCCCACCGGCGTGATGCCGATCGTCGAGGAGCCGGGACGGAGACGGGGCGGGGGTTACTACACCGAGGCGGCGCTGCGGATCACCGCTGGTGACGGCGAGCGGGAGGTCGAGTTGGGCGACGGCGGGTTCACGACATGGACCAGCCGGCTGATGAACGACGCCAAGGAACGGTGCCTTGTCTCGTGCCTGGCCACAGAAAGGGTGATCACGCAGGACGACCCGGCGGGTCGGCAGGGAGGGTGACCGGCGACGGCGCGGGGGTGTGGTGGCCTGCAGGTTCGGTGGGCGTACCCGAGAATGATCTTGATCTGAAGAGGCCGGGCCTGGAAACGCGGCCGAACACGCTTCATCTTGATGGTAACGGTTGTCATTTGCAAGCGCGGGGGGAGCAAAAACGGAAAAGGTAGGCGGCGGGTCTTGCCAGCGACGGATCCAGTGCAAAGGATGGCGCCATGACCGCGAAAACCGTGCTGAAGAACGTTGTCGCCGGGGCTGCCGTTGAGCCGGCCGATGGGCGGTACGTCGACCTGATCGATCCGGCCACGGGCGAGGTGTTCGCGTCGGCGCCGGTTTCGGGGGCGGTGGACGTCGACCGGGCCATGGATGCCGCGGCCACGGCGTTCGAGACGTGGCGGGACACCACGCCGGGCGAGCGGCAGCGGGCGCTGCTCCGGTTCGCCGACGCGATCGAGGCCAGGGCCGGCGAGCTGGTGGCGGCCGAGTCGCGGAACACCGGCAAGCCGCTCGGGCTGACCGCGAGCGAGGAGCTGCCGCCGGCGATCGACCAGATCCGGTTCTTCGCGGGCGCGGCGCGGCTGCTCGAAGGGCGGTCGGCGGGGCAGTACATGCAGGGCTTCGAGTCGTACGTGCGGCGGGAGCCGGTCGGGGTCTGCGCGCAGGTGACGCCGTGGAACTACCCGCTGATGATGGCGGTGTGGAAGATCGCGCCGGCCATCGCGGCGGGGAACACCGTGGTGCTCAAGCCGTCGGACACCACGCCGGTCACGTCGCTGATGCTGGCCGAGATCGCGGCCGAGTTCTTCCCGGCCGGCGTGCTCAACGTGATCACCGGCGACCGGGACACCGGGCGGGCGCTGGTCAGCCACCCGACCCCGCAGATGGTGTCGATCACCGGGTCGGTGCGCGCGGGCATGGAGGTCGCCGAGGCGGCGAGCAGGGATCTCAAGCGCACCCACCTGGAGCTCGGCGGCAAGGCGCCGGTGGTGGTCTTCGACGACGCCGACGTGGCGAAGGCGGCGGCCGCGATCGCCGAGGCGGGCTACTTCAACGCGGGGCAGGACTGCACGGCGGCGACGCGGGTGCTGGCCGGGCCGCGGGTGTACGACGACTTCGCCGCCGCCCTGGCCGAGCAGGCCAAGGGTACGAAGACCGGCGCGGCCGACGACGAGGATGTGCTCTACGGCCCCCTGAACAACGCGCGGCAGCTCGAACGCGTCACCGGCTTCGTGGACCGGCTGCCCGACCACGCCGAGCTGGCCGCGGGTGGATCACGGCAGGGTGAGCGCGGCTATTTCTATACGCCGACCGTCATCACGAATCTGCGGCAGCAGGACGAGATCATCCAGGACGAGGTGTTCGGGCCGGTCATCACCGTGCAGCGGTTCACCGACGAGGACGAGGCGGTGCGCTGGGCCAACGGCGTGCAGTACGGGCTGGCCTCGTCGGTGTGGACCGCCGACCACGGGCGGGCGATGCGGATGACCCGGCGGCTCGACTTCGGCTGCGTGTGGGTGAACTGCCACATCCCGCTGGTCGCCGAGATGCCGCACGGCGGGTTCAAGCATTCCGGGCACGGCAAGGACCTTTCGGTGTACGGCCTGGAGGACTACACCCGGGTCAAGCACGTCATGCACCACGTCGGGGAGTGAGCGTGACGTCCTCCGAACTTCAGCGGCGCCGGTCCTCGGCCGTCGCCCGCGGTGTCAGCTCGGTCATCTCGTCCTACGTCGACAGCGCGTCCGGCGCCGGGATCCGGGACGTGGACGGCAACACCTGGCTCGACTTCGCGTCGGGCATCGCGGTGACGTCGGTCGGCAACGCGGCGCCGCGGGTGGTGGCGGCCGTCCAGCAGCAGGCGGAACGGTTCACCCACACCTGCTTCATGGTCGCGCCGTACGAGTCGTACGTGGCCGTCTGTGAGCAGCTGATCGAGCTGACCCCGGGTGGCTTCGACAAGCGGGCGGCCCTGTTCAACTCGGGCGCCGAGGCGGTCGAGAACGCCGTCAAGATCGCCCGCCACGCGACCGGACGGCCGGCGGTCGTGGTGTTCGACCACGCCTACCACGGGCGGACGAACCTCACGATGGCGCTGACCGCGAAGGTGATGCCGTACAAGCACCGGATGGGCCCGTTCGCGCCGGAGGTCTACCGCGCGCCGATGTCCTACCCGCTGCGCGACGGTGGCCTCGACGGTGTTTCGGCTGCGAGAAAAGCCATCGACGTGATCGAGAAGCAGGTCGGCGGGCCCAACGTCGCCGCGGTGCTGATCGAGCCGATCCAGGGTGAGGGTGGCTTCGTCGAGCCCGCGCCCGGCTTCCTGCCCGCGCTGGCCGAGTGGGCGCGCGCAGCGGGCGCGGTGTTCATCGCCGACGAGATCCAGACCGGTTTCTGCCGTACGGGCGACTGGTTCGCCGCCGAGCACGAGGGCCTGGAACCGGATCTGGTGACGACGGCCAAGGGCATGGGCGGCGGCCTGCCGATCGCCGGGGTGGTCGGCCGGGCCGAGATCATGGACGCCGTGCACGCGGGCGGGCTGGGCGGCACGTACGGCGGCAACCCGATCGCCTGCGCGGCCGCGCTCGCCGCCGTCGAGACCATGCGCGAGCTCGACCTCAACGCGGCCGCCCGGCGCATCGGCGAGACCATGCTCCACCGGCTGGGCAAAATCACCGAAGGCGAGGTTCGCGGCCGGGGCGCGATGATCGCCGTCGAGTTGGTGCGGCCGGGCGGCAACGAACCCGATCCGGCACGCGCGGCCGCCGCCGCGAAGGCCTGCCACGAGGCCGGGCTGCTGGTGCTGACCTGCGGCACCTACGGCAACGTGCTGCGCTTCCTGCCGCCGCTGGTGATCAGCGACGACGACCTGGCCCGAGGTTTGGACATCGTGGAGCGGGCACTCCTCCCGTCGTGACCGAACCGTTCCGGATCGCGGCCGACCCCGCGGAGATGGCCGACCTGCGGGCCCGGCTGCGGGCCACCCGCTGGCCCGACGACGCCGACGACGACCTCCGGGAGCTCGTCGCCTACTGGGCCGACAAGTTCGTGATGCCGGAGGACCGGCTCCCCCGCTTCCGCCACCGGGGCGTCGCGTTCCTGCACGCGCGGGGCCGGACGCCGGCGTTCCCGCTCATCCTGTGCCATGGCTGGCCCGACTCGTCGTGGCGCTACGAGAAGGTGCTGCCGCTGCTGAGCGCCGACTTCGACGTGGTCGTGCCGGACATGCCGGGCTTCGGGCACTCGGCCGGCCCGGCGGTCGACTCGATCGCGGTGGCCGACCGGTGGGCCGAGCTGATGACCACCCTCGGCTATCCGCGGTTCGGGGTGGCCGGCGGCGACATCGGCAGCTCGGTCGCCCGCTTCCTCGCCCTGAACCACGCCGGCCGGGTGGTCGCCGTGCACCGCATGGAAGCGAGCATGCCGGTCGACACCGGGGCGGACTACACCCCGGAGGAACGGGCCTACCTGGCCACGGCGGCGGACTGGAAGGCGCGCGAGGGCGCGTACGCCGAGATGCACCGCACCAAGCCGCTGACCGCCGCGGTCGGGCTGACCGACTCGCCGGCCGGGCTGGCCGCGTGGATCGTCGAGAAGCTGCGCTCGTGGAGCGACCCGCACGGCGGCGGCTTCACCCCGGACGAGATCTGCGAGCTGCTCACCCGCTACTGGCTGACCGGGACGATCGGCTCGTCGATGCGGATGTACGCGGCCAACGCGGCCATCCCGGTCGAGCAGCACGCGCGCCGGGTCGAGGTGCCCTCCGGCTTCGCCCTGTTCCCCGGCGACACGCTGCACCCGCCGCGCGCCTGGCTCGAACGGCTCGCGAACGTCGTCCGGGTCACCGAGATGGAACGCGGTGGCCACTTCGCGCCGGTCGAGGAGCCCGAGTTGTACGCCGGTGAGCTGCGCGACTTCTTCCAGCCGTACCGGTCACTGCTCGCGTAGGCCCCACGGGGTGCCGTACTCGATGAGCTTGTCGAGGAACGGCACCGCGTCGAAGGCCTCGGGGCCGAGGACGCCGGCGCCGTGCCAGACACCGGCCTGGAGCAGTTCCAGCGCGATGATCGGGTTGACCGCGGTCTGCCAGACGACGGCCTGCGATCCGTACGCCGCCATCGACCACTCGTTGTCGACCAGGTGGTAGAGGTAGACCGAGCGGGGCCGCCCGTCCTGGCCGAGGCCGGTGACCAGCGTCCCCGCGCACGTCGAGCCGGTCATGAGCGAACCCAGGGTGGCCGGGTCGGGCAGCACGGCGGCCACCACGTCACGGGGCGACACCCGCACGCCGCCGACGGTCACCGGCTGGGTGCGGTCCAGGCCGAGCTTGCGCAGGGTCTTCAGGACGTCGATGAACTCCTTGCCCAGGCCGTACTTGAAGGTGACCTTGCCCGCGTCGACCCAGCGCGGGATGAGCAGGACCTCCTCGTGCTCGACGTGCACGCACTCGACCGGGCCGATGCCGCCCGGGAAGTCGAAGGTCTCCGGCTCGCTCAGCGGCTCGGTGGTGTACCAGCCGCGGTCCTTCTCCCAGATCACCGGCGGGTTGAGGCACTCCTCGATGGTGGTCCAGACCGAGAACGAGGGCGCGAAGTCGTACCCCTCGACGACCAGGTTGCCGCCGTCCCGGACGCCGATCTCGTCGATCCGCGAGAACAGGTGGTCGGCCGCGTACCGGGCGAACACATCGGACAGGCCGGGCTCGACGCCGATGCCGACCAGGGCCAGCCGGCCCGCCGCCTCCCACTCGCCGGCCTGGGCGAACTGCTCGTCGCCGAGCATCACGCCGGGCCGGGAGAGCGACATGGCCATGTCCAGGTAGTCGGTGCCGGCGGCCAGGGCGCCCTCGAAGATCGGCATGACGAAGCGGGGGTCCACGGCGTTCAGCACGTGGGTGATCTCGTGCTCACGACACAGCGCCGTGACCGCGGCGGCGTCCGAGGCGTCGATCTGCGCCGCGACAAATCGGGCGTCCAGCGAAGCGACGGCCGCGGCCGAGCGCCGCAAGTCGTAGTCAGCCACCACAAAACCGGAGAAGAAGTCGCGCCGTGCGGCGATGCCGGCCGCCGCCGACCCCACACCGCCGGCGCCAATCTGAAGTATCCGCATGTCGCCCCAACCGAAACCGTGTGATCGGAGCGTTCCCGCCACGGAAACACTTGTCAAGGCCTCAGATTCTTGCGATAAACGTATGTACATCCGCCACCGCAACGGATTCAATGGGGTGACAAGTAACCGACCACGGATTCCATTGCCAGGCTTGGTGACCGAGGGCACAATCGCGGCGTGACCGACCTGGCGCTGGACGACATCAACAAGCAGATCATCGAGCACCTGCAGCGTGACGGACGGATGTCGTACGCCGCGCTCGCCAAGACCATCGGGTTGTCCGAAGCCGCGGTACGCCAACGCGTGCAACGACTCCTCGACGGCGGTCTGATGCAGATCGTCGCGGTCACCGACCCCCTGACGCTCGGGTTCGCCCGGCAGGCCATGGTCGGCGTCAAGGTGATCGGCGACCTCCGGGTGGTGGCCGACAAGCTGGCCGAGATCCCCGAGGTCGACTACGTGGTGATCTGCGCCGGCGGCTACGACCTGCTCGTCGAGCTGGTCTGCACCGACGACGAGCACCTCCTGGACCTGCTGAACGAGAAGGTCCGGGGCGTCGAGGGCGTCGCCGGCACCGAGACGTTCATGTACCTGAAGCTGGCCAAACAGACGTACGCGTGGGGAACGAGATGACGCAGGACCACCTCTGGATGCACTTCACCCGCCTGTCGGCCGGCGAGGCGCCGGTCATCGTGCGGGGCAACGGTCCGTACATCTACGACCAGAACGGCAAGCGCTACCTGGACGGGCTCTCCGGCCTGTTCGTCGTGCAGGCCGGGCACGGCCGCACCGAGCTGGCCGAGGCCGCCGCCAAGCAGGCTGCCGAGCTCGCCTTCTTCCCGCTCTGGTCGTACGCCCACCCGGCCGCGATCGAGCTGTCGGAACGACTCGCCACGCTGGCCCCCGGCGACCTGAACCGGGTCTTCTTCACCACCGGCGGCTCGGAGGCCGTGGAGAGCGCCTGGAAGCTGGCCCGCAGCTACTTCAAGCAGGCCGGCAAGCCGATGAAGACCAAGGCGATCTCGCGGATGGTGGCCTACCACGGCACCACGATGGGCGCGCTGTCGATCACCGGCCTGCCCGCGCTCAAGCAGCAGTTCGAGCCGCTGGTCCCGTCCACGTTCCGGGTGCCGAACACCAACTTCTACCGCCGGCCCGACGAGAACCTGACGCCCGAGCAGTTCGGCATCTGGGCCGCCGACCGCATCGCCGAGGCCATCGAGTTCGAGGGCCCCGACACGGTCGCCTGCGTCTACCTCGAGCCGGTGCAGAACTCCGGCGGCTGCTTCCCGCCCCCGCCCGGCTACTTCCAGCGGGTCCGCGAGATCTGCGACCGGTACGACGTGCTGCTCATCTCCGACGAGGTGATCTGCGCGTTCGGCCGGCTGGGCGAATACTTCGGGGCCGACCGGTACGGCTACCAGCCCGACATCATCACCTGCGCCAAGGGCATGACCTCCGGGTACGTGCCGCTGGGCGCCATGATCGCCTCGGAGCGCCTGGTCGAGCCGTTCCTCAAGGGCGACGCCACGTTCGCACACGGCATCACGTTCGGCGGGCACCCGGTCGGCGCCGCCGTGGCCCTGGCCAACCTCGACATCTTCGAGCGGGAACAGCTCAATGCCCACGTACGGGAGAACACCGGCCTGTTCCGGTCGTACCTCGACCGTCTGCTCGATCTTCCGATCGTCGGCGATGTCCGCGGCGACGGCTACTTCTTCGGCATCGAGCTGGTCAAGGACAAGGCGACCAAGGAGACGTTCAACGCCGAGGAGTCCGACCGGCTGCTGCGCGGCTTCCTGTCGCAGGCGCTGTTCGAGGCCGGGCTGTACTGCCGCGCCGACGACCGCGGCGACCCGGTGGTGCAGCTCGCGCCGCCGCTGATCTGCGAGGAGCAGCACTTCGCCGAGATCGAGCAGATCCTGCGTACGGTGCTGAGCGAGGCGTGGACCCGGATCTGAGCCCGTCGTTCTGGCTGGCGTCGCTGTCCCGGGAGGCGCGCCGGCCGCTCGACGGTGACACCACGGCCGATGTGGCCGTCTGCGGTGGCGGCTACACCGGGCTCTGGACGGCGTACTATCTGGCCTCGCTCGACCCCTCGCTGCGGATCGTGGTGCTGGAGGCCAGCTACTGCGGCTTCGGCGCGTCCGGCCGCAACGGCGGCTGGTGCTCCGGCCTCTTCCCGGTCGTCATGCCGGGCATGTCGCCGGCGCTGGAGGACGCGGTCGACGAGGTGGGCCGGGTGGCCGCCGCCGAGGAGATCGACTGCCACTACGCCAAGGGCGGAACCATCTCTCTGGTACGCACACCGGCCCAGCTCCGGCGCGCGGTCTCCACGCCGGGCTTCGTGGACGCCGACGCCGCCCGTGACATCTGCGGCGCCACCGGCGTGCTGGGCGGCGTCTACAGCCCGCACTGCGCCGCGTTGCACCCGGCGCGTCTCGTACGAGGGCTGGCCGGCGCCACTTCTCGTCGCGGGGTGGTCATCCACGAGGGGACGCGGGTGCTACGCACCTCCCCCGGTCGCGTGGTGACCGACCGCGGAACCGTCAGCGCGCCCGTCGTCGTGCACGCCCTGGAAGCGTGGCGGACCACCCTGCCCGGCTATCGGCGCACGGTCGCGCCGGTCTACTCCCTGATGATCGCCACCGAGCCGCTGCCCGCCGCCGACTGGGAGCGGATCGGGCTGCGGCGGCGCGAGACCTTCACCGACGAGCGGCGCCTGGTCATCTACGGCCAGCGGACCGCCGACGACCGGCTGGCCTTCGGCGGCCGCGGGGCGCCGTACCACTTCGGCTCGCGCATCCGCCCCGGCTACGACCGGGTGCCACGGGTCTTCGAAGGCCTGTCCCGCACCCTGACCGAGCTTTTCGACATCACGCCCCGGATCACCCACCGGTGGGGCGGGCCCCTGGGCATCCCCCGCGACTGGACCCCGTCCGTCGGCCTGCGCGACGACGGCCTGGCCTGGGGCGGCGGCTACGTCGGCGACGGCGTGGCCGCGGCGAACCTCGCCGGGCGTACCCTCGCCGATCTGATCCTCTCGCGGACGACCGACCGCACCGCGCTGCCGTGGGTGAACCACCGGTCGCGGCCCTGGGAACCGGAGCCGGCGCGGTGGCTCGGCATCAACGCCGCCCTGCGACGGACGATGGTGCTGGACCGCTGGGACCGTTAGCCGCCCGGGGTTGGTGCGGGCCGTACTTGGCCGTGTTTCATAACCCGGCCTAGGCGCGGAGGAAGGTCAGCACGGCCAGGACGCGGCGGTGTTCGCGCTCGTGCTGGATGAGGCCCAGCTTGGTGAAGATCGAGGTGACGTGGGCCTCGACGGTCTTGACGGCCAGATGCAGGTCGGCGGCGACCGCCCCGTTGGACAGGCCCTGGGCCATCAGCGCGAGCACGGCACGCTCGCGGTCGGTGAGCGCGTCCAGCGGGTCGCGCTCGCGGCGGCGGGCGACCAGCCGGGCCACGAGTTCGGGGTCGATGACGGTCTCGCCGCGAGCCACCTTCCGCACGTCGGCGCCGAACGCGACGAGGTCGGAGACCCGGTCCTTCAACAGGTAGCCGACGCCGCCGTCGAACTCGGTCATCAGCCGCAGCGCGTGGTGCACCTCGACGTACTGCGAGAGCAGCATCAGGCCGATGTCCGGCGAGGTCGCCCGGATCGCGGCCGCGGTGTCGAGGCCCTCGGCCGCGAACCCGGGCGGCATGCGCAGGTCGATCACCACCACGTCGGGTGGGTCGGCGCGCACCCGGGCCAGCAGGGCCGGGCCGTCGCCGGCCTGGCCGGTCACGGTGAACCCGACGTCGGTGAGCACGCGGGCCATGCCCTCGCGGAACAGCACGGCGTCGTCGGCCAGCATCACGCGCACGGGATCACCGTCCGCAACCGGGTGCCGGCCGGGTCGCTCCGCACCGTCAGCCGGGCGTCCAGGGTCGCCAGCCGGTCGGCCAGCCCGGCCAGGCCACCGCCCGCCCGCAGCTCGGCGCCGCCGTGGCCGTCATCGCACACCTCGACGGTCAGCACGTCACCGGCGAGGCCGACCCGGACCACGACGGCCCCGGCGCCGGAGTGCCTGGCCGCGTTCGTCAGCCCTTCGCTGACCACGAAGTACGCGGTGGACTCGATCTCGGCCGGCAACCGCCGGGGCACCGACACGGTCAGCCGGACCGGCAGCGGCGAACGGTCGGCGAGGAACCCGGCCGCGGCCGCCAGCCCGTCCTGGGTGAGGACCGCGGGGTGCAGTCCCCGCGCCATCTCCCGCAGCTCCGCGGTCGCCTCGAGAAGCTGCCGGCGCACGTCGTCGGCCCGGGCCGCGACCTCGGCCGCCCCGGTCGTCGTGGCCAGCCGCACCACCCCGCCGAGCTCCATGGCGACGGTCACCAGGCGCTGCTGCGCGCCGTCGTGCAGGTCACGCTCCAGCCGCCGGCGCGCGGCGTCGCCGGCCGCGACCAGCCGCTGGGCCGTGGCCCGCAGTTCCAGGACCAGCCCGGCCTGGGCGGCCAGGTCACCGACCAGCCGCTGCTCCCCGCCGGACAGGGCCTCGCCCGGCGCCTTGGCCACCGTGATCGCGCCACGGAACCGGCCGTCGTGCCGGATCGGCACGGCCACCAGATCGGACAGCAGGCGCGGGCCGGCCGGCAGCGGCGTCGTGGCGGGCCAGGCCGAGACGGCGCGCAGTTCGCCGGGCGAGCCGGTCCAGAGCACCACCTCCCGCGCTCCGACGGCGTCGGCCACGGTGCCACAGATGCCGTCGAGCACTCCGCCGGCCGGGGCGGTGAAGTGCGCCGACAGCCGGGACAGGGCCTCGTAGGGGGTGGCCCGACGCCCGTACACGAGCCGGTCGGCCAGCCGCTGGACCCGCGTGCGCAGCGGCTCGAAGGCGACCGCCACGAGACCGGTGGCCAGCAGCGACAGCAGGGTGCCGTACCCGCCGACCAGACGTCCGACGCCGGCCACGACGACGGCGTAACCGGCGGTCACCAGCGCCGCCATCGCCCCGAGGACCAGCGACTTGTTGATCACCGGGTCGATGTCGTAGAGCCGGTGCCGGAGGATCGCGGCGCCGGCCGCCACCGCCAGCAGCGGCACGGTCAGCGTGCCGGGGACCGGCGAACCCCAGACCACCAGACCGGCCACCATGACCGCGGCCGACACCGCCGCCGCGTACAGGAACCAGCGCATCTGGCGGGCCTCGTCGCCACGGGCCCGCCACACCCGCACCGCCACGCAGGCCACCCAGGTCAGCTGGGACAGCAGGTAGACCACGGGACGGGCGACGCGGTAGAAGGCGTCCGCGACCGGCAGGCCGGGAAGGCCGAGCGGATGAGCCGCGACCAGGCCGGTACGCGCGTACTCGACCGGCCACAGCGCCGAGACCGTCGCCAGCACGAGCCCGGCCCCGGCCAGGACGGCGGCGACCGGCACCCACCCGCGGGACGGCAGGCGGCCGGTCGGGAAGCACATCACCGCGAGGCCGATCAGCACCAGCACCAGCGGCAGCGGCCAGACCCCGAGCCAGCCGATCCACGAGGCGCCCGGCAACCGGCCGGCGTGCAGGCCGTACTGCCGTCCGGCGAACATCACCGCGTGCGCGACGCCGACCGCGACGAACAGCCGGCCCTCGCGGTGGCCGGGGCGGCGGTGGACCACGTACGTCCCGACGGCGGTGAACGACACGGCGATCAGCCCGTTGTGCAGGTTGCCGACGTGGAGGCCGAGCGCGAAGCCGCCGGCGACCAGCACGGCGGTCACCGCACCGGCCGCCCAGCGCAGCGCCCACCGGAAGATCACGTCTGTATCGTGCCAGCGCCGGACCCCGCTGTGACCAGGGTTAACCCGGCGATTGCCCGAGGGCCGGCCCCGATGACCGGCCGGGTCGTGGCGCCGAGAGTGGAACCATGACTTCCACTCCCCTGGAGCGCGTGCTCACCGCGTCGCTCGTCGTCGCACCCGCCGTCTATCTGATCGCCGACCTGCTGTACGCGACCCGCGGCTGGGACGACCCCACCGCCGGCGTGGTCCACGTCCTCGGCGCCGTCGGCTACCTCCTGGTCATGGTCCGCCTCGCGACCCTCGGCCACGGCGTCCTGGCCGCGGTCCTGCTCGTGGCCGGCGCGTTCGGCGCGGCCGGTGACGTCGCGTACGGCTTCAACACGATCCACGTCTCGCTGGGCGACACCGACCTGGTCGACGCGGCCGGCGCCGCCGTGCTGATCAAGCCCCTCGGCCTGTGCTTCCCGCTCACCCTGCTGCTCGGCGCCCTGGTCCTGCGCCGGCTCGCGCCGACCTGGACCGTCGTCCTGCTCGCGGTGAGCGCGCTGCTCTGGCCGGTGGCTCACATCGCGAACGTCGGCTGGCTGGCCGTGCTGGTCAACGCCGCGCTCGTCGCGGTGTTCGGCGTGGTCGCGGCCGTCCTGACCCGCTCGCCGGCCCCGGTACCGGCCGGCTGATCACCAGGCGACGACGCCCTGGCGGCTGGGCTGGAGGGTGCCCAGCTGGAGTGAGGTCATGGCGATGCGGGGGGTGCCGGGGTCGGGGAAGCCGTCCATCTGGGCGACCACGCCGGTGGCCGAGGACTCCAGGCTCGCGCGGAACGTGCTGGCGGCGGGGCATTCGTTGCGGTCGCAGGCCACCCACTTCATGCCCTGGAAGGCGCCGCCGCCGGGGAACAGGGTCGTGTCGAGGGCCTCGCCGGGCTCGTCGACCGAGGCGGTGCGCACGTCGATGCGCCCGTCGGCGGCGTCGTAGAGGCGGACGAACACCCGGCCGTCGACCCGGCAGCGGTCACCGGACTCGTTGACCACCGAGATCAGGGCCCGGTGGGTGCCGGGGGCGTCGGGGGTGTCGTCCTGGGCGGAGATGGTGACGCTGACGTCGGCGCTCTTGCACAGGCGGACCTTGGGCCGGGCCTTGGACGGCGCCACCGACGGGGCGTCGTCCTGCGGCGGCTTCGGTTTGTCGGTGGCGGAGGGGCTCGCGGCGGGGGCGGCCCTCGACGCGACGGCCGACGGCGCGGGCGGGCTGGGGGCGTTCTCGACCGAGGAGGACGGCGCGGGGGCCAGGGCCGCGGGACTGTCCGCCTCGACCAGTTGCCGCATCGGGGTGAACGCCAGCAGACCGGCGAGCACGATGCCGATCAGGGCGACGGCGGCCAGGATGGGGGCGGTGCGGCCCCAGCGGCGGCGGTCCGACACGACCGTGGTGGCGTTGCTCGCCGCCGCCACCGGTTGCCGGACGGCCTGGGCGGCGTGCCGCAGCTCGGGGGTGTCGCCGGCGCCGCCCGCGGCCACCAGCATGTCGAGCAGCTCGGCGGCGGTCGGCCGGCGGGCCGGGTCCTTGTCGAGGGTCAGCGCGACGATGTCGCGCAGCGGCGCGGGCAGGTCGCCCAGGTTCGGCTGCTGGGTGAGGATGCGCGCGGCGGTCGCGGCAGCGGAGTCGCCGTTGAAGGGGGTACGCCCGGTGCCCGCGTACGTGACGACGACACCCCAAGCGAACACGTCGGCGGCCGGGCCGACCGCGCGGGCCGAGTCGGCGTCGAAGCGCTCGGGCGCCATGTAGGCGACCGTGCCGACCATCTGGTCGGTGCCGGTGTGCTGGCTGGTCGCCTCGAAGGCGCGGGCGATGCCGAAGTCGATCACCTTCGGGGTGCCCAGCGAGAACAGGACGTTCCGGGGCTTGAGGTCGCGGTGGATCACCCCGGCGCCGTGGATGGCGGCGAGGGCGGTCGCCACGCCGACGGCCACGCTGTACAGGTTGCCGCCGGACAGCCGGCCGTGATCGGCGACGACGTCGGCCAGGCTGGGGCCGTCGACGTACTCGACGACCAGGTAGGGGGTCTCGTGGTCGGCGTCGGCGTCGAGCAGCTCGGCCGTGCAGAACGGCGGCACCTGGCGGGCCCGGTTCACCTCACTGCGGAAACGGGCGCGGAACTCTTCCTCGTACGCCAGCTCAGGCTTGATGATCTTGATCGCCACGGGCCGGCCGCCGGGGGCGCGGCCCAGGAAGACCGTGCCCATGCCGCCCTGGCCGAGGCGGCTCTCGAGTCGGTAGACACCGATCCCACGCGGGTCGGTCGGTCGCAGCGGGCCCCTCATCGACCGGAACGATACTACGGACGAATCCGGCGGGCTCGTCGGCGGACATCAGTACATGATCTGGAGTGCCGTGGGGCATCCGCCCCCATTATGGACGATGCGGACCTAGCCTTCACGAGTGCTGCTTGACAGTGTGCGACTGCTGTTTCACCCGGAGTGGATGCGCGACCGCGGACCGGCCGGCGTCCGCCCCGGGAAGGTGGCGCCCGGCAACGGCGAGCCCATCGTGGTGTTCCTGTTCGGCATCCGGATCAACCGATGGCGCCAGGTGCGGCGGTGGCTGCCGCTGCTGCTGAGCGTGGCCGGGATGCTCCGCGACCTCGCCGCGGCGCCGGACAGCGGCCTGCTCGGCTACCGGCTGCTCCTCGGGCCGGGGCCACGGCAGGCGATGGTCGTGCAGTACTGGCGCAGCCCGGCCGACCTGCACCGGTTCGCCCGTGGAGCGGCCCACGACGACGCGCGGCGACGCTACTGGTGGCACTACGGGGCCGGGGACGGCGTGGGCGTGTGGCACGAGCTGATCCACTCCCCCTCGGGCGCACACCACGCCATGTACGGCAACATGCCGCCGATGGGCCTCGGCGCCGTGCGGCCGGTGCGCCCCGAGGAATGGCAGTACGTTTCTTCCCGTGGATGAGCTGATCGACGTCGTGGACGAGCAGGACCGGGTGGTCGGGCGGGCGCGGCGGAGCGAGGCGTACGCGCGCCGGCTGCGTCATCGGTGCTCGTTCATCCTGGTGCGCGACGCCGGCGACCGGATCTTCGTGCACCGGCGTACGGCCACCAAGCAGGTGTTCCCGTCGCTGCACGACATGTGGGTCGGCGGGGTGGTCGGGGCCGGCGAGACGTACGACGAGGCCGCCCGGCGCGAGGCCGAGGAGGAACTCGGGGTCACCGGGCTGCCCCGGCCGACGCCGCTGTTCAAGTTCCTCTACGAGACCGGCGAGCACGCGTGGTGGTCGGCGGTCTATCAGGTGCGGTGTACGCAGCCCGTCCGGCCGCAGGTCGAAGAGGTCGCCTGGCACACGTTCCTCACCGACGAGGAGCTGACGGCCAGGCTGGACGACTGGGACTGGGTGCCGGACGGGCTGGCCGCCTACCGCGAGCTGCTCAGGCGGGTCAGTCCTTGATGTCGTGCCGGGTGATCTTGCCGGAGACGGCGTCGGTCCGGATCCGGTGCTCGTAACGCCCGTTCTGGATCTCGCGATCTCGTCGGAGTTGCCGAACTTGATCGGCGGCAGCGGTTGACCAATGTGCGAGCGCGACGGCGCTCAGCGGGCGTGCCGGGCGTGGCCCCGGACCGGGTGCCGGCCGGCGGCGCCGGGGCGCAGGTCGGCGACCAGCGTGGCCAGGGCCGTGGTGATCGGCACCGAGGCGACCAGGCCGATCGTGCCGACCGCGCTGCGCAGGATCTCCTGGACGATCAGCTCGCTGGTCAACAGCTGCCCGAGCGGCTGGTCGGTGGCGGCGATGAGCAGGAGCAAGGGCAGGGAGGCCCCGGCGTACGCCAGGACGATGGTGTTGACCGCCGACCCGACGTGGGCCCGGCCGACCCGGATCGCCGACGCGTACAACTCACGCCGCGACGACCGGCCGGCGGCGGCCATCTCGCCGACCGTCACCGCCTGGGTGACCGTCACGTCGTCCAGCACCCCGAGCGCGCCGATCACGATGCCGGCCAGCAGCAGGCCGCGGGTGTCCAGGTTCGCGCGCGTGGCCGACAGGTACGCCGCGTCGTCGCTGCCCACGCCGCTGAGGCTGAGCAGCGCGGTGAAGGCGGTGCCGAGCAGGCCGGTCAGCACCAGGCTGGCCAGCGTCCCGGCCACCGCGACCGAGGTGTGCGTGTTCACGCCGTGCGTGAGGTACAGCGCCGCGAACATGATCGCCGCGGCGCCGACCACGGCGACCAGCAGCGGCGGCGAGCCGTCCAGGATCGCCGGCAGCACGAAGAACAGCAGCACCAGGAACGACACCGCGAGGCCGGCCAGGCTGGTCAGCCCGCGCCACCGGCCGAACGCCACGATCACGGCCACCGCCAGCGCGATGAGGACGACCAGGGGCATCCCCCGCTGCTGGTCGATCACCGAGTAGACCCGGCCGCCGGGCACCGCGTCGGGGAAGTACAGCAGGACCACGTCGTCACCGACCGACAGCCGGGGCGCGCCGGGGCCCTGCGGCAGGTCGACGATGGTGGTGCTGCCCGCGCCGGGACCGGTGGTGACCCGGACCGCGGCCGTGCCGCACGGCGGGGCGCCGGCGTCCGGCGGGCAGGCCTGCTCGGAGATCGCGGTGACCTCGCCGGACGCGCGCTGCCCGCCGTCGTCGACCGGCGCCTCGGTGACGCCGCCGGGCCAGAGCACGATCAGGCCGACGAGGGTGAGCACGGCAGCGGGAATCAGCACCGCGAACATGAGGCGGCGCGTGCGACGCGAGGTGGGGGGCACGTCGTGCGTGTGGCTGTGTGTCACTTCTGCTTGGGAGGGTCCTTCCAGGCTTCGCGGAGCTCGCGCTTGGCGGTCTGCCACCACTCGCGCAGCTCGGCGCCGAGCTGACGGAACTGATTGCCGACGTTGCGCAGCGCCCACCTGTGGCCGGGGTCGTCGAGCCGGGCGCCGATCAGCTCGGCCAGGCCGAGCAGCCAGAGGATCGGCATCAGCCCCAGCGCCACCAGCGGCAGCGCGGTCACGGCGCTCACCGCGTACCCGACGAGGAGGGTGACCGACCCGCCGACGGTGACCAGACCGGCGACGACCGCGCGCCGGAACAGGCGTGGGGTGAGGCGCAGGCACCGCCAGGGGGTGGCGCGGGCCGGGATCAGCACCCGTGCGGCCAGGCCGGCGACGCCCAGCGCGAAGCCGGCCGCGAGCACCCGCCCCCACCACCAGCCGGCCAGGGCGGGCACCACGACCAGCACGACCGCCGGGCCGAGCCAGCGGCGGAGCGCGCTCAGCAGGCTGCGCATCGGCCACGTCATGGAGAGCACGTCGGGATGGGCCGGGTCGTCCCGGGCCACGCCGCGCAGGCCGCGCATCGACCGGCCGACCTTGAGCCGCTCGGCGTCCAGCATCGCCATCAGCCACCGGCCGTACGGGTGGGCCGGGTCGTAGGCCAGCGCCCGCCGGGCCATCTCGGTCGCGGCCTTCCGCTCCCCCGCGTCCCGTTCCACCCCGGCCAGGGTGAGCAGGCTCTCCACCGAGTCCGGGCCGAGCGTCAGGGCCCGCCGGGCGGCCGCGCGGGCGTGGTCGTGGCGACGGGCCCCGGCCAGCGCCCGGGCCAGCACCCGGTGACAGTACGGATCATGCGGGTCCAGGCGTACCGCCTCGCTCGCCGAGACGATCGCCTCGTCGTCGCGCAGCATCGCCAGCAGGCTCTCGGCCCGCTCGGCGTGCGGCCCGGCCAGCAGCGGATCGGCGGCCAGGGCGGCGTCGCAGACGGCCACCGCGCCCGGGTAGTCGAGCCGCATCCGCAACACGTAGCCCAGCAGCACCAGCAGGTCGGCGTCGCCGGGCGCCTCGGCGAGACCGTCGCGCAGCAGCCGCTCGGCGTCCGCGTACCGGCCCAGCTCGGCCAGGTTGCGCGCCCTGCGGGAGATCACCGCCACGGTCATGGCACCGAATTATGCACCGGAAGGGTTCATCGCCGCGTCGCCCGGCCGAGCGCCCTGGTCGGCGTCCTAGCCCGGCCGGCGGTAGCCGATGGCCCCCATCCGGTCGACGTCGGTCATGCGCACGTGGTCACCGGTGTGCGGCGCGTGCACGATCTTGTTCCCGCCGACGTAGATCCCCACGTGGTGTGGATAGAAGACCAGGTCGCCGGGTTGCAGATCACCGCGGCTGATCGGCCGGCCCTGGCCGATCTGGGCCCCGGTGTAGTGGGTGAGGTGCACACCGACCGCGTTCCACGCCGCCATGGTGAGGCCGGAGCAGTCGTAGCCGCCCGGCCCGATGGCGCCGAAGACGTAGGGCGTGCCGATCAGGCTGCAGGCCTTCTGGGCGGCCCGGTTGCCCTTCTCCTTGGTGTACGTCGCCGGGCAGGGGCCGAGCCGCAGCGGGCCGTCGTCGCCGGTCTTGCCGTACGCCGCGAGCCGCAGCGTCTGGAGCTGGTCGACCTTCTTCTGAATACCGGCCTTGGACCGGGCCAGGCCCACGTCCTGGGCGGCCAGCGCCTTGGTCAGCGTGTCCAGGTCCTGCTTGTCCTGGCTCAGCCGGTCTCTGAGCGTGACGACGTCCTTGACCGAGTTGCGCTGGTGCTTCGCGTACTGGTCGAGGAACTCGAGCTTGTCGGTCAGGCCCTGCGCGTTGCCGGTGAGGATCATCGCCTTCACCGCGGACGGCGAGCCCTGCATGTAGGTCTGCGCGGCCATCCCGCGCACCTGGCCCATCGCGACGTTGACCTGGACCTCGAGCGGGGTCAGCCGCTTCTGGATGGCCTGGAGCTTCCGGCGGTTGGCCTGGAGTTCGCCGTGCACCTTGTTGTACTGCTCGATGACCGGCTCGAGCTTGTCCCACTGCTGGTCGATCTGCTTCTCGACGTTCGACGGCGTGGGCTCGGCCAGCACGCCGGGGGAAGCGAGCGCCGGCTTCGGGATGACGATCACGGTCGCAAGGACGGCGAAGACGCAGAGCAATCGGCGTGCGCGGCTCACGAAGGTGGTCGGTCCTTTCGCTCAGCCGCCGAGGTTCGGGCGGCGGTTTCGCGGATCGACCGGGGTCGGTCGATAGGGGAACCGCGGAACCGCGGATCACCGTACTCCGCCGCTCTGGCGTTCGGAAACCGTGCCGTGACCCTTTACTCAGAGTGGCCAGTTGCTGACCGCGACACTGAGCCACGGGACGACTACCACGAGCGTGGGCAGCACCAACAGCGCCACCGCTCCGACCAGGACAATCACGGAGAGTGCCAACGATCGGGGTGGCGGATCGGTCAATCGGGACAGTCGCCGGTCCCGTCCCGCGCCGCCCACTTCGTCGCCCCCGTCGCTCAGCAGAGTGAGCGCCCCGCGCACGGATGCGGCGCCGGACCGCCGCGCGGCCGCGTCGTCGGCGACCATCTCGAGCAGCAGCCGGACCGCGTCGAGGGGCGCGCGGGACCGCAGCGGACGGGGCACGGCCTGGTAGAACGCCGTGAACGACTCACGCACCAGCTCGTGCCGGTGCCGCAGGTGCGCCTGCTCGTGGGCGATCACCGCGGCGATCTGTGTGGCGTTGAGCACATCCAGCGCTCCGCCGCTCAGAACGACCCGCGGCGAGCGCCCGGCGACGCAGTAGGCCAGCGGCTGTGCGCCGTCCAGGACCCGCAGCCCCTCGACGTCCAGACCGTGTCGTTGCTCGGCCCGGTCGAGCAGGTCGACCAGCAGCCGGTGCCGGGCCCGGCGGGCGCGCGACCGCCACATCACCCCGCCCAGCGAGATCAGCAGCCGCAGCACGATCACCGCGGCCACGGCCAGCGCGGCGATCAGCGCGACGATGGCGATCCGGCGGTCGCCACGGAACGCGCGGATCAGCTCCTCCGGTCCGGCCAGCACGACACCCAGCGCGCACAGCACACCGGCGAGCGTGATCGCCTGCCAGAGCACGACGGCCGGCGCCGGGGCGCGGTCGGGCCACCGGGCGGCGGCCAGCAGACCCGGCGCGACCAGCGAGAGCAGCAGGCCGAGCGCGCCGAGCAGGAGCGCCGTCACTCGCCCTTGCGGGCGGCCTCGATGGCCGCCGTCAACGCGTCCGGGGACAACTGGCCGACGAAGTAGGCGAGCGCCGCGTCCTTGTCGGGGGTGTCGGCCAGAGCATCCATCATCAGGCCGGCGGTCATCTGCTCGCGGGTCTGCGCCGGGGCGTAGAGCCAGGCCCGGCCGTCCCGCTCGCGGGTCACCACGCCCTTCTTGGCCAGCCGGTCGAGGACGGTCATCACGGTCGTGTACGCGAGGTCGCGGCCGCGCAGCCGCTCGTGCACGTGACGCACGCTCAGCGGCCCGGCGCTCTCCCACAACTGGGTCATGACCTCACGTTCCAGGTCTCCGAGCGGCATGTGAGCGAGTCTACTGCACGCCGTCGTACTACGCGGCGTAGTATCTACTACGGAACGTCGTAGAGAGGTGTCCTGATGGACGTGCTGGACCTGACCCGGCTGCAGTTCGCGGTCGTCACGATCTACCACTACTTCTTCGTGCCGATGTCGATCAGCCTGGCCGGGATCGCCGCGGGGCTGCAGATCGCCTGGCTGCGTACGAAACGGGAAGAGTTCCTGACCCTCACCAAGCTGACCGGGAAGTTGCTGATCATCACGTTCGCGGTCGGCGTGGTCACCGGGCTGGTGCAGGAGTTCCAGTTCGGGATGGGCTGGAGCGCGTTCGCCACGTTCTACGGCGACGTGTTCGGGCCGACGCTCGCGATCGAGGGGATGCTCGCGTTCTTCCTCGAGGCGACGTTCCTGGCCCTCTGGTACTTCGGCTGGGAACGACTGCCGCGCCCGGTCCACCTCGCGACGATCATCGTGGTCTCGGTGGGCACCATGCTGTCCGCGTTCATCATCCTGGCCGGCAACTCGTTCATGCAGAACCCGGTGGCGTACGCGCTGGACCCGGTGACCGGCCGCGCCCAGCTGTCCTCGTTCAGCGAGCTGCTGCTGAACAAGGTCAACCTGGCCGCCTTCCCGCACACGATGGCCGGCGCGGTCATGGTCGGCGGTTCGCTCATCCTGGCCATCGGGGTCTGGCGCGAATTCGGCGTGTACGCCCGCCTCGGCGCGTGGCTGACCCTGATCGGCGGCGCGCTGACCGCCCTGACCGGCGACCACCTCGGCAAGGTCATCACCGAGGTCCAGCCGATGAAGATGGCCGCCGCCGAGGCCCTCTACTCGACCACCACCGGGGCGCCGTTCTCCCTCTTCGCCGTCGGCGACTCGTTCCGCGTCGACATCCCCTACCTGCTGTCCATCCTGGCCAAGGGCTCACCCACCTCGACCGTGCAGGGCATCGACGACCTCCAGGCGCAGTACGTCGCCCAGTACGGTCCCGGCAGCTACGTGCCGATGATCCCGGTCGCGTTCTGGTCGTTCCGCCTGATGATCGGCGTCGGGATGCTGGCCGCCGCGGTCGCCGCGCTGTACCTGTTCCTGGGGCGGCGCGGGCGCACCCCGCACCGGTGGCTGCTGCGCTGGCTGCCGCTGATCCCACTGCTGCCGACCGCCGCCAACGCGATCGGCTGGATCTTCACCGAGACCGCGCGGCAGCCGTGGCTGGCGTTCGGGCTGACCACGGTGGCCGAGGGGATCTCACCCGGCCTGACGCGGGCCGAGGTGATCGCTTCGCTGGCCGGTTTCACCCTGGTGTACGGGGTGCTGGCCGTGGTCTGGCTCCGGCTGGTGCGGCACGTGTGCCGTGATGATTCCTCGTCCTCGTCCCCCGCCCAGCCACTCGTTTCTTCCACCTCGTCGTACTAGGAGCCAACCATGATCACCTTCTGGTTCGCGCTGGTCGTGCTGGCCTGGGTGCTCTACTTCGTACTCGAAGGCTTCGATTTCGGGGTCGGGATCCTCGCACCCCTGCTCGGCCGGGACGATCACGAGCGCGGGGCGGCCATCCGCACGGTCGGCCCGTTCTGGGACGGCAACGAGGTGTGGCTGGTCGCGGCCATCGGCGTCACCTTCGCGGCCTTCCCCGCCTGGTACGCGGCCCTGCTGTCCGGCCTCTACCTGCCGTTCGCGCTCGTCCTGCTGCTGCTGGCGATCCGGGGCGTCGCCCTCGAATTCCGGGGCAAACACTCGTCCGCCGCCTGGCGACGACGGGCGGAGTGGGCGCTCTTCGGCTCGTCGGCCGGGGTGATGCTGCTGTGGGGTGCGCTGCTCGCCGTGTTCGCCCGGGGGCTGGCCCTGGACGCCGCGGGATCGGTGACCGGGTCCGGGCTTTCGCGCAGCCTCGGCCCGCTGGGGAACGCCTGGTCGCTCCTCGGCGCGGCACTCGCCCTGGGCGGGGCGGTGCTGCTCGGGGCGACGTTCCTGGGCCTGCGAACGACCGGCCCCGTGCGGCGGCGGGCCCGGCGGGTGGCGGTGGGCGCCGGCCTGTTCCTGGCCGTCCTGACCTTCGCCGCCGGGTGGGCCATGTCCAGCCGGCCCCTGCTGGTCGGGGCGATGGTCGCGCTCGGTGTGACGATCCTGGCCCGGGCCGGGCGAGAGTCAACCGCCTTCGTGGGTACGGCCGTGGGCACGGCCTTCGCGGTCGCCATGATCCTGACCAGCCACGGCGACGTGGTGCTGCCGAGCACGCTGAACGAGGCGTGGTCGCTGACCCGGACCTCCGCCGCGGCCACCGATTCGACGTTGCGGCTGCTGACCATGGCCGGGCTGATCATCCTGCCCGGGGTGCTCGCCTACCAGGCGTACTCCTACTGGGTCTTCCGCCGCCGCGTCGCCAGCGAACGGATCCCGTCATGAGCGCCCCTCCCCCTTCCGCGCCTTCCCCTTACGCGGGCTCTTCCCCCGCGGCCTCTTCGCGTGGCCGGGGGCCGGTTGATCCGCGGTTGATGCGGCATGCGCGGGCGGCTCGGGCCGGGGTGGGGCTGCTCGCGCTGATCGGCGCGGCGCACGCCGGGACGGCGCTGATGCTGGCCTTCGGCCTGACCGCGGTGGTGGCCGGCTCCCGGACGACCGGCCTGCTGCTGGTGGCCCTGGCCTACCCGGTGCGCGCGCTGCTCACCTGGGCCGAACAGGTGGTCGCCCAGCGCACCGCCGCCCGCGCCACCGACCAGCTGAGGCGCTCCACCCTGGCCGCCACCCTGCGACACGGCCCGGCGTGGGTGGCGCGCTACGGCAGCGGCCGCCTGACCGCCGCCCTCACCACCGGACTGGACGCGCTGCGCCCATGGTTCGCCGGCTACCTGCCCGCGGTCATCCTCGGCGCGGCCCTCCCGCCCCTGGTCGTCATCGCGATGGCGTTCGTCGACCCGGCCTCCGCGGTGATCACCGTCCTGACCCTCCCCCTGGTGCCGGTGCTGGGCGCCCTGATCGGCTGGGCGACCCAGGCCCGCGCGAAACAACGCTGGGACGAGGACGCCCGCCTGGCCGGCCACTTCCTCGACGTCGTGCAGGGCTTGGCCACGCTACGCGTATTCGGGCGGGCCGACCGTCAGACCCGGGTCGTGGCCGAGATGACCGACCGGCACCGGAGCGCGACGATGCGGGTCCTGCGGGTGGCCTTCCTGTCGTCGACGGCGCTGGACCTGCTGGGGACGCTGTCGGTGGGGCTCATCGCGGTCGGCGCCGGGCTGCGGGTGGCGGCCGGAGACATGGGGCTGGCGCCGGCGTTGCTGGTGATCCTGCTGGCGCCCGAGGCTTACCGGCCACTGAGGGAGGCGGCCGCCCGCTATCACGCCAGCGCGGCGGCTTCAGCTGTGATCGGTGACATCGACGAGGTCCTGGCCTCCCCCGAGCCCATGGCCGCGCCCTCATCGCCCACAGCTCGCGACCCCCGCTGCCCCGCCGAACCGGCCGCCGCGCCGCCACCGCCCGCCGCCCAAAACTCCCGCGGCCTCGCCGAGCCCACACCGTTCACAGCCGGCCGCTTCCGCACTTCAGCAGAGCATGTGGCCGCGGCCTCGTTGTCCACAGTCGAGGACGGCGGCCCCGTCCTGTGGACAGAGCGCGAAAATCGTCGTACCGCGCTGCTACCTTCCGACCCACCCATTGACTGGGTGGGGGAGGTGGCGGCGGCCGCGAAACCCGCCGTTGATCTTGGTGGAGCGATCGGCGCGGGCGAGGCGGGCGTCCGGCTCCAGGCGTACCCGGCCCGCGGGATGAGGGTGGATCCGGGGGCCGCGCCCGGCGTGCGGGCTGAAGGGCTGAGGGTGCGCCATCCCGGGGCGGGCCGGGATGCGCTGCGGCTCGATCGGCTCGTCGTCCAGGGCGGAGAGATTGTCGCGCTGCGCGGGTTCTCCGGCGCGGGCAAGACCACGGCTCTGCGGGTGCTGGCGGGCATTCAAGACCTTGATGCCGGGTACGCCGAGATCGACGGCCCCGAAGCCGTATATCTGCCCCAGCGCCCCACCTTGCCGCATGCCCGGACGGTGGGCGACGTGGCCGGGATCGCCGCACTGCGCGCGGTCGGCCTGGACCGGGAGCTCGAGCTCGACACCCCGCTGGGCGAGCACGGTGCGGGGGTGTCGGCCGGGCAACGGCAGCGGCTGGCGTTGGCGGCCACGCTGAGCCGGGCCTCGGAGGCGCCCCGGGTGCTGCTGCTGGACGAACCTACGGCGCATCTGGACGCCGCCTCGGAACGGCGGGTCATCGCCAAGCTGCGGCTCGCCGCGGATCGGGGATGCGCGGTGCTGGTGGTGGCCCACCGGCCCGCGTTGCTGGCCGCCGCCGACCGCACGGTGCTCGTGGTCAACCACCCCGAGGAAACGTCGGCCGCCACGAGCCCGCACAACACCTCGGCCGCCCCGGAACCGAGCAACACCACGGCGCCGGGCGACACAGCGACACCCCCGGAACCGAGCAACACCACGACCCCGGGCGACACCTCGAACGCCACGGAATCGCGCCACACCACGGCCGCCACCGACCAGCACGACACGTCGGCCGGCACGGAGCCGGGAGAGATCGGGGAAACGGGCGCGGGAGAAGCGCCGAAGGCCTGGCTCGCCGCCGCGGCCGTTGTGCTCGGGTGTGGGTCGTGGCTGGCCGGCGTTCTGCTGACGGGGGCGGCCGCCTGGCTGCTCGTGCGGGCGGCCACCCTGCCGCCGGTGTTGACGTTGTCGGCGGCCGTCGTGCTGGTTCGTGGCAGTGCCGTGGCGCGGCCGCTGCTTCGGTATGCGGAACGGCTGGTGTCGCATCAGGTGGCGTTCGCGCGGCTGGGGGCGCGGCGGGCGGCGGTCTACGCGGGGCTCGTGCCGCGGGTGCCGGGGGCCCGGACGCGGCGCCGCGGTGAGCTGCTCACGCGGGTGGTGGACGACGTGGACGCCGACGTGGACGGGCTGCTGCGCGGGTGGCTGCCGGCGCTCGCGGCCGCGGGGGCGGCGGTCGCCGGGGCGGGCGTGGTCGCGGCGGTGCGGCCGGCGGCGGCGATTCCGGTGGTGGCGGGGATGGTGGTCGCGGGGGTGCTGGCGCCGGCCCTGGGGAATTGGCTCGAGGCGAGACGAGAGCGGGGTACGGAGGAAGCACGCGCCGTGCTGCGGGACTCCGTGGTGGAGACGGTGGACGGGATCGAGGAGTTGCGCGGCTCGGGTGCTCTGGGCGTACCGGAGGAGCGGAGCCGTCGCCTGGCCGCGCGGGAAGCGCGGGCGGCGCGGGAAGCCGGACTCGCCGCGGCGCTCGGCCATCTCGGGTGGGGGGTCGCGGTGGCGGGGGCGGCGTGGGCGTTGCCGCCGGGTGGCGGGCTGTCGCGGGAGTGGGCGGCGGTGCTGCTGCTGGCGGTGGTGGCGCTGGCCGAGCCGGTCGGTGCGCTCCCGGAGGCGGCCCTGGCCCGGCGGCGCGCGCTGGCCGCCCGCCGTCGCCTCGCCGACCTGACCCCGGCCGCCGCCCCTGGTGGACAAGCGACTGTGGCACCGAGCACGGAAGAAAAGGGCGTCGTCATCACGGGACTTGTCGCGGGGTGGGACGGGGTGGCCCTGAACGGGCTCGACCTCGAGCTCCCGGCCGGCTCCCGCACGGCGATCCTCGGGCCGTCCGGCAGCGGCAAGTCGACCCTGGCGGCCGTCCTGGCCCGCTTCCTGGCGCCGACGGCCGGCACCGTCACGCTGGGCGGGACGAGGATCGGTGACATCCCGGAGGACGACTTCCGGAAGCTCGTGGTGCTGGTCGGCGACGAGACGGATCATGTGTTCGCCTCGACCGTGCGGGAGAATCTGCGTCTGGCCAAGGTGGACGCCACCGACGACGAACTCCGGGCCAGCCTGCACAGGGTGGGGCTGGAGCTGGAGCTCGACCGGCGGCTGGGTACGGGCGGCTCCACGATTTCGGGCGGGCAACGCAAGCGGCTGGCCACCGCGCGCGCCCTGCTGGCCGACCCGGCCGTGCTGATCCTGGACGAGCCGACCGAGGCGCTGGACGCGGCCGGCGCCGAGGCGTTGATGGCCGACCTGCTGAGTGCCACGAGCGAGAAAGCCAGGACCGTGCTGGTGCTGACCCACCGGACGGACGGGCTACGGCTGGCGGGTCGCGTACTCCAGATCGGTGAGATCCAGGTCGGCGGGCCGAGTCGGGCGGGCGTACCGGAAGCCCTGGCCGGTGGTGCAGCCCAGCGCCAGTAGTTCGGCCGCCTGCTCGTCGGTCTCGATGCCCTCGGCGATCGTGGTCAGGTGCAGGACGTGGCTGAGCCGGATGATCGCCTCGGTGATCGCCGAGCCTTCGGGGGTGCCGTTGAGTTCGGCCACGAAGCTGCGGTCGATCTTCAGGATGTCGACCGGCAGGCGGGTCAGGTAGTGCAGCGAGCTGTAGCCGGTGCCGAAGTCGTCGACGGCGATCCGGATGCCGTGGCCGCGGAGGGTGTCCAGCATGGCGATGGCGGCCTGGTCGACGATGGCCGACTCGGTGACCTCGAGGACCAGGGACGACGGCGCGATGCCGGTGCGGCGGACGATGGCGAGGATGTCGTGCACCAGGGTGGGTTCCTGAAGCTGGCGCGGGGACAGGTTGACGCTGATGTAGGTCAGCCGGTTCCAGGCGGCGAGTTGCCGGCAGGCCTCCTCCAGCACGAACAGGCCGATCTCGGTGATGGCGCCGCTGCGTTCGGCGATCGGGATGAACTGGGCCGGTGACACCAGGCCGTGCACCGGGTGGTTCCAGCGGACGAGCGCCTCGACGGCTACCGGACGGCCGGTGGTCAGGTCGACGATCGGCTGGTAGAGGACGAACAGGTCACGGTCGGGAGCGTTGAGGGCCTCGCTCAGGGCGGCGTCCTCGGCGCGGCGGTCGGTCATGGCCGGGTCGTACGCCCGCCAGCCGTGCGTGCCGGCCCGCTTGACCTGGTACATCGCGAGGTCGGCGCGGCGCAGCAGCTCCTTGGGGGTGTCCTCGGCGTCGCCGGCGGTGAGGCCGATGCTGGCCCGGATCGGCAGGGTGTCCTCGCCGAGCCGCACCGGGTTGGCCGCGGCCATGGTGAGCATCCGCTGGGCGACCGCGCCGGCCTGTTCGGTCGTGGTGACCTCGGTGAGCAGGACGGCGAACTCGTCGCCGCCGATCCGGGCCGCCACGTCGCCGGCGCGGACGACGCTGCGCAGGTGGTGGGCGACCTCGGTGAGCACGATGTCGCCGGCGGCGTGGCCGTACGCGTCGTTGATCAGTTTGAAGCCGTCGAGATCGACCAGGAGCAGCGCGTACGGCTCGTGCCGGCGCAGCGCCCGGCCGATCGCCTCGTCCAGGCCGGTGCGGTTGGCCAGGCCGGTGAGCGCGTCGGTGACGATCTGGTCGCGGCTGTCCCGCAGGGAGATGACCTGCCGCACGGTGATCGCCGCGGCCATCGTGATCAGGCCGAGCACCAGGCCGCCCCAGGGCAGCATGTCGTTCTCCTTGACGGTCACCACGACCATCAGCGAGCCGCCGACCACCATCGCGGCCACCGGCAGCAGGTGGGACCAGCGCAGGTCGGGCCGGGCGGTCCGGTCCGGCTTCTGCTCCGGCTTCTGCTCCGGTACGCGGACCCGCATCGGCGCCACGGTCATCAGCAGGCCGCCGAGCATGATCAGGCATCCGGCGTACGGCGACCGGATCGACATCAGGCGCTGCGACTCGAGGCCGGACCACAGCGCGTCCCCGCTCAGGTAGGCGGCCATGCCAGCGAGCAGCAGCGCCTTCGGCCCGGTGGCGGGCCCGATCGAGCCGCGCAGCAGGGTCACCGCGATCGCGAGCAGCATCAGCAGGTCGCCGACCGGGTAGCCGATGTAGCCGATCCAGGCCAGGTTCGACGTGGTCCCGACGATGGCCGGGTTGATCACGAAGTACCAGACGACCATGAACCCGCCGGCCACCACGGCGGTGGTCTCGGCGAAGAAGGCGACGCGTTCGCGGCCGCGCATCCGCTGGGCGGGCGCGAGGAGCACGGCCAGCGAGAAGAAGCCGAAGGCGCCCAGGCGTACGGTGACGCCGACCCACCACAGGTACTCGGTCCGGGCGAAGCTCTCGGCGGTCAGCAGCGCGAACGTGACGATCGCGCACATCCGCCCCAGGGCGATCATCCGCCACAACGTCATGTCGCCGCGCCGGGCGGCCCGCATCCCGGACACGAACCCGACGATGTCCAGGACCAGCATGACCAGGCCGATCACGTACGGGCGCTGAACCGGGTCGACGAACGACCACACCTGCCCGCCGAGCACCATCAGGATCAGCAGGCCGATCCCCCACCCGCGCACGATCCGGCCCATATCCGCCCGATCGGCCGGCGACGGCCGGATCTAAGCGTCGGACAGCAGGTCGAGCACTTCGCGTTCGGCCTGCTCGCGGGGCGTGCCCGGTTCCACGTCGGCGACCTTGCCGTCGGCGTAGAGGTCGACCAGCCGCGGGTCGACGTACGAGGAGCGGGCCACCGCGGGCGTGTTGCCCAGCAGGCCGGCCACCTCCTTCATCGCGTGCGAGACGGCCTTCTTGCGCTTGTTCTCGGTCGGCTGCGGCCCGGCCGCGGCCAGTTCCTCGGCCGCCTTCACGGTGCCGTGCCAGGTCCGGAAGTCCTTGGCCGTCATCTGCTCGCCGCTGATCTCGCGCAGGTACGCGTTGATGTCGTCGGCGTCGACCGTCCGCCACCGCCGGGTGTGCGGATCCCAGAACGCGAACAGCCGCTTCTCGCCGCGCCGGCGCCGTTTGAGCTCGCGCAGCACCGCGCACACCTCGCCGTCGCCGACCGGGGCGGTGTGCTCGACGCCGGACTTGCCGGTGAACTCCAGGAGCATGCAGGCGCCCTGGGTGCGGCAGTGGTCGGGCCGCAGCGTGGACAGGCCGTAGGACGGGTCCTCGTCGCGGTCGGCGTACTGCGCGCCGCCGATCCGGAACATCCCCATGTCGAGCAGCTTGACGATCGCGGCCAGCACCCGGCCCCGGTTGAGGCCCCGGCTGGTCAGGTCGGCGGCCAGCCGCTCGCGCATCTCGGGGAGGCGTTCGGCGATCTCCAGGGCGTGGTCGAACTTGGCCTCGTCCTGGGTGCTGCGCCAGACCCGGTGGTAGATGTACTGCTTGCGGCCGGCCACGTCCTTGCCGGTGGCCTGGATGTGCCCGCGCTCGTGCGGGCTGATCCATACCTCGGTCCAGGCGGGCGGGATGACCAGGTCCTTGATGCGCTCCAGGGCGGCGGGATCGGTCAGCCGGGTGCCGTCGGTGTCGAGGTAGCTGAACCCTTTACCACTACGGCGACGGCCGTACCCGGGCTCCGAGAGATTGCTACGCCGAAGACGCATGGCGGGCGGATGCCCGAGATCGACAGCGACAAACATCCGAACTTCGAGGCTTGACCTGGAGCGCGCTCCGGGTCCTAGCGTCGGGGCATGCAGACAGTGGAACTCGGCCGGACCGGCCGGCAGGTGAGCGCGCTCGCCCTGGGCGCGATGCAGATGGGCAGCGAGACGAACGAGCCGGACTCGGTGACGATCCTGAACCGGTACCTGGAGGTGGGCGGGTCGTTCATCGACACCGCGGACTGTTACGAGTGGTGGGTCAACCCGGGCACCGCGGGCGGGCAGAGCGAGGAACTGCTCGGCCGGTGGCTGCGCGACGGGAACCGGCGGGACCAGGTCTTCCTGGCCACCAAGGCCACGGCGGTGCCGGTGGCGAGCCCGGACTTGTGGGCGGCGGACGGCTCGCCGAACTGGGACCTGGCCCGGCGGACCTTCGCCGGCGCCGGGGCGGACACCCTCCGGCGGGCGCTGGACGGCAGCCTGACCCGGCTGGGCACCGACCACATCGACCTCTACTACGTGCACGTGGACGACCGGGCGACGCCGCTCGAGGAGACCCTGGAGACGCTGGACTCGTTCGTCAAGGCGGGCAAGGTGCTGCACCTGGGCTGGTCGAACGTGCGGACCTGGCGGCTGGAGCGGATCCGGCGGCTGTGCGAGCGGAACGGCTGGACGGCGCCGGTCGCGCTCCAGCAGCAGCACTCGTACCTGCGGCCGAACGGGGCGAACCAGAACTCGTCGGTGGTCGACGCCGACCAGTGGGACTACCTGACCGAGCACGACGACCTGACGCTGGTGGCGTACTCGCCGATCCTCAAGGGGCTGTACGACAACAAGGCGAAGCGGGACGACCACTTCATCCTCGACGCCTACCGCGGTTCGGACTCCGACGCGCGGCTGGCCGCCGTCGACGAGCTGGCCGCGGAGCTGGGGGCCACCGGCAACCAGGTGGTGCTGGCCTGGCTGGCGCAACGGCCCGGGCCGCGGGTGGTGCCGCTGATCGGCCCGCGTACGCCCGAGCAGTTCGAGAACGTCGTCCCGGCCCTCGACCTCAAGCTCACCACCGAGCAGATCGAACGTCTGGACGCCGCCGGCGCGTGAACCCTTCAGTGGTAGCCCGGAGCGGCATCCGGGCGGCAGACGCCGCGATGGGCTACCACTGGAACTAGCCGTGCCAGATGCGCCACAGGGCGGCGTAGGGGCCGTCGCGGCGCACCAGCTCGTCGTGTCGGCCCAGCTCGACGATCCGGCCGTCGTCCATCACGGCCACCCGGTCCGCGTCGTGCGCCGTCTGCAGGCGGTGGGCGATCGCGATCACCGTACGGTCGTGCAGCACCGCCGCCAGCGCCCGCTCGGCGGTGCGGGCGGCGGTCGGGTCGAGCAGGGCGGTCGCCTCGTCCAGGATGACCGTGTGCGGGTCGGCCAGCAGCACCCGGGCCAGCGCGAGCTGCTGGGCCCGGGCGCCGTCCGGCGGGTGTTCGCCCAGGTCCAGGTCGAGGTCGGTGGCCCAGTCGGCGCCGACCCGGGTCAGCGCCCGGCGCAGGTCGTCGTCGGGCGCCGCGATCATCAGGTTGTCCCGCAGCGACTCGGCGAAGACGTGGTGCTCCTGGGTGACCAGCACGACGTGCCGGCGCAACTCGTCCGGCGGCAGGTCGGCGACCGGCACCCCGCCGACCGTGATGCTGCCGGTGCGCGGCCGGTCCACGCCGGCGATCAGGCGGCCGAGCGTCGACTTGCCGGCGCCGGAGAGCCCGACGATCGCCAGGCGCTCCCCCGGCCGCACGGTCAGCGTGACGTCATGCAGAACGTCGCGGCCCTCGTCGTACGCGTACCGCACGCCGTCGATCTCGATCTTCTCGCCGTCCGGAAGCCGTTCGGTCGAAACCGGGCCGGGTGGCACCGCGGCCAGGCCCTCGACGCGTGCGAACGACGCCCCGCTGCTCTGGAGCTGCTCGATCCAGATCGTGATCGAGTCGAGCGGCCCGGCCAGCTGCCGCAGGTAGAGCACCGCGGCGCCGACCGTGCCGACCGACACCCAGCCGTGGAAGGCCAGGTAACCGCCGGCGACCAGGATGATCACGACCGGGACGGCGTAGGACAGCTCGACGGTCGGGAAGAAGAACGTCCGCAGCCGCAGCGTGGCCATCCGGGTCCGGCGGGTCTCGTCGATGGCCGCCCGGCCGATGGCCAGCCGCAGCCGGGCCAGGCCGAACGCCTCGATCGTACGGGCGCCCTCGACGGTGGCGGTCAGCTCGTCGGCCAGGCGGGAGTCGGCCGCGCCCTCGCGCAGGTACGCGTCCCGGGCCACCCGCAGGTACCAGCGGGTGATGAACCAGATGCCGGCGAACCCGAGCAGCCCGGCCGCGCCCAGTGGCGGGCTGAGCACGAGCACGGCGCCGACCAGGAAGAACATCTGCACGAAGGCCCCGGTCAGCGCCGGCAGGATGTCGCGCACCGACTTGGCCACCTGGTCGATGTCGTTGGTGCCGCGGGCGGCCAGGTCACCGCCGGCGACCCGCTCGACGACCGACGCGGGCAGGGTCAGGGCCCGGTCGACGAAGGTTTCCCGGATGCGGGCCGCCGTACGCTCGCCGACGTTGGCGCCGGCCCACAGGGCGTACCGGAGCAGGACGGTCTGGGCGACGGCGCAGCCGAGCACGCCCAGCGCGTAGTGGTCGACCTGGGACGGACCGGCGCCCGCGGTGACCGCGTCGATGATCCGGCCGAGCAGCCACGGCCCGCCCAGCCCGGCCAGGGCGGCGAAGGCGTTGAGCACGAGGACGCTGACCACCGCGCGGCGGTCGGCGGCGATCAGCCGGAACGCGGCCTTCCGCACGTCGGCCGGCGTCGCGACCGGCAGAACCCCGCTCACGATTGAACTTCCTCGAACACTCGAGTGACCAGCTCCCGATAACCGGCTTCGGTTCTCAGCAGGGAGTCGTGGGTGCCCGACGCGACCACCCGGCCGTCGACCAGGTAATGCACGACGTCGGCCCGGGACAGCAGCACCGGCGACGTGGTGGCGAGCACGGTCCCGCGGCCGGACCGCACGTCGCTCAGCCGCTGGGCGATGGCCGCCTCGGTGTGCGCGTCCACGGCCGAGGTCGGCTCGGCCGCCAGCAGCATCTCGGGGTCGGCGTGCAGCGCCCGGGCCAGCCGCAGCCGTTGCCGCTGGCCGCCGGAGAGGTTGCGGCCGCGCCACTCCACCGGCCGGTCCAGGTCGGCCGCGATGTCGTGCGCGACGGCGGCGTCGATGGCCCGGCGTACCCGGTCGTCGTCGGTCTCGCCGGGACCGGCCACCACGTCGCGCAGCGTCCCGGCGAACACCTCGGCGTCGTGCCGGGCCACCAGCACCCGGTCGCGCACCTCGGCGCGGGCGATGCCGTCCAGCCGCCGGCCGGCCCAGGTGGCCTCGGTCTCGCCGTACCGGCCGAGCCGGTCCAGGATCGCCTCCGCGTCGGCGGTGCGGGCGCCGGCCAGCACGGTGAACCGGCCCGGCTCGGCGCTCACGCCGGAGATCGGGTCGCTCAGCGGGGCGGGTCCGGCGGGTGCCGGGTCACCGTGGTCGGATTCGATGGGTACGCGCAGGAAGGCGGCCACCCGGCGGGCGGCGACCAGGCCGCGGGTGATGTCGAAGCCGCAGAAGATCATCACGTCGACCGGGATGGCCAGCAGCGACGTCCAGCCGTACACCGCGACCAGCTCGCCGATGGTGATGTCGCCGCTCGCGGCCATCCGCGCGCCGATCCAGGTGACCACGGCGAGGAACAGGACGGGCAGGCCGGTGCCGAGCGCGCCGACCCAGCTCGACGTGACGCCGACCCGGTAGCCCAGGTCGCGCAGCTTGTCCGACTCCTGGCGGTACCGGCCCAGGTGCGACTCCTTGCCGCCCAGGCCGTTCAGCACGCCCAGGCCGCCGAGCACGTCGACGAGCCGGCCGGCCAGCGTGCCCTGCCGTTCCCGGTAGCGCTGCCCGGCCGCCTGGACCCTGGTCAGCAGCGGGCCGACGATCAGGGCGAGCAGCGGGACACCGGCCAGGACGGTGACGGCGAGCAGTGGCGAGGTGTGGAAGAGCAGGACCGCGACCGTCCCGTACGCGACCATGCTGGCCACCCCGACGCCGCCGACGTTCATCGAGCGGGAGATCACCCACACGTCGGAGATGCCGATCGTGACGACCTCGCCGGCGGTGATCCGGCGCGGCAGCGCGGCGCCCAGCCGGGTCGCGTGCTCCAGCACCAGGTCGGCTGTCAGCAGCCCGGACAGGGTCCGCAGCTTGGTCATCGACCGGTGCCGCATGATGCCGAGGAAGGCGCCGGCCCCGCCGAGCACCAGAACCGCCGCCGCCCAGCCGAGCAGCACGTCGGTGCGGTGTGCCCGCAGGCCGTGGTCGATGGCCTGGGCCAGGAGGTACGGCGTGGCCGCCAGGCTCAGGTACCAGACCGTGGCGAACGCGGCCCCGATGAAGATCCGTTTCCGGACACGTCGAGCCAGCCACCACAGATATCGACCCGGTCCCCGCGCATCCATTACGTCACTCTTACCGATGACCGGTTGCTACCGTCCACCGATATGCGACTCGTGATCGGCGGCCGGGAGTTCGATTTCGACCGCCGGGTGGCGGTGATGGCGATCGTCAACCGCACGCCGGACTCGTTCCACGACCGGGGCCGGACCTTCGCGCTCGCGCACGCGCTGGAGGCGGTGCGGACAGCCGCCGAACAGGGCGCGGACTGGATCGACATCGGTGGTGTGCCGTTCGCGCCGGGGCCCGAGGTGACCGTCGCGGAGGAGCTCGAGCGGGTGCTCCCGGTCGTCGAGGCAGCCCGCGAGCTGACCGTGGTGTCGGTCGACACGTATCGCCCGGAAGTGGCCCGCGAGGCCATCGCGTGCGGGGCCGGCGTGATCAACGACACGTCCGGGCTGCGGGATCCGGCGATGGCCGACGCGGTCGCCGGTACGGACGCCGCGCTGGTGATCACGCACAGCCTGGCCGCGCCCCGCACCCCGCATCCGTCCCCGCGCTACGACGACGTCGTGGCCGAGGTGCGATCGTTTCTCCAGCAACGGGTGTCGGTCGCGCTCGACCGCGGCGTACGCCCGGACCAGGTCGTTCTCGACCCGGGCCCCGACCTGAACAAGAACACGGTCCAGTCGCTGGAGCTGACCCGGCGGCTGGACGAGATCTGCGAGCTCGGCCACCCGACCCTGGCCGCGGTCAGCAACAAGGACTTCATCGGCGAGACACTGGACCGGCCGCAGCCGGACCGGCTGGCCGGCACGCTGGCGGCGGTGGTCTTCTGCGTGCTGCGGGGCGCGCGCATCGTCCGGGTGCACGACGTGCGCGCGACGGTCGAGGCGGTCCGGATGACCGAGGCGATGCTGGGCTGGCGGTCACCCGCCTACTTGAGGCACAACCTTTAGGCGTGGTGCAGGTTGAGGGCGCCCAGCACCTCGGCCGACCACGGTTCGGGCTGGACCGCGTCCGGGCCGATCACGCGAAGTGAGCCCAGAACGGTGCAGAGCATGCCCATGGCCATGAAGTCGCGGCACTCCTCGACGCTGGCGCCGGTCAGCCGGCGCACCGAGGTGTAGATCCGGCCGAAGCCCTCGCGGACCACCGGACCCATCACCGGGTCGCCCGCGGCGGCGAACCCGTGCAGCAACAGGGTGATCAGCTCGCGCTGGGCGATCAGCTGGTCGTAGGCCGCACCGAGGGCCTCCAGGGTGGGTGCGACCTCGGCGGCGGTCCGGAAGTGCTCCTCGATCCGGTCGCAGGCGTAGCCGATCGCGGCGAGGAAGAGCTGCTGCTTGGTGCCGAAGAGCCGGATGACGTACGGCTGGGAGACGCCGGCCAGCCGGGCCACCTGGTCGGTGGTCGTGCCGGCGTACCCGCCCTCGCTGAACGCGGTCACGGCGGCCAGGACCAGCTGGTCCTGGCGCTCCTCGGCGGTGAGTCTCGTTCTGGGCATGCCCCCGATCGTACTTGACAAAGTTATCAGTGGATAACTACCTTCGGTCGCGTAGTTATCAGTGAATAACAACTGGGGAGAACCTGATGACCGCCACGACTCTCGAGCGGCCCGGCGCCGAACCGGCGCGGAAGGCCCGGCCGCTGGCCTGGGTGCTCGCCGCGACCGGCATCCCGATCTTCATGGTCACGCTCGACAACCTGGTCGTGACCACGGCCCTGCCGGTGATCCGGACGTCGATCGGCGCCTCGATCACCGACCTGCAATGGTTCGTGAACGCCTACACGCTGCCGTTCGCCGCGTTCCTGCTGACCGCGGCCGCGCTCGGCGACCGGATCGGCCGGCGGCGGATGTTCGTCGGCGGCATCGCGCTCTTCACGCTCGCCTCGGCCGCGGCCGCGCTGGCCTCCGAGCCGTGGCAGCTCACCGCCGCCCGCGCGGTGCAAGGTCTGGCCGGCGCCGCGGTCGCGCCGCTGTCCCTGACCCTGCTGGCGCAGGCCGTGCCGGACAGGATGCGCAACGCCGCCGTCGGCATCTGGGGCGGCATCAGCGGGCTCGGCGTCGCGGTCGGCCCGGTGGTCGGCGGCGCGGTCACCGAGGGCCTCGACTGGACCTGGATCTTCTGGCTGAACGTGCCGGTCGGCGTGATCGCGGTGGTGCTGGCCGCGGTGGTGCTCCGCGACTCGCGCGGCGGCGCCTCGAAGCTCGACCCGCTCGGCCTGGTGCTGTCCGCGGCCGGCATGCTGCTGCTGGTCTGGGGTGTGGTGGACGGGCCGGACCGCGGCTGGACCTCCGGCCGGGTGGCCTCGATGCTGATCGCCGGCGTGGTGCTGATCGGGCTCTTCGTCGCCTGGCAGAGCCGCACGAAGTCGCCGATGATGCCGCTGCGGCTCTTCCGGTCGCGGGGCTTCAGCCTGGTCAGCGTGGTGACCCTGACCTTCTCGGCCGGCACGTTCGGCGCGGTGTTCCTGCTCGCCCAGTACTTCCAGGTGGTGCAGGGGCTCAGCCCGCTCGAAGCCGGGGTACGCACGCTGCCGTGGACGATGGCGCCGATGGTGGTCGCGCCACTGGCCGGCATCTTCGCCGACCGGATCGGGCTGCGCACGCTGATCGCCACGGGCCAGGCGCTGCTGGCCGGGGCGCTGCTGTGGATCGGGCTGGTGACGGCGGCCGACACGACGTACTCGTCGCTGGTCCCGGCCTTCGTGATGGCCGGCATCGGCATGGGGCTGACCTTCGCCCCGATCAGCACGATGGCCCTGGCCAGCGTGCCGGAGGCGGAACGCGGCGTGGCCTCGGGCGCCAACAACACCATCCGCGAGTTCGGGGTGGCCGCCGGGGTCGCCGCCCTGGCCTCGGTGTTCAGCTCGTACGGCGGCTACACCAGCCTGGACAGCTTCGTCGACGGCGTCGTCCCGGCCGTCCTGGTCGGAGCGGCCGTGGTCGGCGTCGGCGCCGTGATCGCCCTGGCCCTCCCCGGCAAGCGCTGACGATCAGTCAGTGGTAGGCCAGGGCGGCATCCGGGCACCGGATGCCGCTCCTGGCTACCACTGTTCGGGCTATCCGCCGACCTTGACCCAGACGTCGTCCAGCTCGCCGTGGAACTGGTCGTTGTCCGCGCCGACGCCCTTGCCGCCGAGGCTGAGCGGCTGGGTGGTGACCACCGACAGGGCCACCGGGATCGCCACGCTCGTCTTGACCGCTTCGTCGACCACGATGCTCAGGGTGGCGCCGGACCGGCGGCACTCGAGCGTGTGCCACTCGCCGTCGGCGATCGACTCGCGGCTGCGGGCGATGAGCACGGAGGTGGACGCCTTGTCGCCCATCCCGCAGCTCGGCTTGCCGGAGATGCCGTCGGCCTGCAGCTTGTACTGGCCGCCGCCGGAGGCGTACCCCTTCTGCAGGATGTTCTCCCCCGCGCCGGCCTCCTGCGGGCTGAGCCGCACCGCCGCGCCGTAGCTCAGCGGGCCGCTGCCCGGGTTGAGGTCCGGCGTGTCGGCCGACTGGAGGACCAGCTTCGCGCAGTTCTCCCCGGCGCACTTGGCCGGGAACTCGAGCGCCTGGCCGTTGCCGTGCGGGACCATCTTGACCGCGCCGCCGCCGCGGGTGACCGCGCGCAGCAGGTGGCCCTTGCCCGAGCCGTCGTCGAAGGTGCCGTCGGCGACCGTGGTGTCGAAGTTGTAGGACGCCACGTACGGGCTGGCCGGCGCCGGACCCGCCTCGGGCCGGTCGATCTTGAAGGCGACGTAGCGCTTGCGGGTCTGCGTGCCGATCATGGTGAAGTCGCCGACCGCGCTGACCACGCCCAGCGTCGGCGAGGCGGCCAGCGCCCGGACCCCGGCCACGCCGTTGGCCTGCGGCGCCCAGTTCAGCAGGTTGCCCTGCCCGTCCACCGCGGCCAGCTTGACCCGCGGCACCGAGCCGTCGGTGCAGAGACCCATCGCGCCGTTGTTGGTCGTCGTGCAGGCCTTGTCGAAGTGGCCACCCACGTACGTGACGCCGTCCAGCACCGCGATCGCCTGCGCGTCGCCGTCGAACACCCGGGTCCACCTGGTCGCGCCGGTCGGCGAGTACGCGATCGCGCGCCCGCCCTGCCCGCCGAGCGAGGCCCAGACGCCGGTCGAGTCCGCGGTCAGCGCGATCACCTGGGACACCGGCTTGGGCAGGAACGACTTGTCGAGCACCCCGGTGATGCCGTCGACCGCGGTCAGCCGCAGCGTCGAGGAGAGCCCGTTGGTCTTGTGGAAGCTGCCGCCGAGGTAGACCCGCTTGCCGGTCACCGCGACGGCGTTGACCACGTCGTCGGTGGTCGGGGCCCAGGCGTCCAGGGCGCCGGTGGCCAGCGAGAAGGCGGCCACGTTGGACCGGGTCGCGCCGTCGATCGCGGCCAGCTTGCCGGCCACGTAGAGCTTGCCGTTGCCGGTGGCGATGGCGTTGGGCTGACCGGTGACGGAGTGCTTGAGCGGGGTGAGCGCGCCGGTGGTGGCGTTCAGGCCGGCGACCGCGTCCCGGGCGGTGCCGGAGATCTTGTCGAAGTCGCCGGCCGCGTAGACCGTGTCGCCGTCGACCGCGAGCGCACGAACGTTGGCGTCGGCCGTCGGCGCCCACGGCAGCAGTTCGCCGGTCTTCGCGTTGAAGGCGGCCAGCTTGTCCCGGGCGATGGTCTTGCCGTTCACCACGGCGGCGGTGAAGGTGCCGCCGACGTAGACGGTGTCGCCGCGGTGGGCCACGGCGTACACCGGGCCGTTGAACGACGGGGAGGCGACCGGGTCGGAACCGACCACCTCGGCCAGGGCCGCGCCGCCGGCGGCGACCACCGAGGTGGCCACCCCGATCATCAACGCGCGGCGAACCGCGGCCTTTGCACGAATTCGGGTTTTGAGCACGACGCACGGTATCTTGCCCGAATAGCGGCTTTAGCTCCGCGCCGGTCCGGCGAACGGGTCGCAAATCGGTCCGAACGTGCCGTCACCGGGCCACCATCGACACCTCGAGCGCGGCCCCCCGTACCTCAGGATCAGGGTGTTGACGCAGGTCGAGCAGCATGCCGCGGAACGGCTCGGCCCACCGGTGACGCTCGCCCGCCCTCGCCAGCGCCACCGCGATCAGCCCGCCGGCCAGGTCGCCGCGCCCGCCCAGAACCGCGGCCGAGGCCCGCAGAATCGCCGGTTCGAGGGACTCCTTCCGGGCCCGCTCGGCGACCACGCCGGCCACGACGACGGCCAGCAGCGGGCGCGGGGTGCAGAGCTCGATCAATTCCGGGGTACGGAGGGGAAGGGCCGCCGCGAGCAGGCGGGCGGCCGTACCCGCGAAAGCCGGAACCTCACCCAGAGCCCGCGCCGCGGCGATCAGCGGAGCCCGGTCGACGCCCGCGCCGGCCGAGACCGCCCAGGTCACCGCCCGGTCGGCCAGCCACGTGAGGCGCCGCCGGGCCGGACGATCGGCCGCCGGCCCGCCCGGCTCGGCGTCCAGCCGATCCAGCTCGGCCAGCCGGCGCAGGGCCAGCCGGAACGCGTCCGCGTCCGGGTGCCGCAGGACCGCCCCCACGAACGGCGGGCATCGCCGCTCGAGGTTGGTCATCCGGCGGAACAGCAGGTCACCGAGGCCGGTCAGGTGCTCCATCCAGAGCAGCATCGCGTCCTCGTCGCCGGTCAGCGCGACCACCCGGGCGTAGCGCGGACGGTGCCGCTCGGCGATCTCCCCCGGCCAGGCGGGCTTGATCCCGTCCCGGGCCGCCTCGGTCAGCAGGTCCCAGCTCAGCTCCTGGTCGAGCCGCTGCCGCACGGTGGCCACGACCGCGGCCCGGACATCCGGGTGCTGCCCGTCCCGGCGGAACACCTCGGCCAGCACCGGCACCGCGTCACCGAGCAGCCGTACCGCCTCCTTCCGCGCCGCGATCCTCGGCGACGTGCGGACGACGTCGGCGAGCACTCCGACCGCCTCCGCGGGAGGCAGGTCCCGTGCGACCCGGGCCAGCGCCCACACCGCCACCCGGGCCCGATCGGTGTCGAGCTGCGCCCTGATCACGCCCAGCGAATCCGCGCCCAACGCGCCGACCGCCGCCTCCGCGATCCGCACATCCGGATGATCCACCAGCGACTCGACCAGCTCACGCCCGCCGGCCCGCGCGGCCGCCCGCACCGCCCGCACCCGGATCGCCAGATCCTCGTCGGCGTCCGCGACCACCTCGCCCTGCAGGCGGACGAACGCCGCCCGCTGCTCCGGCCGCCACCGCTCGGTCCCGCGCACCACGGCCGGGGTCCAGCGGCGGGCCGGCGCCGGCCGGAACCGACCGGGCGGCACGTTCGCCGGAACCAGATCGGTCCGCCGGGCGCGCACCACCGCCCACACCGGCTCCTGGGTGATCGCCGTCGGATCGGCGGCCAGCAGCCGGGCGGCCCGGTCGTCCCGGGTGGCCGGGTCGGCCAGCCACTGCTCGATGGCCTCCTTCGCCACCGTGGTGTCCGGGTGATGCAGGGCCAGGTCGGCGAGCCAGCCCCGCAGCCTCTCCACCGGCCACCCCGCCCGGCGCAGCGCCCAGGCCAGATCGGGCGCGCGGTCGTGATCGCCATGCGCGGCGCCGGCCTCGACCCAGCCGGCCAGCCGGTCGACCAGCTCGGCATCTCCCCGGTCACGCAGGGCCAGCACAACGTCGAAACCACCGGCCCGCACAATCCTCGCGACGGCGTCCAGGGCCCAGTCGCGCAGCGCCGGATCATGCCGGACGCCGAGCGGGATCTCGACCAGCTCCTCGAGGGTGCCGGTGGACGTGCTCGGCGCCTCCAGGGTGTCCGTGACGAGCCGCGCGAGCGAGGGCGCGGCGGCCGCCGTGATCAGCGGCACCAGATCACCGACGGCGCGCAGCAGCTCCCGGCGTACCGGATCGATCTCGTTGCGGAGGCGGCCACTCAGCCCTTCGAGGGCCTCGGCCACGGCGGTCCGGTCGCGGCTCAACCGGGCCGAGCCGAGCAGATTCCGGTACGCGGCCAGCCGCACGCCACTATCACCGTCGTTAACGGCGGCCAGCTCGCGGACCTGCTCCCAGGGCAGGAACCCCGCGATGTCCCGCAGCCCCGACCGCCTCGCCTCCTCGGCACGCAGCCGGTGCGGCAGAACCGCCAGCACCGCCGGCCAGTTCGGAGCGGGCCGGCCCGGGTCCTCGCGGGCAGCCCGGAAGACGGCGCCACGGCGGGACGGGGGCAGGGCCGCGAGAAGCTCCGGGCGGTCGCCGAACGGGATCAGCTCATCGTCCGGCAGGACAGCGAGGCGACGGGCCAGCCGGCGCGGCAGCGTTACGCCGTCCAGGCGACCGGGCGCCGCGAGCAACCGGGCGACCCGGCCCGGATGCCGCCCGGCGTAACGGCCGTAGTCGACCGGCCGCCCCGGCAGGACGCCATCCGGGGCGAAGCGCTCGACGAGGTCCAGAACCCGATCGTCCCCGATCCGCAGGACCGCGGCGGCGAACCGGTTCCAGAGCTCAGCGCGGTCGCCGACCGCCAGACGCGCTTCCAGATGGTCCAGCAGCGCGGCCGGGTGCTTGGCGGCCAAGGCGTTCGGGCCGGCCAGGTCATCCAGCGACGGGAGCAGCCGCCGCACGGTCGCGTCCCCACAACGCGGCAGCAGCCGAGCCGCCTCCCGGTCGCCGTAACGCGACCGGACCTCCTCGACCAGCACATCCGCGGCCCCCGGCGACGCCCACCGCGACAACAGCCCCCGAAGCGACCGCGGCAGCGACGCCGCCAGCGACCGCAACTCCTCGTCACTCAGCCACCCGGCGCGCAGACACGCTCTGACGGCGACCGCCCGGACAAACCGATCCGGATCCGCCACTCCCGCCCGAGCCTGGTCCTCCCCCGTGATGATCACGCTACGACCCTAGAAGCATCCGCAATCCGATAACCCGACGGTCGGCGAACCGGACGTTGCACCATGCGAACCGCCGCGTTGTTGTCAACGGCGACCCACTACCAGGACGTTTTGCCAGTTCACTGAGCGTACGGGCGATCCGCCGACCTCTCGATGATCTTCGCCCCTGCGGGCCGGTCGGAGCCAGTCCCCAAGTTCGAGTCTCACATCGGCCAAAATTAGAGAACGGGCGCCTTCATGCCCGACTTGAGACCTGTGACCGATCGAGTCCCGGCAGTGAGGCCGATCAGATTCGAACTCGCAGCTCAGACGTCGACTCGAGCTCGCTGGGGCAGGCAAGGCTCGTTCGGTTGCTGTACTTCCCTGCTGTACATCTCATCGGGGCGGCCCGTTGGTTGCTCCGCCATCTCTAGCTATGTAGAGTACGGATATGTCTAGTCCACCACGTATGACCATGGCGACCCAGGCCGTCCTTCGAGCATTGCTTGAAGATCCAACAAGACCACGCTACGGGTTCGACATCGCTGGTCAGGCAGGCATCGCCACCGGTTCCCTTTATCCGATCCTGGCGCGCTTCGAGCACCTGGGATGGCTGGATTCATACTGGGAAGACACGGCGGAGGTTCAGGATGGTCGCCCTCGGCGCCGCTATTACCGACTCAGCACTAACGGTGCCGCATCTGCACGCGAGGCCCTTGACCGAGTTGGTCGAAGGGTTCCGCGGGCCTGGCGCCCCGCTGGGGGCACGGCATGAACGCTCTCATGATCGGCGGCATCTTAGGTGCGGTTTTTGGGGCGATCGCCGCTGAGGTCCTGGACCTCAGCGCATGGCTGGCGCCGCGCATTGTCCATCGAGCCGCACAGGGCTTTCCGTCGCTTGAGCTTCGCACGCGTTACGAAGCGGAATGGATGGCAGAGCTGGAGCACTACAATGGACTTAAGGTCGTCAAGCTCGGGAAAGCATTGGCCATACTCGCGAGCAGCCTCCGAACGGCCAAGGTCTACCGGGGCGAAGACTTCGTCGGTATCACGGTCTACTTATCACGGCTCATTGATATGGCGCCAATGCTCTTTAGGTATGCGTGGCGCGGGTCCGAACCGGGGGGGCGCGCCGCTCATGCTGGGTTTTGCATTCGCTAGTTTGATTGACAAAAGACCTGTTCTGACAGTTACGGAGTCGGAAGGTCGCCACTATGGCAAGGTCGCCACGAATGTCGAATGTAGCATAATTGTTTCCAAGGTCAACCGAGCTATCCGACGGGCATTTACGCCGCCATTGAAAATGGTACACCAACTTCGGTCAAAGATGACAGCAAGCCGATTGACCGACACAGATGTATCACGATCAGAGATATCGGTTGGATGGCTTGTAAATAACTGCAAGGTTATTAATTTTCCGGAGGATTCTGCCGCTGATGGCCGGCCTGATTAACTAGGCCATCAGTCATCCCGTCGGCCTTCGTCCACACACTGTGGAGCATGTAGGGCCTGCCTGCTCGGCTTCGCCTGGACGACGGATCTCTGGGATGGCTCTCAACCCATCCCAGAGATCACAGTCCCCCGCCGGAGGCATAAGTGCTTGCTTCCCGAAACCAAGTCCATCAAGCTGCCGGCCACCACCGGCGCCCCGCCCGCTTGTCCAAGTGTCGTGCCGCCTGGCCGGCTTTACCGCGGCGTTGTTGACGAAGTCCCAAGACGTCGGCGGCTGGCCGGAGGCCAGGCCCTGATCCGACGGCGCGAGCGGCCTGCGGAGCGGCCGCCTTAAAATGCAGAGAAAGTTCTCACCGGTGCCGGAGGGGCAGCACATGAGTCAAGGCGTCATCAAGTAGGCGGCGGACCAACGCTGCTGGACGCCGTCGGCTCGGTCCTGCTGGGCATATGCCCCGGGGGGCGAACGACATGGAGATGTAGAACTTTATGTTCTACACTTCTTCCATGGAGCGTATCGGCGTCCGGGATCTGAACCAGAACACCAGCCAGGTACTGGCTCGGGTGAGCGGCGGCGAGTCTCTTGAGATCACCGATCGAGGGCGGCCGATCGCCCGGCTGGTGCCCGTCGGCGACGACAGGTCGACCCTCGCCAACCTCGTCGCGGCTGGTAGGGCCGCCTCCCCCACCAGCACCGGACCCGTCCCGCTCCCGCCGAAGCTCGGTGACGACGACGTTGACGTTGCCACAGCGCTTGCCGCCATGCGGGATGAGGAACGCTGGTGATCTATCTCGATTCCGCCGCTGTGGTCAAGCTGGTCCGGCAGGAAGAGCACAGCGTCGACCTGGTTTCCTGGCTCAACGCTCACCATGATGCGCCTCTGGTGTCCTCCGCACTCGTGGAGGTTGAGGTGCCCAGGGCGCTGCGACGGTCGGCTCCGCAGGCCTTGATCGGCGTGCCGGCGGCTGTGGGGCGGCTCTTTCGCATGGAGATCGACAACACAATCCGCGCCACGGCAGCCGCTTTTACGGAGCCGACGCTGCGAAGCCTCGACGCCATTCATCTTGCCACGGCCCAGGTGCTCACGAACGAGTCGGGGACGACGCTGATCGCCTTCGTCACCTACGACCGGCGGCTGCTTGACAGCGCGAAGGCCGCCGGACTGCCCACGGCGAGCCCGGGACAGAACTGACGACATTGGTCAGGGTGCCTACGCGGCGGTCGCTCGAAGCTGATGACGAAGTCTTCAGGACGGCACCCGCGGGGCCGGCGGCGAGCCGCCGACAAAGACCCAGATAACGCGGGGCGTCCGGGGGCTCGGCCCCCGGAGCCGGCATCGTGGACCGGAGGGGATTCGAACCCCCGGTGGGGCATGGCACGCCAGCGGCCCCACACGCCGTCGAGCCACCCGCGCGTGCCGGGTCACTCTGCTCTGGGCGTTGCGATCACCCGGCTCTGCCACCGGTCCAGGGAGCAGTATGACGAGACCAGGCCGACCAGGCACGCCGCTTCGGCCCAGCGCGACGGCTTGTCAGTTGCGTCGTCGCATTGATCGGTACAGCAGCCACAGCGCGAGCGCGACCGGGGTCAGGACCGCCGCGAACAGAATGCCCGCGAACATCGCGTAGCCGTGCGGGTCGGAGGTCCATCCGATGGCGCTGAGCACCGCCAGACCGACCAGCACGACGATCAACGCGGCGGTGCAGGCGAACGCGCCGAGCGTGAGGCGTCGGAGCGCTGTCTTGAGGGCGTCCATCAGTCCGGGCCGGGAGTGCGGATGGTGCTCGTCCATAGTCTCGGGATGCAGCCCAGCAGCAGCCGTCGACAAAAGCGTCGACGGCCACCACGCGCGGGGTCTACTCGGTGAAGACCTTCACGGAGTCGGCGAGCCCGTCGTTCCGGTTGATGGCGACGAAGAAGTCGCTCCCGACGTGGGTGATGTCTTCGATCTCGTCGGTCAGGTTGTTCGACGGGATGCCGATGTCGCTCTCCACGTCGCCGCCGGACCAGTTGTACTGGTAGACCCAGTTCCAGCCGGTGGCGGGGGTCGAGTCGTTCATCGATCTGGTGTTCCAGATGTAGTTCTCGGAGCAGTCGATGCCCTGGTCGGAACGGTTGTCGTGGCTGGTCAGGTTGCTCTTCACCAGCGTCCAGCCGCTGGTCAGGGCACCGGAACCGGCGTGCGTCCACAGGTTGCCGAGGCGCCGGGCCGCGTATCGGCCGGCCCCGCCGGCCGCCGTCGCGCTGTAGCAGAGGCCGCTGATGTTGCCGGTGGACAGGTGGACCACCTCGCGGGCGCCGATGGCTCCACCGGCGCTCAGGTGCACGATTCCGACGGCGTCGCTCGGGAACGCGGACTGGCTTCCGTGGGTGGAGATCAGGGCCGGGCCCTGGCCCAGGTAGTTCGCGTTGTAGGCGAGGTCGTTGCCGTGACCGAGCTCGGACATGGGTACCGGCGCCCCGGCACAGATCCAGCTGGCGCCGTCCCAGGCCGATCCGTCGCGCGTCCATCTGGACAGGGCCGGATCCCCGGCGCTTCCCTTGGAGAAGATGATGTAGAGCTGGCCACCCGGCCCGGCCACCATTCCTTCCAGGACCGTACGACCACCCCGGCAGGCGCTGCTGTTCGGGATGTTCAGCCGTTCCGCCCCGCTCCGGTCGGTGGCGGCGCTGGCGGGAGCCGCCGAGGCGATACCGATTCCGACGGCGAGTGCGAGCACGGACGCGGCATTGAACAGTTTCTTCACTTCGTTGTCACTCCTCGAGGGGGAAAGCGTTACCTTTGCACCCCTCCGGCCCATGGCGCTGCCCCGTTCCTCCCGGTGACGATCACGCTTCAATCTCGGGGAAGCCGCCCGCGCGGCCGGTCGGCTAACGCCAGGAATCGTCCCAGGCGGCGCTGCACGGGCTCACCGACGGGGTGGTCCGGGAGCGGTTCGGGTCGCTCTCCCAGACGACCGTGGACCCCTCCTTCTTGATGTACTTGTAGGCCACGGCGCGTCCGGCCGACAGCGTCACCGTCGCGCGCCAGATCGGGTACGCCGCCGACGACAGCGCCACCGCCTGAGCCGGGTTCCAGCTGCCCAACTCGGGCACGTCGCCGACGACGAAGACGTTCTGGCCCCACGTCGTGGTCGCGTTGACCGCGAAGGAGACCGACGCCGTGGAGCAGCCCGTGCCGCCACCCGGACCACGGGCGCCGGTGTGCAGGGCGACCGCCGCGCCCGCCGCCACCGTGATGGTCGCCTGCCCGCTGCCGTCCACTGTGTACGAGGCGCCGCCGCACGGGTTGCCGTCGACGGCCAGCACGTCGCAGTAGCCGCCCGCCGCCAGCCCGGTCGCGAAGGTGCGGGTCAGGCTCGACGAACCCCGGTTGAACGCGATGAACGCCGCGCCGCCCCGGGAGAAGGCGATCTGGTTCGACCCGTTGCTCCACCAGTTGCCGAGGCCGGCCGAGCCCGCCGACGCCCGCCACGCCACCAGGTTGGCGATCGCCCGGTGCTCGCAGACCCAGCCGCTGCCACAGGTCACCTGGCTCGTCGTCCCGTCGCCGGCCGCCGGTGGGCCCTGGTCGGCGCCGCTGAAGTCGTAGCCGGACATGACCTGCGGGACGCCGTACGGGTAGGCCAGCAGGAAGGCCTGCGCGAGGCGGTAGGTCGTGCCGTTCTTGTACGTCAGCACGCTGCGCCCGTTGCGCTGGGTGTCGTGGTTGTCGATGAACGCCACCGCGTCATCGGAGGCGAGGCGCATCCGGCCCGGCAGCCCGTCGAGCTGGGCCAGGTTGCCGTCGCGGAAGGCGGAGCTGACCACGTCGCCGTAGCGGAACTCGGTCACGTCGCCGATCCCGGCGTACTCCTCAGGGGCAGGCTCGCCCGAACCGCCCTCGATCACCTCGGAGAACACGTAGGGGTCGCCGGTCACCGCGTCGACGATCGCGGCCAGATCGCCGGCCGGCAGGTGTTTCGCCGCGTCGACCCGGAAGCCGTCCACACCGAGAGAGACGAGATCGTTGAGGTACGCGGTGAGCTTTCCGCGTACGTAAGAGCTCTCGGTCTTGAGGTCGGCCAGGTCGACCAGCTCGCAGTTCTGCACCTCCCAGCGGTCGCCGTAGTTGGCGATGTCGTCGTTGCCGTTGCGCCCGCAGTGGTGGAAGTCGTCGGTCCCGTACGGCACGGCCGGGTAGGCGTAGTGCGAGTAGGCCGAGCCGCCGCTGCCCGTACCCGTGGACGTCCCGCCCGCCGTGTGGTTGACCACCGCGTCGACGTAGATCTTCACCCCGGCCGCGTGGCAGGTGGACACCATCGAGGCGAACGCCGCCCGGTTCCCGCGCCGCGACTCGAGGCGGTAGCTGACCGGCTGATAGTCCTGCCACCAGGGCCGGCCGGCGACCAGCACGTGCTCCTGGGGCGGCGACACCTGCACGCCCCCGAAACCCTTCGGGCCGAGCACGGCGGCGCACTCGTTCGCAACCGACGCCCACGGCCACTGGAACAGGTGCACGATCACGTCCTTGGCGCCGGGCGTCGCCGGGCCGGCGCCGGCGCCGGTGGTCAGGCCCGAGGCGGCGAGCAGCGCGGCCACGGCGCACGCAATCAACTTCCGCATGCTGGGAAGCATAGACGTTCACCTATCTATTGCCACCGGGTGCCGCATGTCGGCCCCCAGGTGGAATACTTTCCGAAACTTCCAAGCGTGAGGGCGGCGCCGGTGGACGGCAGGCGGGTGACGATCGCGGCGATCGCGGCCGAGGCGGGTGTGTCCGTACCCACCGTCTCGCGGGTGTTGAACGGCCGGACGGACGTGGCCCCGGAGACCCGCGAGAAGGTCGAGCAACTGCTCAGCGAGCACGGCTACCAGCGGCGGGCGTCCCGGCAGCGGCCCGGCGGCGCGGCGCTGGTCGACCTGGTCTTCAACGACCTGGACAGCCCGTGGGCGGTCGAGCTGATCCGCGGCGTCGAAGAGGTCACCCACGCGGCCGGCGTCGGCACGGTCATCTCCGCGGTGCACCGGCGTTCCACGTCCACCCGGCAGTGGCTGCAGAACCTGCGCTCCCGCGCCTCGGACGGCGTCATCTTCGTCCTCTCCGGCCCCGGCGTCGCGCACACCGAGCTGCAGCGCCTCGGCATCCCGGTGGTGATGGTCGACCCGGCCGGCAACGCGGGCAACGACGTCCCCACGATCGGGGCCACCAACTGGGCCGGCGGCCGGTCCGCGACCGAACACCTGGCCTCGCTCGGCCACCGGCGGATCGCGCTGATCGCCGGCCCGAAGGACCTGCTGTGCAGCCGGGCCCGGCTGGACGGCTACCGGGCCGCCCTGGAGGAGGCCGGCCTCGACTACCAGGCCATCGTGCAGGGCGACTTCCAGCACCGGTCCGGCTTCGAGGGCGCGGCCGAACTGCTCGACCGGCCCGACCGCCCCACCGCGATCTTCGCCGCCAGCGACACCATGGCGCTCGGCGCGTACGAGGCGTGCCGCCTGCGCGGCCTGCGCATCCCCGACGACATCAGCATCGCCGGCTTCGACGACCTGCCCGAGTCCCGTTGGGCGTCGCCGCCGCTGACCACGGTCCGCCAGCCGCTGGCCGAGATGGGCGCCCTGGCCGCCCGCACCGCCCTGCGTCTGGCCCGCGGCGAACACATCGAGGTCCCCCGCGTCGAGCTGGTCACCGAACTCGTCGTCCGCGACAGCACCGCGCGCCCCACTAGCTGACCCGTCCCAGCCACTCGTCCAGCAGCGCCCGCTCCCCCGCGCTGTACGCGTCGAGGCCGGGCAGGGCCGCGCGCAGGGTGATCGCGGTGGCGGCCGGCCCCGGCGTACGCCCCGCCGGATCTTGGCGGCCAGCATGGCCACGCCCGCGTCGAGGGCCTCGCGCGCGGCCGGGGCGTTCGGCCGCGCGTACAACAGCCGGTAGAGCGCCGGGTTCGCCAGTCCCAGCTCGACGTTCAGATCCCAGCCACTGCGCAGGTCGGCCACCGGGTCGTCGGAGGCCGGACGGGCCGCCTGTCCCGAGTGTCCTGTTCGCTCACGGGCTGTCCTGTTCGCTCACCGGGTGTCCTGTTCGCTCACCGGGTGTCCTGTTCGCTCACCGGGTGTCCTGTTCGCTCACGGATCAACGATAACCCAGGCTTGCTTCCACTGATATTTCCAGTGCTATCGTGGTGATGTTTCCATCGATAAGGAGTAGGTCATGATCGTTGTCACCGGAGCGACCGGAAAGCTCGGCGGCGCCGTCGTCGAGCAGCTGCTGCAACTCGTGCCGGCCGACCAGGTCGCAGTCAGCGTGCGTGACCCCGAGCGGGTCACCGCCCTGCGCGACCGCGGGGTGCGGGTGCGGGCGGGCGACTACGCCGATCCCGCCGATTCCTTCGAGGGCGCCTCCGCCGTCCTGCTGGTGTCGGCCCCGCTGATCGGCGACAAGCAGCTGGCGGCCCACCGCAGCGCCGTCGCCGCGGCCGTCGACGCGGGCGCGAAGCGGATCTTCTACACCAGCCACATGGGCGCGAACCCGTCGTCACCGTTCCCGCCGGCCCGCGGCCACGCCGCGACCGAGGAGATGCTGGCGCGGTCCGGCGTCGCGTATACAGCCCTGCGGAACGGCTACTACGCCACCACGGTGCCGATGCTGCTGCGGCAGGCGCTCGAAACGGGCGAGCTGCGCGTCCCGGCCGACGGCCCGATCGCCTGGACCACCCACGCCGACCTGGCCGCGGCCATCGCCCGCATCCTGATCGACGGCAACGTCGACGGCCCGACGCCGCCCCTGACCGGCCCCGCCGCCATCAACATGGCCGAGGTGGCGGCGATCGCCACCCGGGTCACCGGCCGCGACATCCGCCACGTGGCCGTCTCCGACGACGAATTCGCGAGCGGCCTGCCCGAGTTCGCCGCGACAATGCTCCTGGGCATGTTCGCGGCCAGCCGAGACGGCGACTTCGCCCCCGCCGACCCCACCCTGGCGTCCCTGATCGGCCGCCTCGCCACCCCCCTCGAATCCTTCTTGCGAGCCGCCCTGAACTAATACTTGAACCCGCGGCTCGCCCTCGCCCTCGCGCGGCGCACTGCAAGGCCGCGAGGGCCGCCGCGAGCGGCGTGCCGTCCGGACCCACCACCGCCACGAGCAGCATCTCCCCACGGTCGCTCCGCCGCCGACCCGGCCCTGGTCAAGGAATGGCGGGGCCGCCCGTTGGCGCTCCGCGAGGCGTTCTGCTGCCCGGCGCGAACTCGGCGGCCCGAACCCCGTCCGCCGAACCCCCCGTCCCCGTCCCCGTCCCCGTCCCCCGTCCCCCGTCCCCCGTCCCCCGTCCCCCGTCCCCCGTCCCCCGTCCGCCGTCCCCCGTCCGCCGTCCGCCGCGAATTTGATCTTGAAATCGCGACACGCGGCCGCCACCTCCCCCACCCCTGTGGGTGGGCGAGGAAGGTAGCAGCCACTTGTGACGATGCCGAGAACTATCCACAGGCGGGGCCGCGGATCGGTCAGAATTCCTGGTCGAGCCGGCCGACCCCGCCGACCGCGGCCGCCGCCGGCAGGCGGTTGCGGGCGTTGTTGTCGCCGTACAGGGACCACCGCCAGAACTCGGTCGTGGTGCGGGCGATGGCCTCGAACGACGAGTCCTCGATCACGTGGCCGCCGCCCTCGATCGTGAGCATCGCCCTCGACCACGGGACGGCTTCGTAGACCGTGCGGCCGGCCTCGTACTTGACCGTGTCGTCGTCGGTGCCGTGGACGAAGAGCATGGCCGAGGTCGGGCCGGTGAACGGGGTGCTGAGGAAGTCGGTGCCGGCGATGGCCAGGCCGGCCTTGAGGCGGGTGTCGCGCTGGGCGCTGAACAGGCCGATGGTGGTGATGGCGCCGCCGGAGTGGCCGGCCGCGGCGATGCGGGTGTCGTCGATGACGGCGCGCAGCGGGTCGCCGTTCTGGGCGAGCAGCTGGTCGATGACGGCGACCGCGTCGGCGGGCTGGTTGATGACGTCGTTCTCGTCGAAGGCGGGCGCCTCGTACTTGGTGTGCGGGTACGCGGCGCCGGCGACCACGAACCCGGCCTGCGCCCACCGGGACAGCAGCGCCGCGAAGTCTTCGGGGACCGAGGTGAGCCCGTGGCTGAACAGGATCAGCGGGAACTTGCCGGCGGCGGGTGCGGCGTTGTCGGTGGGGGCGGGCGAGGCCGGCGCCACGCCCGCGGCGGGGTACCAGACGCGGGTCGGCAGCGGACGGTCCGTACCCCGGGCGAAGGTGAAGTCTCGGCGGCCGACCGGGAACGCCGCCGCCGGGGCGGAGCCGGCCGGGAACTCGTAGCGGGTCACGTTCTGTGGTTCGAGGCTGGAGGACTCGTTCGACGCCATGATGTCCCCGGTCGGCGCGGACGACGAGGTGGCCGGCTTGGGGGCGGCTTCGTCGGAGGGAGAGCATGCCGACAAACCCGTGGCGGCCACGAGGCTGAATAACAGGGTTCGTCTACGCATGGTGACGATTCTGCTGGTCAAGCCTGTGCGGACCTTGAGAATCCGGCCGGGGTACGGCAGGACGAAGATCACAATCGCGCATAGGGTTTCGGACATGACGACCAGAAGCCTTCGGATCGGTGTCCAGATCAAGCCCCAGCACGCCGAGTACGCGTCCATCCGCCGAGCCGCCGCGGAGGCGGAGGACTTAGGCGTGGACATCCTCTACAACTGGGACCACTTCTTCCCTCTCAACGGCGAGCCCGAGGGCCTGCATTTCGAGTGCTGGACGATGCTCGCGGCGTGGGCCGAGCAGACCAGCCGGGCCGAGATCGGCGCGCTGGTCACGTGCAACAGCTACCGCAACCCGGAGCTGCTGGCCGACATGGCCCGGACGGTCGACCACATCAGCGACGGCCGGCTCATCCTCGGCATCGGGTCGGGCTGGTTCGAGAAGGACTATCAGGAGTACGGGTACGAGTTCGGCACCGCGGGCGGCCGGCTGGACGACCTGGGCGAGGCCCTGCCCCGCATCGAGTCCCGCTGGGGCAAGCTGAATCCGGCGCCGACCCGGAAGATCCCGGTGCTGATCGGTGGTGGCGGCGAGAAGAAGACGCTGCGCCTGGTGGCCAAGCACGCCGACGTCTGGCACACGTTCGCCGACCCGGAGAAGCTGGCGCACAAGAAGGGCGTGCTCGAGCGGCATTGTGCCGACGTCGGCCGCGACCCGTCCGAGATCGAGGTCTCGGTCGGCGTGTCCGGGGAGCCCGACGAGGTGGCGCCGGAGCTGTTGAGGCTCGGCGCCACCCAGTTCACCCTCGGGTTGTGGGGTCCCGAATTCGACGTGACGGAACTCCGTCGCTGGGTCGGGTGGCGGGATGCCCAGAACGGCTAGACGAAGATGCTGATGATCATCACGCAGGCGAAGCCGACCACCGAGATGATCGTCTCCATCACCGACCAGGTCTTGATGGTCTGACCGACGGTCATCCCGAAGTACTCCTTGACCAGCCAGAACCCGGCGTCGTTGACGTGCGAGAAGAACAGCGACCCGGAGCCGATGGCCAGCGCCAGCAGTGACACCTCGGGCGTGCTGAGCGTGCCGGCCAGCGGGGCGACGATGCCGGCGGCGGTGATCGTGGCGACGGTGGCGGATCCGGTGGCGATCCGGATCCCCACCGCGACCAGGAAGCCGAGCAGCAGGGCGGACATGTTCGCGTCCTTGGCGGCGTCGGCGACCACGTTGCCGACGCCGACGTCGACCAGCACCTGCTTGAAGCCACCGCCGGCGGCCACGATCAGCAGGATGCCGGCGATCGGCGGCAGCGAGCCACCGATCACCGCGGAGGTCTGGCGGCGGTCGAACCCGGCCCGGTGGCCGAGGGACCACATCGCCACGAGTACGCCGGCCAGCAGCGCCACCACGGGTTCGCCGGCGACGGTCAGCGCGTCGCGCAGCCCGTTCCCGTCCGGCAGGGTCAGCTCGCCGATGGCCCGCAGCAGCATGAGCACGATCGGCAGCAGCACGGTCAGCACGGCCGGCCAGAAGCCGGGGTTCCGGGTCGGCTTCGGCTTGTCGTCGTCCCGCTCGACCGGCTCGGCGGTCGCGTCGGCCGACACCGCGGCGCCCGATTCGGTGGCGACGGCGTCGGGACGGTCAGCGCCGGAAGACGAGCCGGAAGAAGGAACGCCGGCCAGCGCGGGCAGGGGCACGTGCACCCGCTTGCTGATGAAGTTGCCGAAGATCGGGCCGGCCACCAGCACCGTCGGGATGGCGCAGATCAGCCCGAAGGCCAGGGTCAGGCCCAGGTTGGCGTTCAGGCTGGAGATCGCGACCAGCGGCCCGGGGTGCGGCGGCACCAGCCCGTGCAGCACGGACAGGCCGGCCAGGGCCGGGATGCCGATCTGGAGCAGCGGCACGGTGGTCCGGCGGGCCACCAGCAGCACGATCGGCACCAGCAGCACAACCCCGACCTCGAAGAACAGGGGCAGGCCGATCAGCGCCGCGACGGCCGCCATGGCCCAGGGCAGCGCGCCGCCGGACACCCGGTCGACGATCCGTTTGACGATGCCGTCGGCGCCGCCGGAGTCGGCCAGCAGCGCGCCGATCATCGAGCCGAGCGCGATCAGCAGACCGACGTTCCCGGCGGTGGTGCCGGTGCCGGTGGTGAACGACTTGACCACGGCCTCGGGGCCCGCGCCGGCCACGATGCCGAGGGTCGCCGCGCCGAGCACCAGGGCCAGGAACGGATGCCACTTGGCCCAGGCGATGAGAAGGATGACGACCGCGATGCCGAGCACCGCGGCCAGGACCAGTTGAGTGCCACCGGCGTCGGTGATCGCCTCGGCTGCGTAGACCTGCATGCGGCGGCCGTACCCCGGCCGAGCCTGGGCTCAAACGCGAAGAGCGGCCAGAACGCGCTCCAATCCGGCGGCCACGGCCGATGCGTCGGCGCCGAGGTGGTCGGTGAAGTGCCGCTTGATCCCGGCCAGGTAGACCGGGGCGGCGCCGCGGAGCCGCTTGCGCCCGGCGTCGGTGATCATCGCGTACGCCGAACGCTTGTCGTCGGGGTTGATCTCGCGCACGACCAGCCCCTCGGCGGCCAGCTGGTCGACCACCCGGCTGACCCGTGACCGGCTGACCACGGCGACCTGCCCGAGCTCGCCCATGCTGAGCCGGCGGCCGGGTGCGGAATTCAGTTCGAGGAGTACGTCGTACGAGGTCAGCGGCAGCCCGCAGGCGCTCTGGAGTTCGCGGTCGAGCAGCGGCACGAGGGTGGCGTGCACGCGCAGCAGGCCGGCCCAGGCGGCGGTGTCGTCCATCACCCGAGCCTACCGTTTTCTTGTGCGTGCGCACGCAACCGGGCAACAATGTGCGTGCGCACGCAAATCACAGCGTCGAAGGAGATCCACGATGTCCAAGCTCCTGCACGTCTCCGCCTCACCCCGTGGCCCGCGTTCCGAGTCGCTGGCCATCGCCGGCACGTTCATCGAAACGTTCGGTGCGGCCAACCCGGCCGTACCCGTCGAGACCTTCGACCTCTGGGACGGCTCGCTGCCCGCCTTCGGGCCGGACGCGGCCGCCGCCAAGATGGCCGTCTTCGCCGGTCAGGAGCCCACCGGTGACGGCTGGGCCCGCGCCGTCGAGACGTTCCAGCGCTTCGACGACGCCGACCTCTACCTGTTCAGCGTGCCGATGTGGAACCATGGCGTGCCGTACATCCTGAAGCAGTTCATCGACGTGGTCAGCCAGCCCGGCCTGGTCTTCGGGTTCGACCCGGCGGCCGGCTACACGGGTCTGCTGACCGGCAAGCGGGCCGCGGTGATCTACACCAGCGCCGTGTACGGGCCGGGGCTGCCGCCGTCGTTCGGCGCCGACTTCCAGGCGACGTACCTCACCGACTGGCTCCGCTGGGCCGGCGTCACCGACATCAGCGAGATCCACTTCCGCCCCAACCTGGTCACCGCCGACGCCGCGGCGGCCCGGGAGTCCGCCCACGCCGACGCGCGCGAGGTCGCCAAGCGCATGATCGGTGGGTGACCGACGACGACGTCCCCGCGTTCTGGCGCGGGCTCGGCCTCCCCGGGCTGGCCGACGTACACACCCATTTCCTGCCCGAGCGGATGTTGCGCAAGGTGTGGGCGCAGTTCGACGCGGCCGGCCCGTTGATCGGCCGGCCGTGGCCGATCCGCTACCGCGGCTCCGACGCCGAGCGAACCGCGACTCTCCGGCGGCTGGGCGTGCGGTCCTTCTCCGCCCTCGGGTACGCCCACAAGCCCGCGATGTCGGCCTGGCTGAACGACTGGACGCTCGCCTTCGCGGCCGAGGTCCCCGAGTGCCTGCCGAGCGCGACATTTTTCCCCGAGGACACCGCCGCCGAGGTGGTCCGCTCGGCCCTCGGCCGCGGCGCCCGCATCTTCAAGCTGCACCTGCAGGTCGGCGGCTTCGACCCGCGCGACCCGGCGCTGGACGAGGCCTGGGGCCTGCTGGCGTCGGCCGGCACGCCGATCGTCGTCCACGCCGGCTCGGGCCCCGTGCCGAACCGCTTCACCGGCCCCGGCCCGATCGGCGAGGTCCTGACCCGGCACCCGTCGCTGGCACTGATCATCGCGCACCTGGGCGCCCCCGAGTACGCCGAGTTCCTCGACCTCACGTCCCGATTCCCGAACGTCCGCCTGGACACCACGATGGCGCTGACCGACTTCTGGGAGGAGCTGGCCCCGTTCCCCCGGGCACGCCTCCCCCAGCTTCGTGACCTCGGGCTCGGCGGCCGGATCTTGCTCGGCAGCGACTTCCCCACCATCCCCTACCCGTACGCACACCAGCTCGAGGCCCTGGCCCGCCTCGACCTCGGCGACGACTGGCTGCGGGCGGTCTGCTGGGGCAACGCTGCCGATTTGTTCGGTTTGCCCCGCTGAATCCCCGGACTCGCCACGCCGAAGTCCCACGCCCGCTGGCGGCCGCATGCCACGATCACCACATGAAGAAGATTCTGGGCTGGGTGGCCATCATCCTGCTCATCTTCTACATCGGGACCAACCCGGGTCCCGCGGCCGACATCGCCCAGAGTCTCGGCGACGGGGTGGCCAACGTGTTCCGCAACATCGGCACGTTCTTCTCCGAGCTGGCCCGCAACTGACGGGCTACTCCGCCTTCCGGTCGGAGTGACCGAGGTCCCGGTCCGGCGCGACCCGGTCCCGCACCAGCCGCTTGAGTTCGGCCAGCTCCGGGAAACCGCTCTCCTGGCGTGACCAGATCGTCTCGCCGTCGAGCCGGATCTCGAACACCCCGCCGATCCCCGGCACCAGCGCCACCTCGCCCAGATCCTTCGGGAACGTCGTCAACAACTCCTGCGCGGTCCAGGCGGCCCGCATCAACCACCGGCACTGCGTGCAGTACTCGATCTCCAACCGGGGGGTCCGCATCGCCGCATCGTTTCATGGCCGCTGGGTAGGCTCGCGGGCATGGCGCGGATCTTTGTCACCGGTTCGGCGGACGGGCTCGGGCTGGGTCTCGGCCGGCGGTTGCTCGCCGAGGGTCATGAGGTCGTCCTGCACGCGCGCAACGAGCAGCGGGCCGACGACATCCGGGCCGCCGCGCCCGAGGTGGCCGCGGTGGTCGTCGGCGACCTGGCCACCACGGCCGCGACGCTCGAGGTGGCGACCCAGGCCGAGCGGGCCGGGCCGTACGACGCGATCGTGCACAACGCCGGCATCGGCTACACGGCACGGCGGCGCGAGGAGACCGCGGACGGGCTCGAGAAACACTTCGCGGTGAACGTACTCGCGCCCTATCTGTTGACCTGCCTGATCTCCCGCCCCGGCCGGCTGGTCTACCTCAGCTCGGGCATGCACCAGGGCGGGCGGGCCACGCTCGACGACCCGCAGTGGACGTCGCGGCGGTGGAGCGGGAGCGGCGCCTACAGCGACACCAAGCTGTGGGACGTGGTGCTGGCCTTCGCGGTGGCGCGACACTGGCCCGGCGTGCTGGCCAACGCCGTCGACCCGGGCTGGATCGCGACCCGGATGGGCGGCGCCGGCGCGCCCGGCAAGCTCGACGAGGGCACCCGCACGCAGGCCTGGCTGGCGGTGAGTGACGACCCGTCGGCCAAGGTGACCGGCCGTTACTTCTACAACATGCGCGAGGAGCGACCGGCCGCCGCGACGATGCGTGCCGAGTTGCAGGACGCGCTGCTCGACTACTGCGCCGGCCTGACCGGAACCCTGCTGCCGCGGTGAGAATCACCTGCGTCGGGCTGTCCACCGTGGACCTGGTGCACCGCGTGCCCCGGATCCCCGGCCCCGACGAGAAGGCGCAGGCCACCTCGGTCACGGTCGCGGCGGGCGGCCCGGCCCTGAACGCCGCGGTGACGGCGGCCGTGCTGGGCGCCGAGGTCACCCTGGTCACCGCGATCGGCGCCCACCCGCTGGGCGATCTGATCAAGCAAGACCTCGACGGGTACGGAGTGAGCCTGCTCGACGCCGCCGCTTCCTCGACCGAGCCACCGCCCCTGTCGGCCGTGACCGTGGAGGAGGGCACCGGCCGGCGCAGCATCGTCAGCCGTAACGCCGGCGCGCTCACCCTGAGCATGCCCCGGTGCGACCTGTCCGGCGTGGTCCTGGTCGACGGTCACCATCCGGTGCTGGCCCGCGCGGCCGCCGCCGGTGCCGGCACCCTGGTCGTGGACGCCGGCCACTGGCGACCCGTCTTCGCCGAGGTACTTCCCCACGCCGACGTGGTGGCCGCGTCGGCCGGCTTCCACCTGCCCGGCGGCGGCCCGCTGCGGTCGGTGGCCCCGCACGTCGCGGTCACCGACGGCCCCGCGCCCGTGCGCTGGTGGTCAGGAACCGAATCCGGCGAACGCCCCGTCCCCACCGTCGACGCGGCCGACACCGCCGGCGCGGGCGATGCCTTCCATGGCGCCCTGGCCGTGGCGATCGCCCGGGCCACCGGCTTCCTTGACGCCCTCGACGAGGCCATCCGGGTGGCCGCGATCCGGGTCCAGCATCCCGGCCCCCGTTCCTGGCTGACCGATCCCCGCCTCCGAACGATGATCACCAGGCGGCGCCGGCGTCCCAGGGCGTGAACACCGCCTCCTGCACCAGATCGTCGTCCCCGCCCAGCACCGGGAACTCGGACACCGGCCGCCCGCCGCGCGCCCAGTCCAGCAGCGTGTCGACCAGCCCGCCGGGCAACGGAAAGTCCCAGTGCTCCCGGCTCACCAGCAGCAGCGGCCACTCGTCCGGCGGCCCGGTCATGACCCAGCCCAGCGTGCCGGCGTTGGCGTCGTTCGCGAACGGCAGGAACCCGCCCGGCTCGGGCCAGACCTGCATCGGCGTCGCGCCGGCGTCGATCACGAGTTCCTGTTGGTAGACGTAGCCTTTGGCGAAGTTCCGCGCGCGGTTGAGGAACCGGTTGATCCGCAGGGGTGTGTAGAAGTACAGAAAGTGCAGCCAGGACCCGCCGCCGTAGCGCTTCATCAGGGCGACGTACTCCGCGGGCAGCGCCGTGCCGAGTTCTTCGACCAACCCGTCCCAGCTTCCGTCGCCAAGATAGGGGGTCGCGGGCGGCGCCACCACAGTGGTCAGCTCGGTAAAGGAAGACTCGTTCACGCGCGGGATTCTGACACGGATCGATCAGTACGGGTTGCCCGTCCCCGGGAGCCGCCCGCGCAGCAGGCCGCGGGGACGGCCGGCCAGTTCCGGGTCGCCGGACATCGGCGGGGTGTCGTCGTGGGCCCGCTCGGCGAACCCCGCGATGAACTCGCGCAGCGTCGACCCGGCGTCGTGGACCGGGGCCCAGCCCAGCTCACGGGCGATGCGGTCGCACGACATCAGCGGCGCCTTCAGCCCCATCACCACCCAGCCCGCGTCGACCGGTTGCAGCCGCAGCCGCCACGTCAGGTCGGCCGCCGCCCGCAGGGCCACGCCGGGCACGGGCACGCGTACCCCTCGGAACATCCGCGCCGCGAGCCGGGTGTCGAGCACCGGGGCCGCGGCGACGTTGAACGGCCCCCGAACATCGGCGAGCAGGGCTTTCGCGTACGCGTCGGCGACGTCATCGGCGTGCACCGCCTGGACCCGCAGGTCAGGGTGACCGGGCAGCAGCGGGATCCGCTGCGCCCGCAGCAGGCCCACGGGCAGCAGCGGCCCGGCGAAGTAGCGCGCGATCTCGGTGCCGGCCGTGCGCTGGAAGATCAGCCCCGGGCGCAGCCGGACGATCCGCAGCCCGGACTGCCCCCGCTCGACGTCGTCCAGCAGCTTCTCGACCAGCGCCTTGTGGGTGCTGTAGGACGACTCGACGATGCCGGTGGCCGGCCAGTCCTCGGTGACGTACGCGTCCTTCGGACCGGGTGCGTAGGCGCCGACCGACGACGCGACGATCAGCGACCGTACGCCCGCCGCCAGCGCCGCCGCGACCACGTTGCGGGTGCCGAGCACGTTGGTCCGGAAGAGCTGCCGCCGGTCGTGGCTGGGCTGGATCTGCCAGGCCAGCTGCACCACCGCGTCGGCGCCGGCGAAGACACCGGCCAGATCACCGTCGTCGATGTCGCGCGAGTGCCACTCGACCGTGGGGGCGGCGGGCACCCGGCGCGACACCCCGACGACCTCGACGCCCGGTTCCCGCGCGAGCCGCCGCAGCAACGCCGTCCCCGCGTTGCCGGACGCGCCGACGACTACGACCCGCATCGCCACGCCTCCGGCCTCATTGCCACGCCCCCAGCCTCATCGCCACGCCTCCAACAGGGCGCCGGCCCAGCGGTTGTCCAGGGCCAGCGCGCAGCGGGCGCCGAACAGCACGTCGCCGGCCCGCTCCGGCTCGGCCGCCGCGAAGCTTCCGCACAGGTCGTGCGCGGCGATCTGCTCGTGCACCGCGTCGGCCTCCACGTGCTCGTCGTAGAAGGCGATCGCGGCGGCGTCACCGCCGAGGCGGCGCAGGCCGTTGCCGTAGTTGCGGTTGGGCGCGGTCGAGGTCATCTCGTACGCGGCCAGGTGCCCGACCAGGGCCCCGCGCCGCTTCCGGTGCATTCCGAACAGCGACATCACGTTGTTGTTGGCCAGTGTCGGGGCGCCCGCCAGGTCGACGTACGCGCCGTAGGTGAGGTCGAGCCCGAACCAGCTCATCGTCTGCTTGAACAGCTCCTGGTGCATGCGCGGGGCGACGCCGCCGCCGTACTCGTCGATCTGGATCTCGACCAGGGCCGCCTTGGGCTTGCCGGCCAGCCGCGGGATCGCCCAGGTGTGCGGATCGGCCTCACGCAGGTGGTAGACCGACCGGAGCTGGACGAACTCCCGGAACTGGTCGTGGGTGGCCCGGCCGCGCAGATACTTGGACAGCGGCGGCCCGTCGTCGGACTCGGTGAGCTCGATGAGCCGCTGCGGCACCTCGGCCGGGTCGACCGGCTCCGGGGGCCCCACCAGCGCGTGCAGGTCACTCTCGAACCGCGCCTCCAGCGTGGCGCGCGCCCCGAGCAGCCCCGGGTCCCACTCCCAGGTGTCGTCCACCCCGTCCCAGCCGCGGTAGGCCAGCTCGTAGCCGACGAACAACGCGAGCTGCAGATCGTCGTCGTCGTCCGGCTCGAGCTGACGCGGCAGCCCGGCCACCCGCCCCGCGAGCAGATCGATCACCGCCGCGGAGGCGGCGCCACGCGGTCCCGGAAGCTTCATGCCGGTTTGGCTGCCCGAGGATCTTCCAGATAAACGTACGTTTCAACCATTGCGCTCAGGCAATCCCGCCGTCATGGCCTCAACCATCACTCCCTACGAGGACGGCCCGCTGATCATCCGCGGCGACTTCACCCTGCAAACCCCCGACGGCACCGTCATCGACGCCGGCCGCCCCACCGTGGCCCTGTGCCGCTGCGGAAAATCAGCGATCAAACCCTTCTGCGACGGTACGCACAAAGCAGCCGGCTTCCGAGCCTCAGCGAACCGCGAGACCGCCCCCAGATCCGACTAGCCCCGTCCGTCCAGAGCTGCATGTCCCCCACCAGTTCCCCGAAGTCCCCCCACGCCCGCACGCCTCCCAGCGCCACCCGGGTCACTCAACTCGCGGAGGCCCGGGCGTCCTGCTCCTTCGCAACTCCGCGATCGCCTCGGCGACGTCGCTCGACATGCTCGGGCGCGGGCGGGCGGTGCGGGTTGAGCCCCTGCAGCGTCGCGTAGTCGAACGCGTCGACCAGCAGGCTGAGGGCCGACAGTTGCCGGCTCGCGTCGGGCAGCCCGTCGAGCGCGGTCGACAGGATGTGATTTCGCTTCTGGACCAGGCCGAGGTCGAGCCGGCCGCCATGATTCGGGTCGGACGCCCAGCGGTCGAGCTGTCCCCGCGCTCATCAGCGAGCTGACCGGCGTCTATCCGGTGATAGGCCACGAGCACGCGCTCCAGGCCGTCCAGCACCAGGAGCCACGGCCGGGACCGCAGTTCGCTGAGCACCAGGTGGGGCCCACTGCCAGGTCAGCATGCTCTTGCCGGTGCCGCCGATCGCCTCGAACAGCAGGATCGCGTGCGGCTGGGCCGGGCCCGCCCAGTCGTCGAGCGCCTCCAGCTGGCCTGCCCGACGAACGAGTGCGAGCCCAGCTAGCGCGGGTTGGCGTAGAGCGCCGGCGGTTGCTCTCGGGCAGGGCCGCGGCGGCGGCGCGCCACCGGAACCATCGTGGCGCGCGGGTTCTGCCGGTCGGCGTCGCGCATGGCCAGGCACAGCTCGCCACCGGCCGGTTCGGCATGGCCCACGAAGTAGAGGAGCAGCATCCCCTGCCGCCCGACCAGCTGCCCGGCGTCGGCGACGGTGGCCAGCACGGTGGCCCGGTCGGGGTCGAGCAGCTCGATCAGGCGCATCGGCCGCGACAGGCCCCACACCTTGTCGTCGGCCAGCTCGGACGCCAGCCGCCGCACGTTCTCGCGCGCCGCCGGGCAGATCGGTCCGGGTGAGCCGCAACCGCACCGGCTTCCCGCGTCTGTTCCGCAGGAACTCATACAACGCGTTGGCGACCAGCCCCAGCCCGACGTTGGTCCCGATCAGCTCCAGGATCTCCTGCGCGCCCAGCTCACCCGGGCGGACGGCGGGCTGTCCCCGCACGATCGACGCATCGTCCAGGCGCGGGTCCTGCCGGAGGAACGCCTCCAGCTCGCCCAGCTCACCCTCGTCATCATCGACACACTCGAGCTCGATCCGCACGCGTCCTCCACATCGGAGCCGATGGAACCCACCGAGGCTTCCGGCCGACGCCACCAGCGTCAATCCCGCGACGTGCCAATCACCCGCACGGGGTTTGCGCGCAACCGCTCACGCACGTCGCGCGGAGGGTGGCCGCGGAAGCGAAGCGTGCGGCCGCCCGGACGGGCCCTCGGCGGGAGCAGCGGTCTGTACCACCCACCCCGCTACGACATCCCGCTCTTGATCCTGATCTACATCTCCATGGCTTGTTGAACGAGGCCGAGGCGGAGGCGGTGGTTGTCCCTTCCGTCCCGGACCCGAGGTGTGTCCGGGCAGGAACGCCGACCGGCTTGAACGGGATCTGTGGCCGACGTTGTTGTCGGGGTGAGCCACCAACTTCTCGACACCCGGCGGGCCCTGCTCGTCGGCAGCATCCCGGGCACCGACGCCGCCGACGCGATGCGGCTGGCCGTTGACCGGCTCGGTCCGGACCTGGACTTCATGCCGGACGGCGAGACCGGCGAGCGCCGCGACTGGATCAAGAGCATGCTCGACGGCTTCCGCGAGCATCCGCGGTTCGAGACGGTCCGGGACGGCGACTGGTCGGACTACGACACGACCCCGCGGTTCCGGGTACGGCCGGGCGAGCGGCTCTACGGCGCCGCCCTGGACCTGGGGATCGTGGCCGCGGCGCGCGCGTCGCTGCCGGTGTTCCGGGAGCTCCGGCCGGCCGCGACGTTCCAGGTGGGCATCCCCGGGGCGCTCGACCTGGCGATGTTCACGTTCGGGCCGGCCGGGATGATGCGGCACGCCGGGGTGTTCGCCGAGGCGCTGTCGCTGACCATGCACGAGGTGCACGCGCTGGCCGGCGGCGAGGTGCTGTTCCAGATCGAGATCCCGGCCGAGATGATCCTGCTGGCCCGGTCACCCCGCCCCGCGCGGAAGGCGCTGGCCCGGCTGCTCGCCGACCGCGTGGCGGCCCTGGCGCTGGGCGCTCCGGCGGGCGCCCGCTTCGGCGTGCACCTGTGCCTGGGCGACCTGAACCACCGGGCCCTCGGGCGCCTGGGCGACGCCGGACCGCTGGTGCAGCTGGCCAACGCGCTGGCGGCACGCTGGCCGTCGACCCGGCCACTGCACTATGTGCACGCCCCGCTCGCGGCGGCCGTGGCACCGCCGGTGGACGATCCGGCCTTCTACCGGCCGCTGTCCGGCCTCCGGCTGGGCGGCGCCCGGTTCGTGGCCGGCTATGCCCACGAGCGGCAGGACCTGGCCACCCAGTTGCGGATCCGGGGTTACGTCGAGGACGCGGTCGGCGGTGCCACCGACGTGTCCACGAGCTGCGGGCTGGGTCGTCGCAACCGGGCCGACGCGATCGCGGCCATGGACCGGATCAGGGAACTGACCCGCTCCTGACCGGAGAACGCGAAGTAGGTGAGCGCAACCGCTCACGCACGTCGCGCGGAGGGCGGCCGCGGAAGCGGAGCGTGCGGCCGCCCGGACGGGCCCTCGGCGGGAGCGGCGGTCTGTACCCACCGCCCCGCCACGACATCGATTGTCTACAGGGTCTTCGAGAGGCGGTCGGCGAGCAGTTTCGCGAAGCGGGCCGGGTCGTCGAGGTCGCCGCCCTCGGCCAGCAGCGCGGTGCCGTAGAGGAGCTCGGCCGTCTCGGTCAGCGCGGCGTCCTCGGGGCGGCTCTCGTGGGCGGCGCGCAGGCCGGTGACCAGCGGGTGGGCCGGGTTGAGCTCGAGGATGCGCTTGACGTGCGGCACCTCCTGGCCCATCGCGCGGTACATCTTCTCCAGCGTGGGCGTGATGTCGTCGGTGTCGCTGACCAGGCAGGCGGCCGACGTGGTCAGGCGGTGGGACAGGCGTACCTCCTTGACCTGCTCCTCCAGCGCGCCCTTGAGGAAGCCCAGCAGCGGGTCGAAGCCTTCGGTGGGGGGTTCCTCGGCCTTGGCCGGAAGATCGACATTGCCGCGGGCGATCGACTGGAACTTCTTCTCGTCGTAGGAAGGGACCGCCTCGACCCAGATCTCGTCGACCGGGTCGGTGAGCAGCAGCACCTCGTAGCCCTGGGCCTGGAACGCCTCCATGTGCGGGGAGTTCTCGACCTGGCTGCGCGACTCGCCGGTCAGGAAGTAGATCTCCTCCTGGCCTTCCTTCATCCGCGCCACGTAATCAGCCAACGTCGTGGGGTCGGCGCCATGCGTCGACGAGAACGACGCGACGTCGAGGATGGCGCGGTGGTTGTCGGGCTCGGCGAGCAGGCCCTCCTTGATGGCCCGGCCGAACTCGCGCCACAGCGTCGCGTACTTCTCCGGCTGCGAGGCCTGCAGGTCCTTGATCGTGGACAGCACCTTCTTGACCAGCCGGCGGCGGATCATCTGGATGTGCCGGTCCTGCTGGAGGATCTCCCGCGAGATGTTCAGCGACAGGTCGGCCGCGTCCACCACGCCCTTGACGAAGCGCAGGTAGTCGGGCATGAGCTCACGGCTGTCGTCCATGATGAAGACGCGCTTCACGTAGAGCTGGAGGCCGCGCTGCCCGTCCCGCTGGAACAGGTCGTGCGGGGCGCGCGACGGGATGAAGAGCAACGCCTCGTACTCGAACGTGCCCTCGGCCTTCATGTTGATGATCTCGAGCGGGTCGGTCCAGTCGTGGCTGATGTGCCGGTAGAACTCGTGGTACTCCTCGTCCTTCACGTCGGATCGAGGCCGCGCCCAGAGCGCCTTCATCGAGTTGATCGGCTCGTCGCCGTCGCCGAACCGGATCGGGAACGCGATGAAGTCGGAGAACTTCTTGACGATCCCCTTGATCTTCCACTCGTCGGCGTAGTCGAAGAGCGCGTCCTCCTCGTCGGCCGGCCGCAGGTGCACGGTCACCGAGGTGCCGGCCGGAGCGTCCGCGACCTCCTCGATCGTGTACGTCCCCTCACCCCCCGACTCCCACCTCGTGCCCGCGTCGTCGGTGCCGGCCTTGCGCGACACCAGCGTCACCCGGTCGGCGACCATGAACGTCGAGTAGAACCCCACCCCGAACTGCCCGATCAGCTCCTTGGCGTCCCCCGACTCCTTGAGCTGCCGCAACATCTCGGCGGTCCCCGACTTGGCGATGGTGCCGATCAGCGACACCACCTCGTCCCGCGTCATCCCGATCCCGTTGTCGGCCACGGTCAACGTCCGCGCCTCTTTGTCCACGGTGATCCGGATGTGCAGATCCGAGGTGTCCGCCTCGACCCCGTCCCGCAACGTGGCCAGCCGCAGCTTGTCCAGCGCATCCGACGAGTTCGAGATGAGCTCCCGCAGGAAGATGTCCTTGTTCGAATAGATCGAGTGGACCATCAACTGCAGCAACTGCCGCGCCTCGGCCTGAAACTCCAGTGTCTCCGCGCTCATTACGTCCCGCTCTCCATGGTTCGCTTCGCCTACCCGCCGATGTTATAAGGCCGCCCCGAAGATCAACTTCAAGAGCCGGATGTCGTAGCCCGGTGGGTGGTACAGACCGCTGCTCCCGCCGAGGGCAGCGGCCACCCATCTGGCCGCTGCGCGTCCAGAACGATGGGCGCCCCCTGCGACCTGAGTGAGTGGTCGCGCCCGAAGACGCTCAGCAGTCGCGAAGCCGACGGTCGCGCTCGTAGAGGATCCGCGGCGAGGTCTCGGCGGTCCGGGGTGAGAACTCGCCCGCCACGGCCAGGTCGCAGCGGGCGCATCGGTGGAAGTCGTTGATCGCGGCGAAGTACCCGGCCATCGCCTCGGACCAGCCCACCGTGTCGGTGTCGTCGAGGAAGCCGCGGGCGAACCATTCCAGCCGCCACAGCGCCACGTTGAGCCGGCGCCCCGCCTCGACGACGTCCTTTCCGCCGACCAGGCTGACCGTCTCGAACGAGGCGCTACGGGCCATGTTCGCCTCGGCCAGCGGCTCCAGGTTCTCCGAGCGGGGCAAGGGCGGGGCCTGATCGTCGAGCCCGACCCCGGCGGCCAGGCGCTGCGCCAGATCGCGCAGCCGTTTGCAGTCGGCGAGATAGCCGCTGTAGGCCTGCAACTTGCGCTCGCGCCACTCACGGCGCAAGGCCCAGCGCTCCCGGCGACTCTCACCGACAAACGCGAAGATGAACGACAGCGCCCCGCCGACCACCACACCGATCAGGGCGAGAACCGGACCCAGCACACTCACGTCGCCCTCCCGGCACGTCTCGGAGGCGTGAGTCCAGGTTCCCCGACACCGTCGCGCCGGCCACAACAAACGATCTGTAACGTCCGCGACATTCGCGAGCCGCCGGCTCAGGACGTCACTTCTCGCAGGCGACGCCGTCGCCGTCGCGGTCGAGCTTTCGGCTGTAGCCGGGCTGGCCTCTGCGGATCGGGGCCTTGCCGGCGTCACGGACGGCGGTGCAGTTGGCGTAGTAGACGGAGTCGTCCTCGTCCTGGGAGTCGGCGGGCGGCGCGGGCGCCTTCGTCGACTTCTTGGGCTTCGGCTTCGGCTTCGGCTTCGGACGGGCCGGCGGCGTCGACGTGGGCGGGATCGTCGGCGCGGCGGCGGGCGGGGTCGTGGGCGCGGTCGTCGCGGGAGTGGTCGCGGGGGTTGTCGGCGAAGTGGTGGGCGGTGTGTCGGCCGATGGGTCGAGGACGCGGGCGGCGTCGGCGGCCTGGTTGTCGGGGGCGGACGGCCCGGATCCGTTGATCACGGCGACGATGCCGCCGCACAGGCAGAGGGACAGGGCTGCGGCGGCCAGGCCGATCAGCACCTTTGTCAGCGGGCTCATGTCCAGAAAGGATCGTCCCCGAAGGACTCCAGGGTAAGAACCGTTCGGTTCATGTCTCTGTCCGATCATGCGGCGCGGCGGGACATGCATCCCACGGGCGTTACCGAAGCGCAGAGTGTCGGTCACCTGACTGAGAGTTTCCATTCGTGTCGGGTGGGCGACAGGATGACCCCGGATGGACGGTCCCGGAGAAGGAGCGATCAACATGTTGCAGCCCTGGCCGGTGGTGCACCGCGGCGACAAGGCACATCCGGTTCCCACGCTGCAGTACCTGCTGCGCGAGCAGGGCCGGGCCGTTCTGGTGGACGGGGAGTTCGGTCCCCGCACGGACGCGGCGGTGCGCGCCCTGCAACATCAGCGGAATCTGGCCGAGGACGGCGTGGTCGGGCCGGTCACCTGGCGGGCCCTGATCATGACGCGCCGGCGTGGCGACTCCGGCGAGGCGGTCCGGGCGATCCAGGAGGAGTTCCAGTTCCGGAACCTGTCCGGCGACCCGGCGCGGGCGCCGCGGATCGACGGGCTCTTCGGGCCGATCACCGACGGCGCGGTCCGGTCGTTCCAGCACACCCTGCGCGCGGACGAGCCGTCGGTCGTCGTCGACGGCGTGGTCGGCGCGTTCCTGTGGCAGGCCCTGCTCGGTGGGATGCTGTCGTTCTGAACCCGAACAAGGACCAGGCACCCGAACAAGGATCAGACGCAACCAGGACCGGCGGCGACCCCGCGAACGATGCGGTAGTCGGCGATATCCCCGCGCACATAGGGCCTGAGGTCGTCGACCGACCCCGGCGGCGAGCCGTGGACCGACGCGTACGCCACGATGGCCGAGTCGACCGCGCGGCAGGTCGCCTCGTCGGCCACGGTCGACGCACGCTCCGTCAGCACGCCCGGGTTATACGCAACGTAAGCTAACCCAGCCACACTCACAGTAACCGTTGCCGCCATTGCTACCTCTGCCAAACGCACGTCGCGACCTTAGCCGACGTAACCCGGAGTGACTAACCGACAAACCGGACAGAGAACAACATCACGCTGCGTGTATGAGGATTCGCACACCCGCGCAGCGGGAATGCACGATCATGCCGCTGCTCGGCCCACTGATGATCGTCTACGTGGTCTGGGGCTCGACGTACCTGGCCATGAAGGTCGCCGTCGGGCATCTGCCGCCGCTGACGCTGAACGCCGTCCGGTTCCTCGCCGCGGGCCTGATCCTCTACGCCTTGTGCGCGTGGCGGCGACGCGGGCGGCCCGGCTACCGGAGGCCGACGGCCAGGGAGTGGCGGGCCGGCGCGATCCAGGGCCTGCTCCTCCCGGCCGCGGGCACCGGCGGCGCGACCTGGGCCGAGCAGGAGCTGTCGTCGGGCGTGGCCGCCCTGCTGCTGGCGACCATCCCGCTCTGGATCGTGATCGGCAGCCGGGTCGTGGACAAGGAGCGGATCAGCCTGCCGGTCGGCCTCGGTCTGCTGGCCGGCGTGACCGGGGTGGCCGTGCTGGTCAACCCGTTCGGCGGCGATCCGCCGGACCCGCTCTCGGCGGCGGTCGCGCTGGGTGGCGCGCTCTGCTGGGGGCTCGGCTCGGTGTACGGCCGGCACGCGCCCCGCCCGGAGCAGCCGCTGCTGGCGAGCGCCGTGGAGATGATCTGCGCCGGCGTGCTGCTGACCGTGCTGGGCGGCCTCGGCGGCGAGTTCGGGCGGGTCGAGCTCTCGTCCGACACGACGGTGAGCCTGCTCGCCGTGGCGTACCTGATCGTCTTCGGCAGCCTGATCGCCTACACCGCCTACGAGTGGCTGCTCCAGAATGCCCCACCCCGGATCACCGGCACGTACGCCTTCGTCAACCCGGTGGTGGCCGTCCTGCTCGGCTGGTGGCTGCTGGACGAGGAGGTCGGCCCGCGCACGCTGCTCGCGGGGACGATCATCGCCATAGCGGTGGCATTGATCGTATTACCCCGCAAGCGGGAGAAGCATTGACGAGTGTCGCAAACCGTCCGTACCGTCGATACTCAGTGCAACGGTTCAGTAACGCTCGGATGAAAGAAGAGGATCCCATGCGTCGTGCCGCTGTCGTCATCCCCCTCGTCGTCGCCGCCCTCTGGTTCGCCGCCCCCGCCCAGGCCTTCGCGCACAACGCGGTGCACAGCCCGGCCCTGCACGCCGTCCTCGACGGCCTCACGCTCATCGTCGTGACCGCTCCGGTGTGGACGGCCGTCCTCTGGAGTCCACGAGCCAGCCGCTGGTGGCTGGCCGGCCTGATCGCCGTGGTCCAGATCCCGGTGGCGATCATCGCCTTCGTCCCGATCGACAGTCCGGTCGTCCACCTGGTCCTGTTCGCGATCGCGCTCACCCTCACCGGCGTCTCCCTGCGGATCGCGCGTGCTCAGGAAGTCACCGCCCGGCGTGCGCACGCGCAGGCCGACGACTGACCCGCCGGGGTCACGGTCCAGCTCGACCACGGGGCATCCGCCGACCGGCGGGTGCCCGTCCACCGCGGACCAGCGGCAGTGCTCCTCATCCACGTACCCCCAGGCTCTGAACAGCTCGCGCCCCGCCACCAGATAGCGGCCGACGCTGGCGATCCGATCCCCCTCCGGCCGCCGGTAGAACTCGGCGACCAGGCCGGGAACGTTCTCGCCCTCGAAGGACGCCGTCGCGACGCGGTGAGGTTGATATTCCGACAAATCAGGCATGCGCACGGCGCTCATCCTCCCATCAACCTGTCAGGATCTTGTTCCAGAATGCCGGGATGGCGGAGGAGACGATGGTCCCGGCGGGCGGTGTCGACCTGTGCGTGCAGACGTACGGTCACCAGCCCGGACCGCCCGTGCTGCTGATCGCCGGGGCGGCGTCCGCGATGGACTGGTGGGACGACGAGTGGTGCCGCCGGCTCGCCGCCGGGGGCCGCCGGGTGATCCGGTACGACCACCGCGACACCGGCCGCTCGACGTCGTTCCCGCCCGGCGCCCCGCCGTACGCCTGGTCCGACCTGGCCGCCGACGCCCTGGCCCTGCTCGACGCCCTCGACGAGCCGCGCGCCCACCTGGTCGCCTTCGGGCTGGGCACGCTGCTCGCCCATCACCTCGCCGCGACCGAGCCGGAACGCGTCCGGTCGCTGACCTACGTCTCCCCCGCCGCCTTCACCGCGTGGCCGCACACCGAATGGGGTGACCGGCGGGCCGCGGTCGACCGGCTCGTCTCCGAGGTGCAGGAACGCGCGGGCCCGTTCCAGCCCGACGAGCCCCGGCTGCGGCGGCTGGCCCAGCGGGTCTTCGACCGCAGCGTCGACCTGATGTCGAGCCGGGTCAACCACCGCCTGGTGTTCGCCGAGGCGCCCCGGCCGGACGCGCCGGTGACCGCGCCGGTCCTGGTGCTCCAGGGCACCCTCGACCGGTGGTCGCCGCCCCCGCCGGCCGGCGCCCGGGTGGTGGCCCTCGACGGCGTGGGGCACGAATATCCGCCCCGCGCGGTGTGGCCGCAGGTGATCGGCGAGATCTTGCGGCACACCGGACGCTGGTGAGGGTCAGGACACCCCTCAGAGCGCGAGCAGCTCACCCGTGGGGGCAGGCGTTTCCCAGAGCAGGCGCTGGAATTCCCGCGGCGGCACCGGCCGGCTGACCAGATAGCCCTGGATGGCCGGGCAGCCGGCCGCGGCCAGCGCCCGCCAGTCGTCCGGCTCCTCGACTCCCTCGGCCACCACGGTCATGTTCAGCGAGGTGGCCAGGCCGAGCACCGCCACGATGATCGACGACTTGCGCACGTCGCCGGCCAGGCCGGACACGAACGAACGGTCCAGCTTGACCACGTCGGCCGGCACCGACTGGAGCCAGGTGAGCGAGCTGTAGCCGGTGCCGAAATCGTCGAGCGCGATGCGTACGCCCAGCGCCTTGACCGCGTCGAGCCGCTTCTGCAGGTCGTCCGACAGCGACAGCACCGCGGTCTCGGTGATCTCCAGGACCAGTCGCGACGGGTCGTCCAGGCCGTGCTCGGCGAGGAGCCGGGCCACCATGGGCACGAAGCCGGGCTCGGACAGCTGCCGCGGGCTCACGTTGACCGACACGTACCCGAGCTCGAGCCGCCAGTTCATCAGCCACCTCAGCGCCGTGGCCATGACGTGCTCGCCCAGCGGGACGACCAGCCCGGTCTCCTCCGCGGCCGGGATGAAGTGGCCCGGTCCCAGGATCTTCCCGTCGGGGGTACGCATGCGGACCAGCGCCTCGGCCCCGAGGATGCGCCCACCGGCCGAGGACGCGATCGGCTGGAACCACACCGGCAGCGTCTCGTCCAGCGGGCCGTCGAGGGCCCGCCGCAGGTCGGCCTCGGAGGTGATCCGCTGCTTCACGGCCACCCGCATCTGCTCGTTGAAGACGGCCAGCCGGTTGCCGCCGGCCTTCTTCGCGGCGTACATCGCGGTGTCGGCGGCCAACAGCGCTGCTCGGCCAGGTCGGGCCGGTCGGCGCCGGCCACGCCCACGCTGACCGCGATGCGGCTCATGTTGCCGGCCACCGGCAGCGGCATCCCGAAGGCGTCGACCACCGAGCGCGCGACCTCGGCCGCGATCTCCATCGGCCCGGGCACGCCGACCACGAACTCGTCGCCGCCGAGCCGGCCGATCAGCGAGCCGGCCGGCGCGATCACGCCGAGCCGGTCGGCGACGCCGCGCAGCACGTCGTCGCCGGCCGCGTGCCCGGCGCCGTCGTTGATCGCCTTGAAGCGGTCCACGTCCAGGTAGATGACGCCGACCGGGCCGCCCGAGCGCCCGAGCAGCGCGACCAGGTCGTCCTCGAAGCCCCGGCGGGACAGCAGCCCGGTCAGCGAGTCGACGCGAACCTGCCGCTGGAGTTCGGCGCGGTGCTCCATCGGGCCGGTGACGTCCAGGCAGTGCAGGAAGATCAGGCGCAGCCGGCCGTCGGCGTCGCGCAGGCCGTTGCTGTGGATCTCCACCCAGATCCGGGAGCCGTCGTCCGTGCGGCGGTAGGCCCGGGTGAGGGTGACCGCGTCACCGGTGGCGAGTTCCTCGCCGAAGATGTTCTCCTCGCCCGGCTCGGCCGTGATCGGCAGGTCCTCGATCCGGAAGTCGGCCGGCAGCGGCCGCGACAGGCGCATCCAGGCGAAGTACGCGTCGTTGGCGCGCAACAGGCGGCCGTCCGGCGACCACATGACCATCGGGACCGGGGTCTCGTCGAAGGCCAGGGTCATCTGGGCCTGGCTCTCGTCCAGGTTCACCTGGGCCCGCTTCTCCTCGATCTCGGTGAGCCGCCACGAGATGACCTGGAAGGTGGCCGCGGCGAGCACCGCCAGGCCGTGCAGCAGCGCCCACTTCAGCGGGTGGGCCTGGGCCGAATGGTGGCCGTAGGTGCGGTCGCTGAGGAGCGCGCCGAGCACCGAGTGGTGCAGCACGGTGCCGGCCAGGAAGGCGCCGAAGGGCGCCCAGTCGCGGTAGAGGGCGAGCGCCGCCACCACCACGAAGTAGGCGAAGTGGGCCTCGGTGAGACCGTGCGAGACCGCCACGAAGCCGCCGCACAGGGCGACGAAGCCGAGCGCGACCAGGACCGACGCCAGCCGCCGGCCGGGCATCACCGAGGCTGCGATGACGCAGGGCAGGACGAGCACGACGCTGAGGAACCAGGCCGCGTCGAGGCCACCGTTCTGCAGCGCACCGACCATGGTGAGCAGCGGGATGCCCCCGGCGAGCAACAGGGTGAGCAGCCGGTGCCGGCGCTTCCGGTCCTCGTCGCGCAGGCCTCCGCCGGCGGGCAGCCGGGCGGCCAGCCCGGTCCACGCACGAGTCACGACCACCGCCGCCCCCTTCCGACGCTTGATCTATCGGCCGGGGGCGGGCGGGCATGAGGATTCAGCGTTCCACCAGAACCCGGACGTCCCAGGGGCCGAGGTCGAGGTCGCCGTCGACGTCCCGGCCGGTCAGGACGTCGGTGACGGGAACGGGCGGCCGGTACGCGACGGGATCCCACGACCAGTTGTGCACGAACCGGACGCGGCGGCCGTCCCGGGCGGTGGCGCCGGAGACCGTCACGCTCGCCGGCGCGTCCCGCCAGCCCTGCTCGCCGGCGGGCACCAGCCATCGGAACAGCGCCGCGGCCAGCGCCGGGCCGGGCACCGTGCCGACCACGGTGATCCGCCCGCGGCCGTGCGCCCGGGTGGTGATCGCCGGCCAGCGGCCGAAGTGCGGGTGCTCGTACCGGGCCAGCACCTCGGCGCCGTCCACCTCCAGCCCGTCGGCCCAGCGGGTGGCCGTCGCGCCGGGCGGCAGGTCCAGGCCGCCGCCGGTCGCCACGACCGGCACCGGCTCGCTGAGGTTGCTGAACTCGTCGTAGCGGACCCCGGCCGGTCCCCCGACGACCGCCGGCGCCGATTCGGCCCGCGCCCGCGCCTCCTCGTCGGCGTAGCCGGTGCGCGGCCCGAGGACCAGGTGGCCGCCGGCGTCGGCGTAGGCCAGCAGCCAGGCCAGCGCGATGTCGTCGGCGATGTAGAGCCCGCTCGCCACCAGCACCGGGTAGCGCCGGGCGGCGTCACCCGGCCCGTCCAGGTGCCCGGAGTGCAGGATGCGCACCGGGACCCCGGCGTCGAACGCGCCGCGGTAGAACGGGTCGAACAGGCCGTGGTACGCGCGTTCGTCCGGTTCGTCGCCGCCCCGGGCCAGCGGCGGGAAGCGCTGCATCAGCCACTTGCTGTCGGACGACCAGATCATCGCCACGTCGGCGTCCGGGGTCAGCCCGGTCACCAGCTCACCGGCGGTCGCCAGCTCACCGCCCAGCCGGGCCAGCTCCCGGTACGTGCGGCCGGGGCGCCCGGAGTGCGGCAGCACGCCGCCCCAGTACGTCTCGGCGCCGAAGTGCAGCGTGTGCCAGTGCCAGTACTCGATCATCGTGGCGCCCCGGGAGATCAGCGCCCACGCCGCCTGGCGCCATTGCCCGTCGTACGCCGGCCGGTTGTTCCAGGGGAAGCCGATCGACTGCGCGTTGGTCTCGGTGACCAGGTACGGCGCCTGTTTGGACGAGTACATCCGGTCGCCCGACAGGTACAGCGCCCAGGTGCCGGAGCTGGTCCAGTACTGCGGCTGGTCGTCGTCGCCCGGGTGGGCCAGCCCGTCCTGCATGGCGTAGTACGGGTTGCCCGCGGCGACGTCCAGGGCCAGGTTGACCTCGGCGTCGTCGACGGCCGGGCGCTCGTACGAGACGCAGGTGGTGACGAACTGCTCGGGGCGGGCGTACTCCCGGACGATCCCGGCCTGCCACGCGATGAACTCGGTGGTCTGCTCGGCCTGGAACCGCCGCCAGGCCAGGTGGTACTGCGGCTGGACGTTGCCGTCCGGCGTCCACAGGTCGGCCCAGGTGGCCAGGCGGTGCGACCAGTAGACCAGGCCCCAGGCGCGGTTCAGCGACTCGACGTCGCCGTACCGGTGCCTCAGCTGGTCGGTGAAGCGCTGGAAGACGCCGTGGTTGTGCAGCAGCTCGTTGCCCGGCTCGTTGTCGACCTGGAAGCCGATCACGGCCGGGTGACCGGCGTACCTCCGCATGATCTTGCGGATCACCCGGTCGGCGTGGAAGCGGAAGGCCGGGTGGGTGAAGTCGACCTCCTGCCGGGCGCCCCACGGGATCCGTTCCCCGGTGGCCCGCTCCCCCGCGATCTCCGGGTACAGGCGGGCCAGCCAGGGCGGCACGGCGTAGGTCGGGGTGCCGAGGATGACCGCGATCCCCCGCTCGTGGGCGCCGTCCAGGACCGGTTGCAGCCAGTCCAGGTCGAACCGGCCGTTCTCCGGCTCCCAGGTCGACCACACCGACTCGCCGACCCGGATCACGGTGAAACCGGCCTCGGCCATCATGTCCAGGTCGGTCTTCAGGCGGTCGTACGGCTGATATTCGTGGTAGTAGGCGGCACCGAACAGCACCCGATGGGGCAAGGTCATCCTTTGACTCCTCCGGCCGAGAGGCCCGACTGCCAATAGCGCTGGAGCAGCAGGAACGCGGCGATCAGGGGCACGATCGAGAGCATCGAACCGGTCACCACCAAGGCGACCAGCTCACCGGTGGAACCTCCGCCGCCCGCGGTCTGCGACGACCAGGCGGCCAGGCCCACGGTGATCGGATAGAGGTCGGGGTCGCTCAGCATGATCAGCGGCAGGAAGTAGTTGTTCCAGGTCGCGACCAGCGTGAAGAGCAGCACGGTGACGATCCCCGGTGCCAGCGAACGCAGCACGATCTTGAAGAAGATGCCGAACTCGGAGGCGCCGTCGATCCGGCCCGCCTCGATCATGCTGTCGTCGATGGCGTCCTGGGCGTAGACCCTCATCAGGTAAAGCCCGAACGGGCTGACCAGCGACGGCAGGATGATCGCCCAGGGCGTGTTGACCAGGTCGAACTTGCTGAACAGCAGGTAGGTCGGAATGGCCAGCGCGGTGGTCGGCACCATCACGGCGGCCAGCACGACCCCGAACAGCGTGTTGTTGCCACGGAACCGGTACTTCGCGAAGCCGTACCCGCCGAGCGCGCAGAGGAACGCCGCGCCGCCGGCGCTGACCACCGAGTAGAACAGCGTGTTGAGCAGCCATCGGCCGTAGACGCCGTCGCCGTAGGTGAAGACGCCGCCGATGTTCTGGAACAGGTGGAAGCTGCCCGAGAACCACAGGCCGAAGCTGCTGAACAGGTCGCCGGTGGACTTGGTCGAGGCGACCAGGAGCCAGAACAGCGGCAGCAGGAAGTAGACCAGCAGCGCCAGCATGCCGATGGTCAGCAGGTTGCTGCGTCTCGTCATGCCGACCTCCGGCGGGTGGCCAGCAGGACCAGGGACGACGCGATGACGATGACCAGGCCCAGGAGGAACGAGACCGCGGCCGCGTAGTTCACCTCCTGGCCGGTGAAGGCCAGCGTGTACGCGTACAGGTTGGGGGTGTACGCGCTGTCGATCACGTTCGGGGCCAGTCGCTGGAGCAGGTTCGGCTCGGCGAAGAGCTGGAAGCTGCCGATCACCGAGAAGATCAGGCAGAGCAGCAGGGCCGGGCGGAGCGCCGGGATCTTGATGCTCCAGGCGATCCGCCACGCGCCGGCCCCGTCCACCGCCGCCGCCTCGTAGAGATCGGGTGGGATGCCGCGCAGGGCGGCGTACAGAATGATCATGTTGTAGCCCACGAACTCCCAGGTCACGATGTTGGCCATCGAGCCGAGCATGTGGGCGTCGGTGAGGAACCCGGGCGGCGGCAGGCCGAGCCCGTCGGCCAGCTGCGCGAAGGGTCCGAAGTCCGGGCCGTAGAGGTAGCCCCACATCAGCGTGGCGACCACCGCGGGCACGGCGTACGGGACGAAGATCCCGAGCCGGAACACCTTCGCGAAGCGCAGCAGTCCACTGTCGACGGCCAGCGCGGCGACCAGCGACAGCAGCAACATGATCGGCACCTGGAACAAGAAGAACCGGACCACCCGGAGCACACCGCCGACCAGCCGGTCGTCGGTGAGCGCCCGGGTGTAGTTGTCCAGCCCGGCGAAGACCGTGCCCCCGATGAGCTGTTCGCGGAACAGGCTCAGGTACGCCGCGTAGAGCAACGGGAGCACGAGCATCGCCAGGAAGACGACCATGAACGGCAGCACGAACAGGTAGCCGGCGTTCGCTCGTCTCATTGGACTTTGAAGCCCTGGTTCTTGGCGTAGTCGGTCACCCGGGTCTGCCACTGGTCGAGCGCGGCGCCGGTGTCACTCTTGTCGGCGAACGACTTGCCGACCGTCTCGTCCCAGTCGTTGCCCACCTGGTCCAGGAAGGGCGGCCACTGGAACTGGGTGTCCACGGTGCCGCTGATGTCGCTGAACACCTGGTTGACGGTCTGACCGCCGTAGAACTCCGGCTTCTGCCCGGTGAACTCCGGGTCGGTCAGCAGCGCCTTGGTGGCCGGGAAGAGGAACTGCTCGGTGGCGAACCGCTTGGTGACCGCCGGGTCGGTGTTGATGTACTCGGCGAACTTGGCCGCCGCGATCGGGTTCTTGGTGCCGGTCACCACCGCGCTCGTCGAGCCACCCCAGTTGCCGGAGGCCGGCTTGCCCGCGTCCCACTGCGGCAGCGGCGCGGCCCGCCACTTGCCGGTGGTCGACTTGGCGCTGCCGCTCAGGAACGTCGGTCCCCAGGCGGCGGCGATCCAGGCGGCGTACTTGCCGCGGTTCAGCGCCTGGTACCACGGGTCGGTGAAGTCGGGGTCGGTGGAGACGACGCCCTCCTTGATCAGGCCACCCCAGTAGGCGCCGAGCTTCTTGGACGGCTCGTCGTTGAGCTTCACCCCGACCGAGTCCGGACCGGTGTTGGCGAACGGCTTGACGCCGGCCTGCCAGAGCAGACCCATCCAGACGCCGTTCTGGTTCGGCGCCAGGTTGGTGAGGTAGACGTTCGGGTCGGCGGCGTGCAGCTTGCGCGAGGCCGCGGCGAACTCGTCCCAGGTCTTCGGCACCTCGATGCCGTACTTGTCGAAGAGGTCCTGCCGGTAGAGCAGACCCATCGGCCCGGTGTCCTGCGGGTACGCCCACACCTCACCGTTCGCGCCGGAGACCTGCGACCAGGTCCAGTCGACGAACTTGTCCTTCAGCGCCTCGGCGCCGTACGGCCGCAGGTCGACCAGGCTCTTGGTGAGCGAGAAGGTCGGGATGTACTGGAACTCGATCTGCGCGACGTCCGGCGCGCCGGTGCCGGCCTTCAACGCGGTACGCAGCTTGGTGTACTGCGGCTCGCCCTGACCGGCGTTGACCAGCTTCACCTTGATCGCCGGGTACTTCGCGGTGAACATGTCCACCTCCTTCTGGATGTTGGGCACCCAGGACCAGAAGGTGAGCTCGGTCGGCGTCTGCATGGCCTTGTCGATGTCGGCCTGACCGGCCGGCGCCGCGGCCTTGCCACCACCCGCGTCGTCGTCACCGCCACTGCACGCCGACAGGGTCAGCACAACGGCAAGGACGGCAGCGATCGTTTTGAATCGTTTTATATCGCGCATCGGAGGGGCTCCTCTTCGCTTCTGCTTGTGCTTTTCTCAGCGGGGACGAGCGGTGGAGCGGCGCACCACCAGGTGCAGCGGCTCCGGGGGGCCCGGCGTGGCGCTGCCGGGCGCCTCGATCTGCCGTAACAGGCGATCGAGGCCGTGGCGGACCATCGTGACGAAGTCCTGCCGGACGGTGGTGAGGGGCGGCGACTGGTACGCCGCGCTCGGTATGTCGTCCACCCCGACGACGCTGACATCGCCGGGCACGTCCCGACCGGCCTCCCGCATCGCGGCGAGCAGGCCGATCGCCATGTCGTCGTTGGCCACGAACACGGCCGTGACGCCGGGGTCTTCCGCCAGCCGCAGCCCGGCCGCGTAGCCGGACTTCGGTGACCAGTCGCCTTCGATCCATTCCGGCGGCTTCTTCTGGAGCGCCTGCTGCCAGCCCGCGAGCCGGTCCCGCGCCGCCCACCAGCGCTGCGGCCCGGCCACGTGATGCACCGTCTCGTGGCCCAGGTCGAGCAGGTGGCGGGTGGCGACCCGGCCGGCCTCCGCGCCGTCCGCGCCGCTGAACACCACACCCGGGCCGGTCAGTCCCGGAAAGTTGCCCAGGCTGAGCACCGGCAGGTCGGCATCCACCCGCACGCTCTCGCCCTCGTCGATCGGCTCGGACAGGACGATGCCGTCGACCCCCTCGCCCAGCAGCGACTCGATCGCGCCGGCCACGCCGGCCGGATCACCCTCGAAGGTGGTGACGACGCTCAGCGAATAGCCGGTGCTGCGGGCCCCGCGCTCGAGCTCGATCAGGGTGGACGCGGGACCGTAGAGCGGGCTGCCGAGCGACACCACGCCGATCCGCCGGGTGCGGCCCGAGGTCAGCGTGCGGGCCGCGTTGTTGCGCCGGTAGCCCAGCTCCTGCGCGGCCTGCAGGACCCGGAGGCGGACCTCTTCCTTGACGTACGGCTCGCCGTTCATCACCCGGGACACCGTCTTCTGCGAGACGCCGGCGCGGCTGGCCACATCGGTTCCCGCCGGACGGCGCTTCGTCATGACCGCCCCCTCGTGACGCCCGTCTCTGACTTCGTAGTCAGATCCTGTCTCCACGGTGTTACGAATGTCAACGGCTGATTTCCGATCGGCCCCCCTGCTCTGAGCGCGTATAGGCACCACTTGCCTTCCGGGTCGGCCGAAAGTCGCAGGGCGTGAACCCGAAAAGTCCGGCTCCGAGCCGATGTGCCCACCGCCCCCGATGGCCGAGGCTCGGCCACACTCATGCACGCCCTTTCGGAGGGACCTAGATGACCATCGATGACGACAACCGGCCGGCCCGGCCGCGGGTGACCCTGACCGGGATCAGCTCACGCGCCTGGGAGCACCCGGCCGATCGCGGGGCGCTGACCGCCCTGCGCGAGCTGCGCGGCTTCGACGACGTGGTGAAGGCGTTCTTCGGCATGTGGAACGAACGGGCGTTCCGCCTGTCGTACCTGGCCAACGCGATCCGCGTGGACCACCGGCAGTACCCGCGGGTGTACCGGGTCTTCACCGAGGCGGCGACCACCCTGGACGTCGCCGAGCTGCCCGAGTTGTACGTCGGGCAGAACCCGATGATCAGCGGCGAGGCGATCGGCATGGACAAGCCGTTCATCGTGATCAGCACGGCCGCGGTGGAGAAGCTGGACGACGACGAGCTCCGGGCCATGCTCGGGCACGAGATCGGCCACGTCCGCTCCGGCCACGCCGTCTACAAGACGATCCTGATGATCCTGACCAAGTGGGCGGCCAACGTCAGCTGGCTCCCGATCGGGGCGATCGCGCTGCGGGCCATCATCGCCGCCATGTACGAGTGGTGGCGCAAGGCCGAGCTCTCCGCCGACCGGGCCGGCCTGCTCGCCGGCCAGGACCCGGCCGCCTCCACCCGGGTGCTGATGAAGCTGGCCGGTGGCGGCGACCTGTCCCAGATCGACACCACCGCCTTCCTCGAGCAGGCGAACGACTACCGCGGCGGCGGCGACCTCCGGGACAGCGTCCTCAAGATCGGCATGACGCTGTACGCCAGCCACCCCGTCCCGGTCTCCCGGGCCGGCGAACTGGCCCGCTGGGTCGAGTCCGGCGAGTACGCGGCCATCATCGGCGGCGACTACCCGCGCCGCGACGGCGACGGCAACGCCTCGATCACCGGCGACGTCCGCGCCGCCGCGTCCCACTACCGCGAGGCGTTCAACACCTCCCCCGACCCGCTGGTGCACCTGGCCCGCCGGGTCAGCGGCGGCGCCGCCGAGTTCGGCGAGTGGGCCGGCAGCCAGGCCGGCCGGGCCCGCAACTGGGCCAGCACGGCCGCCGACGCCGCCTCCCGGGCCGCCCGCGGCACCCAGGATCCCGGCCCGTCGTAATCGAGTTCCGGCCACCCGCTCGCTCTGGTAGAACGGGTGGCCGGACCTAACAAAGAAAGGAGGACAGAGCCATGTACGCAGCACTTGCAGCGCTCACGTCCTCCGGGACGGGGCGCCCTCCGAACGGAGAACGCCTTGACTCTCATCCTGCGCCCGATCACCGGGCCCGATGAGCTAGACCTGTTCAACCGCCTGCCCTACGTCCTCAACGACCAGATCGCGACCGACCTCGACGCCGGCCGCCGCAAGCCCTCATGGCTGTGGCTCGCCCTGCGCGACGACCGCGTCGTGGCCCGGGCCGGCTGGTGGTCCCGCCCCGGCGACGACCACCCGCTCCTGATGGACATCTTCGACCTGGCCGGCGACCCGGCCGACGCCGTGCGCCTGCTCGACGCCGCCCTGCCCGCGGTCACGCCGGCCGGGGCGACCCATCCCGAATACCTGCGCTTCGTCCCGCCGGACTGGCGTACCCACCCGCACGCCTGGCTGGGCGTGCTGGAGAGCACCGGCGCGAAGCTGTTCGTCGAACGCCTGCGGCTGGAATGGCGCCCCGGCACACCCCCGCCCGCGCCGACCGGCCGGCTCACCTTCCGCGAGCCGCGCGACCCCGACGAACTGATCGAGCTGATGACGCTCGTGGTCGACGGCTCGCTCGACGCGCACAGCCGGCACGAACTGACCCGGATGACCGCCGCCGAGTCGGCCCGGCAGCAGTACCACGAGGAACTGGAGCGCTACGCCAGCCCGCATTCGTGGTGGCGGGTCGGCACCACGCCGGACGGCGAGCCGGTCGGCTTCGTCATCCCCGCCCACAACGGGTACAACCATGTCATCGCCTACATCGGCGTCGTACCGGCCCACCGCGGCCACGGCTACGTCAACGACCTCCTGGCCGCCGGCACCAGCCTGCTCGCGGCCGAGAACGCGCCCCGCATCCGGGCCGCGACCGACGTCGCCAACACCCCGATGGCGGCCGCCTTCGCCCGAGCCGGCTACCGCACCGTCGAGCACCAGATCGACCTGAACTGGCACTGACCCCTTCGCTGGTCCGCCGCCTCCCACCTGTACCGGGGAGGCGGCGGGCATCCGCTACCCTTCGGCGCTGTGATGATGCGGGTGTTGTTCACGGCGGCCTTCGCGCTGGCCATCCTGGTCTCGGTCAGCCTGCACGAGGCGGGACACCTGCTCAGCGCGAAGCGCTTCGGGATGCGGGTCACCCAATACTTCGTGGGGTACGGGCCGACGATCTTCTCCTGGCGCCGCGGCGGAACCGAGTACGGCCTCAAGGCCATCCCGCTCGGCGGCTTCTGCAAGATCGTCGGGATGACCCCGCACGACGACGACGTCGACCCGGCCGACCAGCACCGGGCCATGTGGCGGTTCCCGGTGTGGAAGCGCACCGTGGTCATGGTCTCCGGTGTGATGGTGCAGTTCGCGCTGGCCATCGTCACGCTCTGGTTCGCCGCCGCGTACGTCGGTGTGCCCAACCTCGACTATCCACAGAGTGAGGCCGACCTGGCCGCCCAGCCGGCCGCGATCACGATCGGCGACTGTGTCACGCCGGACGCCGCCCGGGCCTGCACCCCCGCCGACCCGGTGGCGCCGGCCAGGACGGCCGGGCTGCGCACCGGTGACGTGCTCACCGCCGTCAACGGGGTGCCGATCGCCACCTACGCCGACATGCTGCGGGTCGTCCGGCAGACCAGACCCGGCCCGGCCGAGGTGGCCTACACCCGGGACGGGCAGCCCGCCGTGGTGCGGGCCGACCTGAGCGCGGTCCAACGCCCGCCGCTGGACAACCCGGCCGGCCCGGTCGCCACGGTGGCCGCCCTGGGCGTCGGCCTGCACATCTCCGCCCCGCGCGAGGTGACCTACGGCCCGGCCGGCGCGGTCGGGGCGACCGTGACCTACTCCGGCTGGATGGTCGGCCAGACCTACGAGTCGGCCAAACGCATCCCGTCGAAGGTCCCCGCGCTCTGGCGCTCGATCACCGGCGCCGAACGTGACCCGAACACCCCGATCAGCGTGGTCGGGGTCAGCCTGATCGGCGGGGAGGCGGCCTCGCTCGGCCTCTGGTCGACGGTGTTGATGATCTTCATCGGGCTGAACGTGTTCATGGGCTTCTTCAACCTGCTGCCGCTGCTGCCGCTCGACGGCGGGCACATCGCCATCGCCTGGTTCGAGCGGGCCCGCTCCTGGGCCGCCGCGCGGCTGGGCCGCCCCGACCCGGGCCGCGTCGACTTCTTCAAGCTGATGCCGCTGACCTACGTGGTCATCCTCATCGGCGGCGCCTTCACGCTGCTCACCCTGACCGCCGACATCGTCAACCCGATCACCATCCGGTAGCGCCCGCCCCTTGCCGCCAGCGCCCGCCCTCGGCGGCCAGGCGCCCACGCTGCCCACTCGCCCTCGCTGCCGCCACGCACCCCGCAGTGGTAGGCCCTGACGGTCTCCGGGCGGCCGATGCCGTGCCGGCCTACCACTGCTCGAAGCAGGGGCAGAACCTGACGGTATTCGGGGCTCTCTAGCCGTTCTTGCGGCTCAGGCCGGGGATCAGGGTGATGCCCGCGATCATCGAGCCGGTCACCGCCGTCGAGTAGGCGACGAACAGGGCCAGCCCCTCGCTGTTGGCCGAGGCCAGGACGACCAGCGACAGCACGAAGCCGGTCATCAGCGAGCCCATCACCAGGGTCCAGGCGGCCAGTTTCTGGGCCGATGTCCAGCGCGGGGACATCGAGGCGAGGACCATGCCGGCGATGGGGGCCACCACCGGCAGGACGAAGCCGCCGCCCATCAGGAGGCCGATCGCGGCGCCGTCGGCGGCGGTGCGGTCGGGGACGGGAGCGACGGGGGGCTCCGGGCGGCGGTACGGGAGTGGCGGCGGGGCCAGGGGCAGGCGCAGGTGGGCGGGCATGCGGCCGCGGCGTACGGCGCCGACCAGGGCTTCCGGTGGACCGAGCCGGCCGACGATCTGGGCGGGGTCGGCGAGCGGGTCGGACACCGACGTACGCCGCATCGCGATGTAGTCGGCGACCGTGGTCATCAGCTCGTCCCGCAGGCCGGGCGCCAGGTCCTCGCTCTCCGCCCAGAGCGCGGCGAGGTAGTCCAGGACGATCACGTCGGTGTGCGCCAGCGGCGCCGTGGAGTCGAGCTGCTCTGCCTGGTGAGGTGCGGAGGTCATGGTGGGAGCATGTCGGCCGGGGTGCGGCCCGCACATCGGCCCGCGGGCAGGACGTGTGCGGGGGCGACTACGACTTTCAGCCGACCGGGGCGGGCTCGCGGAGGACGCGGCGGTGACGCGCGACGATCGGCAGCTCGGTGCGGGCGGCGGCCGACCGGCGCAGCTGCTCGGCGCGCCACAGATAGCCGATGTCGCGACCGAACGACCAGGTCAGCGAGATCAGCGCGACGGCCAGACCGGCAAAGGCGATCGGGTACGGGAGGATGTGCGCCGTCGCCACGACCAGCACCACACCCTGGGTGGCGGCGACCACCTTGCGGGAGAACTTCGGCGGCAGCGGGGCGGTCAGCCACGGCGCCGGCCAGGAGGCGGCCACGAAGACGTAGCGGAACGCGCCGATCGCCACCGTCCACCAGCCGAACGTGCCGGCCACGAAGACGCTGAGCACCAGGATCAGGAACGCGTCGATCTCCATGTCGAAGCGGGCGCCGAGCGTCGTCGAGCTGCCGGTCCGCCGGGCCACCTGGCCGTCGACGCCGTCGAGCGCGAGCGCCACGCCGACCAGGGTGACCAGCGCCACCATGTGGATGGGCCGGGTGAACGAGGTCACGACCAGCGCGGTCACCCCGCCGACCATCAGCGCACGGGCGAAGGTGACCAGGTTCGCGGGGCCGAGCCTGGTGAGTCCGGCGCGGCGCAGGCCGAGCGCGAGCAGGGCGCAGAGCACGATTCCGTACGCGGCGCCGGCCGCGAGTCCGCCGGTCGAGAGGCCCACGGTCGCCCCCAGCGCGATCAGCAGACCGGCCTGGACGAGCAGGCCGAGCGCCGGTCCACGACTGCTGGACGTAGCCGACTGGGTACTGGATGTCACCGTGCCTCCCGGGTGGCAAGATCGGTTGCCGCGTAGTGTTGCCGCTGTCTAACCCGAATACGCTCGCCGAGCCGCATTCGGTTCAGCCTGTCTAGGAGTCCTTCTATGTCGGACGGCGCACGCGCCTTCTGGTTGGCTTTCCCGGGACGGGGCGAGATACGCACCGAAGACCTGAGTGATCCGTCGGATGACGAAATTCTGGTGCGTACGCTGCACTCCGGCGTGAGCCGCGGCACCGAGACCCTGGTCTTCGCCGGCGGCGTGCCCCCGAACCAGCACGACGTGATGCGCGCGCCCCATCAGGTGGGCGACTTCCCGGGCCCGGTCAAGTACGGCTACCTCAACGTCGGCGTGGCCGAGACCGGCCCGCTCGAGGGCCGCACCGTGTTCTGCCTCTACCCCCATCAGACGAGGTACGTGGTGCCGGCCGCCGCGGTCACGGTAGTGCCCGACGGCGTGCCGCCCGCCCGGGCCGTGCTCGCCGGAACGGTCGAGACCGCGGTGAACGCCGTCTGGGACGCGGCGCCGCTGATCGGCGACCGGATCGCGGTGGTCGGCGGCGGCATGGTCGGCTGCTCGGTGGCCGGGGTGCTGGCCGGGTTGCCCGGCGCCCGGGTGCAGTTGGTCGACGTGGACGAGTCCCGGGCCGCCGTGGCCGAGAGGCTGGGGGTGGGCTTCGCGACACCGGCCGAGGCCGCGGGCGACTGCGACGTGGTGATCCACGCCAGTGCCACCTCGGCCGGGCTGACCCGCTCGCTCGAACTGCTCGCCCCGGACGCCACCGTCGTCGAGCTCTCCTGGTACGGCGACCGCCCGGTGACCGTGCCGCTGGGCGAGTTCTTCCACTCGCGCCGGCTGACCGTGAAGTCGAGCCAGGTCGGCGGCATCCCGCCGGGCCGGCGTCGTACGTACGCGGAACGCCTCGCTCTTGCCCTTGATCTGCTGAAGGACGACCGGTTCGACGCGTTGATCACGGGCGACTGCGCCTTCGCCGAGCTGCCGGACGTGCTGCCGCGGCTGACCGACGGGTCGTTGCCCACGCTGTGTCACATCGTCAACTACGAAGGGGAGTAAGAGCTTGTTCAGCATCACCGTCCGCGACCACATCATGGTCGCGCACAGTTTCTCCGGCGACGTCTTCGGGCCCGCGCAGAAGCTGCACGGCGCCACCTTCATCGTGGACGCCACGTTCCGGCGCCCCGAGCTGGACGCGGACAACATCGTCGTCGACATCGGCCTGGCCGGCGAGCAGCTGCACGCCATCTGCGGGAAGCTCAGCTACCGCAACCTCGACGACGAGGCCGACTTCCGGGGGATCAACACGTCGACCGAGTTCCTGGCCAAGGTGATCGCCGACCGGCTGGCGACCGCGATCGCCGAGGGCGCGCTCGGAGCCGGCGCCTCGGGCCTGGCCGGCCTCCAGGTGACGCTGCACGAGTCGCACATCGCCTGGGCCGCCTACGAGCGCGAGCTCTGAGGCCCGACCTCGACCACAACCTCGAACAGGCCGGGCCGGGCCGTCACCCCCGCGACCCGCTGCCCGGCCGGGGTGAAGTCCCGGAACACCGCGCGGTAGGACTCGACGTCCGCCCACAGCGCGACGTTGACGTACTGGAACGTGGTGTCGTTCAGGCCGGTGTTGCGGTGCAGCCTGGCCTGGACGAAACCCGGCGCCGTGGCGAAGTGGCCGATCGTGTCGCGCCAGGCCCGCAGGAACTCGTCCTCGGCGGCCGGCTCGACGGCGAAGCAGTTGATCAGCGTGACGGTCATCGGGGCTCTCCCAGGGTGACGATGATCCGGCCACGGGTGTGGCCGGTGGCCGAGGCGGCCTGAGCGTCCCCGGCCCGGTCCATCGGGAAGGTGCGGGTGACGGGCAGGGTGAGCCGGCCGGCCGCGACCAGGCGGGCGCCCTCGCGCAGGGCCGGGGTCCGGTCGCGGCCGAAGCCGGTGGAGACCGAGGCGCCGTGGCCGGGGGCGCTGAAGTCGGCGATGGACACCACGGCGGCCGGGTCGCCGGTCAGCCGGATCAGCTCGGGGATGACGCCCGAACCGGCGATGTCCACGGCGGCGTCGACCCCGGCCGGGGCGAGCGCCCGCACCCGGTCGACCAGGCCCGGACCGTACGTGGTGGGCACGGCGCCGAGGGCGGCCAGATAGTCGCGGCCGGCCGGGCCGGCCACCCCGATGACGGTGGCGCCGCGCTCGACGGCGAACTGGACGGCCGCCGACCCGACGCCGCCACTGGCCCCGTTGACCACGACGGTCTGCCCGGCCCGGACCCGGGCGTCGTCCAGGACGCGCAGGGCGGTCTCGAACGGCGTGGCGAAGCCGGCCGCTTCCACCAGCGTCACCCCGCGCGGCGCGTGCGCCCAGGAGGTGAGCACGGCGTGTTCGGCGTACGTGTCCCGGCCCGAGCCGAACACCGCGTCGCCCACCTCGACGCCGGCCACCCCGGCGCCCAACTCGTCGACGATGCCCGCGGCGTCACCGCCGACCCCGGCCGGCAGCCGCAGCGGACGGACCTCCCGGAGCAGGCCCTGCCGGACCTTCCATTCCAGCCCGTTCACGCCCGCGGCCCGCACCGCGATCCGGATCTCGCCCGCGCCCGCGTGCGGCTCGGCGACCTCGGCGATCTCCAGCACTTCCGGCCCGCCGTAGCGGGCGAATCGCACAGCCTTCATGACGGCATCGTCGCCACGGATGCGGTGTATCGGCGCTAGTAGCGGCCTCGACGCACGAATCCGGCATGATCGACGACATGCTGATGGAATCCGACGACCTCGACCGGAGCCTGATGCACGCGCTGCACCTGGACGGGCGGGCGCCCTTCGCCCGGATCGGCGAGGTGCTCGGGGTCTCCGACCGCACGGTCGCCCGCCGCTACGCCCGGCTGCGCGAGATGGGCGTGATCGCGCTCGTGGGTGAGGTGGATCCGCGCCGCCTGGGCGGATCCGAGCAGGTGATCCGCATGCGGTGCCGGCCCGGGTCGGCGGCCCCGGTGGCCGAGGCGCTGGCCCGGCGCGACGACACCCGGTGGGTGGTCCTGCTCTCCGGCGGGACCGAGATCAGCGCCGGCCTGCGGGCCTGGTCCGCGAGCGCCCGTGACGAACTGATCCTCCAGCGGCTGCCGCGCACCGGCCCGGTCGTCTCGGTCACCGCGCACGGCGTGCTCCACGTGTTCAGCACCGCCCGGCACGGCTTCGAAGGCGCCGGGCCGCTCACCGCCGACCAGATCGCCGCTCTCCGCCCGGCCTACGAGGATGTCGCCGGCACGCATCTCACCGACGCGGACCGTCCCCTGGTGGAAGCCCTCGCGGTCGACGGCCGTGCGCCCTACCCCGTGCTGGCCGCGGCGACCGGCTGGTCCGAGTCGACGGTGGCCCGCCGCGTCCACGCGCTCCGTGCGGCCGGCTTGCTCCGCTTCGACCTCGACGTCAACGCGGCCGCGCTGGGCCGGCCCACCGAGGTGCGCATCTGGGCCAGCGTGCCGCCCGGACATCTGGCCCGGACCGGCGCCGCGATCGCCGCGCATCCGGAGGTCGTGTTCTGCGCGGCCACCACCGGGCCGACCAACCTGCTGGTCTCGGCCGTCCTCCGGGACGACCACGACCTCTACCGCTACCTGACCGAGGACCTGGGCGCGCTGCCGCTGATCGGCGAGGTGCAGACCGCGCCGGTGATCCGCGTCGTCAAGCGCGCCGGGCGCCGCCCGTGATCAAGAACCGGCACCCCGGATGGTGCCTCACCACCCGGCTCGTGGTTGCGTGTACGTGACGCATATAGGTGCGCAGAGCAAGAACAAGTGTGACGCGGTGACGCGTATAGGTGCGCAGAGCAAGAACATGTGTGACGGGCTGACGCATGTGGGTGCTCGGAGCAAAGGGACGTGATGGGGCAAGTCGGTAGGTATTTCGTGCTGCCCGGCGGCGTGGACGATCCGGAGCGGCCGAGCGGCGGCAACCGCTACGACCGGGCCGTCTGTGATCGGCTCGACGGGGTGCACGAGATCGCGGTGCCCGGCTCGTGGCCGCGGCCGTCGGAACGGCAGGCGAGGGCCCTCGATGCCGCCCTCGGCGACATTCCGGAAATGTCCGATGTGGTGATGGACGGGCTGGTCGGCTGCGGGGTGCCGGATGTCGTGGAAGCGGCGGCGCGACGCGGGCTGCGGGTGGTCATGGTGGTCCATCTGCCCCTGGGGGACGAGTCGGCCGACGCGGCCGATCTGGTGCCGCTGGAGCGACGCGCGCTGCACGCGAGCGCCGCCGTGGTGGTGACCAGCGAGCAGGCGGCCCGCCGGGTGGTCGAATTGCACGAGTTGCCGGAGAACAAGGTGTTCGTCGCGCCGCCCGGTGTCGATCCGGCGCCGGTGGCCGAACCCTCCCCCGGCGGCGGGCGCCTCCTCTGCGTCGCGGCGCTCTCCCACCGCAAGGGCCAGGACGTGCTGATGCGGGCCCTGGCCACGCTGGGCGACCTGGAGTGGACCTGCACGTTCGTCGGCGCGGGAACGCCACCGGACCTGGCCGCCCTCGGAGGGCCGGACGACGGCGCGGCGGCCGTTGACCTCGGCGGGCGCGTCGTGTTCGCGGGGGCCAAGGGCGGGGCAGAGCTCGATGCCGCGTACGCGGGGGCGGATCTGCTGGTTCTGCCGTCGCGGGCGGAGACCTACGGGATGGTGGTGACCGAGGCGCTGGCCCGGGGTGTGCCGGTGCTGGGCACCCAGGTCAGCGGGGTGCCGGAAGCGCTCGGCGCGGCCCCCGACGGTACGGCGCCGGGGCGGCTGGTGGCGCCGGGCGATCCCGGGGCGCTGGCCACGGCGCTGCGGGAATGGCTGACCGACGGGACACTGCGGGAGCGGTGGCGGGCGGCGGCACGGGCGCGGCGGGAGACGCTGCGCGGCTGGGATGAGACGACCCGACTTTTGAGCGAGGTGCTGGGGCATGACGGGTGAGTTCAGCGCGGACTGGTTGACGCTGCGGGAGCCGGCCGACGCCGCCGCCCGGGACCGGGGGCTGGTGGACGCGCTCCGGGCGACGCTGACCGGGCCGGTGGTGGTACGCGATCTCGGCTGCGGGACCGGGTCGATGGGGCGGTGGCTGGCGCCGCAGCTCGGCGGGCCGCAGCACTGGGTGCTGATGGACCGGGACCCGGCGCTGCTGGAGCACGCGGGCGCCCACCTGCCGGACGGGGTGACCGTCGAGACGCGGCAGGGCGACGTGACCGGGCTGACCGGGGCCGACCTGGCCGGCACGTCGCTGGTCACCTGTTCGGCCCTGCTCGACCTGCTGACCGTCGACGAGGTCGAGGCGCTGGCCGCGGCGTGCGCCGAGGCCGGGGCGGCCGCGCTGTTCACGCTGTCGGTGACCGGTGAGGTGTCGCTCGACCCGGCCGATCCGCTGGACGACGAGGTCGCGGCCGCGTTCAACGAACATCAGCGCCGGGCGATCGGCGGGCGGCGGCTGCTCGGGCCGGACGCCGCCGACGCCGCGGCCGCCGCGTTCGGGAAGGCCGGCGCGACCGTCACCGTGCGGCCGGCGCCGTGGCGTCTGGATACCGACAATGGGGCGCTCGCCACCGAATGGCTTCGGGGCTGGACCGGCGCGGCCCTCGAACAGCGTCCTGACCTGCGGTTGGACGACTATCCGGAGCAGCGGCGAAGCGCCGGATTCGTCGCGAGTGTCGGCCATGCGGACGTGCTCGCGACGTTTTGATTGAACCGATCCGCGGCAGCTCGGCGTACAGGAGGGTGTACGAGCTACCGAGGGGACAGCAATCGTGACGCGAACGGTCTGGGCATGGGTACGTGTGCTCGGTGGCGCAGCCATCATCGGCCTCCTGATCTGGAAGCTGGGCACCGGCGCCTTCCTCGACGGCCTGCGGGTGATCGACGGCGGCACGTTGCTGGTGGCCTTCGGCATCGGCGTCACGACCACGGTGTTCAGCGCCTGGCGCTGGTGCCTGGTGGCCCGGGGGATCGGGATGCGCCTGCCGATGCGGGCCGCGATCGCCGACTACTACAAGGCGTTGTTCCTGAACGCGGCGCTGCCCGGCGGGGTGCTCGGCGACGTGGACCGCGCGGTGCGGCACGGCAAGGACACCGGTGATGTCGGCCGCGGCGTCCGCGCGGTGGTGCTGGAGCGTACGGCGGGCCAGATCGTCCTCTTCGTCGTCGGCCTGACCGTGCTGGTCACCGTGCCCTCGCCGGTCCTGGACGTGCTGGCGCGGCACGGAGCCGCGGCGGCGGCGACCACCCTGGCCATCCTCGCGGTCGGCGCGATCGTCGTGCTCGGCACGCGCCGCCTGCGCAGCGGCACCTCGCGGATCGCCAAGGGCGCGCGCACCGGGCTGGCCGAGATCCGCACCGGCCTGCTGTCCCGGCGCAACTGGCCGGGCGTGCTGCTGGCGTCGAGCGTCGTGCTGGCCGGCCACCTGGCGACGTTCGTGGTCGCCGCCAGGGCCGCCGGTTCCACCGCCTCGGTGCTGCGGCTGGCCCCGCTGATGCTGCTCGCGCTGCTGGCGATGACGCTGCCGCTGAACGTGGGCGGCTGGGGACCGCGTGAGGGCGTGACCGCGTGGGCGTTCGCCGCCGCCGGGATGAGCGCCACCCAGGGCCTGACCATCGCGGTGGTGTACGGCGTGTTCGCCTTCGTGGCGGCGCTGCCCGGCGCGGTGGTGCTGATCGCACGCTTCGCGGCCCGGTCGCGTACGACGGCGCCCGTGGCCGTGGCCGAGCCGGTGCTCGAGCCGGTGGCCGTTCCGCAGGTCGGGCCGGAGGTCGCGCCCGCCTTCATCCCGGCTCAGCGTCCCGCCCCGCGCGTCCTGGCAACGACTGGTGCCTGAGCTACCCGGCGTACCGGTCCGAGAGCGCGTACCTGAGCAGGACCACGTCGCCGATCTGCTGAACGGAAGCCAGGTCGGCGCGGCGGTCGCGGCCCCACGGGAAGACGCCGTCGTGCACGAAGCGCGGCGCCCGGGAGTCACCGACGAAGATCGGCGCGACCACGAGCTGGAGCTCGTCGGCCAGGCCGGCGCTGAGGAACTGGGTGTGCATCGTGCCGCCGCCCTCGACCATCAGCCGGCCGACGCCCCGCTCGTGCAGGTCGGCGGTGACCCGGTGGACGTCGACCGGCTCGCCGCCGTCGACCACCTCGGCCGCGTCGCCGAGCCGCTTGCGCGCCAGCTCGACCGTTCCGGAGGCACAGTAGACGAGCTTCGTCACGTCGCCCGTGGTGAAGAACCGCGCCGCCGGGTCGAGGTCGCAGCTGCTGGTCACGGTCACCTTGATCGGGGTCGGGGGTTGACCCCGGGCCGCCCGGCGGGCCCGGCGCTCGGCCGAGCGGACCAGCAGCCGGGGATCGTCGGTGCGGACGGTGGCCGCCCCGACCAGGATCGCGTCGCAGCCGGCCCGCACCTCGTCGACCCGGTCGAAATCGGCCTCGTTGGACAGCAGCAGCCGTTCCGCCGCGGTGTCGTCGACATATCCGTCGATGGACATGCCGCAGCTCAGCAGCACGTACGGTCGCTCACCCACCGATGTTCCCTTCCTGGCGAGCGACGATCGTCACCCTGGCCGATCACGATGCGTCCAAGATAATCGGAGCTTCGATTGCTGGCACATTCACATCCTGTTACGGCATGGTGACGGAGATCTTTGGGCATCGTGCCGGGGGCGCGAGGCCGCAGTACGAGGAGGGCCGATGAGACAGACACCCGAGGCGGTCGTACGGACGCAGGTGACGGTTCCCTTGCGGTTCGGCGACGGCTACACCAGCAGTGCCCGCGTGTTCACCTTCGACGGGTTGGTGGACGGCAAGGAGCACCTGGCCCTGGGCCTGGGTGACTGGCGTCGGGCGGTGGCCCGGTCCTCGGTCGGCGGCCGCCCTCCCCTGGTCCGGCCACACAGCGAGTGCCTCACCGGCGACGTCTTCGGCAGCCAGCGCTGCGACTGCGGTCCCCAGCTGCGGGAGGCGGTGGAACGGATCACCGAGGCCGGCGGTCTCCTGCTCTACCTGCGGCAGGAGGGCCGGGGCATCGGGCTCTACGCCAAGCTCGACGCGTACGCGCTGCAGGACGCCGGCCTGGACACCTACGAGGCGAACGTGGCCCTGGGGCACGGCGAGGACGAGCGGGACTACACCGTGGCGGCGCAGATGCTGCTGGCCCTGGGCGCGGAACGCATCCGGCTGCTGAGCAACAACCCCGACAAGACCGAGCAGTTGAAGGCGGCCGGGGTGAAGGTCGAGGAACAGATCCCCACCGGTGTGCACGTATCCGCGGCAAACGTCCGTTATCTGGCCACAAAGGCGTCACACACCGCCCATACGATCGATCTTCCGCTGGCGGAGTGAGCCGGAAGGTCCGGCATACGGCAGGATGGGGCGGTGACCGTGCCCGCCGATGACGGGCTGCTCGCCGACGCGATCGAGCAGCTGCCGTTCATCCTGGCCGTCTGCGAGGGCCCCGACCTGCTGATGGTGTCCGTCAGCGGGGCCACCCGGGCGGTGCTCGACGGTCGCGACATCATCGGCCGGCCGGTCCGCGAGGTACTCAGCGACCTCGTCGGCCAGCAGATCCCCGACGCCTACCACGAGGTGTACAAGACCGGCGAGCCCAGCAATGGCCAGGAGTGGCGGGTCCACCTGGACGCGCCCGGCGGCGGCACGATCGAGATGTGGGCCAACTTCACCATCGTGCCGTGGCGGAACCCCGACGGATCGCTGCGCGGCGTGATCGGCGCCGGCTTCGACGTGACCGAGAGCGTACGCAGCCGCCTGGCCGCCGAGGCCGAGGCGGCCGACCTGCAGGAACGCTACGAGCAGACCCGCGACGTGGTGGCCGCCCTGCAACGCGAGCTGCTGCCGGCCGGCCTGCCGGTGGTGCCCGGGGCCCAGATCGCGGCCAGCTACCTGCCCGCGGTGGCCGACAGCGCGGCCGGCGGCGACTGGTTCGACGCGGTGACCCGCCCGGACGGCACGGTGGCCCTGGTCGTGGGCGACGTGGTCGGCCACGGTGTGACCGCCGCCGGCGTGATGGGCCAGCTCCGCGCGGTGCTGCGCGACCGGCTGGACACCGGCGACCACCCGGTCGACGCGTTCGCGGCGGCCGACCGCCTGGCCCGCCGGCTCCCGGCCGCCCACGCCACCACGGTCTGCCTCGCGCTGCTCGACCCGGCCGACGGCTCGCTGACCTACTGCACGGCCGGGCATCCGCCGCCCCTGATCGTGACGGCCGCGGGTGAGAGCCGCTACCTGCCCGGCACCGGCGGCACCCCACTGGGCACCGGAGCGCTCTTCCCCGTACGCACCGCGACCCTCGCCGAAGGCGACGTGCTCGTCCTCTACACCGACGGCATCCTGGAGCGCCCCGGCCGCACCATCCCGGACAGCACCGCCGAGCTGGCCCACGTGGCGGCCGACAGCGCGGCCGGGCGGGCCCTGCGCGCCCCCGAGCTGAGCCCGGCCGAGCGGGTCTGCTCGCAGACGGTCGAGCTGCTGGTGCGCACCACCGGACACAGCGACGACATCACCGTGCTGGCCGTGCAACGGGTCGCCCCGCCCGGCCCGCTCGACCTGACCCTGCCCGCCGAGCCCGGGTCGCTGCGCCCGTCCCGCACGGCGATCGGCGAGTGGCTGACCGGGCTCGGCGCCACCGACCACGACACCTTCCTGCTGCAACACGCGCTGGGCGAGCTGGTGGCCAACGCGATCGAGCACGCCTTCGACGGCGTCACCGACCCGCCGCGGGCGCCGGTGGTGCGGCTGCACGCCGAACTCGACGCGGCCGGCTGCCTGGAGGCGACGATCACCGACCAGGGCCGGTGGCGCGAACCGGCCCGGCAGTCGACGCGCGGCCGCGGCCTGGCGCTGACGTCGCAGCTGGTCGAGTCGATGCGGGTGGAGCCGACCGCGACCGGGACCGTGGCGACCGTCCGCCACACGCTGACCCGCCCCGCGCTGCTCGCCAACGCGTCCGCGCCGCTGCCCGCCGTGGCCCCGGCCGACTTCCACCTCGGTGAGCTGAACGGCGTCGAGGGCGGCGTACGCGTCCAGGGCCCGATCGACACCACCACGGCCGACCGCCTGGAACAGGGCCTGCTCCGGCGCAGCCGGGGCGGCACTTTGCCGCTCACCGTCGACCTCACCCTGGTCACCCACCTGGCCAGCGCCGGCGTCTCGGCGCTGCACCGGGTGGCCGAGCGGCACGGCCGGCAGGGCGGCAAGCTCACCCTGGTCGCGGCGCCCGACTCCCCCGCCCGGCACGTGCTCGCGCTCGTCGCCATCCCCGACGTCTCGATCGGATCCCCATGACCGGCGCCGTGCTCGACAGTGGACATCTCGAGGTCGGCGACGGCCACGCGCTCTACTGGGAGGAATGGGGCGCGCCGGACGGCGTACCCGTCGTCTGTCTGCACGGCGGTCCCGGCGCCGCCTTCAACGACACCCACAAGCTGCTCTTCGACCCGGCGCGCCATCGGGTGCTCTTCTTCGACCAGCGCGGGTGCGGCCGCAGCACGCCCACCGGCAGCGTCGAGCACAACACCTCGGCCGACCTGGTCGCCGACATCGACGCGCTGATGACCCACCGCGGCTGGGACACCGCCCACGTGGCCGGCGGCTCGTGGGGCTCGACGCTCAGCCTGCTCTTCGCGATCGCCCATCCGGCGCGGGTGCGCAGCCTGCTGCTCTGGAGCATCTACCTGCTGCGCCGGCAGGACGACGAATGGCTCACGCTGGGCGGTCCGCGCACGCACTTCCCGGCCGAGTGGGAGACGTTCATCGCCCCGGTCCCGGCCGATCGGCGGTCCAGCGGGAAACAGATCATCGATTGGTACGCCGGGAAGTTCCGCTCGCCCGACCCGGCCGAGGCTCTGCGGTACGCCCGGGCGTGGGTCACCTGGGAGCTGACCCTGTGTTCGATGAACTACGACGCCGCCGCGGTGGCCCGCTACGTCGACGAGGACGACAACACGGTCGCCTGCGCGATCATCGAGACGCACTTCGTCGGCAACAGCGGCTTCGTGCCGGAGAACTTCATCCTCGACTCGCTCGACGCCGTCCGGCACCTGCCGTGCCGGGTCGTCCAGGGCCGGTTCGACATGTGCACGCCGCCGGTCGAGGCGTACGACCTGGCCCGGGCGTACGGCGAGAACCTGACCCTGGAGATGGTCAACGCCGGACATCTGCGCACGGAGCCCGAGCTGATGGCCGCCCTCCGGACGGCCGCGATCTCGCTCGATTGATGGAGATTCCCGGGTTGTCCACAGGGTCCGGCCGTTCCCCCGGCGAGGTAACTACTATCGCTCAGTGACCTCGCCCAAGGACGTCCTCCATCAGGTCTTCGGCTACCCCGACTTCCGCGGGCAGCAACAAGAGATCATCGAGCACGTGACCGACGGCGGCGACGCCCTGGTGCTGATGCCGACCGGCGGCGGCAAGTCGCTGTGCTACCAGATTCCCGCCCTGGTCCGGCCCGGCACCGGCGTGGTGATCTCCCCGCTGATCGCGCTCATGCAAGACCAGGTCGACGCGCTGCGCACGCTCGGGGTGCGGGCCGGGTTCCTCAACTCGACCCAGGACTACTCGTCGCGCCAGCTCGTCGAGCAGGAGTTCATCGCCGGCGAGCTCGACCTGCTCTACGTCGCGCCCGAGGGCCTGGGCACGCCGTCGACCCAGCGGCTGCTCGAACGCGGCACGGTGGCGCTGTTCGCGATCGACGAGGCCCACTGCGTGTCCCAGTGGGGCCACGACTTCCGGCCCGACTACCTCCAGCTGTCGATGTTGCACGAACGCTGGCCCGACGTGCCGCGGATCGCGCTGACCGCCACCGCCACCACGGCCACCAAGGAAGAGATCGCCAGCCGGCTCGACCTGACCCTGGCGCGACACTTCACGGCCAGCTTCGACCGGCCCAACATCCAGTACCGCATCGTGCCCAAGGCCGAGCCGCGCCGGCAGCTGATCTCCTTCCTGCGCAACGAACACCCGGGCGACGCCGGCATCGTCTACTGCCTGTCCCGGGCCTCGGTCGAGAAGGTCGCGGCCTACCTGGTCGACGAGGGCATCCCGGCGCTGCCCTACCACGCCGGGCTCGACCCGGTCATCCGCGCCACCAACCAGTCCCGCTTCCTCCGCGAGGAGGGGCTGGTCATGGTGGCCACGATCGCGTTCGGCATGGGTATCGACAAGCCCGACGTCCGGTTCGTGGCCCACCTCGACCTGCCCAAGTCGGTCGAGGGCTACTACCAGGAGACCGGGCGGGCCGGCCGCGACGGGCAGCCGTCCACGGCCTGGCTGGCCTACGGGCTGGCCGACGTCGTCCAGCAGCGCAAGATGATCGAGTCGTCCGAGGGCGACCTGTCCCACCGGCGCAACGCGGCCGCCCACCTCGACGCGATGCTGGCGCTGTGCGAGACGGTCACCTGCCGCCGGGCCCGGCTGCTCGACTACTTCGGGCAGCACGAGGTCACCGAGGGCGGCTGCGGCAACTGCGACACCTGCCTCAACCCGCCCGAGGCCTGGGACGGCACGGTCGCCGCGCAGAAGTTCCTGTCCACGGTCTGGCGGCTGCAACGCGAGCGCGGCCAGAAGTTCGGCGCCGGTCAGTCCATCGACATCCTGCTGGGCAAGGAGACCGAGAAGGTTCTGCAACACCGCCACCACGAGCTGTCCGTCTTCGGCATCGGCGCCGACCTGCGCGAGCCCGAGTGGCGCGGCGTCGTCCGCCAGCTCCTGGCCGCCGGCCTGGTGACGGTCGAGGGCGACTACGGCACGCTGGTGCTGACCGAAGACAGCACCTCGGTGCTCCGCGGCGATCGCAAGGTCATGATGCGCCGCGAGCCCGAGAAGCCGGCCAAGGCCCCGCGCGCGTCCCGCACCTCACCGTCGGCGGCGGCCACCCCGATGTCGCCCGAGGACGAGCCGATCTTCGAGCGCCTGCGGGCCTGGCGCGGCCGCGTGGCCAAGGAGCAGAAGCTCCCCGCGTACGTCATCTTCCACGACGCGACCCTGCGCGCGATCGCCGCGTTGCGCCCGACGTCCCTCGACGAACTGGGCACGGTCAGCGGCGTCGGCCGCGCCAAACTCGAGAAGTTCGGCCCCGACGTCCTCGAGACCCTGGCCGAGGGGTCAGCCCCCTGATCGGCAGGCAGCGGGAGTAGGCGCCGGGCCCGCCGCAACGAGGGCGGCGCGGACGGCCGGGCCGCCACCTCGACGGCTGTCCGGCTAGAGCGGCCGGGCGGGGCGGATCTTGCGTAGTTCGCGCAGCGCCTGGCGGCGGGTGTCGCCGGTCAGCGTGTCGATGTAGATCGTGCCGTCGAGGTGGTCGGTCTCGTGTTGCAGGGCCCGGGCCAGGAAGCCCTCGCCGTGGATGACCAGGGGCTCGCCGTGGTGGTCCTGGCCGGTGGCGGTCACCCGCAGGGCGCGGCGGGTCGGGAAGTACAGGCCGGGCACGGACAGGCAGCCCTCCTCGTCGTCCTGCTCGCCCTCGAAGTCGCTCAGCACCGGGTTGATCAGGTGGCCGATGACGTCGTCCACGTTGTACGAGAAGACGCGCAGGCTCACCCCGATCTGCGGTGCGGCCACGCCGGCCCGGCCGGGCTCGCGGACCGTGTCCTCCAGGTCGCGCACGAGCCGGCGAAGCTCGGCGTCGAAGTCGGTGACCGGGTCGGCCTCGGTACGCAGAACCGGGTCGCCGAACACGCGGATGGGCCTGATTGTCATGACCGTAAGCCTATCCAGCCGTTACCGCCGACGATGACAGGGCGGCGCGCAGCGGGCCGGCCTTGGCGGCGGCCTCGGCCACCTCGGCCGCCGGGTCGCTGTCCCAGGTGATGCCGCCTCCGGCCCAGACGTGCAGGCGGTCGCCGTCGGCCGCGGCGGTGCGGATGGTCAGGCCCAGGTCGAGGTGGTCGTGGCCGATCCAGCCGAGGGCGCCCATCGAGGCGCCGCGGCCGACCGGTTCGAGGCGGGCGATCTCGTCCAGGGCGGCCAGCTTGGGCGCGCCGGTGACCGAGCCGCCGGGGCACACCGCGCGCAGCAGCGACGCCAGGTCCACGTCGCCGTCCAAGGGGGCGGAGACGACCGACTCGGCCTGCCAGAGACCACTCCATTCGCGTACGGCGAACAGCTGGTCGACCCGCACCGGGCCGGCACCGGGCAGCCGGGACAGGTCGTTGCGCTCCAGGTCGACGATCATGATGTGCTCGGCCCGCTCCTTGGCCGACGTCAGCAGCTCGTGCCGGCCGGCCGGCGTGGCCGGGCGGGTGCCCTTGATCGGGCGGGTGATCACCCGGCCGTCGCGCACCTCGACCAGCGTCTCGGGCGAGGCGCAGCCGATCGCCCAGCCGTCACCGGCCAGCACGCCGCCGTAGCGGGCGCCGGCCAGCCGGGCCAGCCGGGACAGCGCCGGGATCGGATCGCCGGTGTAGGCCGCGGAGGCGTGCCCGACGACGTTGACCTGATAGATGTCGCCGCGGGCGATGGCCTCCCGGGCCAGCGCCACGGCCCGCGCATGGTCATCCGCGGTCCAGCTGTCGGCCCAGGGTTCCAGCGAGAAAGGCCGCGACGACAGCGCGGCGGGAGAAGGGGTCGCTCCCGGACGCAACGCGGAGGCCGATGCGCCGGCCGGTTCCGGACCGGATGAACCGTGCGCGAGGACGACGGCGTACACGTCAGGGAGGGCCGGCGACGGGGTCGGTGGTCCGACGGCGCCGCCGGCCATCACGGAACCGGCGGCGGCGGATACATAGAGTGCGGCGCCGCACGGAGTGCCATCGCCGGTCGGGTGGACTTGGGTGGCCGTTCGGCCGAGGTTTCGCACGCGCAGTCCGGCGGAGGAGAGGAACTCGGCGACAAGCTCTGCGGGGTCACCGCCGTCCGTCAGAGACCACTGGAAGGTAGATGACAGACGGTGACCGCCCTGGCCGGAGCTCAGTGATGCCGGAATGAGACATGAAGGAGGTGTCGGGAAGTGGTCGACAGCGCCCCTACCGTGGACCATCGGAAGCGAGGATTCTGGCAACGGGACGCCGTCACCCGCCCCATCCGCAGTCGTTCGGAGTGAGGTAACGTTCGTCACCGCAGTTGTGAATCATCACACAGCCCCTATCGGAGATACCCCTGATGTGCCAGCACAAGAGCCCTTGCCCACCCGCCGGAGCCACGGACCGCGAGGCCGCCCGGATCGTCGCGACCTGTCGCGAGCAGGGTTGGAGCCTGCTTTGCAACGGCGTCATCGTCTTTGAGGACACGGGCGAGATCCTGCCCGACGGAACGGTCATCGAGCCGCACCGCGGACCGGGTAAGCACGCCCTCGCGGCGTAACAAGAACCGCAAGGTTACCGCTACGCAAAGTAGCGACAGCAGGGCCGCGACCCGCACCCGAGCCGCGGCCCCCTCGCCGGGGACGATCAGTCCTCGAAGGCTTCCGGCGACGGGCACGAGCAGACCAGATTCCGGTCGCCGTAGGCCCCGTCGATCCGCCGGACCGGCGCCCAGTACTTCGACATCCGATCCACGCCGGCCGGGTACGCCGCCGCCGAGCGCGGGTACGGGTGCTCCCACTCGTCGGCCGACACCGAGGCCGCCGTGTGCGGCGCGTTCGCCAGCGGATTGTCGCCCGCCGGCCACTCACCGGCCGCGACCTGGGCGATCTCGGCCCGGATGGCGATCATCGCGTCGCAGAAGCGGTCGAGCTCGGCCAGGTCCTCGCTCTCGGTCGGCTCCACCATCAGCGTGCCGGCCACCGGGAACGACATGGTCGGCGCGTGGAAGCCGTAGTCGATCAGCCGCTTCGCCACGTCGTCCACCGAGACGCCGGTGGCCTTGGTGATCGGGCGCAGGTCGAGGATGCACTCGTGGGCCACCAGGCCGTTCTCCCCGGCGTACAGGATCGGGAAGTGGTCGGCGAGCCGGGCGGCCACGTAGTTGGCGGCGAGCACCGCGACCGACGTCGCCGCGGCCAGGCCGTCGGGGCCCATCATCCGCAGGTAGGCCCACGAGATCGGCAGGATGCCGGCCGACCCGTGCGCCGCCGCCGACACCGCGTGGTGATCGCCGGACTCGAGCGGGTCGCCGGGCAGGAAGTCGGCGAGGTGGGCGCGCACCGCGACCGGGCCGACGCCGGGACCGCCGCCGCCGTGCGGGATGCAGAACGTCTTGTGCAGGTTGAGGTGCGAAACGTCGGCGCCGAACTTGCCCGGCCGCGCGAACCCGACCAGCGCGTTGAGGTTGGCGCCGTCCACGTACACCTGGCCGCCGGCCTCGTGCACCTTGGCGCAGAGGTCGGCGATCGACGTCTCGTACACGCCGTGGGTCGACGGGTAGGTGACCATGATCGCGGCCAGCCGGTCGGCGTGCTTGACGATCTTGGCGTCGAGGTCGGCCAGGTCCACGTTGCCGTTGTCGTCGCAGGCCACCACGACCACGCGCATGCCGGCCATCACCGCGGAGGCGGCGTTGGTGCCGTGCGCGCTGGACGGGATCAGGCAGACGTCCCGGTCGAGGTCGCCCCGCGAGCGGTGGTAGCCGCGGATCGCGAGCAGGCCGGCCAGCTCGCCCTGCGAACCGGCGTTGGGTTGCACGGACACCGCGTCGTAGCCGGTCAGCTCGGCCAGCCAGCCCTCGAGCTGGGCGACCAGGGCCTCGTAGCCGGCGGTGCGCGACGCCGGGGCGTACGGGTGGATGTTCGCGAACTCGGCCCAGCTCACCGGCTCCATCTCGGTGGTGGCGTTGAGCTTCATCGTGCAGGAGCCGAGCGGGATCATGCCCCGGTCGAGCGCGTAGTCGCGGTCGGAGAGGCGGCGCAGGTAGCGCAGCATGCCGGTCTCCGAGTGGTGGGTGGTGAAGACCGGGTGGGTCAGGAACTCGCTGGTACGCGCCAGAGCGACCGCCCCGCACTCGGCCGGCGACGCGACCGTGGCCCCGAAGGCGCCCAGGACGGCTTCGACGTGCGCGTCGGTCGTCGTCTCGTCGCAGGCGATCGACACCGTGTCGGCGTCCACCAGGCGCAGGTCGATGTCCTGGTCACCGGCCGCGGCGACGATGGCGGCGGCTTGTCCGGGCACGCGCACGGTCACGGTGTCGAAGAACGCGTCGTGCGTCGGCGAGATGCCCGCCGCCGCGAGCCCGCCGGCCAGATCCAAGGCCTTCTGATGGGTACGCTTCGCGATCGCGCGCAGCCCGTCGGCGCCGTGGTAGACCGCGTACATGCTGGCCATCACCGCCAGCAGGACCTGCGCCGTGCAGATGTTGCTGGTCGCCTTCTCGCGGCGGATGTGCTGCTCGCGGGTCTGCAGGGCGAGCCGGTAGGCCTGGGCGCCGTCCGCGTCCTTGGACACGCCGACCAGCCGGCCGGGCAGCGACCGCTCCAGGCCGGCCCGGACCGCCAGGTAGCCGGCGTGCGGGCCGCCGAAGCCGAGCGGCACCCCGAAGCGCTGGGTGGTGCCGGCCGCGATGTCGGCGCCGATCTCGCCCGGCGGCCGCAGCAGGGTCAGCGCGAGCAGGTCGGCCGCGACCGTGACCAGGGCGCCGGCGGCGTGGGCCCGCTCGACGAGCGCGGCGTGGTCACGGACCGCGCCGGAGGCGCCCGGGTATTGCAGGTGCAGCCCGAAGAACTCGTCGGGCAGGTCGTCGCCGCCCAGCGAGGCGTCGATCAGGCGCAGTTCGATACCGAGAGGCTCGGCCCGGGTACGCAGGATCGCGAGCGTCTGCGGGAAGGTGTCGGCGTCCACCGCGTACACCGAAGATCTGCTCTTGGACCCGCGCTTGGCCAGGGTCATCGCCTCGGCGACCGCGGTGCTCTCGTCCAGCATCGAGGCGTTGGCCGTGGTCAGCCCGGTGAGATCGGTGACCATGGTCTGGAAGTTGAGCAACGCCTCCAGGCGGCCCTGGCTGATCTCGGGCTGGTACGGGGTGTACGCGGTGTACCACGACGGGTTCTCGAGCACGTTGCGGCGGATCACGGCCGGCGTCACGGTGCCGTAGTAGCCGAGCCCGATCATCGGCGTGGTGACCTGGTTGTGGCCGGCGATCTCGCGCAGCTCGGCGATCGCCTCCTCCTCGGAGGCCGCCGCGGGCAGATCGAGCGTGCCGTGCCAGCGGATGACCTCGGGGATCGCGGCGCCCATCAGGTCGTCCAGCGTCGAGTAGCCGATCGCCTTGAGCATCTGGGACTGCTCGTCGGCGTCAGGACCGATGTGCCGGTTGGCAAAAGTCGTCATGGGCGCACTCCAGGCCGGGGGTCGTCGTGTCAGACCCTCCCCCTCTGTCGTACCCACGAAGGGTCCTTCAGAGTCGCCTGCCCGCGCGGTCCGTGTGCCTGAGAGGTTCCGGGGAGGATTTGCCCCTTCGGCGCCACCTTTGCTCCGGTGATCTCTCCCGCAGCGGCTGGCGACCAAACTACCAGTGCACCGGCTGATGATCTCGCTCCTAGAGTGTGGTGTGTGACCTACCACGCGGCGGACGACCGCTACCAGACGATGACCTACCGCCGGGCCGGCCGCAGCGGCCTGCGCCTGCCCGCGGTCTCGCTCGGCCTCTGGCACAACTTCGGCGACACCCGGCCGCTCGAGACCCAGCGAGCCATCGTGCGGCGCGCGTTCGACCTCGGCGTGACCCACTTCGACCTGGCCAACAACTACGGGCCGCCGCCCGGCAGCGCCGAGTCGAACTTCGGCCGGCTGCTCGCGAGCGACCTCGCGCCGTACCGGGACGAGCTGGTCATCAGCACCAAGGCCGGCTACCACATGTGGGAGGGCCCGTACGGCGAGTGGGGCTCGCGGAAGTACCTGGTCTCGTCGCTGGACCAGTCGCTCCGGCGGATGGGCCTGGACTACGTCGACGTCTTCTACCACCACCGGCCCGACCCGGACACCCCGATGGAGGAGACGATGGCCGCGCTCGACGCGGTGGTCCGGGCCGGCAAGGCGCTGTACGTCGGGATCAGCAACTACACCGCCGAGCAGACCACCCGCGCCGCCGCGATCCTGGCCGAGCTCGGCACGCCGCTGCTGATCCACCAACCGTCGTACTCGATGCTGAACCGCTGGATCGAGCGCGACCACCTGCTCGACGCGCTCGAGTCGGCCGGCGCCGGCTGCATCGCGTTCAGCCCGCTCCAGCAGGGCCTGCTCACCGACCGCTACTTCCAGGGCATCCCGGACGATTCCCGGGTGCGCACCAGCGTCTTCCTCGACGAGGACGCGCTGGACGCCAGGACGATGGGCCGGCTGCACTCGCTGAACGACATCGCCCAGGGCCGCGGCCAGTCGCTGGCCCAGCTGGCGCTGGCCTGGGCGCTGCGCGACCCGCGGATGACCAGCCTGATCATCGGCGCGTCGAGCGTGGCCCAGCTGGAGGCCAACATCGGCGCGCTGGGCAACCTGTCGTTCAGCCCGGCCGAGCTCGACGCGATCGACGGCACGGTCCTGGACCTGTGACGTCCTTCGTCCCCGAGCACACGATCCTGTCGGTCGTGGTCGGGTCCCGGGCCTACGGGCTCGACGGCCCCGGCTCCGACCACGACCGGCGGGGTGTGTTCGCCGCGCCCACCCGGCTGTTCTGGCGGCTGGACAAGCCGCCGACCCACCTCGACGGCCCCCGCGACGAGGAGTTCTCCTGGGAGATCGAGCGGTTCTGCACGCTCGCCGCGCAGGCCAACCCGACGGTGCTGGAGGTGCTCTTCTCGCCGCTGATCGAGACGATCACCTCCGACGGGCGGGCGCTGCGGGACGCGCGGCGGGCGTTCCTGTCGCGGCGGGTGGCCGAAACCTACGGCAACTACGCGCGCGACCAGCTGGCCCGGGTCGAGGCCCGCCGCGAGCGCACCGGCGTGGTCAACCACAAGCAGGCGATGCACATGATCCGGCTGCTGCTGGCCGGGGCCCATGTGTTGCGTACCGGCGACATCCTGGTCGACGTGTCACCACTGCGGGACCGGCTGCTCGCGATCAAGCACGGCGAGGCGCCCTGGGCCGACTGGGCCACGGAACTGCTCGCCGACCTGGCCGCGGCCGCGACGGAAACCCGGCTGCCCGATCGGCCGGATCGCGAGACGATCGATCAGGTGCTCATCGGCGTACGCGAAAGGGGCCTGCAATGACCACCGAAGTGCCGGAGTGGGCCGGCCAGATCGCCACCGACCTGCCCTATCCCCTGGTCTTCGCGACCGTGAGCGGCGCACACCTGTACGGCTTCGCGTCCGTCGACTCCGACCTCGACCTGCGCGCCAGCCACGTGCTGCCCGCCGCCGAGGTGGTCGGCCTGCGCACCGGCCCCCAGACGCTCCAGGCCGACGGCCTCCGCGACGGCGTCGAGCTCGACCTGGTCAGCCACGACCTGCTCAAGTTCGCCCGCCTTCTGAACAGCCGCAACGGGTACGTGCTGGAGCAACTGCTGTCCCCGCTGGTGGTGGTGACCACGCCCGTGCACGCCGAGCTGACCGCCCTGGCGCCGCGCCTGGTCACCCGCAACCACGCCTACCACTACCTGGGCTTCGCGGCGACGCAGGAGAAGCTGTTCGCCAAGACCGGCGAGCTCAAGCCCGCGCTCTACCTGCTGCGCGTGCTGCTGACCGGCCGCCACCTGATGCGCACCGGCGAGGTGGTCGCCGACCTGCGGGAACTGGACGCCCCGGCCTACGTGCCCGACCTGATCGCGGCCAAGCGCGCGGCCGAGCACGGCCCGTTCCCGCCGGACGTGCGAGCGGCCCTCGACCACGACGTGGCCCGTCTGCGCACCGACCTGGAGGCCGCCCGCGACGCGTCCCGGCTGCCCGACCAGCCCGACCCCGACGCGGTCGGCGCCCTGCACGACCTGGTCGTCCGCGTCCGCCTCACCGGGCCGGCGGCAGCTCCAGGCCGTTGAGCATGGCCGCCGGGCCACCACCGAACGAGGTCAGGCGGCTGCGGACGGGACCCGGCAGGCGTGGGAGCAGGCGCATGGTCTGGGCCATGGCCCAGACCTGGGCGCGGCTGCCCGGGACGATCGAGGCCAGCACCGACGGGCCGATCCGGCGGGCGTGGCCGACCGGCTCGCGCAGCGCGGCCTCGTAACGGGCCAGGGCGGCCGGGATGTCACGGCCGTCGCCCAGTTCGGTCGCCAGCACGTACGCCCCGGCCGCGGCCAGGCTGGTGCCGCCGCCGACCGCCGGGCCGGGGCCGTACCCGGCGTCGCCGACCAGGGTCACCCGGCCGCGCGACCAGGACGCCATCCGGATCTGGGCGATCTCGTCGAAGTAGAAGTCGCCGGCCCGGCCGAAGTGCTCCAGGACCGGCGCCAGCCGCGGACCGAACGCGTCGCCGATCAGGTCCCGGGCGGCGGCCGGGGTGAGGTTCTCGATCGGCGTCCGGATCAGGAACAGGGCCCGGCCAGGCCGGCCGTCGCGGTCGGATAGACGGTCGCCGCGAGGCCCGGCGCGGCGAACGACGCCACGGTGGGCCCGGCGTGCAGCACGTCGGGCAAGGTGTAGACCGCGAGGTAGGCCCCGAGGAAGTGCCGGTAGTCGCGCTCGGGGCCGAAGGCCAGCCCGCGTACGCCGGAGTGCAGCCCGTCCGCGCCGACGACCAGGTCGGCCTCCACCGTGCTGCCGTCGGAGAGCCGGGCGCTCGTGCCGTCAAGGCTCTCAGGCCCATCCGCTCGACGACCTCGACGGCCGGCCCGAAGAGGTCGACCGCGTGCCCACCGTCGCCGGCCCGCATGGACGCCGCCCGTTCGACCACCGTGACGTCCCAGCCCTGCCGGCGCAGCCAGTAGGCGAGCACCGGCCCGGCGACGCTCGCGCCCGAGATCAGAGCGTGCATGCCGCGCCTCCCGCGTTTGATCACCTATCGGTAGGTAAAGGTATTTCTGACCGTCCGGTAAGTCTGGTGGAGTCGGTCGGCCAGTGGCCGGCTGCTCGACGGGTTCGCGCAGGATACGCTGTCCCCATGACCAGCCCCGTGGTGCACCTCGCGCGGCCGCACCGGCCCGTGGTGGTCGCCGGGAGCCTGCGCGAGCTGACCGGTCCCGAACACGGGCCGGTCGAGCTGCCGCTGCGTCTGTGGTGGGGCCCGCCGCGCGCGTTCGACCTCGACCAGCCCGACGAGTTGCTGTGGATGTACGAGAACGTGCTGCGTGAGGCCGTCCGCGCCGACGAGCTGCGCAACTACCTGCACGGGCCGACGCTGGCGCGGGTGTGGTCGCGGCTCAACCTCCCCCGCGGCGTACGCGCGGCGTGGGAAGCCCGCCACCGCGCGCTCGGCAAGTGACCGACTTCTTCACCGACGTCGCCCGCATCGCCCTGGGCGTGGCCGACAAGCACGGCTTCGTCCTCGGCGGCGGCGTCGCCTGGCTGGTCAACGGCCTGGTCCGCCGCCCCACCGAAGACGTCGACCTGTTCACCGACGCCGAGGACGGCGTGGCCGCGGCCGCCGAGGAGGTGGCGTCGGCGCTGGCCGGCGCCGGGTACGCGGTGGCCCGCGAGGCGCCCGACGAGATGTTCGACGGCATGGACGACCACCTGCGCGAGTTCCTGGTGGCCGACGGCGACCGGGCGCTGCGCCTGACGCTGTGCCGGCTCGACCGCCGCCGCGCGCCGGTGGTGATGGACATCGGGCCCGTCATGCACCTGGACGACCTGGTCGCGACCAAGGTGGCGGCGCTGGCCGGGCGGCGCGAGGTCCGCGACTACATCGACGTGGCGGCGGCGCTGGAGCGCTACCCGCTCGACCGGGTGCTCACGCTGGCCCGGGCGGCCGACCCGGCGCTGGACGACGAGGACCTGGCCGACGCCGGGCGCTACCTGGACCGGCTGGACGACGCCCGGTTCGCGGTCTACGGGCTCGGCCCGGCCGAGGTGGCGGCGCTGCGTCTCACCCTGCGCGACTGGCCACGATGAGTAGTCGGTCGCTCACTTTAGGGCTGCTACCGATCAGCACCCGCTCATCATCCAAGTCGCAATCGGCGCCGCCCAATCTTGTGTCAGGTCCCCCACCTCACGCGAAATGAGCTCCCCAGATGCGTACTCGAATCGGCTCCACCATCGCCGTCATCGTCGCCGCCGCCGGCCTCGCCGCCGGTGTGGCCGGCCCGATCTACTCCGCGCTCGGCGGCGACGCCCCCTCCACCAGCACCTCGGCGGCCGCCATGGGCCGCATCATGCGGTAACCCCGCCGCAAGGGTCCCCCGTGATGGCCGGGTACGAGCGCTCGTACCCGGCCATCACGGTGTCCATAGACTGGACATCATCATGAACCTGACCGAACGCCTGCCCGGCACCCCAGATCCCGAGACCGTCCTCGACGCCTTCACCGGCTGGGTGACCGAGCAGGGGCTGACGCTCTACCCGCACCAGGAGGAAGCGCTCCTGGAGATCACCACCGGGTCGAACGTCATCCTGAACACCCCGACCGGCTCCGGCAAGAGCCTGGTGGCCACCGGCGCCCACTTCGCCGCCCTGGCCGACAAGCGCACCACCTTCTACACCGCCCCGATCAAGGCGCTGGTGTCCGAGAAGTTCTTCGCCCTCTGCGCGACCTTCGGCGCCCACAACGTCGGCATGCTGACCGGCGACGCCAGCGTGAACGCGGACGCGCCGATCATCGCCTGCACCGCCGAGATCCTGGCCAACCTGGCGCTGCGCGAGGGCCCGGACGCCGACGTCGGCCAGGTGGTGATGGACGAGTTCCACTTCTACGCCGAACCCGACCGCGGCTGGGCCTGGCAGGTGCCATTGATCGAACTGCCCCAGGCGCAGTTCCTGCTGATGTCGGCCACGCTCGGCGACACCACCCGCTTCGTCGACGACCTCTCGCGGCGCACCGGCCGGTCGACCGCGGTGGTCGCCACGGCCGATCGGCCGGTCCCGCTGCTCTTCGAGTACGCCATGACGCCGCTGCACGAGACGATCGAGGAACTGCTGAACACCCGGCAGGCCCCGGTCTACATCGTCCACTTCACCCAGGCCGCCGCCCTGGAACGGGCCCAGGCCCTGATGAGCATCAACATGTGCACGCGCGAGGAGAAGGACAAGATCGCCGCGGCGATCGGCAACTTCCGGTTCACCGCCGGCTTCGGGCGTACGCTGTCCCGCCTGGTCCGGCACGGCATCGGCGTGCACCACGCCGGCATGCTGCCCAAGTACCGCCGCCTGGTGGAGACCCTGGCCCAGGCCGGCCTGCTCAAGGTGATCTGCGGCACCGACACCCTCGGCGTCGGCATCAACGTGCCGATCCGCACGGTCCTGTTCACCGGCCTGTCCAAGTACGACGGGGTGAAGACCCGGCTGCTCAAGGCCCGCGAGTTCCACCAGATCGCCGGTCGGGCCGGCCGGGCCGGGTACGACACCGTCGGCACGGTCATCGTGCAGGCGCCGGAACACGTGATCGACAACGAGCGGGCGATGCTCAAGGCCGGTGACGATCCCAAGAAGCGCCGCAAGGTGGTCAAGAAGAAGCCGCCGGAGGGTTCCGTCGGCTACGGCCGGCCCACGTTCGACCGGCTGATCGAGGCCGAGCCCGAGCCCCTGACGTCGTCGTTCCAGGTGTCCCACGCGATGCTGCTGAACGTCCTCGGCCGCGGCGGCGACTCGTTCTCGGCCATGCGCCACCTGTTGCTGGAGAACCACGAGGACCCGGCCGCGCAACGCCGCCACATCCGCCGCACCGTGGCCATCGCGCGCGCCCTCCTGGCCGGCGGAATCATCGAGAAGGCCGGCGGCACCTACCGCCTGGTCGAAGACCTCCAGATCGACTTCGCGCTCAACCAGGCCCTGTCCCCCTTCGCGCTGGCCTGCCTGGAACTGCTCGACCGCGAGTCACCGGACTACCCGCTCGACGTCGTGTCGGTGATCGAGGCGACCCTGGAAGACCCGCGGCAGGTGCTGTCGGCCCAGCGCCAGAAGGCCCGCGGCGAGGCCGTCAACGCGATGAAGGCCGAGGGCATCGAGTACGAGCAGCGGATGGAACTGCTCGAGGACGTCACCTGGCCCCGCCCGCTGCTGGAAATGCTCGAGGCGGCCTACGACACGTACCAGCGTGGCCACCCCTACATCGCCGACCACGAGCTGAAGCCGAAGTCCGTGGTCCGCGACATGTACGAGCGGGCGATGACCTTCACCGAGTACGTGTCGTTCTACGGCCTGTCCCGCTCCGAGGGCCTGGTGCTGCGCTACCTGGCCGACGCGTACCGGGCGCTGCGGCAGACCGTGCCCGAGGAGGCCCGCACCGAGGAGCTGACCGACCTGATCGAGTGGCTGGGCGAACTGGTCCGCCAGGTCGACTCCAGCCTGCTCGACGAGTGGGAACGCCTGCGCGACCCGTCCTTCGACCCCGCTTCCGACGAGGCGGCGGCGCGCGTCGACGACAAGCCGCCCGCGGTCACCCGCAACGTCCGGGCGTTCCGGGTCCTGGTACGCAACGCGATGTTCCGCCGCGTCGAACTGGCCGCCATGCGCCGCTCCGGCGAACTGGGCGACCTCGACAGCGAGGCCGGCTGGACGGCCGACCGCTGGGCCGACGCCCTGGCCGACTACTACGACGAGTACGACCAGATCGGCACCGGCCCCGACGCCCGCGGCCCCGCGCTGCTGCACATCGAGGCGGGCCCGTCGACGTGGCGCGTCCGGCAGGTCTTCGCCGACCCCGACGAGGACCACGACTGGGGCATCGAGGCCACCGTCGACCTGGCCGCCTCGGACGAACTGGGCGCGGCCGCGATCCGGGGCATCGACGTCGGGCCGCTCTCGGAGGCCGAGCACTGACGCCGCTGTTCTACCGGCGGCCGCTGTCCTAGTGGCGGGTCCAGGGCGCGCCCGGGCGGTCGCGGTCTGCGCTCTGCCCCGCGGTCAGGTCGAGCCCGTCGAGCAGGCCGGGATCGTGCTCGACCGCGTGGTGCAGGTGCACGATCCTGGCCGCGCCGGCATCCGCGCCGGCCGCGCCGACGAGCCGCCACATCCCGTCATCGGCGCCGTGGCTCACCCGAAGGACGGGCTCACGACCGACCTCGCCGGCCTGAACGCAGGTGGTGCCCAGCAACCAGTGCCGCATCCACCAGGCGCGCCGGTCCCGCTCCATGACCTGGTCCGCGACCCACCAGACGAACGGCAGATCCGGGTGGGCGCGGGCCTGCTCGGCGCTCAGATCCGGGCCGCCCTCGGGCACCCGCTCGAAGGGCTCGTCGGTGAGCGAGTACGCGGGCCCGCCCTCATGCTCGAACACCACGGCATGAAACGTCCCGCCGCCCGGATTCCCGGCCCCGATGCCGACCGTCAGCCGCCCGACATGGTGCTCGGCGGCGTCGGCCCACCCGAACGCGTAGGAGGCGAGCTCACCCCCGGGCCCGACGAACTCCCCGAACGCCCGCCGGTCCATGCCTGAAGCATCGTGGGTCGGCGCCTCGGCGAGCGAGCCCTCCTGAACCTGGATCTGCACGCCCGCGAATGTAGCGGAGCACGGGCGCCCATCCACAGTCGCCGTCTCCTGTGGACAGCGCCCGCCGGACCCGCCGCCCGCGTGCTACCTTCCCGCCCACCCAGAGGGGTGGGGGCGGCGGCGGTGGCCGCGTCGAAATCAAGATCATTTCGCGGGCCCGGCCGGCGCGGGTGCCGACTCAGACGCGCAGCGCAGGCTCGGCGGGTTCTTCCGGCCCGACCGACGGGCCGGGCGCGGCCGGCGCGGGCGACGGCTCAGACGCCAGCGCGGGCTCGGCGGTCCCTTCCGGCTCGGCGGGCTCCTCGGGCTCCTCGGGATCGGCGGCCTCCTTCGGCTCGGCCGATGGGGCGGGTGCCGCGGACGGGGCAACGCGGGCGCCCGTGCGTTCGGCGCCGATGCCGGCCAGGACCACGAAAGCTATGCCGGCCACCGCGATCGCCGTGGGGGTCTGGCTCAGCACGAGCAGGCCGATCAGCAGGGCGAAGGCCGGCTCCAGGGCCATCAGGGTGCCGAAGGCGGCGGTTGTCAGGCGGCGCAGGGCCAGCAGCTCCAGGCTGAACGGGATCACCGGCAGCAGCAGGGCCAGGCCGGCGCCGGCCAGCAGCAACGACGGGCTCAGGTGGCCGAGGACCGACGGGCCGGCCACCAGGGTCGCCGCGATGCCGGCGACCGGCATCGAGACGGCCAGGCCGGTGAGGCCGGGTAGCGCGTCGCCGACCCGTTGGGTCAGGACGATGTACGCGGCCCAGCAGACCGCGGCGGCCAGGGCGAACGCCACGCCGATGGGGTCGGCGCCGCCGTGCCAGGGCTCGGTCAGGAGCACCACGCCGGCGGCGGCCGGGAGGGCCCACAGCCGGGCCCGGCCGGAGCCCCGGAACACGGCCACGCCGAGCGGGCCGAGGAACTCCAGGGCGCTGGCCGTGCCCATCGGCAGCCGGGCCACCGCGTTGGTGAAGAGGATGGTGACTCCGGCGGTCACCACGCCCAGCAGAACGCCGTTGAGCAGAACCTTCCGCGGCACGCCGCGCAGGCGGGGGCGGACCAGCAGCGGCAGCAGCACGCCGGCCCAGGCCAGCCGGAGCCAGGCCGTGCCGTCGGCGCCGATCCGGTCGATGAGGCCGACGGACACCGCGATGCCGAGCTGCACCAGGGCCATCGAGCCGAGGGCCAGCAGCGAACCGGAACGGGCGTTGTTCGTCATGTCCGCCAGTTCACCTTGAATAATCGTTCACGTCCACGTGCTTTTGGTGGACAAACCATTCATGATTACCGGACGATGGAGCGATGGAGACCCGCCGCCTGCGAATACTGATCGAGCTGGAACGGCGAAAGTCGATGCGGGCCGTCGCGGACGAGATGGGTATCACCACCTCGACCGTGTCGCAGCAGGTGGCGGCGCTGGCCAAGGAGGTCGGGGCCACGCTGATCGAGCCGGACGGGCGCAACGTGCGGCTCACCCCGGCGGGGCGGCGGCTGGCCGCGCACGGCGTGACCATTCTGGCCGCGGTCGACGCCGCCCGCCTCGACCTCGACCCGGCCGCCGAGCCGGTCGGCACGGTGCGGGTGTCCGGCTTCGCGACCGCGATCCGCCGTACGCTCCTGCCGATCCTGGCCGCCCTCCGGCCCACCCACCCGGGGGTCGGCGTGGCCATCCGCGAGTACGAGCCGGGCGAGCAGTTCGCGTTGCTGGCCTCCGACGAGATCGATCTGGCCCTGGTGTACGACTACAACCTCGCCCCGGCCACCTTCGACGCGTCGCTGCTGGCCTGGCCGCTGTGGGAGAACGTGTGGTGGCTGGGGGTCCCGGCCGACGCGCCGGACGACCTCGACCTGGGCGCCCAGGACTGGATCGTCAACTCGCGCAACCCGGCCGAGCAGGACGTCGTACGCACGCTCGGTTCGATGATGGGTTTCACCCCGCGCTTCGTGCACCAGGCCGACAGCCTGATCCTGCTGCAGGACCTGCTGGTGGCCGGAATGGGCATCGGACTGCTGCCGGTCGACCGGCCACCGCAGCCGGGCGTGCGGCTGGTCCGGCTCAGCGGTCCCGAGGTGCGGATGCGGGCGTGGGCGGTGGCTCGGCGGGGACGGGAGGGGTGGCCGCCGCTGGCGCTTCTGCTCGACCGTCTGAAGCGGACCGGCGACGGGACACCGCCACCCCGGCCAGGCACAGCGCCCCACCGGCCAGCGTGAGCCAGCCGGGCACCTCGTCCAGGAACAGCCACGACATGAACACGACCAGCGCCGGCACCACGTAGGTGGTGGCGCCGAGCTTGCCCGCGGTGGTGCGCGCCAGCGCGTACGCCCAGGTGGTGAACGCGATCGCGGTCGGACCGACCCCCAGGTAGATCATGTTCAGCGTGGCCGGCAGCGGCGCGCCGGCCACCTCGCCGGCGAGCCGGCCGGCGAACGGCAGCAACGCGACCGTGGCGACGAGCGTGGAGTAGGTGGTGATCTGCAGCGCGCTACCGTACCGGAGGGCCGGTTTCTGAGCGACCACCCCGATCGCGTAGGTGATCGCCGCCAGCACGCACAGCAGCACGCCGAGCAGCGACGACCCGCCGCCCGCGGACATCGACAGCCCGACCACCACGGTGCCGGCGAACGACACCGCGATGCCGAACCACAGCGACCGGGGCGCCCCCTCGCGCAGCAGCCACACGCCGAGCAGCGCGATCAGGATCGGGCCGATGTTCACCAGCAGCGCGGCGGTGCCCGCGTCGACCAGGCGCTCGCCCCAGTTCAGGAACACCATGTAGCCGCCGAACCAGAGCAGCCCCGAGGTCAGGATGCCCGGCCAGGCCCGGCGATCGGGCCAGCCCACCCGGCGGATCAGCGCCCACCCGCCCAGCAGCAGCGCCGCCGTGCCCAACCGGCCCAGGGCCAGCGCGCCCGGCGAATAGGCCGAGCCGGCGCTGCGGATGGAGACGAAGGCGGACGCCCAGAACAGGACGGTCACCGCGGCGGCCCCTAGAGCGACCGCCCGTTGTCGATCAGGCATGCCACGAATCTAGGGGCCGTCGCGGTGATTGTCCGAGCGATATTCGGACATCGAGCTCCAAGAAACTGCCAGGGTCAGGTACGGCTCTTCAGCGTACGGGCGAGCGCGGTGAAGCCCGCCTCGTCGCCCTCGGCGAGCAGGGCGGCCTGGCGCGGCCAGGTGCCCGCGGTGGCCGGGCGGCGCAGCTTCGCCGTGGTGATCGCCGAGCGGATCGCGGCGTCGTCGGCCACGGCCAGCTGGCCGTAGGTGGTGATCCCGGCGGCGTGCAGCGCGGCGGCCATCTTGGGGCCGATGCCTTCCAGGCGCTTGAGGTCGTCGCCGACGGCGATGCGCTGGGCGGGCACCGCGGCGACCGGCGCGGCCTCAGCAACCGGAGCAGCCTCAGCAACCGGAGCAGGCTCAGCAACCGGAGCAGGCTCAGCAATCGGTGCTGGGTCAGCGATCGGTGCGGGGTCAGCGATCGGAGCAGGCTCAGCGACCGGGGCGACCGCCATCTCGTGCGGCCGGGCGACCGGCTCGGGCTCCTCGACCGGCGCGGACGAGATTTCGCCCGGACGCGGGACCGGGGCGGTCTCAGGCTCGGGCTCCGGCGAAGGCGTGGTCTCCTCGACCAGGCCGGCGGAGAGGTGCGGCTTCGGCGACGAAGCGGGCTCGTCCTCGACCGGCTCGATCGTCTCGGACGGGACCGGCTCGACCGCCACGGTCACCGCTTCCGGCGCGGGAGAAGCCGTTTCGGGCGCGGGAGAAGCCGCCTCCGGCACGGAGGAAGGCGCGGCAACAGCCGCCTCGGACGCCGGCGCGGCGGACGCGGCCGGGGTCGTCGCGGCACGCCTCCCCCACACCAACCATCCGACGAGCAGACCGATCAGAAACGCCAGGATCGCGTAGACGAACGACACGGGAGACCTCCGCGGCCGGACAGGGGGTGGAAAAGACCGGGGAAGGATCGCACACGTCGATACCCGCAGTCACATTCCGTCCCGCGTGTCGGGCTGCCTCAGTTGCCGACGTACTCCCGAAGATGTCTCGCGGTGAGCGTTTCCGGCCCGCTGACCAGCTCGGACGGCGTACCAGTGAACACCACCCGGCCACCGTCGGCGCGCGCGCCGGGACCGAGGTTGATGATCCAATCGGCGTGTGCCATCACCGCCTGGTGATGTTCGATGACAATCACCGTGTTGCCGGCGTCGGCATCGTGGCTGTCGGCGATGTGCGTCACCGCAGCGACACTACGGTCAGCCGGCGCGGCGGCGGGCCCGGCGAGCGGCGAGCTCGTCACCCGCGGCGGGCTCGGCCGAGGTGTCGGTGCCCACCGGCTGGGGCGAGGCCGGCTCGGCCGGCAGGTTGGTCAGCGAGCCCTGGATCTCCTTGAACGCGCCGCCGATGGCGATGCCGAACACACCCTGGCCGCCCTGGAGCAGGTCGACGACCTCTTCGGGCGAGCGGCACTCGTACACCGTGGTCCCGTCCGAGATCAGCGTGATGCCGGCCAGGTCTTCCACCCCACGCGAGCGCAGCGTCTCGATCGCCTTGCGGATGTTCTGCAGCGACACCCCGGCGTCGAGCAGGCGCTTGACCACCTTGAGGACGACCAGGTCGCGGAACGAGTAGAGGCGCTGGGTGCCGGAGCCGGACGCGTCCCGGATGCTGGGCACCACCAGCGCGGTCCGCGCCCAGTAGTCGAGCTGGCGGTAGCTGATGCCGACCGCGTGGCAGGCGGTCACCCCTCGATAGCCGACGGAACCGTCCTCGCCGACCTGGGGCCCTTCAAGAGGCTGATCGTGCATGCGACTACCTCCCCATGCCACCGACTGAGACTCCATGAGCCTATATCTCAGCCGAGCGGGAAACAGGGAGGTAATACTGCGACACGCCGCGTACGGACGACCGGGGCCTTTGCCCCGATGCGTGCCGGATTATCCGGCGAAGTCCTCGGGGCGAACCTGGTCGAGGAACTCGCGGAACTTCTCGACCTCGTCCTCCTGCTCGTCCGGGATCACGATGCCGGCCTCGGTCAGCACCTGGTCGGCGCACCGGATCGGAGCACCCACCCGCAACGCCAGGGCGATCGAGTCGCTCGGCCGCGCGGACACCCGCAGGCTGTCACCGATCAGCAGATCGGCGTAGAACACGTTGTCCTTCAGCTCGATGATCTCCACGGCCTTCAACGGCTGTTGAAGGGCCGCGAGGATGTCCCGCAGCAGATCATGGGTCAACGGCCGGGCCGGCTTCACGCCCTGCTGCTCGTACGCGATGGCGGTAGCCTCCACCGCGCCGATCCAGATCGGCAGGTAACGGTCCCCGTCGACCTCTCTGAGCAGAACGATCGGCTGGTTGCTGGGCAGCTCCACCCGAACCCCGACCACGCTCAGCTCGCGCACCGCCGCCTCCGTGTGTCGATGTCATCGCCGCCGCACTTTCCAACGACTGCCCTACTCCTGCACGGTACACGCACGCCGTCCGTGTCCGTCTGCTGCGGCATGCCCCTCGGCGGGGGTTTCACCGGCCCAATTCGTTGCGCAGCCCCGCACGCACCAGTGCGGCGTGCAACCGCTGTGACAGCGCCTGCAGCTCACGCGCGGTTTCCGCGGCCCGGGCCCGGGCCCCGGGATCGTGCTGTCGCACCAGCGGCGCCAGCAGCTGGGTGAACAAGCCGACCTCGCGGTCGGCGCCGGCCCGGAAAGCACGCAGGTGACGCAGTTCGAGGCCGTGCCGGGCCAGGCCGGCCACCGCCTCGACGATCACCACCTGGTCGCCGTCGTACCAGCCGGGCGGCCGGGCCGTCACCAGCCCGGCCCGCTCCAGCTCGGTGAGCATCTCGTCGCTCACCCCGGTGCGTTGCAGCAGCTCCGCCCGCGGAACTCGGGTGTCCGCGGGATCGGCCGCACGCGTGGAACCGGCGGCCCCGACGGCGACCAGAGCGGGTCGCTGCGGAGGCTCCAGTTCCTGCTTGTCCAGCTGCTCCCGGATGACCCGCAACGGCAGGTACTGATCACGTTGCGCGGTCAGCACGAACCGCAGCCGGTTCACGTCGTCCTGCGAGTACTTCCGGTAGCCGGACGGCGTCCGCTGCGGGTCGACGAGGCCTTCCGCCTCGAGGAACCGCAGCTTGGAGATGGTCGTGTCGGGGAATTCGGTGCGGAGCTGAGCAAGCACCTCACCGATACTCATCAGCACGACATCGCGGCCCGGGCGTGCTGATCCCGGGTCGCGTGCGGCTGCCCCCGCCGACGTCACGCCTGGCCGCCCTCGCCCTCCGGCCGGGGTCCGGCGATGAACACGAGACGGAACTTGCCGATCTGCACCTCGTCGCCGTTGCTGAGCGTCGCGGCTTCGACCCGCTCGCGGTTGACATACGTCCCGTTCAACGACCCGACATCACGCACCGTGAAGGTGCCCTGGTCGCGGTGGAACTCCGCGTGCCGGCGCGACACGGTCACGTCGTCCAGGAAGATGTCGCTGTCCGGGTGCCGGCCGCTGGTCGTCACGTCGTGGTCGAGCAGGAACCGGGCGCCCGCGTTCGGCCCCCGGCGTACGACGAGCAGGGCCATGCCGGGCGGCAGCGAGCCGGACATCCGGCTCGGGACAACGTCCGTCTCCGGCCCATCGAGCACCTCGTCGAGCGCACCGAGGTTGAGCGTGGACGTGACGTCGAGTGGGGGAAACTCGTCGTCTGGGCGCGTCATGGACCACCTCACGGATCTGTCGCGGGTCGTGCCCCCTGGCGACCCGGGGCGCCCAGACGCGGCTGCCCACGGCCGCTGTCCGGGACGCCGGACACACGACTATAGGTTTCGAAGAGATAACAAGTTCTACACGTGCCACGCGAGCCTAGTCAGCCGTGGATCGACGGACAACCGGACGCGCGGGAGACTCAGTTCTCGGTCAGGGCCCGGTATCCGGCCGCGTCGAGCAACGCGTCCACCGACGCCGGATCGGCCGGAGCGATCTCCACCAGCCAGCCCGCGGCGTACGGCTCCGCGTTGATCAGTTCCGGCTCGTCGGCCAGCGTCGCGTTGCGCGACACCACCGTGCCGGCGATCGGCGCGTAGAGCTCGGACACGCTCTTGGTCGACTCGATCTCGCCGATCGAGTCACCGGCCCGCACCTCGGTGCCCTCGTCGGGCAACTGCACGTAGACGATGTCGCCCAGCGCGTCCTGCGCGAAGTGGGTGATGCCCACCCGCACCGGCCCGCTGCCGTCCGAGGCCACCCACTCGTGCTCGGACGTGTACCGCAGGTCCTCAGGAATCACACATTCCTCCGTAGTGACACCGGCCTGGTCGGTCAGGAGACCGGTCGTGCGTACTGCAGGGTGGTCGCCTTGCGCAGGGCGGTCACGTCGACCACCTCGCGGCGCTCGACCTGTACGCTACCGCCGTCACCCTCCACGGACGCGACCACCCCACCCGGGATGTTGAGCGCGGTTTCCATCGTCTGCGGCGGGCCGATCACGGAGAGTGTGTACGGCCCGGCCATCCGCTCCCCGTCGACCGCGATCCCGCCCTCCTGCGCGTCGACGAAGTAGGTGGAGGCCACGATCCGCACCGGCTGACCGCCACTCCCCTGCACCTGCATGACCTCGCCGCCGGCGCCGCGCAACTCCTGCACCGCGTTCAGCACGCCGGACGCCTTCACCCCGACCATGGTGATCCGCAGGCCCGGCCCCTGTCCCGGCAGCGTGCCGGCCAGCAGCCCCAGCTCCTCGGCGCGCCGGTCGGCCTCGGCCAGCGCCGCCTCCCGCCCGGCCACGCCCGAGGTCAGCTTCCGCTGTGAGGTCTCCAGCGCGGTGATCTCCTGCTGGAGCCGGGCGTCCTGCGACTCGAGGTCGGACAGGATCCGCACCAGGTCTTCCTGCCGCGCGGACGCCAGCCCCTCATCGGTGTTGTTGCTGCGCAGCTGGACCACCAGGGTGAACCCGAACAACGCCAGCAACACCGCGATCAAAGCCCCACCCGATGTCCACTTCTTCGCGGCTCGGGTCTCGCTTTTTATGGGTACGCCAGTCGGCTCCCCGTCAACGGCCTGGTCAGCAATGTCGACGGCGTTCACCGGTTCGGGTGACGCCGACACCTCCCGCCCAGCCGGGTCCGCGGCCTGGTCGTCACCCGCGCCTTGCGGCGCGGCTTCCGCTCGGCCGCCGGTCCCGGTCGCGCCGGCCGTCGGGGTGATGACCGTGGGCTCCTCGTCGGGGGCGGTGACCGTCGGTGGTGGCACCAGCCGGCGGGTCTCGCCGTCGTCCGGCTGAGGTCGCTCGACGCGGGTCGTCGGGCCGTCGCCCGGGCCGGCGACCAGCTCGGAACGCGTCAGCGAGACCGTCGGTTTGTTAGATGGATCATCTTCCGCGGTCCCGGGCGTGTCGGCCGGCTCCGGCGGGCGGATCGACGCGCGCGACTCCCCGGGCAGGGCGGGCATCCGGCCGGCCAGCGGCAGCTCGCCTCCGGCCGTACCCGTCGCCTCGGGTTCGGGTTTCTTGTCGGGATCGGTCATCGCGCCTAGGCCCGGAACAGGTGCCGGCGGATGGCGGCCACGTTGCCGAAGATCCGGACGCCGAGGACGACCACCACGCCGGTGGAGAGCTGGCCGCCCACGCCAAGTTGGTCGCCGAGATAGACGATCAGGCCCGCGACCAGCACATTCGAGACGAACGAGACGACGAACTGCTTGTCGTCGAAGATCCCGTCGAGCTGGGCGCGCACCCCGCCGAAGACCGCGTCCAGGGCCGCCACCACCGCGATGGGCAGGTACGGCTGCAGGCCCGGCGGCACGGTCGGGTGGAACACGATGCCGAGCACGACACCGGCGATCAGGGCGAGTACGGCGATCATCGGCCGCCTTCCGACGGTGAGGACGAAGGGACAAGGGGCGTGATCGGCTTGGCGACCCGCAGTTTGAGCTCGGTGGCGGCGTCCAGCGTGACGTCGTCGACCTCGGCCGCGTCGAACGACATCCCGTACCGCTTGACGAGCTCGGCGAAGAACCGGCCCGCGTACCCGTCCCGGAACTCGCTCTCCAGGTCGTCCGGGCCGAGCGCGACGATCTCGTACGGCGAGGTCACCGGCCGGAAGTCGACCAGGATCGCCTCGCCCGCCTGCCGGATCGTGGACGTCGCGGTCAGCCGCTCCCCGTTGATCGCGATGGCCTCGGCGCCGGCCGCCCACAGCGCGTTCGACGCGAGCTGGAGGTCGGTGTCCTTGACCTGCGCCTCGGTCCGCCGGTCGCCGGTGACCGGGTTGATCGTGGTCGCCCCGTCGGCCAGCGTCACCTGGACCCCGCTGCCCCGCACCGGCGCCAGCCCGGTGGCCGCCTCCAGGTCACGCAGCCGCTGCACGGCCGCGCCGCCCAGCTCGCGCTCGCGCAGGCCGGCCACCTCGGCCCGCAGCGACTCGGCGCGTTCCTGCAGCTCGCCGTTGCTGACGCGGCGGTCCTGCACCTGCTCGACCAGGGTGGCGTGGGCGCGGGTGCGGGCCGGCTCGTCCTCCATCGTCTGCCGGTAGGCCATCACCAGCAGCACACCCAGCAAGACCAGGGTGACCGCCATGATCGTCCGGTAGGTCTTCCGCGCGTTCGGTGACGGGCCTTCGCCACGCGCCTTGCGTTCGGCCGCGTCGGCGTACCCGGGGTCGAGCGGGTTCCGGAACAGCTCGGTCAGAAAGTCGGGGGTGAACGTGCGGCGTTCCCCGCCACCCGTGGCCGTCATCCGGTGACCGCCGCGGGCCCGGTCGGCGCCCCCGGCCCGGTGCCGTCGGTGTCCTGGGCCCGCTCGGCCCGGCGTTCGGCGCGGACCAGGCCGATCGTCTGGACCCAGTAGAAGACCGCGGCCGCCCAGTAGAGCGCGAGCGCCCACCACATCAGGCCCCAGCCGGTCGGGCCGAGCCAGTGCTCGGACCCCGGCAGGGCCTGGCTCAGCAGCACCAGCGGGAACGCCGCGAGCAGCACGAACGTGCCGGTCTTGCCGACGTAGTGCACGGCCGGCGGCCCGTACCCGTACCGGCGCAGCACCAGCAGCCCGACGCCGAGCACCACCTCGCGCATCAGCAGGGCCGCGGTCAGCCACCACGGCACCACCTCGCGCAGCGTGAAGCCGATCAGCGTGGCCAGGATGTAGAGCCGGTCGGCGAACGGGTCGAGCAGCTCACCGAGCCGGCTGACCTGGTTGAGGCGGCGTGCCGCGTAGCCGTCCACCCAGTCGGTCGTGCCCCCGGCCACCAGCACGATCACCGCGGCGATGTCATGTTCGGGCCCGAGCAGCAGGTAGAGGAAGAGCGGCACGCCGAGCAGCCGGATGAAGCTGATGACGTTCGGAACGGTCCAGATGCGCCGGGACGCGACTACAGGCGCGTGCGCAGACGGTTGCTGCGACATCGCGACTCCCTCTCCCCCGACGCTCATCACCGGGCCACCCGAACCCCCTCGGGTAAACGCACGCTCCGGCCACTCGCCGAGCCACTATAACCAGCCTGCGCTCCCCGACACGCGAGGCACGGTCATCCACGTCCTCGTCGTGACCGCACGTAGTCGTCGACCACGTACCGTCCCAGCTCCTCGACGTCCGGGCTGAACACCCGGCCCCCGCTGCGCTGCGCCACCGCGTCCACGAACCGCCGCAGTCCCGGATCTTCCCCGAGCATGAACAGATTGAGCGTCGCGCCGTACCGGGTGAGCTGGTCGACCTCACGCACCGTGGCCTCCACCGTCTCGGGCAGCGTGGGCCACCAGAAGAACGGCTGCCCGTCGTCGTCGAGGTGGGCGGTCGGCTCGCCGTCGGTCACCACCAGCACCACCGGCTCGGAGCCGGGGTGCTTGCGCACGTGCCGGCCGGCCAGCTTGAGCGCGTGCTGGAGGTTGGTGCCCTTCTCCATGTTCGGCTCGATCGCGGCCAGCTCGCTCTGCGACAGCGTCATGGCCAGCGGGCCGAAGCCGATGATCTGCAGCGAGTCCTGCGGGAACTGGGTCTCGACCAGGTGGGACAGGGCCAGCGCGGTCTGCTTCATCGGGCCCCAGCGGCCGTCGGCGAACATCGAGTACGACAGGTCGACGCACAGGGCGACCACCGCGGACGCCCGGCGCTCGGTCTCCGCCACCTCGAAGTCGTCCGGCTGCAACCGCACCGGCAGCGTCGCCGTGGAGCGGCCGGACGCGCGGCGCCGCACCGCGTTGCCGATCGTGCGCACCACGTCGAGCGGCTGCTCGTCGCCGAACGTCCAGCGTCGCGACGAGCCGGTCAGGTCGCCGGCCGCCCCGGCGTCGCGCAGGTCGTGCTGGCCGCGCTGCTTGGCCGACAGGTCGGAGAAGACCTTGGCCAGAGCCGTCCGGCCGAGCCGCCGCAACGCCTTGGCCGACAGGGTCAGCCCCTCGTCGTCCCGCGTCACCCAGCCCTGCCGGCGCATCTCCCGCTCGAGCTCGCGCAGCCGCCGCACGTCGTCCGCCGCCGATCGGCCGAGCTGCCGCTCCACCGCCTGCACGTCGACGTCGTCCAGGGTCGCCCCCGGATGCTCCTGGCCGAGCTGTTCCAGCAGGTCGTCCAGGTCGGCCAGCTCGCCGAGGGCGGCCGTCGCGTCGCCGTACCCCAGATCTTCGGACCCCCGCATCCGCTCGCCGCGCCCCCAGTTCAGGCCGGGCCGCAGCGCGCGGAGATTATCGGTCATCTCGGACAGCTGGCCCCGCAGCGGGCCGTCGCCGAGCGCCTGGTCCATCAGCTGGGCCAGCTCCTCGCGCTGCTGCGGGCTCAGCGACCGCATCAGCCGCTCGGCCGCCGCGGCCCGCCGGGCCAGCGAGTCGACCAGCTCCTCGATGTTCCCCGGCTGCTCGGGGAAGAACTCGCCGTGCTTCTCCATGAACTGCTGGAACGCGTCCTCGGTGTCCTCGCCGCGGGCGTGCCGCCCGAGCAGGTCGTTGAGGTCGGTGAGCATCTCGGAGATCCGGGCGTTCGCGGCCGGGTCGTTGCCCTGGAGCGCCTGCTTCATCCCGGCGAAGCGCTGCTCGATGACCTCCTGCCGCAGGCCATTCAAGATCTGCTGGTACGTCTGGCGCGCCTCGTCGCTGGCCCAGTCGTACTCGGACAGCTCCTGCACCGCCTGCGCGGTCGACCGGGGCAGGTTGTCGAGCATCGCCTCGGCGAACCGGGCGTTGTCGTCGTCGCCGCGCCGGCCCAGCTCCTCGCGTTCGGCCGCCAGGGCCTGGTCGAGCAGTTGCTGGGCCCGGGTCACCGCGCCGTCCAGGTTGCCCCGGCGCAGCGCGTCCCGGCGCATCCGGCGCGCCTTGGCGTACAGGTCGTCGAGCCCGCGGCCGTCCCGCGGCCCGCGCCGCAGCAGATCGCGCAGCGCGTCCCGAAGGTTCTCGCCGGCCAGCACCCGCTCGCCGACCTCGTCCACCGCGCCGCGCACGTCGTACGGCGCGGCGAGCGGGTCGGGCCCGTCCCGCCAGGCCCCGTACCGGAATCGGTTCCCACTCATTGCCCACCCCGCTCCGCGGCTCGGCGATCGTCCGCCGTCGTGGTCGAGGCCGTAGCCTCCCCGCTCCCGCTCATGTCAGCTCCCGTAGAGGGTGCGGCCGTCGTCGGTGAACTCCTTGGCCAGCCGCCGGGTCAGGTGGAGGCCCTCCAGCACGAACTCGATGCCGGAGGCCGCCTGCGCCGGGCTCGGCGCGTCGCCCAGCCCGAGCCGGTCGAGCACCTTGGCCAGGCCGGGCACGGTGCCGATCTGGGCCAGCAGCTCCTCGGCCGACACCAGGTCGCCGGTCTCGATGATCGCGCCCTCGGAGACCAGCTCGGTGAAGCCGGACAGGTCGAGGCCGGCCAGCCGGGCCCGGAACGTCTCGGCCGTGGCCACCCGCAGCAGGTGGGCCAGCACCTCGGTCTCCCGGCCCTCCTCGCCGCTGTCGAACTCGACCTTGCCGCGCAGCGTGGACGTGACCGACACGGTGTCGCAGACCCGCGCCACCGCCTCGCTCTCGTTGCGCAGCCCCGCCCGGCGCAGCGCGCTGGCCGCGACCGTCTCGGCCGCGGCGATCGCGAACCGGGCCGACACGCCCGACCGGGAATCCACCGCCGGCGACTCGCGGACCCCACGCGTGTATCGGGCCAGCGTCTCGATCAGGTGCTCGGGGACGGACGCGGCCAGCGCCGCCTCCTGCCGGATCAGCGCCACCTCCAGCTCCACCTCGAGCGGGTAGTGGGTGCGGATCTCGGCGCCGAAACGGTCCTTGAGCGGCGTGATGATGCGGCCGCGGTTGGTGTAGTCCTCGGGGTTGGCGCTGGCCACCAGGAGCAGGTCGAGCGGCAGCCGGAGCTGGTAGCCGCGGACCTGGATGTCACGCTCCTCGAGCACGTTGAGCAGCGACACCTGGATGCGTTCGGCCAGGTCGGGCAGCTCGTTGACCGCGAAGATGCCCCGGTTGGTGCGTGGGACCAGGCCGAAGTGGATGGTCTCGGGGTCGCCGAGCGCGCGGCCCTCGGCCACCTTGATCGGGTCGACGTCGCCGATCAGGTCGCCGACGCTGGTGTCCGGGGTGGCGAGCTTCTCGCCGTACCGCTCGGAGCGGTGCAGCCAGCCCACCGGCAGCAGGTCGCCCATCTCGTCGTGCTGCCGCCGGGACGCCGGGGTGAGCGGGAGGTAAGGATGTTCGCGCAGCTCGGAGCCCTCGATGATCGGGGTCCACTCGTCGAGCAGGTCGATCAGGCCCCGGATCAGGCGGGTCTTGCCCTGGCCGCGCTCGCCCAGCAGGACCATGTCGTGGCCGGCCAGGAGCGCGCGCTCGACCTCGGGGAGCACCGTGTCGTCGTACCCGACGATGCCCGGGAAGCGCGGCGCGCCGCTGCGGAGCCGTTGGAGCAGGTTGTCGCGCAGCTCCTCCTTGACGGTGCGGAACTCGTGGCCGGAGGCCCGCAGCTCGCCCAGGGTGCGCGGCAGGTCGGAGGGTGTTTCCGGAATCATCGCGGTTGGCGCGTCTGTCACTCGAAGAAAGCTACTCCGCGATCGTCACCGCCCGCGAAAACTCGGTCGCCGGGCTCACTAGCATCGAACCTGACATGAGCGCCACGATGATCGCCCGCAACCTCGCCGCCGAGCACGGCGACAAGAGCCTGTTCGCCGACCTCGACCTGGTCATCGCCCCCGGCGACGTGATCGGCCTGGTCGGCGCGAACGGCGCCGGCAAGACCACGCTCCTGAGAACCCTGGCCGGCCTGCTCCCCGCGGCCGCCGGCACGGTGACCCTGAGCCCGCCCACGGCGACGGTCGGCTACCTGCCCCAGGAACGCGAGCGCCGCGAGGGCGAGACGCTGCGCGACTTCCTCCACCGGCGCACCGGGGTCGGCCCGGCCCAGGAGGCGATGGACGCGGCGGCGGCCGCCCTCGCCAATTCCTCCGCCGACTCCGGCGACGCCTACTCTGCGGCACTCGACCGCTGGCTCGGTCTGGGCGGCGCCGACCTGGACGAACGCCTTCCCATGGCGCTGGCGTCCCTCGCGCTGGACGTGGCTCCCGAGCACCCGATGACCGCCCTCTCGGGCGGCCAGGCGGCCCGCGCCGGCATGGCGTCGTTGCTGCTCAGCCGCTTCGACGTCGTGCTGCTCGACGAACCCACCAACGACCTCGACCTGGACGGTCTGCGCCGGCTGGAGGAGTTCGTCACCGGCCTGCGCGCCGGGGTGGCGCTGGTCAGCCACGACCGCGAGTTCCTCGCCCGGACGGTCACCGAGGTGCTCGAGCTCGACCTGGCGCAACAGCAGGTCCGGCTCTACGGCGGTGGCTACGCGGCGTACCTGGAGGAACGCGAGCGGGCCCGCCGGCACGCGCGGGAGGAATACGACGAGTACGCCGAGAAGAAGGACGACCTGCTCGAACGCGCCCGTACCCAGCGGGCCTGGATGGAGAAGGGCGTCCGCAACGCGAGGCGGAAGGCCACCGATCCCGACAAGAACGTCAAGGCGTTCCGGGTCGAGAGCAGCGAGAAGCAGGCGGCCAAGGCGCGACAGACCGAGAAGCTGATCGAGCGCCTGGAGGTCGTCGACGAGCCCCGCAAGGAGTGGGACCTCCGCATGACGATCGCCGCCGCCCCCCGATCCGGCGCGGTCGTCGCCTCGATGCGCGACGCCGTGGTGAGCCGCGGCGCCTTCACCCTGGGCCCGGTCACCCTGCAGATCGACTGGGCCGACCGGGTGGCGATCACCGGCGCCAACGGCTCCGGCAAGTCCACCCTGCTGGCCGCCCTGCTCGGCCGCCTCCCGCTGGAGGCCGGCGAGTCCCGCCTCGGCCCCGGCGTGGTGGTCGGCGAGGTTGACCAGGCCCGCGGCCTGTTCCTCGGCGGCGAGCCGCTGACCAGGGCCTTCGGCAACGTGGTGCCCGAACTCAACGATGCCGATGTACGCACCCTGCTGGCCAAGTTCGGCCTGCGCGCCGACCACGTCCGCCGCCCCGCGGCCACCCTCTCCCCCGGCGAACGCACCCGGGCCGCCCTGGCCCTTCTCCAGGCCCGGGGCGTCAACCTGCTGGTCCTCGACGAGCCCACCAACCACCTCGACCTGCCCGCCATCGAGCAGCTGGAGCAGGCCCTGTCCTCGTTCACCGGCACGCTCCTGCTGGTCACCCACGACCGCCGCATGCTCGAAGCCGTCCACACCACCCGGCATCTGGAGGTCGCCGACGGTACGGTGACCGGGTGAGCCTGGAAAAGGTCATCTTCGGATTCTTCGTCCTGCTCGCCGCGACGCTCAACTTCGGCTTCTTCATCGGCGACCTGTCCGACCCGGCGCTGCACAACGTCTACGAGCTGTTCGCCGCGGTCGTCGTCAGCCTGATCGCCACCGTGCTCAAGTTCGGCGACCGCACCCAGATCGGCGCGGTCCACCTGGCCACCAGCCTCGTGGCCGACCTCCAGCTGATCGCGGCGGCGCTGGCCTGGGCCTGGGCCAGCCAGATCTCCTCGGCCGGCCTCGACCCGCAGGCCATGGCGAGCGTGGTGTCGCTGTCCGGCGGCGCGCTGCTGGCCAACCTCGTCTCGGTGGTCCTGCTGGTCATCGAGACCGTGTCCTTCCATCGCCGATGACCGCCCGGCGCGGCCACCCCATGCGCGGCCGGGAGAACTCGCCGACGATCTTCCTCATCCTGCGCCGGATGCGCGTACCGCTGATCGTCCTGATCCTGATCTTCGCGGTGAGCGTCCTCGGCCTGTCGCTGATCCCCGGGCGGGACGCGGCCGGGCAGCCGACCCGGATGGGCTTCTTCGACGCGTTCTACTTCATGAGCTACACCGCGACCACCATCGGGTACGGGGAGATCCCGCACCCCTTCACCAGTGCGCAGCGGCTCTGGGTGATGGCCACCATCTACTTCACGGTGATCGGCTGGGCGTACGCGATCGGGTCGCTCCTCACGCTGCTGCAGGACCGGGCCTTCCGGCAGGCGCTCGCGCTGCAACGCTTCACCCGCAGGGTGGCCCGGCTGCGTGAGCCCTTCCTGCTGGTCGTCGGGTACGGGCAGACCGGGCGCCTGCTGGGCCGGTCGCTGGACGCGCTGGGCCGCCGCTTCGTCGTGCTCGACACCTCGTCCGAGCGCGTCGACTCGCTCGACGTCGACCAGTACCACGCCGACGTGCCCGGCCTGGCCGCCGACGCCCGCGACCCGCACACCCTGGGCATGGCTGGGCTCGAACACCCGCGCTGCGAGGGCGTGCTCGCGCTCACCGACGATGACGAGGTCAACCTGCTGGTGACGATGACGGCCGCGCTCGTCCGGCCCGACGTACGCGTCATCGCACGCACCACCTCGCCGACCATCGCCCACCGGATGAAGGCCTTCGGGACGCCGACCGTGGTCAACCCGTTCGACCGGTTCGGCGACCACCTCCGGCTGGCGCTGCACGCGCCGTCCTCCTACCAGCTGATGTCGTGGCTGGTCAGCGGGCCCGGGGCCGACCTGCCGGAGCGTGGGAAGGCCCCGGCGACCGGCCGCTGGGTGGTGTGCGGCCACGGCCGGTTCGGCCGGGAACTCACCGCCGACCTGCGAGCCGAGGGCCTGGAGGTGACCATCATCGACCTCGACCCCGACGCCGGCCCCGACATCATCGTGGGCGACGCGTCCGACCCGGAGGTGATCGCCCGCGCCGAGCTGGACCAGGCCGTCGGCCTGGTCGCGGGCACCCACAACGACACCACGAACCTCTCCCTCATCGCCGCCGCCCGCAAGATCAACCCGGACCTGTTCATCGCCGCCCGCCAGAACCGCCCCGCCGACGCCCCGCTGTTCACCGCGGTCGACGCCGACTGGCTCATGGTGCCCACCGAGGTCATGGCCCGCGAGGTCTACGCGCAGCTGAGCACCCCGCTGCTGTGGCGCTTCCTCCAGAACATGCTGTCCGAGAGCGACGAGTGGGCGACCGGCCTGGTCGACCGCCTGCGGCACCAGTGCGGCGGCCGCCTGGGCGAGGTCTGGAAGGTGGCGCTGACCAGCCGCGAGGCGCCCGCGCTGGGTTCCTGGCTGCGCGGAGGCGAGGCCCGACTGGCCGACCTGCTACGCAGCCCGCACCAGCGCGACCGCCCCCTGGCCGTGGTGCCCCTCCTGCTGATGCGCGAGACCGGCGCCACGATCCTCGCCCCCGGCGACGACACCCCCGTCACCCCGGGCGATCAACTCCTGCTGATCGGCCGCCCGTCGGCCCGCCGCCACCTGGCCGACACGATGACCAACGACGCCGTCAGCGAGTACGTCCTTCGCGCCCGCTCCGTCCCGTCGAGCTGGCTCTGGCAGCGCCTGACCGGCCGCGTCCCCCACGCCCGCTGACCCCGTCTCACTGGTACACCGCCTGATCTACGCCGTCGAGCCGGCCGAGATCGCCGTCATCTCCTGCCGCTACCACTACGAATGAACCCGAGCCGAGCCCCTACCGTCGCTCGGCGCTGTAGCGGCGGAGCAGGGCGGTGATCCGCGCCGGGTCGTGGGCGCCGTTCAGGCCGGCCAGGAGGTCGTCGGGGCGCTGACGGAGGCGACCCCAAGCCGCTGATGGACGCGACCCCGAGCCGCTGATGGACGGCCGAGGTTCAATGGCCACGTGAAGAAGATCGGCTTCCTGTCCTTCGGTCACTGGCGCAACGCGGCCGGCTCCGAGACCCGCAGCGCCGCGGACGCGCTCCTGCAGACCATCGAGCTGGCCGAGGCCGCCGAGGAGCTGGGCGTCGACGGCGCCTTCGTCCGGGTGCACCACTTCGAACGGCAGCTCGCGTCGCCGTTCCCGCTGCTCTCGGCGATCGGCGCGCGTACCCGCCGGATCGAGATCGGCACCGGCGTAATCGACATGCGCTACGAGAACCCGTTCTACATGGCCGAGGAGGCCGCGGCGGCCGACCTGATCAGCGGGGGCCGCCTGCAGCTCGGGGTGAGCCGCGGATCCCCGGAGACGGTGCTGCGCGGCGCCGAGGTGTTCGGGTATGTCCCGCCCGAGGGCGCCGACGCGGCCGGCCTGGCCCGCTCCAAGACCGAGATCTTCCTGCAGGCCATCGACGGCGCGGCGGTGGCCCGGACCGACCCGGCCCGCACCGGCGTGAGCGGCGGCCTGGCCATCCAGCCGCAGTCGCCGGGGCTGCGGGACCGGATCTGGTGGGGGTCGGGCACCCGGGCGACCGGTCGGTGGGCCGCCGCGCAGGGGATGCACCTGCAGAGCTCCACGCTGCTGACCGAGGACACCGGCGTGCCTTTTGACCAGCTTCAGGCCGATCAGATCGCGCTCTACCGGCAGGCCTGGCAGGAGGCCGGCCACACCCGTACGCCCCGGGCGTCGGTGTCCCGCAGCGTCCTGCCGATCACCGAGGAGATCGACGAGATCTACTTCGGCGCGCAGGCCCACGACGACCAGGTCGGCCTGCTCGAGGGGGTCAGAAGCAGATTCGGGCGTACGTACGTGGGCGAGCCGGGCCGGATCGCCGAGGAACTGGCCGCCGACGAGGCCGTCCGGGCCGCCGACACGGTGCTGTTCACCGTGCCGAACCAGCTCGGCGTCGCCTACAACGCCCGGATCCTGGAGACCATCACCAAGCACATCGCCCCGGCCATCGGCTGGAGCCGGAGCGAAAACACGTGAACCTTCTTCGCGCCGGGCCCGTGGTGGCGGTGAACCCGAGCGGGAGGAGACGGAGATGTGGGTACGAAAGATCATGCTGGCGGTCGCGGCGGGGCTGGCGCTGATTCCAGCCGGCACCGGGGCGGCTCAGGCGGCCGGGACACCGAGCCTGACCACGTGCACCGACCAGCTGCTGATCATGGGCTCGTCGGGGCCGTGTGTCAGCTCGATGCAGGAATCGCTCGAAGCGCTGGGCATGGATGTCGGAGCGGACGGCCAGTACGGCGCCCGGACCCGGCTGGCCGTGTACTACTTCCAGGTGGCGGCCGGGCTGGACGCCGACGGTGAGGCGGGCCCGATCACCATCACGGCGCTGGACCGCATCGCCAACTCGCCGGCCGGTCTCACCATCGGCCTGCCGCGGATGCCGGACGGCGACGCGGAATTCTCGCCGGCCGGTAACGGGGTGCTGACCAAGGGTCTGGGCGGCATCGGGACGCAGTCGTACTACTTCAGCCGGGGCGCGAGCCGGATGCTGAACGACGCGCTCAACGACCCGGAGAACGGGGCCGGATCGGCCGTCACGGAGGCGGTCGCCTGCGCCGCGATCACCGCGGCCTGGGGCCCGGCGTTCCCGTTGGCCGAGGCCGGATGCACCGCGATCGGCATCGGCACGGTCTACAACGTCGAGCGGGCCGCGCAGGACGCCGTGGACGCGGACGGCTGCTTCGAGATCAAGGTGCGGCGGTTCTCGGCCAGTTTCTCGGCGGCGGAGTACACGCACAACGAGGGGCACAACTGCATCCCGTGATCGAGCGGGCGGGTACGGCCGGGAGGGCGCCTCCCGGCCGTACCCGTCAGAGCTCGACCTGTTGCCCCTTGCCGATGACGACCACGCCGTTGTCGGAGACCGTGTAGAACTTGCGGTCACGGTCGAGGTCGACACCGATCTGGGCGCCCTCGGGCACGATCACGTTCTTGTCGATGATCGCGTTGCGGATGACCGCGCGCCGGCCCACCTGCACGCCCTCCATCAGCACCGAGCCCTCGACGTGGGCCCAGGAGTTGATCCGGACGTTCGGCGAGACCACCGACCGGTCGACCAGCGAGCCGGAGACGACCACACCGGGCGAGATCATCGATTCGACGGCGCGGCCCTGGCGGTCGTCGTACCCATGGACGAATTTGGCCGGCGGCCACGAGCCGTAGTTGGTGTAGATCGGCCACTCGTGGTTGTAGAGGTTGAAGACCGGCGAGGTGGCGATCAGGTCCATGTGGGCCTCGTAGAACGAGTCGAGCGTCCCCACATCACGCCAGTAGCCGCGGTCGCGGTCGGTGCTGCCCGGGATGGCGTTGTCACGGAAGTCGTAGACGCACGCCTCGCCCTTCTCGACGAGCATCGGGATGATGTTGCCGCCCATGTCGTGCTTGCTGTCCGGGTTCTGCGCGTCCCGGGTGACCGCCTCACACAGCGCCCGCGTGGTGAAGACGTAGTTGCCCATCGACGCGTAGATCTCGTCCGGCGCGTCCGGCAGGCCGTCGACCTCGACCGGCTTCTCCTTGAACTCGCGGATCCGGCGCGGGCTGGCCGGATCGATGTCGATCACTCCGAATTGGTCGGACATCGCCTTGGGCTGCCGGATGCCGGCCACGGTCACCGCGGCGCCCGAGGCGATGTGCTGGTCGACCATCTGGCCCGGGTCCATCCGGTAGATGTGGTCGGCGCCGAAGACGATGACGTAGTCGGGGTTCTCGTCGTTGATCAGGTTCAGGCTCTGGTAGATGGCGTCGGCCGAGCCGGCGAACCAGCGCGGGCCGAGCCGCTGCTGGGCCGGCACCGGGGTGACGTAGTTGCCGAGCAGCGTCGACATCCGCCAGGTCTTGGAGATGTGCCGGTCGAGGGAGTGCGACTTGTACTGGGTCAGCACCACCATCTTCAGATACCCGCCGTTGGCCAGGTTGGAGAGCACGAAGTCGATCATGCGATAGATGCCGCCGAACGGGACGCCGGGCTTGGCCCGGTCGGTGGTGAGGGGCATCAGGCGCTTGCCCTCGCCACCAGCCAGTACGATCGCGAGCACCTTGACAGCCATGGAGGAACGCTAACTTTCTGGCTGCGCGAACGCCAGTCGAAGCGGCTAAGTTGAGTGTCGTGACCTCCCAAGACCTGCGTGTGGATCTGATCAGCCGTGAGTACCCCCCGGAGGTGTACGGCGGCGCCGGCGTCCACCTGGAGTACCTCGCTCGTGATCTGCGCCCGCTGGCCGACGTCCGGGTGCACTGCTTCGGGGGCAAGCGCGACGAGCCGGGCGTCACTGCGTACCCGGAACCGGCCGAGCTGGCCGGCGCCAACGCCGCGCTCCGCACCATGGGCATCGACCTGGCCATCGCCGCCGGGTGCGAGGGCACCGACATCGTGCACAGCCACACCTGGTACGCGAACTTCGCCGGCCACACCGCCAAACTCCTGCACGGCGTGCCGCACGTGGTCACCACGCACAGCCTCGAGCCGCTGCGGCCGTGGAAGGCGGAACAGCTCGGCGGCGGGTACGCGCTGTCCTCGTTCTGTGAGCGGGTGGCCATCGAGAACGCCGACGCGGTGATCGCGGTGTCCGCCGGCATGAAGCGTGACGTGCTCACGGCGTACCCGTCGGTCGATGAATCCAAGATCCGGGTGGTCTACAACGGCATCGACACCGAGCAGTACCAACCCGACCGGGGCACGGACGTGATCGAGCGGCTGGGCATCGACCTGAGCCGGCCCAGCGTGGTCTTCGTCGGGCGGATCACCCGGCAGAAGGGACTGCCCTACCTGCTGCGGGCCTGTCACGACCTGCCGTCCGACGTCCAGATCGTGCTGCTGGCCGGTGCGCCGGACACGCCCGAGATCGCCGCCGAGGTCGAGGGCCTGGCCATCCAGCTGCGCAACGCCCGCGACGAGAACGGCGTGATCTGGGTGCAGGAGATGCTGCCCAAGCACGAGGTCGTCCAGGTGCTGACGCACGGCACGGTGTTCGTCTGCCCGTCGATCTACGAGCCGATGGGCATCGTCAACCTGGAGGCGATGGCCTGCGAGACCGCGGTGGTGGCGACCGCGACCGGCGGCATCCCCGAGGTGGTCGCCGACGGCGAGACCGGCGTCCTGGTGCCGATCGACCAGGTCGCGGACGGCACCGGCACCCCGGTCGACCCGGACCGCTTCGTGGCCGACCTGGCGTCGGCGCTGACCGGCGTGCTCCAGGACCCGGCGCGGGCCAAGGAGCTGGGCCTGGCCGGGCGGCGGCGGGCCGTGGAGAAGTTCTCCTGGTCGACGATCGCCGAGGACACCCTCGAGGTCTACCGCAGCCTGCTCTGAGGTCTGAGCCTACTTTTTCATGCTCCGCATGATGTCCCGCGCGACGGCCCGGCCGCTCAGCCAGGCCGTCTGCACGCGCGGCCGGCCGAACGCGTCGCCGCAGACGTAGACGTCGCCCTGGCGGTGGAACAGCTCGCCGCCGCCGGGCGACGGTTGCGCGAAGGTCCAGCGGTGCACGCGGACCGACTCGGCGGCGGGCAGATCGAGCAGCTTGCGTACGGCCGACTCGAGCTCCGCCGCGGCCGCGAGCGGCTCGGCCAGATGCGGCCGGGCGAAGTCGCCGGTCGAGTGGGCCACCAGCACCGGCGCGCGGTCGCCCCGGCGGTCCCCGTCATCACAGACGGTGGCCAGCACGTCATGGCCGTTCACGAACATGCCGTGGAAGCCGGGCCAGGTCCGCTCCCGGAAGGTCAGCACGGCGGCCAGCACCGGGGACCATTCCTGGAGTACGCCCACCGGCGTGATCCGCTCGGCCTGCGGCGCCGGCATCGCCAGCACCACGGCGTCCGCCTCGGGCAGCGTGCGCACCTCCTGCTCCAGCGTGACGTCCAGCTCACCGGCCAGGTCCTCGGCCAGGCTCCGCAGCCCGCCCGGCGCCGACCAGCGCGCCGGCCCGGTCGTCGTGGAACGCTCGCCGCCGTCGTCGACCGCGAACGTGTCGGTCCACGGGTGTGCCAGTCCCGCCACCCGCCAGCTGTCCAGCCGCCCCTGGAAGGCCGGGTCGTCCGCGGTGAGGTAGGCGGCGCCGATGTCCGCGTACCGGCCGTCGAATCTCTTGCTCGCCAACCGCCCGCCGACCACGCGCCCACGCTCGATCACCCGGGCCGGAACATCCGCGTCGACCAGCTCCCGCGCGCAGGCCAGACCGGCTATGCCCGCCCCTACCACGATCACCGTCACGCCCCGGACTCTACGACCTGTTACGAGCCGTTCGTGGGCGCAAGGCACACTGGGGGCCATGCGCCTGCGCCGACCGCCATTGAAGATCACCGCGATCGTGGTGGTCTCGGTGATCGCCCTGGCCGCCATCGCGGTGGGTCTGATCAGGGCTGCCACGTACGAACCACCCGCCGCCCAGCCGGTCGGGCCGGCGGCGGTGGAACCGGTCACCGGCGTCACCGGGCGCTGCGCCGGGGCGCCGGTGGACGCGCCCCGCGAACTGCGCGGCATGTGGCTCACCACGGTCACCAACATCGACTGGCCGAGCCGGCCGGGCCTGTCCGAGGCGCAGGTGAAGAAGGAGTACCTGGACTGGCTGGCGCTGGCCCAGGCCCAGAACCACAACGCGATCTTCGTGCACGTGCGGCCCAGCGGCGACGCGTTCTGGGAGTCGAAGTACGCGCCCTGGTCCGAGTGGCTGACCGGCAAACGGGACGGCAAGAGCCCCGGCTGGGACCCGATGCAGTTCATGATCGACGAGGCGCACCAGCGGAACCTGGAGTTCCACGCCTGGTTCAACCCGTACCGGGGAACCCAGCCCGGCCCGAAGGGACCCGGCGCCGACTTCGCCAAGCTGGCGCCCAACCACCCGCTGATCAAGCACCGCGAGTGGTCGATCTCCTATCCGACCGGCCCGAAGGCCCGCCTCTACTTCGACCCGGGCATCCCCGAGGCGCGGCGCTTCGTCGAAGACTCGATGCTCGAGGCGGTGCAGAAGTACGACGTCGACGGCGTCCACTTCGACGACTTCTTCTACCCCTACCCCGAGGGCACCCAGGACTTCCCCGACAACGCCAGCTACGCCAAGTACGCGCGGCCCGGCCAGAGCAAGGCGGCCTGGCGCCGGGCCAACGTGAACACCCTGGTCCGCGAGATGGACCAGCGCATCAAGCAGATGAAGCCGTGGGTGAAGTTCGGCATCAGCCCGTTCGGCATCTGGCGCAACGCCCGCACCGACCCGCTGGGCTCCGACTCCAAGGGCCTGCAGAGCAACGACGAGATCTACGCCGACACCCGCACCTGGGTCCTCGAGGGCTGGGTCGACTACATCGTGCCCCAGCTCTACTGGGCCATCGGCTTCGACAAGGCCGCGTACGAGAAGGTCCTGCCCTGGTGGTCCAAGCTGGTCAAAGGCACCGACGTGCAGCTCTACATCGGCCAGGGTGACTACCGTGTCGGTGAGAAGGGGCCGTGGAGCGATCCGGCCCAGATCGACCGCCAGCTGGCCCTGAACGACCAGTACGCCGTGCAGGGCAGCGTCCACTTCAGCGCCAAGCAGATCCGGGCCGACCGGCTGGGCTCGGTGTCCCGCTACCGCAAGGCCCACTACGCGTCGCCGGCCCTGGTCCCGCTGATGAAGCAACTCCCGAACGAGCAGCCGTCGACCCCGCGCCTGGTGGCGGCCCGCAAGTCCGCCCCCGGCGGCACCATGGCCCTGGACTGGCAGGCCGGCGACAAGAAGCCGGCGTCCTGGGCGCTGTACCGGGTGGACGGCCCCAAGGCCGCGCTCGTGTCGACCGGCCGCGCCGGGACCGCGCCGGCCGCACCCGGGCCCGGCACCTACTGCCTGAGCGGCCTCGACCGCTCGGGCAACGAGTCGCCGATCAGCTCGCCCCTGACCATCCGCCCCTAGCGACGATCGCGGAGCGTCTGTGAGGGTGACTCGCCGAAGCGGCGGCGGTAGTCACCGGCGAAGCGGCCCAGGTGGGCGAAACCCCAGCGGGCCGCGACGTCGCTGACGGTGGTGCGCCACGGGTCGCCGTTGGACAGCTCCCGGTGGACTCCGTCGAGGCGGAAGCGGCGCAGGTAGGTCATCGGGGACATGCCGACGTGCTGTTTGAAGGCGTCCTGCAGCACGCGCACCCCGACGCCGGCGATGGCGGCCAGGTCGCCGGCCGTGAAGGGGTGGCCGGGGCGCTCCTGGATCGCGTCCAGGGCGCGTTTGACCGTGCGGGGGCGACGGGCCGCGGGCTCGTTCGAGAACGGGTGTTCGACCGTCAGGGCCAGGCCGGTGATCAGCAGGTCGCGCCACTGCTTGGCGATCTGGGGCCGGGCGATCAACGGGTTGTGGCCGCGCATGTCGGTCAGCAGCTGGCGGACCATGGCCGCCCAGCTGCGGCCCCGGCCGGTGCCGGTGGGGAAGCTCGCCGCGAGCGGCATGGGCGAGGTGACCTGGCGGTCGAGGGCGGCGTCGACCTCGCGTTCCAGGGTGGCGCGGTCGACCTTGACGCTCAGCAGGCGGCAGTCGGCGCCCAGGCGCAGCTCGACCTCGCCCACCGGCTGGAGGACAACCGCGCACGACGCGTCGGCGGCGACCACATGGCCGAGCTGACGGGACTGGACCGCCCCGGTCAGGGGGGCCAGCACGTGGTAGGCGTCTTCCAGGTGGGAGGTGGTGACGAAGACGTCGGCGCCGTACCCGAGCTCACCGATCGTCACCGCGCCCAGGCCGAGGCCCTCGGCCTGGAAGTCCAGCGTGCGGGTGTCGCCCAGGGGGCGGACCCGCACGCTGTCGTAGAACAGTTTGCGGCAGAACCGGCCGGCCTCGTCGAGGTCGTTGGTCCGCAGCGTGGTGCGGACCGGAATGCCCGCCTCCGCGTCCGACCCCCTCGACACCATCCGCCGACTGTAGTCCTACGGTGACTCTCAGACAGTCACCGGGACCGGCCATTCATATTCGGTCACCATGCCACCGGTGACGTCCACCTCGGCGAGCACCGTGACCGGGTCGCGCCAGATGGCGTACCGGCCCTCGGGCAGGTCGTCGATGACGACGCTCCACAGCACCCCGCCGCGCACGTAGCGGGCGCGGACCGCGGCGTGCGTACGCCGCGTGGGGTCGGACAGCGGGGACACCTCGATCTCGTGCCCGTGCAGGCTGCCCGGCGTGTGGATGACCATGGCGCCGATCGAACCGCCGATGTTGAGCACCACCGTGCCCTGGCCGCTGGGGGCCAGGGTGTGGTGGTGATGCGCGCCGACCGTCACTTCTTGGCCTTCGCAGCGTCGGGCGCCGGCGGGTTGTTGAAACCGTCGAACGGCGTCGGCAGGTACGGGAACTTCTTCAGCAGCGGGGCGCTGACGTTCTTGATGGTCAGGCCCTGCTCGACCAGCGCCGCCGCGTCGTCCGGCTTGAAGTCGGCGTTGACCAGCGGCACGGTGACACCGGCGATGGCCCGCAGCGAGATCGACACCACGTCGTCGGCGATCCGCCGGCCGTTCGGGAACCCGGCCAGGTCGGCGCCGAGGACACCGAACGGGTTCTCCTCCTTGGCCGGCGGGATGGCCGTGTTCAGCCGCAGCATGTCGGCCTGGGTCTCGCCGGTGTTGTTCTGGAACTCGTCGATCAGCCCGTCCGGGATGCCGGTGAGCAGGATCGCGAGCAGGTCGGCGCGCGGCTCGCCGGCCTTGTTCAGCTCGGCCAGCTTGTCGAAGACGCCCGGGTAGAGCACCGGCAGCAGCGCGCCGAGCTCGGGGGTGGCGACGAACTCGGCGAACCGCTTGTCCTCGCTGGGCGGCAGGCTGTTCCACAGGTCCTTCTGCGCCATCGGCACGATGACCTCGTTGAACAGCGGGTTGCCGAGCCGGGAGACCTGGGTGTGCGGGCCGACGTACACGTCGTCCTCGCCCTTGCCCTTGCGCACCTGGACCTGGCGGCGGCTGGCCGAGGTCCACACGCCGATCACCGCGCCGGCGTCACGGCCGCGGACCTTCTTCTTGCCGTCCTTGCGGACCATGTGCAGCGGGACCTGCACGGCGATGGAGTGCACGTTGGTCTTGTCGGTGGCGTTGACCGCCTTGCCGGCGTAGTTGAAGAGCTTCTGGCCGACCAGGTGCGCGTTCTGGAACGGACGCAGCGTACCCAGGTCGAAGATGGACCCGAGGTCGACGAAGAAGGCGTCGGCGCGCTGCCCGGCGAAGACCTGCTCGCCGGACTTCAGCTTGTGCACGGCGTCGGCGGCGAGCTTGTCGTAGTCCGCGATGGACAGCGGACCGACGTTGCAGGGCGGGCAGGGCAGCTTCTCGGCCAGCACGGTGTGCTTGCCGTGAGCGTCCACCCTGGTCACCGAGAAGAACTGGCGACGGTTCCAGTTCTCGCTGTCCAGGGACTCGATCGGCCCGGTGTTGTAGAGAAACGTCTTGTCGTTACGCAGTTCGGTGCGGAACCGGAACTGGTACGTGAGATCCGGGCGGGCGTCGCCGTTGGAATCGATGTGGATCTCGTAGAGTACGTCGTCGCCGAACTCGAAGAAGTTCGGTCCGCTCGCGGGGGGCTGGAGCGGAACGTAGTTGGCGATCAGGGTCACGGTGTCCGGGTGGTCCGGGCTCACGAACGCGTAGAGGTCGGAGCTGTCCGCCACCGGGTCCTTGCTGATCTCCGGTGCTTCACGATGCGAAGACAAGGGGGGTCCTTAAAGTCGTCGGGGGAAGGAGGAGTCAGCCGCGCTTGGCGGCTTTGAGCAGCTGCTCGGCGAGCTTCTTGTCCTCCAGCTTCAGCTTCTGGCCACCGCTGAAGACGTCGAACACACCCTTCTTCGCGTCGACCAGCGACAACACCAACGGCTGGCCGTCGTCCTTGCCGTCGCCCTTGCGCTCACCGGCCAGGCTCAGCCCGGCGACACCGGCGACGGATGCGCCGACCCCGACGGTGGCGGCGACGGTGAGAACCCGGCGCCGGGACAGGCCGGTGCCCGTCTGGCGGCGGTAGTGACTGCGACTCATGCTCGGCCTTTCGATCGTCTTAGGGGCGGGGCTGTGTCGTCGACGCCCTTCAGTACGGTGCCGGAAGCACGGCGGTTCAACGGATTTCGATCTCCCTGGGAGAATCCTGAGTACGCCGCCCGCGGCTGCGGATCATCCAGGTGAGCGCGAACGCGGCGGTCATCGCGGCCAGCAGCGCGATCGCCACGTAGTAGACGCTGTCGTCCGCCGGCAGCTCCGCGGCCCGCCGGAGCTGCTGTGGGGCCGGGGTTTCCGCGGCCGGTGCGGGCTCGTCCGAGGCGGTCGGTGACGGCTTCGCCTTCGGTGCGGCCTTCGACGCCTTGGGTACGACCACAGCCGGCGTCTTCTTCGCCGCGGGTTTCTCCGCCGCGCTCAGCACCAGGTCCGAGCAGGAGTAATAGGTGTCCGCGGTGGAGGAGTTCTGCCAGATCGTGTAGAGCACCTGCCGGCCGGTGCGGTCCTTCGGCAGCTTCGCGCTCATCCGGTACGCCCCGTCGACCAGCGGCGGGTCCTTGTCCACCAGGATGGCCTTGGTGGGCAGGTCGTCCCAGCGCAGCGGTTCGCCCGGGTCGTACCCCTCCTTGGTCAGGTAGACCCGGAAGGTGCCCTGGTGCGGGATGGGCGAGGTGTAGCGGATGGTCAGCGTGTCGCCGGCGGTCACCTTCGTCGCCGGCCAGTCGTCCCGGGCCAGGTCGAGGCCCCGGTAGGCGTCCAGTCCCCCGCTGCACAGCTTCCCGTCCGGGATCACCTCGCGGTCCCGGCCGTTCACCCCGTTGACGCGCAGGTTGTCGAACTTCCCGAACGGCTGACCGTTCGCCTTCTTGGCCGCCTTGCACGCGGCGCTGGAGGTTTCGGTGCCCTCCCCGGCGCAGGCGGCGGTGCGGCTGATCGGCTTGGTCGGTGCGCCGTGGGCGCTGGCGGGAACGGTGGTCGTCAACGTGACCAGGGCGGTCGCGGCGAGCACCGCGCCGATGCGGCGGAGCGGCATGGGTGAGGACTCCCTCGACTCGGAACTGACCCCAGGGGTACGGACGGGAGCCGCGAGTCGTTCATCACCCTGGGTGGCAATCGACGAGAAGCGCGCCCGGCTGTGATTGCATGGCGGACGTAACCGAACACAGGAGGATCCATGGACAAGCCCGACGTCGGCCCGATCACCGGCGAGCCGCCGGCCGAGCTGCTGATCGAGGACATCACCCCGGGTGACGGCGACGAGGCGAAGCCGGGCCAGTACGTGAGCGTGCACTACGTGGGTGTGGCGCACTCGTCCGGCAAGGAGTTCGACGCGTCCTACAACCGGGGCGAGCCGTTCGAGTTCGAGCTGGGTGGGGGCCGGGTCATCGCCGGGTGGGACAAGGGGGTGGCCGGCATGCGCGTCGGTGGCCGCCGCCGGCTGACCGTCCCCCCGCACCTGGGCTACGGCGCCCAGGGCGCGCCGGGCGCGATCAAGCCGAACGAGACGCTCATCTTCGTGGTGGACCTGCTCGGCGTGAAGTGATCGGACGGCAGGCCGCACGGGCCGGAGCGGGCATCGCCCGCCCCGGCCCGTCGCCGTTCGGCTCGTGCCCCGGCTCGTCGCGGGACAGGAACTCGTCCGGGTCGAACGGGTCGCCCAGCGGGGTCACTTCTGCTTCCTCAGGTCGGCGCAGCCGGTCTCGTCCGGCAGCAGCGGGCGGAAGGTGACCCGGAACTGCTTCGCCTCCCACGTCCACGGGGTCTGCTGGTTGGCCTTGCCCTTCTGGGCCGCGGCCAGCACGGCCGGGCCGTCGGCGATGACGCAACCGACCTTCACGTTCGGGTTCAGGGGCTCACCCGGCAGCGCCGGGCCCGGCCAGGCCACCGGGGTGAACTCGCCCGGCATCCCGTCGTCCTGCTTGACGTAGGGCTGGGCCAGCGCGGCGATCTGACCGGCCTGGTACGGCTTGGCCTGCGGGCTCGCGCCGTACTCGCGGAGCTTGTCGGCGAACGCGGCCAGCTTGGCCCGGGCCGCCCGTTGATCGGGGGTCAGCCTCGGGTCGTTCTCCTGGGCCTCACGCAGCGCCATCACGCTGACGCTCTGGGTCTCGCCGCCGACGATCACGTCGATCCGGGTGCTCGGCGCGTCGGCCACGTTCGGCTGGCCGAGGTCGGACCCGGTGCGCACGCCGGCCGCCTGGGCCTCCTGGGCCAGCTTGGTGACCTCGCCGGGGCTGATCGAGGTGACCTGGAGGTTGGGCAGCGCCGGGCCGGGATAGATGGCCGGGACCGGGCCCTCGGTGATGATCCGCCCATCGGCGAAGACGCTGACCTCGGGGATCCGCCCGACGATGCGCTCGGCGGGCACGAACCCGCCCTCGCTGAGCATCCGGAGGACCAGATCGGTGCCGGCGCTTCCGGTCACGCCATCGCCCGAGGGGGAAGGAGCGGAAGCGGAGCCGGCGTCGGTGCGGGCGCAGGCGGACAGAGCGATCAACGCTGCGGCTGTTGCCATCAGGGGGATGCGGCGAACGGTCATGCCGTGTACGACGATCGGCGGACCCCCAAGGTTCCGGGATCCGCCGATCAAAATGATCCTTACTTGACCGAACCGAGCGACAGACCCTGGACCAGCTTGTCCTGGGCCGCGAACCCGGCCACCAGCACCGGCAGCGAGACCACGAACGCCGCCGCGCACAGCTGCGCCAGGAACAGGCCCTGGCTGGTCACGAAGCTGGTCAGGAAGACCGGCGCGGTCTCGGCCACGGTCGCGGTCAGCACCCGGGCGAACAGCAGCTCGTTCCAGCTGAAGATGAAGCAGATCAGCGCGGTGGCCGCGATGCCCGGCATGACCACCGGGGCGATCACCGAGCGCAGCGTCTTGACCAGGTTGGCCCCGTCCATCTGCGCCGCCTCGAGCATCTCCACCGGCACCTCGGAGAGGAACGAGCGCATCATCCACACCGCGATCGGCAGGTTCATCGAGGTGTAGAAGATGATCAGCAGCCAGATGTTGTCGAGCAGGCCGGCGTTCTGGGCGAACAGGTAGAGCGGGAGCAGACCGGCCACGATCGGCAGCATCTTGGTGGAGAGGAAGAAGAAGAGGGTGTCGGTCCACTTCTTCACCGGCTTGATCGACAGCGCGTACGCGGCCGGGATGGACAGCAGCAGCACCAGCGCGGTCGACAGGATGCTCGCGGTGAGCGAATTCAGCAGCGGCGGCCACGGCGAGGCGCCGCCGGTGAAGAACTCGCGGTAGCCCTCGATGGTGAGCGGGGCGAACACCGCGGGCGGGTTCTGCGCGGCGTCCGACTCACCGTGGAAGGAGGTCAGCACCATCCAGACCACGGGCAGCACGAACAGGATGCCGACCACCCAGGCCAGCAGGCTCAGCCAGGGCCCGCCACGCGACTTCTTCTTCTCGACGGCCTGCGGCGCCGTCGTGGCAACCGTACTCATCGGCCCGGGTCCTCTCGGAAGAGCGACGACACGGTACGCAGGGCGAACGTCGCGATGATGATGGTGCCGACGACGACGATCACGGCGGCGGCCGATGCCCGGCCGTAGTCGTGGGCGTTGTAGAAGATCGTGTAGATCGTGTACGGCAGGTTCGCCGTGCCGAGCCCACCGGACGTGATGGTGAAGACCGCGTCGAAGTTCTGCACGATGTAGATCGAGCCGAGCAACCCGCCGAGCTCCAGGTACTGCCGCAGGTGCGGGAGCGTCATGCTGCGGAAGATCTGCCAGCTGTTGGCCCCGTCGATCCGGGCCGCCTCGATCACGTCCAGCGGCCGCCCCTGCAGGCCGGCCAGCAGGATCAGCATCATGAACGGCGTCCACTGCCAGACCAGCGCGAAGATCACCGACCAGAGGGGCATGTTGCTGATCCAGTCGGGCTGGGGCGGGTCGGCGCCGAAGATGCCCCAGATCCAGGTGAGGGCGCCGTTGAAGAGGCCGTACTCGGGGTTGTAGAGGGCGTGCTTCCAGAGCAGCGCGGCCGCCACCGGCACCACCAGGAAGGGCGCGATCATCATGGTGCGGACCGCGCCCCGGCCCCGGAACTTGCGGTCCAGCAGCAGCGCGATCCCCAGCCCGAGGATCAGGCTGATCAGCACCACCCCGGCGGTGAGCAGGATCGTGGTCCAGACCGCCTCGCGCATGTTCACGTCGGTGAACACCCGGACGAAGTTGTCGACCCCGGCGAAGCCCCGCTCGTCGGGGTAGTACGCGTTCCAGTCCATGAACGAGATCACCAGCGTGGCCAGGAACGGCAGCTGGGTCACCACGATCATGAAGATCAGCGCGGGCAGCAGCGGCGCGCGCCGGGCCCAGGCCGAGGTCTTGCGGATCACGCCCGGGGGCGGCGCCGACGTGCCCGCCGAGGTCTTCTCCGCCACGGTGGTCATGAGCTGGCCCCCTGCCTCGACTTGTAGCGTTCGGCGACGTCCTCGGCCAGGCGCTGCCCTCGGTCGAGGGCCTCGTCGACGCTCATCTGCCCGGCGACGGCCGAGCTGACGTACTGGGAGACCTGGGTGCCGAGGTCGGTGAACTCGGGGATGTCGATGAACTGGATGCCGATCGCGGGCCGCGGCTGCACGCCCGGGTTGCGCGGGTCGGCGGTGGTGATGGCGTTCTTGGTCGGCTCGGCGAAGGCGGCGGCGACGCCCAGGTACTCCTGGTTCTCGTAGGTCGAGGCGCGCTTGCCGGCCGGCACGCTGGACCAGCCGACGTCCTGGCCGACGAGTTCCTCGTACTCCTTGGACGACGCCCAGGAGATGAACTTCCAGGCGTTGTCCTTCTTCTCGCTGGCCTGCTGGATGCTCCAGGACCAGGCGTAGAGCCAGCCGCTGCTCCTCGTCTGCATGACCGGCGCGGCGGCGTACCCCATCTTGCCCTTGACCGGCGAATCGTCGGCCTCGAGCGAGCCGGCGGCGCTGGTCGCGTCGTACCACATCGCGGCCTTGCCCTGGACCGTGTTGTTCAGGCATTCGGTGAAGCCGGCCTGCGGCGCCCCGGCCTCGCCGTGCTCGCGGACCAGGTTGACGTAGAAGTTGGTGGCCGCCTTGAACTCGGGCGCGTTCACCTTCGGCGTCCAGTCCTTCTCGAACCAGGTGCCGCCGAACGTGTTGACGACCGTGGTCAGCGGCGCGAACACCTGGCCCCAGCCGGGCTGGCCGCGCAGGCAGATCCCGGCCATCCCGGGCTGTTTGCCGTCCACCCGGGCGGCGATGTCGGCGACCTGGGTCCAGGTCGGGGCGGCCGGCATCTGGATGCCCTGCCCGTCGAGCACGTCCTTGCGGTACATCAGGAACGAGGACTCGCCGTAGAACGGCTCACCGTAGAGCTTGCCGTCGTCCGCGGTCAGCGACTGGGTCATCGACGGCAGGATGTCGCCCTGGTCGAAGCGGGTGTCCGCCTTGACGTAGTCGTCCAGCGGGGCGATCCACTTGGACTTGGCGTAGATCGGGATCTCGAAGTTGGACAGCGAGGCCACGTCGTACTGGCCGGCCTGACTGGAGAACTCCTGACTGATCTTGTCGCGGACGTCGTTCTCGGGCAGGACGGTGAAGTTCACCGAGATGCCCGTCTCGCGGGTGAAATGGGCGGCGGTCAGCCGCTGCAGATCGATCATCTGCGGGTTGTTGACCATCAGGACGTCGATGCTCTTGGGGTTGTCCGAACCGCCCTCGCTGCCACCCCACCCGGCGCAACCGGACGAGACGAGAAGGACGGTTGCGGAGATCGCGGCTGTCGCCGCACGAATGTGGGCACGAGACACGTGGCCTCCCCGGCGAGGCGGACATCGTTGTCACCGGCTGTTGTGACGCCGGTAACAGAACGGTCATCAGTACATGCCTGTGATCGATTACATGTCAACCGTCCGGGGGAGGTCGTGCATAAATGAGTATCGAAATCGACGGCCTAGGCGACGCGGGCCCGGCGGCCCATCACCTCGACCACGTCGCCCCGGTGCAGCTGCCGGCCGCGGCGCAGATCGACCTCTCCGTTGACGCTCACGTCACCGGAGGTGATCAGCACCTTGCCCTCGCCGCCGGTGTCCACCAGGTCGGCGATCTTGAGGAACTGTCCGAGCCTGATCATGTCTCCGTCGATCACTACGTCGCGCATGCCGACCATTGTCGACCACGGCCGGAAAATAATCGTTGAACCCTTGAACCATCCGGGCCCGCGATACGAACTACCCGTCGTGAGCCGAAACCTCATCGCCCGCCGTGCGGGCGTTCTGGCTGCTACCACCGTGGCAGGCGCCCTTACCATGGCCGGCCCAGCCATGGCGGACGTCAAGGTGGAGCCGGCCAGCGCGCCCCAGGGTAGCGGGCAGAATGTCCACTTCCAGTTCACCAACACCTCCTCGTGCACGGTGAACAAGGTCAAGATGCTGATGCCGGCCGACACGCCGGTGGCCGAGGTGTTCCCGCTCTCCAACGAGGGCTGGGCGCCGCTGATCACGCCGCTGAAGCTGACCACCCCGCTGACCAGCGTCCACAACGGCGCCCCGGTCACCGAGACAGCCTCCGCGGTCACCTGGATCGCGATGAAGGGCCACGAGGTCGCGCCGGGCAAGACCGACGACCTGGCCGTCGCGCTGGGTCCGCTGCCGACGACCTCATCGATGCGCTTCACGCTCGAGCAGACCTGCACGGACGGCAAGGCCGGACCGGCCATCCCGGCCGTCAGCCTCGCGCTGACCCCGGCGGCGCCCGGCCAGACCAGCGGCCACGGCGGCCACGGTGACACCGGCGGCGCGACCCAGGGTGGCGGCACCTCGGCCGAGGACGACGCCACGTTCCAGGCGCTCATCGACGCGCAGGACGACGGGCTGGGCTTCTGGACGTACGCGGGCTGGGTGGTCGGTCTGCTCGCGCTCGGCGCCGTGGCCGTGCTGCTGCTCCGCAACCGCCGCCGGCCGGAGGACGAGGCCGGCGACGACGCTCAGGACGAGCCGGAGGACGAGGCCGGCGAGGAGAAGGAACCGGTCGCCGCCGGCGCGCCGCGGGTCACCTCGTGGCGCTACCAGGACGGCCCGGACAACTAGGGCGAGACTCCCCGCGCTGGTGGGCGCGGGTGAATGTCGTGGAATGCGCGTGGGGCGCGGGACACGACGAGCAGGTGGGGTCAAGGGCAAGACCCACGACCTGCGGCCATCGGGGCGGGAGAGTTCGGTCTCCCGCCCCGATGCATACCCAGGCCCAGTGGTAGGTCAGGAGTTGACGCCGGCCGTACGCGGCGTCTTGAGGGCCTCGATGATCTCGCGCTGGACGCGGTCGGCGTCCTCGTGCGGGACCTGGCAGGTGCCCGCGGCCAGGTGACCTCCGCCGCCGTAGCGCAACATCACCTCGCCGATGTCGACCGGCGAGGTGCGGTCCAGGATCGACTTGCCGCAGGCGAAGACGGTGTTCAGCTTCTGACGGCCCCAGATGATGTGCATCGACACCCGGGCCTGCGGGAACATCGCGTACACCATGAACCGGTTGCCGGCGTGGATGGTCTCCTCGTCGCGCAGGTCGACGATGACCACGTCCCCCTCGACGTGGCTGACCCGCTCGAGCTGCTCCTGGAACATCAGCGAGCAGTCGCGGTAGAGGTCGGCGCGCTCGGCCACGTCCGGCAGGGCCAGGATCTCCTCGACCTCCTGCATCTGGATGCAGGCGTCGATGAGCAGCATCATCAGCTGGTAGTTGGAGATCCGGAACTCGCGGAACCGGCCCAGCCCGGTGCGGCTGTCCATCAGGAAGTTGAGCAGCGTCCAGCCCTCGGGCCGCAGGATGTCCTCGAGCGTGTAGTCGGCCGAGTCGGCCTGGTCCACGGCCCGCATCAGCTCGTCGGAGATCTCCGCGAAGCGCTCGGCCCCGCCGAAGTGCTCGTAGATGACCCGGGCCGCCGACGGGGCGTCGGGATCGATGATGTGGTTCGAGAGGCCGGCCTTGTTACGCAGCGTCTCCGAATGGTGGTGGTCGAAGACCATGTAAGCGCCCGGCGCGTACGGCAGGTTGGTCAAGATGTCACGTTCAGTTATATCGACCGCGCCGTCCTGGACATCCTTGGGGTGAACGAACGTGATGTCGTCGATCATGTCCAGGACACGCAGCAACACCGCACAGACCAGGCCGTCGAAGTCGCTGCGGGTGACCAGGCGGTACTTCACGTGACGCTCCCTCGGGATCTTCGGCGTTAACTACCAATATGCCACTTTTGCGGCGGCGGACCCGGCGCGATGGCCAGGACGGGTCTGAACCCCGCGCGGAGCGCCCTGCGTAAGGTTCAGTCAGACGCTCACATCGGCCGGAGGACGATCAACGATCATGGACACCGCCCCTCAGCTCATCCAGGAGCGCAGCGCCCCGCCCGCCACTCTGGTGATCTTCGGCGCATCCGGCGACCTGACCCGGCGCAAGCTGCTCCCGGCGGTCGAGAGCCTGGCCCGGCACAACCGGCTCCCCGCCGAGTTCGCGCTGGTCGGCGTCGCTCGCACGCCGATGGAGGACAGCCAGTTCGCCGGCAGCGCGCTGGGCGACCGCAGCCTCCTCGACAAGCCGCAGCTCCAGGGCGGCATCCGCTACGTGTCCGGCGGCTACGACAACCCCGAGACCTACAAGCGGCTCGGCGAGGTCCTCGACGAGCTGGACGCCAGCCGGGGCACCGCGGGCAACCGCATCTTCTACCTCTCCACCCCGGCCGAGGCCTTCCAGCCGGTGATCAACGGGCTGGCCGGGGCCGGGCTCAACCAGGCCCGCGAGGGCTCCTTCGCCCGGCTGGTCATCGAGAAGCCGTACGGGAAGAACCTGCAGACCGCCCACGAGCTGGACGGCATCGTGCACGCCGCGTTCGACGAGCACCAGGTCTTCCGGATCGACCACTACCTGGGCAAGGACACCGTTCAGAACGTCCTGGCCCTGCGCTTCGCCAACTCGATCTTCCAGCCCATCTGGGACCGCTCCTGGGTCGACCACGTGCAGATCACGGTGGCCGAGACGCTGGGCGTCGGCACCCGCGGCGGGTTCTACGAGCACGCCGGCGCGATGCGCGACATCGTGCAGAACCACGTGCTCCAGGTGCTCGCGCTGTCACTGATGGAACCGCCCGCCTCGTTCGAGGCCGAGGGCCTGCGCAACGAGAAGGTGAAGCTGCTCCAGTCGGTGCGGCTGCCCACCAACCGGGACGTGGCCGATCTGGCCGTGCGCGGGCAGTACACGCGGGGCGGCACCCGTGACGACCTGATGGCGGGCTACCGCGAGGAGCAGGGCGTCGACCCACTGTCGCGGACCGAGACCTACGCGGCGATGCGGCTGAACGTGGACAACTGGCGGTGGGCGGGCGTGCCGTTCTACGTCCGCACCGGCAAGCGCCTGCCGGCCCGGCTGACCGAGGTCGCGCTGCAGTTCCAGCGGCCGCCCCACCTGCCGATCCCGACCAGCCAGCTGACCGACCTCGAGGCCGACGCGCTGGTCCTGCGGATCCAGCCGAATGAGGGCATCTCACTGCGCTTCGGCGCCAAGGTGCCCGGCCACTCCTTCCGCGTGCGTACGGCCAGCATGGATTTCTCGTACGACACCACGTTCACCGAGGAGTCGCCGGAGGCGTACGAGCGCCTGCTGCTCGACGCGCTGCTCGGCGACCCGACGCTGTTCATCCGCACCGACGAGGTCGAGCAGTGCTGGCGGATCGTCGACCCGATCATCGAGAACTGGGCGGGCGACCAGTCCCCGATCCCGACGTATGAGGCCGCGTCCTGGGGTCCGACCGACGCCAACCGGCTGATCGAACGCAGCGGGCGGAAGTGGCGCAACGCGCCTTGAGATTCAACTCTGCCTTCAGTCTGGTGTTGGGTGGTGGTGGGGCTGAGGACGGCGGTTCCGGGGAGGCGACTGGAGTGCGCTTACTCGCATAGGGTGGAGAGATCCTTACCCCTCCCCGGAACGAAAGCGACACCCCATGCAGGTCTCGGTCGCGCACCACCCACCGAACACGGCCGTCCTGAATCTCCGCGGCTCTCTCGACATCGACACCGCGCCCGCCCTCAAGGCCAACCTGTCCCGCCTCGTCGAACGCTCGGCCCCGCATGTCGTGGTCGACCTCTCCGGCCTCGACTTCTGCGACTCGATGGGCGTCGGCGTCCTGGTCACCGCCCACGGCCGGGCGATGGAGCGGGGCGGCTGGGTGCGGCTGGCGGCGCCGTCCAGTTTCCTGCGCCGGCTGCTCGACACCCTCGGTCTGACCGAATACCTGGCGCTCTATCCCGACCTGGAAGCGGCGCTCAAGGAGTAAGGGGCGCCCCGGGAGACCCGGGACGCCCCTCGCTGTCCGTGCGTGCTAGCTGGTGATGCCGAAGGCGATCCGGCCCAGCGTGTCCTCGGTGCCGACGAAGCCCTCAGCCGGCGAGAACGCGTCGTCACCGAAGTCGACGTCGACGTCGTCCGCGGTGCCGCCGATGTTGTCCGGACCGACGCCGAACAGGTTCTGGAAGTTCGCGCCGCCCGCGTCCTGCAGGTTGACGTTGAGGCTGGCGTTGTCGGTGTGGAAGTTGCCGAAGAAGTGACCGGCCTCGTGCGAGGTCACGTTGCCGACCGCCTGGGCCACGAACGCGATCCGGTCACTGGCCGGGGTCAGGTACGTGTTCAGCGAGGCCGCGCTCGACCCGGCCGGGTTGCTCAGGGTGTCGAGCAGGACCAGCGCGCTCTCCTGGGTGTCGAAGTTGCCCGGGTCGATGCTCTGCGCGATGCCGATCGTGGCGATACCCGATTCGGCCTGGGTGCCGCCGATGATGATCCGGCTGACGTTCGGCTTACCGAAGGTGTCCGGGTCGTCCAGGCTGTTCGTCACCTGGAGCTTGAACCGGTTGTTGAGGCCCGAGTCGATCATGTCCTGCTTCAGGCTCTCGGTGACGCTGGCCGTGATGGCCGCGATCAGCTCGTCCTCCTGGGACCGCGGGATGTTCCAGCGGGACATGAAGGCGGCGAACGGGGTGAGCGTGACGGTGCCCGGGCCGCCGAAGACCGCGGTGTTCACCCGCGCGCCGTCGAAGTCCAGGAACAGCGTCTGCACCGGCGGGGTGCCGCCCTCGAGCGTGGGGCGGAAGGCCTCGACGGTGATGTCGTACGCGCCGGAACCGGTGGTGACGCCGATGAAGTGCCAGCCGGCCTCGGTGGCGACGTAGTCGGTCTGCGCGTTGCCGCCACCCGGGAGCGGGGAGGTCGGCGGGTAGATCGCGGTGGCGTCCTGGTTGGAGCCGTGCACCTCACGCGGGTCGGTGTCGTACACGGTGATGTAGGACGGCGAGCCCTTCACCGACGCGCCGAGCACGTCGCCCTTCTTCAGGTTGACCGAGAAGAAGTCCTCGTCCGCCTGGGCCGTGGTGATGCTGAGGTCGTAGGTGCCCTCGCTGGTGACGCCGTCGCCGCTGGCCGGGTCGTTCGGGCTGGCCTGCAGGTTGCCGTAGGCGCCGACGGCGAGGAAGTAGGTGCCCGCGGCGGGCACCTTGAACTGCAGCTTGCTGGCGAGGAACTCGACCGCGCCGTCGTCGTCGAACGCGACCTGGGTGCCGTCGGCCGCGTACAGCCGGACCAGGGTGTCGAGCCCGCCGGTGAGGTCGCCGGTCTCGGCGGTGATGGTGTCGCCGGCCGCCGAGGTCAGCGAGTAGTAGTCGAAGTCGCCGGTGCTGTCGCCGAGCGAGCCGTGCGCGCCGTCGCCGATCTCGCCGGTGGTGGTGATGCCGTCGGCGGTGACGCCGAGGCCGGTGACCCGGGCGGTCGGGATGCTGCCGTCCTCAGTGGCCGCCGGGGTGGGCGCGATCGCGGTGCTGGTGACCGGCTCGGGGTCGAGCTGACCGACCACGCGGGCCGCGGACGACTGGTTGGCGCCGGTGCCGAAGCCACGGAGCCGCTGGGCGAACGCCGGGGTGTCGTTGCCGCCCCGGGTGCCGTCGAACTCGTCCTCCTCGAAGAGGACCGGCCGCGCGGCGGCCCTGGCGCCGGCCTTGGCCTTGAGTTTGGCCGACGCCTTGGCGGCGGCCTGCTTGGCCAGATATGTCTTCCACCCGCTGTAATCAGCCTTGGCCGGATCGCCCAGGTTGGCCAGGAACGGGTTGACGCCCTTGGGCTTCACTCCCGGCTTGGCCTTCGGCGCGAACGGAACGCCGGCATTGACGGCGGCCTTCTCGGCGGCGCTCAACCCGGAGCGTGAACCACCCGCGGGATCCGGTGCAGCGGTCGCCACGCCCGGTGTAAGCGTGATCAGCCCGAGCAGCACTGCTCCGGCGGTCGCGATGCTCCTTCGCATCTTGTATTCCCCCTTCAGCGCATCCCGGCCCCCCGGCCGTAGACAGCAACCGGAACGCTACTGAAGGTGGCGATCAATATCTAGTGTGGTCAATTGATACGTGTATGACGGACCTATGTGGACTTGACAGTGTCCAATGCGGCCACTGCCGCGCCGCGCGCCCCGGCCATGTCCAGGTCTGCCACCAGCGCGAACGCCGCCGCGTCGACCTGTTCCCGCCGCAACTGGGTGTGTTCACGCACCGTGTTCAAGAACCACTGCCGGAACCCGGGCGTCGCCTCTACGACACCTCCACCCAGGAAATATGCATGTGGATCAGTGAAATTGGCCGCGATCGTGAAAAGCTTCCCGATCGCCTTGGCCTGTTGGCCGAACACGGCCAGTGCGAGCGGATCCTCTTTTTCGCCGTAACCGCGTAAAAGCTTGGCCGCTTTATCGATGGGCTCGGCGGCCAATGGGTGCTCGGGGAATTTGGCCAGCCAGTACGGCAGCAGATTCTTCTTGATGCCGGTGAGCGACGCGATGCTCTCGACATCGCCCTCGAAACCGCAGTTGCAGGCCGGCACCGGCTGGTCCGGCTCCAGCACGTCGTGCAGCGGGATCTGCACGTGGCCGAGTTCGCCGGCCATCCCGGCCGCGCCGCTGATCACCCGGCCGCTCTCCACCACGCCGCCGCCGAGGCCGGTGCCGACGATCGCCGAGATCGAGCCGGTCTCCCCCGCCCGGGCGCCGAAGTGCCGGTGGTGCGCGTAGAGGGCGGCGGCGTTGGCGTCGTTGTTGTAGATCACCGGCAGCCCGATCCGGGCCTCCAGGGCGCCGCGGATGTCGAAGCCGTGCCAGGACGTCTGGTTGAAGTTGGTGGAGCCCTTGGACGAGATCACGCCGGTCGCGCTGGCCGGGCCGGGGGTGTCCAGGCCGACCGCGCGCACCAGGGTCAGCGGTGTGCTGGTCAGCGTCAGGATGTTGGTGAGCGCCTCGGCCAGCTGCTCCACGGCCGGCTCCGGGCCGTCGGTGACCAGGCTCGGGTTCTCGACCAGACGGTCCACCAGGAACCGTCCCGTCGCGTCCAGCACGGTCGCGTTGTTGCAGGTACCACCGTTGTCCAGCCCCACGACGACCCAGGACGCCGGAGTGCGCACCGCTTCGATGTGATCCACACCACGAGACTACGTCCGAGCAGGCCCGGGCGGGAACGGGTGCCCACGGATTGCGCCTCGGTTGCCTCGGTCCGAATCACCGAAGGGCACTGCCCGTACGGGCCGATGAGCCCGGCATGACAACGCGCCGCACCGTCCTCGCCGCCTCTGCCGTTGCCGTCTCGACCGTCGCCGCCGCCGACCTGCTGCTGGCCGCGCCCGCGGTCGCCGCCGGTCCCGCCGACCTGCTCCCGGCCGACCAGATCGCGCACCTGCTGCGCCGGGCGACCTTCGGCGCGACGCCGGCCACCCTGGCCGAGGCGACCAAGCTCGGCGTGAACGGCTGGCTCGACCAGCAGCTGAGCCCGGCCAAGATCAGCGACGCCGCCTGCGACAGCCTGCTGACCCGGCTCCCGCTGGCCGGCGCCGACATCGCGACGGTCCGGTCGAAGCTCAAGGTGCACTCGTACGACGCGTTCAAGGAGCTCGGCCGGGCCACCGTGGCCCGCGCCGTCTGGAGCAACCGGCAGCTGCTGGAGACCACGGTCAACTTCTTCAACAACGTGCTGCACGTGGCGGCGCCCTCAGCGGGCGTCTGGGACAGCCGGAGCGACTACGACCAGCAGGTCATCCGCAAGCACGCCCTCGGCACCTTCGCGGACATGCTCAAGGCCTCCGCCCGGCACCCGGCGATGCTGACCTACCTGGACAACCGGTCGTCGACCAAGGCGCACCCGAACGAGAACTACGCCCGCGAGCTGATGGAGCTGCACACCGTCGGCCTGGTCTACACCGAGGACGAGGTCAAGGCGGCGGCCCGGCTGCTCACCGGCCTGACCGTCAGCAGCGCCGGCGCCTACACCTACACCGCGGCGAAGCACGCCACCGGCGCGGTCAGCGTGCTCGGCTTCCAGCACGCCAACGCCACCGCCGAGGGCGGCGAGGCCGCCGCGCTGGCCTTCCTCGACCACCTGGCCAAGCACCCGGCGACCGCCACCCGGCTGGCCACCCGGATGGTCGTCCGGTTCGTGGCCGACGAGCCGCCCGCGACGCTGGTGGCCAAGCTGGCCCAGGTCTACCTGGACAACGGGACCGCGATCGCCCCGATGCTGCGCGCGCTGTTCACCTCGCCGGAGTTCGCCGCGTCGGTCGGCCAGAAGGTGCGCACGCCGTTCGAGGACCTGACCGCGACCGTCCGCACGCTCGGCCTGGCCCCGGAGAAGGACGGCACCAAGGCCCTGGACGCCCTCTACAACATGCTGGTGGACGCCGGCAACGCGCCGCTGCGCTGGGCCCCGCCGAACGGCTTCCCGGACGTGGCCGCCGCCTGGGCCTCGCCGTCCGCCTTCCTGATGCGCTGCAACAGCCACCTGAACCTCGCCACCGGCTGGTACCCCAGCCAGCTCGTCCGCCCCGCGGATCTGCTCAAGTCCCTGGTGCCCGTCCTGCCCGGCACGTACGGCGCCCTGGTCGACGCGCTGGCCCGCCGGCTCGCCGGGACGACGCTCCCGGCCACGCACACCGCCGCCGTGCTCAGTGTCGCGGGCAAGCTGCCGACCAGTCCCTTGAGCAGTTCCGACAAGTCGCTCGCGGGCAGCCTGCCGTACCTGATCGCGCTGGTCCTCGACGCGCCGACCTTCTCGCTGAGGTGATCTCTGTGAACGCTGCTTCTTGTGACGAGATGTCCGGTATGTCGCGCCGAGGCGTTCTCGGCCGCACCCTGGCCGTGGGCGGCGGCGCCGTGCTGGCCGGCCTGGCCGGTGAGGGCCTCTCCACCCGGCTGGCCTACGCCGGCGAGGGCTACACCGGCGACACGCTGGTGGTGCTGTCGCTGCGCGGCGGCTTCGACGGGCTGTCGGCCATCGCCCCGATCGGCGACACCGACTACTACAAGGCCCGGCCCAGCATCGCCCTGCCGAAGAGCGCGGTGATCGCCGGCGACGGCACGTTCGGGCTGCACCCGGCGCTGGCCCCGCTGCTGCCGCTGTGGAACGACGGCCGGTTCGCCGCGGTGCAGGCGGTCGGCCAGCCCAGCCCGACCCGGTCACACTTCGCCGCGATGGAGGAGATGGAACGGGCCGCGGCCGGCACGTCGCTGCGGACCGGCTGGCTGGACCGGATGCTCGGGCTGACCGGGAGCACCGCGCCGCTGGCCGGGGTGGCGATGGGCAACGCGATGCCGTCGCGGATCTTCGGCGGGCCGACCGGCGACGTGTCGATGGCCTCGATCGACGACTTCAAGCTGGCCGGTGAGAGCAGCAAGCGCCCGATGGCGGCCGCGCTGCGCCGGATGTACGCCGACGCGCCGGCCGCGCTGGCCGCCCCGGCCCTGGCCGCCGACCGGGCGCTGACCGCGAGTGTGCCGCTGCGGGCCGAGAAGTACGCGCCGGCCAACAACGCGATCTACCCGGCCACCCCGCTCGGCGAGGCCCTGCGCGACCTGGCCCGGCTGATCAGGTCCAACGTCGGGCTGGCCGCCGCCGCGGTCGACTCCGGCGACTGGGACATGCACGAGGCGCTCGGCGCCGCGGTCAAGGGCCAGCGGATGTACGACAACCTGTACGACACGTCGCTGGCCCTGGCCGCCTTCGCCGCCGATCTCGGTCCCGACGGCATGGCCAAGGTGACCGTGGTGACGATCAGCGAGTTCGGCCGCCGGGTCGGCGAGAACGGCTCGAAGGGCGTCGACCACGGCCACGGCAACGCGATGATGCTGCTCGGCGGCGGGATCCGGGGCGGGAAGGTCTACACCAGGTGGCCGACGCTGGCGCCCGGCGCCCTGGCCGACGGCGACCTCGCGGCCACCACCGACTACCGCTCGGTGATCGGCGAGATCCTGCAGAAGCGATGTGGCTTCGGCGCGCTCGACGACGTTTTCCCGACCATCACGCCGTCGTCGTTCGGGCTGGCCGCCGCCCGTTCCTGAGCCGCGGGCCGCTCCCGCTCGGCCTCGTCCGGCCGCGTCATCGACCGGCGGTCATCTCGGTGAACCGCCGGTCGATCCGCAGCATCCGGTCGCTGGTCTCGAGAACCTGGCCGGGCCGGTCCAGCCGGTCGTAACAGCCGCGCAGCACCCGCAGGAAGACCAGCTCGCGGGCCAGGTAGACGGGCAGCGGCGCGCCGATCGAGTCCATCCGGGCGGTCGCCTCCTCGTAGTGCACGGCCGCCGCCTCGTCGTCGCCGCGGGCCAGGATCGCGTCCAGGCCCAGCCCGGCGGTGGCCTCGGCGGCCAGCCAGCGGGCGTGCCCGGAGCTGCCGCTGATCCCGTACAGCAGGAGGACCTCGCGGAACTCCCGGTCGGCGGCCGCGTAGGCACGCCCGCCGGCGCCGCTCTGCCCGCGGCAGATGGCGCTCAGGCCGAGCCCGAGGCGGGCCCGCATGCTCAGCAGCACGCTCTCCGGCGACCCGTTCAGGTAGGCCCGGTAGCTCTGCTCGGCCGGGTCCAGGGCGGACAGATCGGCGCCGGGCTTGCAGGACACCCCGGCCCGGTGGGCCTCGGCCAGCCCGATCAGCGCCCGGCCGTAACCCGGCTGCGCGGCCAGCGCACGCTCGAAGTAGGCGATCGCCCGTTGCGGGTTGCGGCGCCCGGCCGCGTTGCCGGCCATCAGGTCGACCACCGCCCGGTGCACCACCGGCCCCTGGGCCTGGCCGCCGATGAGCTCCAGTTCCTGGCCGGCCCGCACGAAGTGGTCCTCGGCCATCTGGTAGTCGTCGTCGGCGTAGGCGCCCAGCCCGCGGACGAAGGTGACCACCCCGCCCAGGTAGTGCCGGGTCGCGGCGGACAGCTCGCCGGTCGTCCCGGCGGGCTCGGTCAGGGTGAGGTCCTGCCGCCCGCCGAACTCGGGGGTCTCGGCCAGCGCCCGGTCGCCGAGGAAGATCTCGACCGTGGTGACCGTCCGGCGGCCGGCGGGATGCACGGCCGGTCGCAGCACCACGTCGGCGTGCTGCTCGGCGGCGGCGCTCGCGAGGTCGGCGCCGGGCGGGCCGGCCAGCGCCCGGACCTGGATCGCGGCCGAGTCGCCGGCCCACGCCCGCAGGTCGCGGTCGAGCGCGAGGGCGGGCGCGGGACCGGCCGCGGTCAGCACCAGGACGTTGAACGCGCCGCTCATCGGCGCCGACGTCAACCGCTGATCGGCCGCGACCAGGAAGCCGGCCGCCACCAGCACGATGGCGGCCAGAACGCCGGGTAACACCCGTCGCCGGCTCGGTGGCGGGGGCGCCTCGGGCGCCACGCGCGGCGGGGCCGGTGCTTCGACCACGAGGCCGGCCCGGTTCCAGCGGGCCTCCCAGCGCGGCAGCTCCCGGTCGAGCTCGTCGGTCCGGCCGGCATAGCGCAGACACCCGATCACGTACGCCCGGGTCGTCTCCCACGACGGCACCTTGCGTCCGCTGGCCGCCTCGGAGAGCGTGCTGGTGGCACAGTGCGCCAGGCCGCTGAGCACCCGGTAGGGCGGGTTGCCGCACTCGGCCCGCAAGTCGCGCAGGCGCTGCGCGAAGTCCCGCAGGTTGGCCGGGATGCTCCCGTCCAGCTCGGCCTGGCGCCGGCCCCGCCTCGCTGCCGCGGTGTCAGTCACGTCCGGCCTCCGACGTGCAGAAGACATTCAGATGGGGCCCGTCGCGCAGGGCCGCGCTGGTGATGCCCCAGCAGGCGTTCGGCAGGTCGCCGCCGGTGCGGAACACGGCATGCCCACCGCCGAGCGCGTCGGCGCGGACCCGGAAGGTCGAGAAGTAGTGGTCCTCGCGGTAGACATGGAAGTCCACTGTGCCATTCGGCGGATAGCCGGCGAAATACAGATGCAGATCGACGCTGTGGTCGAGGAACGCGCTCCCCCGATCGAGCCAGAGGCGTGGTGTCGTCGGCCGGGTCACGGTGAAGACGGCCTCGGCGTGCCGCTCCCCCTGCCGGGCGGTCACGCGATAACCACCGGCCCGGTACGACGGCAGGATCGGCCACCCGAAGAAGTTGGCCGGGTCGGGTTGCGGCGGGACCGCCACCGGCCGGCCGCCGGGCGGCGTGACGGTGACCTGGAGCGGCCGGTCGCTCCGGAAGCCGAGGAAGCAGAGCAGGAACTCGGTCGGGATCAGCGGCTTGCTCGCCATCTCGATGCGCGGCCGCGTGGCCTCGGGGTCGTAGCACTCGGGGCCGCCGCCGAAGAAGAACTCGACCTGCTCCGGCACACCGTCGGGGCGGTCGTCCGGATGCCTCAGGGCCCCCTCGATCAGCACCGGGTCGTCGGCCGGCGGGTTCCCCGGCGTCCGTGCCGGCGGCGGCGCGATCACCTGGGCGTGCGGCCGGGCGCGCCGCGGCGCCGGTCCCGGCCCGGTCGCCGGATCCGCTCCCGGCGCCACGGACCCCGGCGAGGCCGGGCCAGACGAGATCGGGCCGGGCGAGGTCGGGCCGGGCGAGATCGGGCCGGGCGAGGCCGGGCCGGGCGACCGCGGCTCGGGCGACGGCCCGGGGATGTGGATGATGCCGGGCGGGCGCGCGGTGGGCGGCGCCGGCCGGTCGAGGGCGGCCAGCACCAGCCCGGTCGCCACGGCGGCGGCCAGGGTGGCGGCGGCGATCACTCGGCCCCTGATGTGCAGAATCCGTTCTCGGTGTTCGGCGGCTCGTCACCGGTCGAGTCGCCCAGGGCGGGGTGGCTCACGCCGAAGCACCCGTCCGGCGGGTCGTCACCGGTACGCAGGATGGCGTGACCGCCGCCGGACGCGTCGGCCGGGACCCGGAAGGTCGCCCGGTAGCCCTCGCCGGCGTAGAGGTTGAAGGCGACCATGCTGTCCGGCGGGAAGCCGGCGTAGTACATGTGCACGTCGGTGCTGGCCCGGAAGGCGGGCGGGCGGTCGATCCAGAGCCGGGGCCGGGCCGGCCGGAGCACGTTGACCGTCTTGGTGACCACGGTGTTCCCCTGGCGGGCGGTGATCCGGTGGGCGCCGGCCCGGTGCGAGGGCAGCCGCGGCCACTCGTACCTGTGCCCCTGCTCCTCGCTCCTGGTGGCGGGCAGGGTGCGGGTGATCGTCCGGCCGCCGGGTGGCGTCAGGGTGATCCGCACCGGCCGTTCCTTGTCGAACCCCATGAAGCACAGCTGGAAGCGGCTGGGGATCACGGCGTCGTCCGACAGCGTGATGGCCGGGGGCGGCGGCGGGATCCGGTCGAAGCACTCCGGCCCGCCCCCGAAGAAGAAGTTCACCTGCTCGGGTACGCCGTCCGGCCGCGGTTCCGGCGCCATGTCCTCGGGCCTCTCGACCACCACCGGACGGTCCGCGGGCGGCCCTGGCCCATCCGGGAGGGCCGGGGGCTTGTTGTGGTCGCGCAGCCGCTCGGGCGACCGGGAGCGGCGGGGCGAGGGCACGGCCGGCCGCTCGGCGGCGGGCCGGTCGGGGATCGGTTGCGCGGAGGGGTCGGCCGGCGGCAGCGGGTCGCCGGCCGGCGCCACCTCAGGGCTACGGGCGGGCGCGACCGCGGGGGTGGCCGCCTCGTCCGGCCCGGTCACCGCCACCACGGCCACACCGGCCAGGACGCCGGCGAGCACCACGCCGGCGATGATCGCGGTCGGCCGCCGCCAATCCCTCATACCGCCCTCCCCGAGACCCGCCGCGGGTCCATGGTGGAGGAAGGTACCGAACGGGACGGTGAAGAGTCGGATTCAGGTCACTACGACGGGAGGAGGGACCGCAGTGCCCTCCTCCCGTACCGCGGGTCAGCGCGACGCGCCGGCCCGCCGCTTGGCCCACACGTCGAAGGCGACCGCGGCCAGCAGGACCGCGCCCTTGACCAGCATGACCGACTCGGTCTGCGCGCCGATCAGGCCCATGCCGTTGTTGATCACGCCCATGATCAGGCCACCGGTGATCGCGCCGACCACCTTGCCGACCCCGCCCTGCACCGCGGCGCCGCCGATGAACGCGGCCGCGATGGCGTCCAGCTCGAACTGGTCACCCGCGGTCGGGTTGGCCTGGTTGAGCCGCCCGGCGAAGATGATGCCGGCCAGGGCCGACAGCACGCCCATGTTCACGAAGATCCAGAAGATCACCGACTTGACCTTCACGCCGGACAGCGTGGCGGCCTGCAGGTTGCCACCCACGGCGTAGATCTGCCGGCCGAACACCGCCCGGTTGGTGAGCACCGAGTAGCCGATCACCAGCGCGGCGAGCAGCACCAGCACCCAGGGCAGGTTCTTGAACCGGGCGAGCTGGAGGACCACGTACATGACCACCAGCGCGGCCAGCGCGATCTTCAGGACGAACAGCGGGATCGGGTCGACCGCTTGCTCGTAGCGCAGGCGGGCGATCCGGGTCCGCCACTGGCTGAACGCGAACACCGCCACCGCGGCCACCCCGACCAGCAGGCTGAACAGGTCGGCCCCGCCGAGCGCGCCCAGGCCGATGTTGCCCAGATAGCCCTCGGTGAAGCCGTTGGCCAGGGTGCGCACCTCGTCCGGGAACGGGCCGATGCCGCGGTTGCCGAGCACGGTCAGCGTGACCGCCCGGAACAGCAGCATGCCGGCCAGCGTCACGATGAACGCCGGGATGCCGAAGTAGGCGACCCAGTAACCCTGCCAGGCGCCGATCAGACCGCCGATCAGCAGGGTGACCAGCACGGCCAGCGGCCACGGCCAGCCCTGGTTGACCATCATCACCGCGGCGAACGCGCCGCTGGCGGCCACGATCGAGCCCACCGACAGGTCGATGTGCCCGGCGATGATGACCAGGATCATCCCGATCGCCAGGATCAGGATGTACGAGTTCTGCACCACGATGTTGCTGATGTTCTGCGGCGCCAGCAGGTCGCCACCGGTGAGGATGGTGAACAGCACCACGATCGCCGCGAAGGCGAAGTAGATGCCGCTCTGGCGCAGGTTCAACTGGAAGCGCCGGGGTCCCTCCGGCCCGGCGCCGGCCGGTACCGGATCGACCGCAAGGTCGGCATTGCTGGGCGCGACGCTGGTCATTGCGCCTGCCCTGCGGTCATGAGCGTCATCAGGCCCTCCTGGGTGGCGTCCGACCGGGGCACCTCACCGGTGATCCGGCCGGCCGACAATGTGTAGATGCGGTCGCAGAGGCCGAGCAGCTCGGGCAGCTCACTGGAGATGAGCAGCACCGCCTTGCCCTCCTCGGCGAGCCGATTGATGATCGTGTAGATCTCGTACTTGGCGCCGACGTCGATGCCTCGGGTGGGCTCGTCCAGGATCAGGACGTCCGGGTTCGTGAAGATCCACTTGGACAGGACGACCTTCTGCTGGTTGCCGCCGGAGAGCTTGCCGGTGATGCTCGAGACGCTGGGCGCCTTGATGTTCATCGACCGGCGGTACTCCTCGGCGACCTTGAACTCCTCGTTGTCGTCCACCCAGCCCCGGCGCGCGAGCTTCCGCAGACCGGCGGCGGAGACGTTGCGCTTGATGTCCTCGATCAGGTTCAGGCCGTAGCGCTTGCGGTCCTCCGTCGCGTACGCGATGCCGTTCCTGATCGCGTCCCGCACCGACCGCAGGTGGATCTCCCGCCCGTCCTTGAAGACCCGCCCCGAGATCCCGATGCCGTACGCCCGCCCGAACACGCTCATCGCGAGCTCGGTGCGGCCGGCGCCCATCAGCCCGGCCAGGCCGACGATCTCGCCCCGGCGCAGCGTCAGGTTGGCGTTGTCGACCAGGACCCGGCCGTGCTGCGTCGGGCTGTGCACGGTCCAGTCCTCGATCCGCAGGATCTCGTCGCCGACGTGCGGCTCCCGCGGCGGGAACCGGTGGTCGAGGTCGCGGCCCACCATCCCGGCGATGATCTTCTCCTCGGTCACCTCGTCGGCGGCCATGCTCATCGTGGTGATCGTCTTGCCGTCGCGCAGGATGGTGACCCGGTCGGCGATGGCCATCACCTCGTTCAGCTTGTGCGAGATGATCACGCAGGTGATCCCCTCGTCACGCAGGCCGCGGATCAGGTCGAGCAGGTGCTCGGAGTCCTCGTCGTTGAGCGCCGCGGTGGGTTCGTCGAGGATCAGCAGCTTGACCTCCTTGGAGAGCGCCTTGGCGATCTCCACGAGCTGCTGCTTGCCGACGCCCAGATCGACCACCGGGATGACGGCGCTCTCGGCCAGGCCCACGCGGCGCAGCAACTGCTGCGCCGCCTGGTTGGTGCGGTTCCAGTCGATCATGCCGCGAGTCGCCTGCTCGTTGCCGAGGAAGATGTTCTCGGCGATCGACAGGTTCGGGGCCAGCGCCAGCTCCTGGTGGATGATGACGATGCCCCGGTGCTCACTGTCCCGGATGCCGGCGAACCGGCACGGCTCGCCGTCGAAGAGGATCTCTCCGTCGTACGAGCCGTGCGGGTAGACGCCGGACAGCACCTTCATCAGCGTGGACTTGCCCGCGCCGTTCTCACCACAGATCGCGTGGATCTCGCCGCGTTCCACGTCCAGCGTGACGTCCTGCAAGGCCTTCACACCCGGGAAGGTCTTGGTGATGCCCCGCATCGACAGGATGGTCACTTCAGATCCGAGTCCTTGTAGTAGCCGGTGTCGACCAGGGCCTTCGTGTAGTTGGTCTTGTCCACGATGACCGACTCGAGCAGCATCGACGGCACGACCTTGACGCCGTTGTCGTAGTCCTTGTCGTTGTTCGTGGTCGGCTTCTGGCCCTTGAGCACGGCGTCGGCCATGCCCACGGTGGTCTTGGCCAGCTCGCGGGTGTCCTTGTAGATGGTGGAGTACTGCTCACCCTTGATGATCGACTTCACCGAGGCGAGCTCGGCGTCCTGTCCGGTGACAACCGGGTAGGGCTGGCCCGTGGTGCCGTATCCGTTGCTCTTCAGGGCCGAGAGAATACCGATCGAGAGGCCGTCGTACGGCGACAGCACGCCGTCCACCTTCAGACCCGAGCGGTACGTCGAGGTCAGCAGGTTCTCCATCCGGTCCTGAGCGGTCTTGGGCTGCCACCGCAGGATCGCGACCTTCTTGAACTCGGTCTGCGTGCTCGGCACCTTCAGCGTGCCCTTGTCGAGGTACGGCTTCAGCACCGACATCGCGCCGTTGAAGAAGAACGTGGCGTTGTTGTCGTCCGGCGAGCCGGCGAACAGCTCGACGTTGAACGGGCCCTTGGCGGTGCCCGGCGAACCGTCGGCGTTGACCAGCTTGAGACCGGTCAGCAGCGAGGTCGCCTGCTGCACGCCGACCTTGAAGTTGTCGAAGGTCGCGTAGTAGTCGACGTTCGGCGAGTTGCGGATCAGCCGGTCGTAGGCGATGACCGGGATCTTGTTGTCCTTGGCGCTCTGCAGCTGGGTGGTGATCGCGGTGCCGTCGATCGACGCGATGATCAGCAGCTTGGCGCCCTTGGTGATCTGGTTGTCGAGCTGGTTCACCTGGGTCGGGATGTCGTCCTCGGCGTACTGCAGGTCGACCTTGTAACCCAGCGCCTCGAGCTGCTTCTTCAGGTTGTCGCCGTCGCCGATCCAGCGCTCCGAGGACCGCGTCGGCATGGTGACACCGATCAGCGCGCCGGCGTTGTTCGCGCCGCCGGACGCCTGCTGGTCGACGGTCTTCTCGCTGGAACCGCAGGCGGCCAGCGCCGCGGTGAGGACGGTGGCCGAGGCCACCGCCGCCAGACGGGTGAAACGCATGAATTCTCCTCTATTTTTCACAGGGGCCGGGCCAGGCGGTAGTACGCCTGATTCCAGCGGATCCGGTCCGCAAAGTCATCAACATTTGTCGATGAGTCGATGATCAGGAGCTCAGTATTGAGCATGGTGGCGAAGTCGCGAAGGGTCTCGGCCCCGACGGCCGCGGTCATCACCGTGTGGTGCGGGCCGCCGGCCGTCAGCCAGCTCTCGGCCGAGGTCGACAGCGACGGGCGCGGCTTCCACACCGCCCGGGCGACCGGCAGCCGGGGCAGCGGCTCGTCCGGCGGCACCACGTCCACCTCGTTGGCCACCAGGCGGAACCGCTCGCCCATGTCGGACATGCCGATCACCACGGCCGGGCCGGGCGCGGCGTCGAAGACCAGGCGGACCGGGTCCTCGCGGCCGCCGATGCCCAGCGGGTGGATCTCGACCCGCGGGGTGCCGGCCGCGATCGTCGGGCACACCTCGAGCATGTGGGCGCCGAGGATCTTCGGCTCACCCGGCCCGAAGTGGTACGTGTAGTCCTCCATGAACGAGGTCCGGCCGCCCGGGGCCATCGCCTTGATCGTGGCCAGCAGCACCGAGGTCTTCCAGTCGCCCTCGCCGCCGAAGCCGTACCCGTCGGCCATCAACCGCTGCACCGCCAGGCCCGGCAGCTGACGCAGCCCGCCCAGGTCCTCGAAGTTGGTGGTGAAGGCGCCGAAGCCGCCCTCGGTGAGGAAGCGGCGAAGGCCGGCCTCGATGCGCGCGGCGTACCGCAGCGAATCGTGCCGCTCGCCGCCGCGGGCCAGTTCGGGCGCCAGCTCGTACGCGTCGGCGTACTCGGTGACCAGCTTGTCCACCTCGTCGTCGCCGGCCGAATCCACCCGCTCGACCAGATCGTTCACGCCGTACGTGTTGACCGAGACGCCGAACTTCAGCTCGGCCTCGACCTTGTCGCCCTCGGTGACGGCCACGTCGCGCATGTTGTCGCCGAAGCGCGCCAGCCGCAGGGTCCGCAGATGTTGCACGCCGGTCGCCGCCCGCGCCCACCGGTTGATCCGTTCGACCACGCCCGGGTCGCTGGCGTGCCCGGCCACCGTCTTGCGCGGCACGCCCAGCCGGGCCTGGATGAACCCGAACTCCCGGTCGCCGTGCGCGGCCTGGTTGAGGTTCATGAAGTCCATGTCGATGGACTCCCAGGGCAACGACTCGTTGAGCTGGGTGTGCAGGTGGAGCAGGGGCTTGCGGAGCGCGTCCAGCCCGGTGATCCACATCTTGGCCGGCGAGAACGTGTGCATCCAGGCGATCACGCCGACGCAGTTCGGGTCGGCGTTGGCGGCCAGCATGACGTCCCGGATGGCCGCGCTGCCGGTGAGCACCGGCCGGCCGACCAGCTCGGCGATCAGCCCGTTGCCGGTGAGCATCCGCTGGATCTGCTGCGACTGGTCGGCCACCTGGTCGAGGGTCTCCGGACCGTAGAGGCCCTGGCTGCCGGTGAGGAACCAGATCTGGGGTGTCACGCTCGCGGCTCCTGTCCGTAGACGTTCTGGTAGCGGTCGTAGAGCGAGTCGATGTGCTGCCGCGCGATCGGCACCGGCTCGCCGAGCTGGCGGGCGATGTGCACGGTCCGGGCGACGTCCTCGCAGAGCACCGCCGACTTCACCGCCGACTTCGCGTCCTTGCCCACGGTGAACGGACCGTGGTTCCGCATCAGCACCGCCCGGGACCGGTAGGCGCGGAGGGTGTCGACGATGCCGCGGCCGATCGAGTCGTCACCGATCAGCGCGAACGGCCCGACCGGGATCTCGCCGCCGAACTCGTCGGCGATCATCGTGAGCACGCACGGGATGGGCTCGCCGCGGGCGGCCCAGGCGGTCGCGTAGGTGGAGTGGGTGTGCACCACTCCCCCGACCTCGGGCATGTGCTGGTAGACGTACGCGTGGGCGGCGGTGTCCGAGGACGGCGCCAGATCGCCCTCGACCAGCTTGCCGTCGAGGTCGGTGACGACCATGTTCGCCGGCGTGATGTCGTCGTAGGAGACACCGGACGGCTTGATCACCAGCAGGTCGGCCCCGGGCACCCGGGCCGACACGTTGCCCGCGGTCCACGCCACGAGTTGATTGCGCACCAGCTCGGCGTGCAGGGCGGCCACCTGCCGCCGGAGCTCGAGGATGCTCTCGGCAACCGTCATGAGGTCACGACCTTGCGCTGGATGGCGCGAAGCTTGCGCATCACGTTGTTCTCGCCACGGCCGAAGTAGTCGTGCAGGCGCACGTACTCGGCGTACAGCTCGTCGTAGACCGCACCCGCCGCCGGATCGGGCGACCAGACCGCGTCCTGCTTGCGGCCCATGGCCGCGGCCGCGGCACGCACGTCGGGGTACGCGCCGGCGGCCGCGGCGCCATGGATCGCCGAGCCCAGCGCCGGGCCCTGGTCCGACCCGATCACCGACAGCGGCAACTTCAGCACGTCCGCGTAGATCTGCATGACCAGCGGGTTCTTGATCAGCCCACCGGCCGCCACGAACTCGCGCACCTCGACGCCGGCCTGCTGGAAGGTCTCCACGATGACCCGGGTGCCGAAGGCGGTCGCCTCGATCACCGCGCGGTAGACGTCCTCCGGCTTCGTCGCGAGCGTCTCGCCGACCACCAGGCCGGACAGCTCGGCGTTGACCAGCACCGAGCGGTTGCCGCCGTGCCAGTCCAGCACCAGCAGGCCGTGCTCGCCCGGCTTCTGGCCCCGGGCCAGGTCGGTGAGCTGCTCGTGGGTGTAGCCGGGCGGCACCACGTGGGCGAAGATGTCGCCCACCCCGCTCTGGCCGGCCTCGTAGCCGAACAGGCCGGCCACGATCCCGCCGTCCACCACCCCGCACATGCCCGGCACGACCTTGACCTCGTCGTGGTTGACCATGTGACAGGTCGAGGTGCCCATCACGGCGACCATCTGGCCCGGGTCGAGCGCCTGGGCGGCGGCCGAGGTGACGTGCGCGTCCACGTTGCCGACGGCGACCGCGATGCCCTCGGGCAGGCCGGTCCACTCGGCCGCGCGGGCGCCGAGCCGGCCGGCCGCCTCGCCGAGCTGCCCGATCGGTTGGTCCAGCTTCGTGTCGACGAAGTCGGCGAAGTCGGGGTTGAGCTCGGTCAGGAACTCCCGCGACGGGTACGCGCCGTCCTGCCGGATGCCCTTGTAGCCGGCCGTGCAGGCGTTGCGGACGTAGTCGCCGGTGAGCTGCCAGATGATCCAGTCGGCCGCCTCGACCCAGCGCTCGGTGGCCGCGTACACCTCCGGGTCCTCCTCGAGGACCTGCAGCGCCTTGGCGAACTCCCACTCCGAGGAGATCAGCCCGCCGTAGCGCGGCAGCCAGGACTCGCCACGCTTCGCGGCGAGGGCGTTGATCCGGTCGGCCTGCGGCTGGGCGGCGTGGTGCTTCCAGAGCTTGATGTACGCGTGCGGCGAGCTGGCGAAGCGGTCGAGCTCGTTGAGCGGGGTGCCGTCGGCCGTGGTCGGCACCATGGTGCAGGCGGTGAAGTCGGTGCCCACCCCGATCACCTGGGCCGGGTCGACCTGGGCCGCGCGCAGGGCCGCGGGGACGGCGTTGCGCAGCACCTCGATGTAGTCGGCCGGCACCTGCAGCGCCCAGTCGTGGCCGAGCGGCGTGCCGTCGGGCAGCGTCTCGGTGAGCACCGCGTGTGGGTAGTCGTGCACGGCCGAGCCGAGCTCGGCGCCGTCGGAGACCCGGACGACGACGGCACGACCGGAGAGCGTTCCGAAGTCGATTCCCACGACGTACGCCGGCGGTGTGTGCTGGGTCATGAAGCGAAAGTGTGAACGCTAACAATCCATCGTGTCAACGGCTGTCGGCAACATTCAGGACACGACGGTTTTACTTTGCTTTATCTGCGGACGCTGTTGCGCACCACCAGTTCCGGCTCCACCACGGTCTGTCCGGGCGCGGCGTCGGCATCGGCCATCTGAGCGAGCAGCAGATCGAGGCCGGCCAGCGCCACGGCCGCGAAATCGGGGCGGACCGTGGTCAGCGGCGGGATCAGGAACGCCGCCTCGGGCACGTCGTCGAAACCGACCACGCTGACGTCCTCGGGCACCCGCCGGCCCCGCTCGTAGAGCGCCCGCAGCAGGCCCAGGGCCAGGTGGTCGTTGGCCGTGAAAACCGCCGTGACCTCGGGCATCCGGGCCAGCATCTGCCCCGCCGCATAGCCCGCGGCGGCCGACCAGTCGGCCTGCACCGGCGGCGGCACCTCGGCCCCCGCCGCCTGGAGGGTGCGCCGCCAGCCCTCGATCCGGCCGGCCGCGTCGTACCAGTCGGGCGGGCCGGAGACGTGCCAGACCGTGCGGTGACCGGCGTCCAGCAGGTGTTGGGTGGCGGCCCGGGCCCCGGCCACCTGATCGACCGTGACCAGCCCATGGGCCCGGTTCGGGTCGCCGTCGATGGTCACCACCGGCACGCCCGCGGGCAGCGCGGCCAGCCCCTCGCCGGCCGAGGCGGTCGGCGCGATCACCACCAGCCCCGCCACGCGCTGATCGAGGTGACGGTCGACCGCCGCCGCCACCGATTCCCGGTCGAGCCTGACCACGCTGGCCACGCTCACCGCGAAGCCGGCCTCGGCCGCGGCCTGCTCGAAGGCCGCCAGCAGCGACGCCGGGCCGAACAGCGTGCTGTTCAGCGTGACCACGCCGAGCAGCTGGGAACGGCCGGTGACCAGCGTGCGGGCCGCCCGGTTGGGCCGGTAGCCCAGCTCGGCGATGGCCGCGCGCACGCGCAGCCGGGTCTGCTCCTTCACGTTCGGGTGATCGTTCAGCACCCGCGACACGGTCTGGTGCGAAACCCCCGCCAGCCGCGCGACGTCGGTCATAGCCGGGCCACGGGACCCCCTGATGTCCACCAACGCACCCTCAACCCCTCAAGAAAGGCCTGGAGAAGAGACTAACGCCGGGCCGGTCCCGTGACCCGTTGCCTCATGTTAGCGATAACACGGCCGGGGTCAAGACTCTATTGTTTCCGGTCGTCGCTTTGCCACCGCCTCCGGTCCACGCTTTGCCGCCGCCTCTGGTTCACGCGTGGCGCGCTTCCCGTTCATGCGCGGCGTCGCCTCCGGTTCATGCGCGATCCGTAGAGTTACGGCACGATGAACACCGTGCTCGACTCGGGCCCCGACGAAGGATTCGCCTCGCTGCGCCGGCCCGGCCGGCCCCGCAAGGAGCGGTACGAACTCGGCCGGTCCCTCCGCGAACGCGCGCATCGCTCGGAGATGGCCTTCTGGACCCCGCCGGCCGACCGCGCCGGCGTGCTCGCCCACCTCGCCGAGGCACACACCGGCCGGGTGTCCTGGCTGATCCCGGTGCGGATCGGCCGGATGGTGGCGTCGCCCTACGCGTTCCTGCGGGGCTCGGCCAACGTCATGGCCGACGACTTCGCGGCGCTGCCGCGTACCGGCATCAATCCCGTGATCTGCGGTGACGCCCACCTCGGGAACTTCGGGTTCTACGCCTCACCCGAGCGCGAGCTGGTCTTCGACCTGAACGACTTCGACGAGGCGCACCCCGGCGCGTGGGAGTGGGACCTGCGCCGGCTGGTGGTCAGCGTGCACGTGGCCGGGCGGCAGAACGGATTCCGGGAAAGCGCCTGCGCCGAGGCCGTGCGACATTGCGTGGCCGAGTACCGCGAGCAGATCGGCCACCTCGCCGAACAGCCGCTGCTGGCCCGGTCGTTCGAACAGCTCGACGTGGATCGGCTGCGGCAGGCGGCGACCGGCTCGAACTTCAAGGACTCGGTCTCCCGCGCCGCCCGGCGGGCCCGGCGGCGTACCTCGGACCGGGCTCTGCCCCGCTTCACCGAGCCCTTCCACGGGACGGCCCGGCTCATCGAGGAGCCGCCGCTGATCACCCGATTGTCGCCGGCGGACCGCGACCTGGTCGGCGAGGCCCTCGACGGATACCTGAACACGCTGCCGCCGCACTGGGCACGCATCCTGGCCGGCTACCGGATCGTCGACATCGCGCACAAGGTCGTCGGGGTCGGCTCGGTCGGCCTGCGCGCCTACGTCGCGCTGTGCGAGGGCAGCAGCCCCGACGACGTGGTGTTCCTGCAGCTCAAGCAGGCGCGACGCTCGGTGGTGGCTCGCCACGTGCACGGTGACTCGGCGTGGCACCGGCACCAGGGACAGCGTGTGGTCGAATATCAGCAGGCGTTGCAGACGGTCAGCGACCCCCTGCTCGGCTGGACGACGGTCGGCGAGCGCCAGTACTACGTACGGCAGTTCCGCGACATGAAGGGCGCGATCGTGGTGGACGACCTCAGCGCGGGCGCGCTGTCCGACTACGCCGGCATCTGCGGCTACCTGCTGGCCAAGAGCCACGCCCGGACCAGCGGCGCGTCGATGATCGCCGGGTACGTGGGCAGCAGCGACAAGCTCGACGAGGCGCTCTCCCGGTTCGCGCGAACCTACGCCGACCAGGTCGAGAGCGACCACGAGACCCTGGTGTCCGCGGTCCGCCGCGGCCTCCTGCCCACATCGGGGGCGGCGTGAGCGGCGTCGTACCCCTCTCCTCACCGGCACTGCAGACCTTCTGGACCGAGCGTCACCTCTGCACGTTCACCACGCTGCGTGCCGACGGTTCCCCTCACGTGGTGGCGGTCGGGGCGACGCTCTCCTTCGAGGACGGCCTGGCCCGGGTGATCAGCTCGTCGTCCTCCGCGCACGTCAGGCACATCCTGGCCGGGGCCAATCGGGTGGCGATCTGCCAGGTGGACGGGGCGCGGTGGAGCACCGTCGAGGGCAAGGCGTCGATCCTGTCCTCCGTCGATGCGGTCACGCTGGCCGAGAATCTTTACGCGGCGCGCTATCGGGTGCCGCGACCCAACCCCTCGCGCGTCGCCATCGTCGTCGAGGTGACTCGGGTGCTCGGCGCCAATTCGCTGCTGAAGACCGATTAGGCCGCGCTTCTCGAGACGGCGGGATTCGCGGGATAGCGTGCAGGGGTGAGCAACCTGCAGGCGGGATCCGGCCGGGCCGGCTCAACCTGATGACGGCCGGCCGCGGCATCTCGCATTCCGAGGAGACGCCGACGGTCAACTCCGGCGTGCTCCAGGGCGTACAGCTATGGGTTGCCCTGCCCGACGCGGCCCGCGCCCGGCCGCCCGCCTTCGCCCACCACGCGGATCTCCCGGTCTTCACCGCCGGCGGCCTGCGCGCGACCGTGATCATGAGCGAGCTCGGCGACGCGGTCTCGCCGGCCACGACGTTCAGCCCGCTGACCAGCGCGGAGATCACCGCGGCGGCCGGCGCTGAGGGGGTGGTCCCGCTGCGTGCCGATTTCGAGTACGCGGTGCTCACCCTCGACGGCGCCGCCATGATCGACGGGCAGGAGCTGAAACCTGGGCCGCTGCTGTACGTGGGCGAGGGCCGCACGTCCCTGCGCATCGCGGCCGGTCCGGCCACCCGGGTGCTGCTGCTCGGCGGCGAACCGTCCACGGAATCGCTGGTCATGTGGTGGAACTTCGTCGCCCGCACCCACGAGGAGGTGCTCGAGGCCCGCGCGGCGTGGGAGTCGGGGTCACTCTTCGGCGAGGTTCACGGGTACGAGGGACCGCCCCTGCCCGCGCCACCGATGCCGATCACCCGGCTGGTTCCCCGCGGCCGGATCCGCTGACCCACGTCCCACATCGCACAAAGTCCGCTTGACGGGCCTGGAAGAGGGGCGGATCGTCGAGGTATCCCGCACTTCTGCCTGGAGCAGATCGTGACCATCGTCGACATCGGCCGACTAGCCCTCATCATCGCCGCACCGACCCTCATCGGGGCCACGGTGCTCTTCGCGCCGCGCTGGTGCGCCTCCGTGGCCGACCGGTGGCGGGCCCGGCGTCCCGCGGACCCCCAGCCGATCGGCCCGCCGATCGAGCAACTGGCCTGTGACCTGCGCCGACTGCTCCGCCTGCATGGAGAGCTGACCGCGTCGGCCCACCTGGCCATGAGGGCACACCGCTTGTGGGCGGTCGAGGCGGCGATCTCGGTGCGCGCGGTGGAGGCGGCGCGGGCTCTGGGCGTACCCCATCCCGAACCCGAGCCACCCGCCACCCTGAACCGGACCGAACTGGGCACGATCCTGCACGACCTGGCCGACGCGGGCCTGGTGCTACCGGCAAAGGTCGGCCCCTTCATCGGCGACGGGCGTTATTAGCGTCGATCCGACCCGCTTGGCCCGCGGCTCGTCGGGCTCAGTCAGCTCGGCCGCGAACCATCCGGCCCTGAGCGATCAACCTCGCCCGCGGCGCCCGCCGGAACTACCTCGGTCGGGTCGCGGCCTCGACGGACGTGACCTCGGAAGAGAGTGAACGGTGGCGAGGTGCACCTCGCCACCGTTCGGGACCCGGTCGGCGGACTTACGTGCGGGGGCGGCGGCCGCCGGCCGGGTAGTTCATGGTCTGCAGGGTCCAGGCATCGATGCCGCGCAGTGCCTTGCGGAAGCCCGCGCGAACTGCGCCGATGTCGAGACGCGGCATATCGTGTTCCTCTCACCAGTGATCGACCCGATCGGCAGGACGCCGACCAGGCGCGGTTGCCCGAAGGTGGGCCCTATGCGGCGACCGGCCTCGGCTCGCGGCCGTCCGGCCAACGGCCCAGCTCGTCGCAACGCACCCTGCGCCTCGTCCAGGACCGGGCGCTCGCGAGGCGCCACACGCAGGGGCGGTGACACTGCACCGCCGCCGGGCCGGACGCCCGGGCCGGCACCGCGTCGTGCCGGCCGGGCGAGTTCCGTCATCCACGGTGCCAGGCCAAAGCCCAAGATCCGCGCGGCGGCGACGTGCCCTTCACCACCGCCGTGCCACAGGTGGCCCATCGCTGTCACGGAAGGTTTCCGGTTGCCTGAGCTGGGCTTTAAGAATTGCTTAAGCCGATCAGTTTTTCTGCCGTCCGATCAACACGCCGGAAATGGTCACCGTCTGCGCATTCACAAGATCGGAGCGTACTTTTTGCAGGTAGGGTTGAACCGGACGGCCGGGTGACACGTACTGTCCGTCGAGGGGTGCCCTCCCGGGCGCCCACGTAGCGGACCCCACGGCCCGGTGAAGCGCTTCCTGCCAGGTGGCGCACACTGCGCAAGTGCGGTTAACGTTCCACATCGGCCGCGCGCGGGGGCGTCGCGACCGACGGACACGGCTCGGTCAGGACGGGGGGACGACGATGCGCCACCGGTGTTTCACCATCGTCGCCCATTCGGGGTCGGCATGAGTTACGAGGACGACGAATACTGGGACGGCGAGTACACGGACAATTCCCCGGTCGCCTATGTGGAGAACTCCGCGACCGCGCCCGACCGTTACCCGCCGGCGAATTCCCCCGGCCGTCGCCCCCGCCGCCCCGCCCAGGTCAAGACGTCCAGCCGGAACGGCGATCCCGAGCCAACCCCCATTGATCTTGATGTACGCCCACCCGACGAGCTCGCCGCCCGCCGCCGCAACAAGCGGACCAAGGCGCCGCAACGTCCCGCCGAGCCCCCGCCGCAGCAGGGCCTGTCGAAGCCCGGCACCAAGGGCGGCGACTTCGACAGCACCCGGCCGGACTGGCTGAACGACCCCGACTTCGTACCCACCGACACCTCGGTGCCCGACCCGTCACTCGGCGACATCGTCGACTTCAACCGCCCCGAGTTCGGCGCCGACTTCGACAACCCCGAATACCACGGCCCCGACGTCGGCACCCGCGCCGTCCGCCCCCGGCGCGATCCCGAGATCATCGACTATGTCGACGACGACTACGACGACGACGCCTACCTGGCCGACCTCGCCCGCGCCCGCACGGACCAGGGCGCCGGCCGCGACACCGATTTCTCCGACGGCCGCAGCACCTACAAGGGCGACCACCCCACGCGCGCTCAAGACCTCGATGACGGGTACGGGTACGACGACCGCTACCGCCCCGACGACCGCTACGGCGAGGCCGGCCCCCGCCGCCCCGCCGACGACCGTTACTCCCGCGACGACCGCTACCGCCCCGGCGACCGAGCCCCCGACCGCCGCCGCGACGCCCTCCCCCGCGACGACTACGACCGCGGCGGCCGCCCCGACCGCTCGTACGACCCCCGCCGCGACTCCCGCCCCACCTCCCCGGCCCGTGGTGACGACCCTCGGCCCACGTCCCCGGTCCGTGGCAACGACCCTCGCCCCACCTCCCCGGCCCGTGGCAACGACCCGCGCCGCGACTCCCGCGTGGCCCGTACCGACCCCCGCCTCGACCCGCGCGGGCCCCGGCCCGACCGCGACGACGCCCGCCGCGGGCCGTACCGCGACGACCGCGAGGTGGCCCGCCGCGACCAGCGCACCCCAGGCCTGGAACGCGACCCGCGCATCCCAGGCCGCGCCCCACGCCCGGACCGCGACTCGCGCCTCCCCGGTTCCGAACGCGACCCACGCGTCGCCGCCGGCCTCGACCCGCGCATCGCCGGCCCGAACCGCGACCCGCGCCCCGACCGCGACCCGCGTCTCCCCGGCGCCGATCGCGATCCCCGTGTCGCCGGCACAGACCGTCGCATGCCGCGCGACGACCGCCCCGACCCCCGAGTCGCCGGCGCGGCCCGCGTCGACCCGCGCGCCGGTGGCCCCGACCAGCAGATCCGCCCCCGCCCCGACCAGGACCCACGCCGCCGGCGGGTGGCCATCGACGGCCCCGACGACGTCGACATCGCCGCTCCCATCGACGGCCGCAGCACCGCCCGCGACCGCTTCGGACGTCCCGCCCCCGCCGAGTACGTCAACGACTACGAGATGCCCGCGGAGCCGGTCCGTGGCCGGGCGGTCATCGACGGCACAGTCGTCGACCGCAGCGACGCCCCTCCCGCCCCTCCAGCCCCTCCCGCCCCTTCAGCCCCTCCCGCCCCCGACGGCCGCGAGGTCCTCGAGGGCGAGATCATGCCGATCCGCGCCCAGCGCAGCCGCATCACCGTCGACGGCATGGACGAATCCGTCTTCGAGGGCCAGTACCACCCCGAGGACCACCCCGACCAGCGCCGCCACGCCCCCCGCCGCCCTGCCCCGCCCCGTCCCGCGCCGCCCCGTCCCGCGCCGCCGGTCACCGGCCGCGCCCAGGTCCCGGTCCCACCCGCCGGCCTGGACCCGCAGGACCGCCCGGTGTCGGCCAGTCCGTACTCCGAAGACACCCGCCCCACCTCCGGCAGCGGCGCGGTCGGCCGGGCCCGCCCCGGCACACCCGAGGAAGCCCGCCCCGCCTCCGGAAGCGGCACCACGGGCCGAGCCCGCCCGATCGCCCCCGACGACGCCCGCCCCGAGCCCGGGAGCGGCGCCTCAGGCCGAGCTCGCCCGGGCGCGCCGGATGAGCCGGCAGAGCACCTCGGCCAGGGCGTCTCCGACGACGCCCGCGCGGCGGCCGATGCTTGGCGCTACCCCGACGCCGACCAGTACCAGGAGCCCGACCCTTCCGAGGTCGACGGCGAGGGCCCACGCGTACTCCACAAGACACCGCCCCCGACCAAGCCCCGGGTCCTCCACAAGGCGACGCCGCCCGCGCCGCCCCGCGTACTCAAGAAGGCCGAGCCACCGGCCCAGCCGCGGGTGGTGAACAGCGCCCCGCCGAGCGCTCCCGCACGCGCGGTCCCGCCGGCGCCGCCCACCGAACCGCCGACCCACACCTCCGAACCCCAGGACACGGCCCCGCAGACGACCCGTCGGCCTGATCCGCAGACGTACCCCTCGCCCGCCTCCGAGCCCTACGGCCAGCGGAGACCTGCCTCCGGGCGCCCCGGCACTCCGGCGCCGACGCCGCAGGGCTTCGAGCCCGCCGCGCAAGCACCGGCACACCACCGCCCGGAGCAGACCCCGCCCGCGAACTGGGGCCCCGACGGAACGTCACCCGCCGACACCCTCGCCACGCCGGCAACTCCCGGGCAGCGTCCCCAGCCGACTTCGCAGGCGCGGGGCGCTCAAGCCGCGCCGAGCCGCAAACCTGAACAGATGCGGCCGGCAGCGGACGGCCAGGCCGTGGCGAGCCACCGGCCCGAGCCGATGCGCCCAAGCCCTGACGGCCAGGCCTCGGCGAGCTACCGGCCCGTGCCAACGCCGCCGTCACCCATGACGCAGTGGCCGGAGCAGGCACCGGGCGCGCAGTCTTCCTTGCCTCCGCAGGCTCCTCCGGCACGCCGTCCCGCGCCCGCCGGTCAGCCTCCGGCCGCTTTTCACGGCGGACCCCACGCCGCACCGCCTCAGGGCGGACCCCACGCCGCACCGCCTCAGGGCGGACCCCACGCCGCGCCGCCCCACGGAGGACCCCACGCCGCGCCGCCCCACGGCCGGCCCCAGGCCGCAGCGCCTCAGGGCGGGCCCCAGGCCGTAGCGCCCCAGGGCCGGCCCCCAGCCGCGCCGGCGCAGGACCAGCCGCCGGCGGAGGGAAAGCGCCGCTTCCCCTGGAGCCGCAACAAGAACGGCGGCAAGCAGAAGAACCAGTCCAAGCAGCAGCCGCAGAACGTCACCCCTCCGCCGGGAGTTGGCGCCGACCAGCAGTGGCAGTCCGATCCGGAGCAGCCTTGGGGTGCGTCGCCGCAGCAGGCCGCTGGGCGGCAGGCATGGCCCGGCTCGGACCAGATCGCGCCGGGTGCGGCGCAGGACCCGTGGGCTGCTCCGGCCCAGCCGTGGAACGACTCTCAGCAGCCCGACCCGGCTGCGATCCACGACGATGACGCTTGGCTGTCCCAATTGCGCGGCGGCGACGATTGGTCGTCCGATCCGCAAGCCGATCAGCGCGACGACCAGGCGTGGCCCGCCGACGCCCAGCCGGGCGCACACCAGGAACCTTGGGACGCCCAGCCAAGTCCGGCGCCAAACACCCTCCCGGACACCCAGCATTCCTGGGACGCCCAGCCCGCCGCGCAACAACCCTGGGACACCCAGCCCGAGACACCCTGGGACACCCAGCCGGACGCACAACACCAGGCATGGGATCCGCAGCCGAACGCAGAACAGGCGTGGAACCGGCAGCCGGACGCGCGACAACCAGCACCGGAAGCCGAATCCGGCCAGGCAGCAGCGCAAGCGTGGCGTGACCAACCCGCCCAGGCACCTCAGCAGGCACGGCAGCCGCAGCCGGGCCACGGGGCACGGCAGGCTTGGGATGCCGAGTCCGGCCAGGCTGTCCGGCAGCCTTGGGACACCCAAGCCGGCCAGACCGACACTCAGCAATGGGACGGTCAGCGCGACCAGCAGCAATCGAGTAATGCCCAGGCCGGGCTGGATCGCCGGGAGTCGCGGGGCGTTCAGCCGAGCCAGCCGCCGTGGGACGCGCAGGCGGGGGCGGGACAGCAGTCGGTGCCTGGCGCGGGGGTCGGGCCGGGTCAGGAGACCGAGTCGCTGGTTCCGCCGCAGATGCGGCCGGGTGGGCCGTTGCCTACGCGGGGGCCGGGGCAGTCGCTGGATGGTCCGCAGAGCTGGAACGGTTTCGGCGGGCAGGAAGGCGGCGTAGCCGAGGCGGAAACTCACGACCCCGCTCAGCAGCAAGGCCGGCCGGCCGATCGGACACAGCCGCTGGCACGGCAGAGCGGTCAGGCTCAAGCGCCTGCCCAGCAAGCGGATAGCCTGCAAGGACCGCGACACGGCGCCGTCACACAGGGCACAGCCACACCAGTGGGCGCGGAAGGCATCGCGCCGCAGCAGGTGGACGGCCTGCAAGGACCGCGGCACGTCGACGCGCCTCAAACACCTGCGCCACGGCACGGCGGTGTTGTGCCCCAGGGGCCGGCACCGCGGCACGGTGGCGCACCGCAGGGGCCGGCGCCCCGGCATGGTGGAACGCCTGCCGGGCCTGCGCCGCGGCATGGTGCGCCGCAAGCTCAGCCTGAGGTCTGGCGTGACACCGCCGCGGAAGAGGCTCCGGGCTGGAACGAGACAACGCCCCCGCACGGCGCGCCTCCGGCGGCTCCGGAGCGGGAGACCGACGTCCGCGGGTCGGCGCAAGAAGTCGACGGCGCATCGCCGCCGTCGAGCCGGAAGGTTCCTGCTGGGCCGGACAGCCGCAACGTGGTGCCGGCCGGGGAACGGCCGGCGCCGCCGACGCCGGTCACCGCGCCCATCGGCCGGCTGGTGATCGCGGGCCCCGACGCGGAGCGGAAGTATGTCGACGCCGACCTGAAGGTCGACTGGTTCGGCAAGGGTGGCCCGGCCGAGGCCGACGGCAACGGCAACAAGGCCGAAGAGGCCCAGGTTCAAGAGGCCCAGGTTCAAGAGGGCAAGGTCGAAGAAGCCAAGGCCCCGGAGAAGCCCGCGCCGGTCGCCGGGGCTGACGGTGTGGTCATCGACCTGGACATCAGCGGCCTCTTCGACGGGCGGGGCGTGACCGCCGAGCAGGCCATGATCGTTGCCCGCGAGTTACGCGAGCAGAACGAGAAGGCCGCCCGGGACGAGCCCGAGAACCCTGCGGAAGCAAAGGACGGGGCGGAGGAGAAGGCCGTGGGCCAGGGGGCGGCCGTCAGCCAGGAAGCCGCCGCAGGCCAGAAGCCGGCCGAGGAAAAGGCCGAGGCAGAAGCCGAGACACGAGCCGAGGTGAAAGCCGAGGCAGCCCCCGAGGTGAAGACGAACGGCGTCCCCACGGCCGCGGATCTGGACTCGATCCGGTGGCGGCTGGACGGCGGGACGCTTCGCGAGGTGGTCGACAACCGGGAAGGGCTGCAGCGGCTGGGTGAGCAGCTCGACGGCCCGCTCGCCGCCGAGCAGGACGATGCCACCAAGGCGGGGCTGCTCAGTGTCCGGGCCGAGGTTTATCGGTTGCTCGGCGAGTTAGGGATGGCCGCCGCGGCCAGCCGGCTGGCTCTGGCCCACGCCGAGCGCGCCGGTGATGCCCGGGCCCTGGTGATCGCCCAGGCCGAGCTGGCGCACACGTTGCGGTTGCGGGGGGACTTCGTCGAGGCGGACCGGCTGTTCGAGCAGGCCGCCAGTTCCGAGACGCCGGAGCCGCTGCGCGCCGTGGTGCATGAGAACGCGGGGCGGAGCGCCTTCGATCAGGGGCGGCACATGGAGGCCCTGGATCATTTCGCGCGGGCCGTGCGGCTGGGCGACGAGGACGACATGGATCTGGCCGAGCGGGTCGGTGTGAGCCTGGAGGCGGTCTACATCCACGTGCTCCGGGACGGCTGGGGCCCCTATCCGCGCATGCGGCGGGAGATCATCGACCCGGCGCTGCTGGGGCCGGATCAGGAGCCGGCGCCGGAGGCGTGAAACCGGGCATCGTCGCCACGGCCACCCGGCCCCGGCCGCCGCTCTTGGCGCTGTAGAGGGCCGTGTCGGAGGCCCGGACCAGGTCTTCGACGTCCAGGGCGTGCTCGGGCAGGGCGGCCACGCCGATGCTCAGGCCGGGCGGGCCGGAGCGCAGCGTGGTGTCCTGGGCGACGATCTCCTGGAGGCGGGTGACCGCGCGCAGCGCCGCGGGCTGGTCGCCGCGCAGCAGCATGACGAACTCGTCGCCGCCGAACCGGGCCACCACGTCGTCGGGCGACGCGACCTCCCGCATCGCGCCGGCCACGAGCTGCAGGGCGGCGTCGCCGGCGGCGTGGCCGTACGTGTCGTTGATGCCTTTGAAGTGGTCGAGGTCGATCGTGATGACCGCGAGGGGCGCCGACCGGCCGGCCGCGGCGAGCGCGTCGTCGAAGGCGCGGCGGTTGGCCAGGCCGGTGAGCGGGTCGGCGAAGGCCTGGTCCTCGAGCTTGCGGCGCAGCTGGTCGGCGCGGTCGCGGAGGCTGTAGACGACGACCGCGGTCATGATCAGCGCGATGGTCATGGCGATCCAGTCGGCGAACGCGTTCTCCGCCCGCAGGGCCACGATCACCACGCCGGCCTGGCCGGTGCTCACCGCGACCAGGTTGAGGTAGATGACGCGGCGGCTGAGGAAGTTCGCCGCGTACAGCACCGGCCACAGGTAGAAGAGCTGGGAGCCGGTGCTGGCGTCCTTGGTCATCAGGTTGAGCCCGGAGATGACCAGGGTGGCGCTCAGCGGCGCCGACCAGTAGAACAGGTCGGGCAGCCGGTGCGGGCGCGACCAGCAGACCCACGCGCCCAGGGCGAGGGCCAGCGCGGTGGTCCCGATGGCGATCAGGATCGGCAGCGCTTGGCCCGGCTGCAGGACGAAACCCGTGAGGAGTACGAAGGGAGCGGCCGCGAACAGGAGGTACGCGACGGATCGCGACGCGCCGTGGCGGTCGCGGATCTCGTACGCCATGGTTCCTCCTCCGGGTTCTCTCCTGGCACAGATCGGCGGAAGGAGCGACCGGTTGAGTGTTGGGCGCTATTCCGTGCGCAGGGCCACTACCGGGTCGAGGCGGCCGGCGCGCTGGGCCGGTACGACGCCGAAGATGATGCCGACCGCCGCCGAGACGCCGAACGCGAGCGCCAGCGCCCACCAGGTGATCGCCGCGGGCACCGGGGACAACCGGTCGACGAGCAGGGCGGCGGTGATGCCGAGGGCCATACCGAGCACACCGCCGATGGTCGTCAGAAGCACCGCTTCCAGGAGGAACTGGACACTGATGTCGCGGGGGCGGGCCCCGACCGCCTTCCGCAGCCCGATCTCCCTGGTCCGCTCGCGCACCGACACCAGCATGATGTTGGAGACGCCGACCCCGCCGACGAGCAGGCTGATGCCGGCGATGGCGGCGAGCACACCGGTCAGCACGCCCAGGATGTCGCCCAGCACGCCCAGGATCTGTTCCTGGGTGACCGCGCTGAAGTCGGTGTCGGGGTGGCGTTTGACCAGGGCGGCGACCACCGAGTCGCCGAGCGCGCCGATGCGTTCCCGGTCGGGCGCCCGGATGGCCAGGCCGTCGATCCGGTCGGTGCCGAGGAGCCGTTGCGCGGCGGTGACGGGCACGTGCACCTCGCTGTCCCGGTCGACGCCGAGGCTCTGGCCCAGGGGCTCGAAGGTGCCGGTGACCCGGAACCGGACGCCGCCGATGGTGATCTGCCGCCCGATCGGGTCGCGGTCGCCGAACAGCGACCGGGCCACGGCCGAGCCGAGCACCGCGACCCGCCGGCCCGTGCTGACGTCGGAGCGGGTGAAGTAGCTGCCGCGGTCGAGCTTGCGGACGAACACGGTCGGCGTGGTCTCCAGGACGCCCTGCATGCTGGCGAAGGCGCTGCGGCTGCCCGCGCGTACCGTCTCGCCGGAGGCGACGGTGACCGCGACGCGCGACCGGTCGCCGACCACCCGGGTGACCGCGTCGACGTCGTCCAGGGTCATCGTCGAGGCGGTGGCCGCCGCGCCCGCCTCGAGCCGGCCGGGCACGACCAGGAGCAGGTTGGAGCCGAGGCCCTCGACCTGCGACTCGATCTGCTGCTTGGTGCCGGTGCCGATGGCCACCAGCGCGACCACGGCCGCGACCCCGATGACCACGCCGAGCATGGTGAGGATGCTGCGCAGCCGGTTGGCCCGCAGGGCGTCGATGGCGACGCGCCAGGCTTCGCCGACTCTCACGAGGCCACGATCTCGCCGTCGCGCATCCGGATCTGCCGCCGGGCCCGCGCGGCCACCTCGCGGTCGTGGGTGACCAGGACGATGGCGACGCCTTCGGCGTTCAGGGACTCGAGCAGCGCGAGTACGGATTCTCCGGTCGCCGTGTCGAGGTTGCCGGTCGGCTCGTCGGCCAGGAGCACCGACGGCCCGGTGACCAGGGCCCGGGCGATCGCCACCCGCTGCTGTTCGCCGCCGGACATCTGGTTGGGCCGGTGCCCGGCGCGGTGCGCGAGCCCGACCCGGGCGAGCATGGCCGCCGCCCGTTCGCTGCGCTCACGCCGGGCCACCCCGCGATAGACCAGCGGCAGCGCCACGTTGTCCTGGGCGGTGGTGCGGGCGAGCAGGTGGAACGACTGGAAGACGAAGCCGATGGTCTCGTTGCGCAGCTTGGCCATCTCGCCCGGCCCGAGCGTGGCGACGTCGCGGCCGCCGATCAGCAGGGTGCCGGAGGTGGGCCGGTCGAGCGCGCCGAGCAGGTGCATCAGGGTGGACTTGCCGGAGCCGGAGGTGCCCACGATGGCCAGGTAGTCGTCGGCCTCGACGGTCAGCGAGACGCCCTTGAGCGCGGTCACCGAGACCCCGTCCAGGTCGTACGTGCGGGCGACCCCGGTGGCGACGATCGCCGGCCCCGCGGCGGTCACGGTCGCATCCCGGCCGAGAAAAAGCAGGTCACGGCAGTTCCTGGCCCGCACGCACCTGGTCGGCGCCGGAGACCACGATCGGCTGCCCGTCGCTCAGGCCGGTCGTCACCTGCACGGTGTCCTCACCCTGCACACCCAGCGTCACCGGCACCCGCTCGGCCTTGCCGTCGCGCACCGCCCACACCGTGGACCGCCCGTCGGCGTCGACCACGGCCGAGGCCGGCACGGTGACCGCGTCGTCGGCCTCGCGCACCCGCAGCCGGACCACCGCGCTCATCCCGGGCCGGGGCGTCGGCGCCGCGCTGCCGTCGTCGAGCGTGCCTTTGCCCAGGTCGAGCCGTACCCGGTAGGACACTCCCCCGCGGGCCGAGGTGGTGGGCAGCTGGTCGATCGAGCGGACCGTGGCCCGGTAGCTCGCGCCGGTCGCCGCGTCAAGCTCGACGGTCGCCTCGCCACCGGCCTTGACCAGCAGGATGTCGGTCTCATCGACCTCGGTGGTGAGGCCGAGCCGGCCGATGTCGACGACCGTGACGATCGCGGTGCCGGCGCTGACCGGGCCGCCCTCGGGGACGGCCGGGTCGGCGCCGGCGGGCGCGGCGGCCGGGGCGGCGGGCAGGCCGCCGGACGCGCCGCCGGTGGTCGCGCCGCCCCCGGACAGCAGGTCGGTGAGCGAGGCGCCGGAGGCCGCGGGCGTTCCGCCGAGCTGGACCACGCCCGCCACCGGAGCGCGGAGGGTCAGCGCGTCGTCGGCCGCGACGGCCAGGTCGTACGCCTGCTTGGCCTGCAGTTGCTGGGCGGCCGAGAGGGCGCCGAGGGCACGGGACAGACCGGCCAGACCCTCCTGTACGGATCGGACCGCCTCGGCCGCGGCCCGGGAGGCGGCCTCGTACTGCTGCTCGGCCGCGTCGATCTGGGCCAGCAGCGCGGCCCGGACCTCGAGGTCGGTGACCTTGCCGGCGGCCGCCCGGGCGGCGTCGAAGGCCTTGCCCGCGCGCTTGTCGGTGGTGGTGCCGACGGTCACGTAGTTGCCGGTGGAGACGGCCGGCGCCGCGTCGAGCGCCCGTTCGGCGTCGGCCAGCCGGTCGGCCACCGCGGGCGAGTCGATGACCGCGAGCACGGTGCCCTTGCCGACCCGCTGGCCGGGCGTGACGCGCAGGTCGGCGAGGGTGCCCTCGGCCGGTGAGGTGACCGTGGCGGCGGCCCGGGCGGTGACCGAGCCGGGGGCCTCGACGATCTCGGCGACCTCGCCGCGGGAGGCCGCGCCGAGGCCGACGCCGGACGGCTCGTCGCCGCACGAGGCGGCGGTCAGCACGGGCAGCAGCAGGGCCGCGATGAGCAGCGCCAACGTGCGCCGGGGGTGGCCATTCACGTCGGCAACTGTAGGACCTGTTCCGGATTCGCCCCAGTCCAGACGCCCCGGAGGCGAATCTGGAACAGGCCTTGATCCGCTCCTACGACAAGATCGCCGGCGTGATACGTCGGCACTGTCGGGTTTCTGCCCCAAGGCTGGACCTTTCGCCGACTACGCGGCGTGCGCCGGCCTGTCACCGTGAGAAGTCTGAACCGCGGGACCGCCCGCGGATAAGGGGGAGACATGCTCCGCGCCGATGAGCTGACCGTCGTGCACCACGACGACACGGTCACCCGGTTCACCGACGTGCGCTACTCGCTGGGCCGACGGGGGCTGCACGTGGTGATGGCGACCGGCGAGGAGATCGTCTTCCCGCAGCACGACGTGTTGACCACGCATGCTCTTTCGGCCGCCATCATCCACAACAGACTCGACTACGCCAAGGCGGCTTGAGCCCAGTTCCCCATTCGCCGCCGGTGGACGCGCCCCGGAAGCGAATGTGGACCAGGCTCAGGTGCCCGGCCGGCGCCCGTACACCTTGACGGTCGTGCCCTTCTTCAGCTTGCCGTAGAGGAACACGGCGTCGGACTTGAGCAGGTTGACGCAGCCGTGCGAGCCACGCCAGCTGTCATGCAGGTAGGTCGTGGTCCGGTGCAGGCCGATCCCGCCGTTGAAGCGCTGCCAGTTGTACATGTTGACCTTGTACTTCTCGGAGTACTCCGGGTTGGCGCGCTGCCCGATCCTGTACGTGCCCTTCGGCGTGGCGTACCGCTTCATGCCGGTCCGCGTCACGGTCGGCTTGAGCAGGTAGCCCCCGCCCTTCTTGAGCACGAAGACCGTCTGGTGCGTGAGGTCAACGCACACCGTGACCTTCGACCTGCTCGCCTTGCAGCTGGACACCTTGGTGCCCGCGAGCCGCTTGGCCACGCCGTGGGTGGTGGGCCCGGCCAGCCCGGACACCGGCTTGATCCCGTACCGGCTCTGGAACTTCTTGATCGCGGCGCAGTCGGACGACGACTGGCGGCCGTCGACGCTGAGCTTCCCGTACCCCAATTGCCTGAGGTATCCCTCGACCTGTTTCTGGTACTTGCCGGTCGAGCACGAGGCCGCGGCGGCCCGTGTCACGACGACGGCGGCCGACGGCGTACGCGCGGCGGCGCTCGCGGCCGGCGACCCGGCCACCAGCAGGCCCGCACCGATGACGATCGCCGTGGCGATCGCACCGATACGCACGATTGTCCGTTGGACTCCCAATTCGTCCTCCCCAGGAATGCGTGCGGACATCGAAGCACACCGAAGCAGTCGGGTAACTCATCCGGACGACGGAGTCGCAACCGGCCGACGGGCGAAGAATCGTTACGCGGAAGATCCCTGGAAACCGTTGCGTAACCTTCGCGATCCAATTTGACTGTGCGCGGTGAGGCTTCGCTCGGTCACGTAGCGTCAATAGACCGATGCGAACAAGGGAATGAGGAGAGCCATGTCAATAAACTCCGTGGGACCGCGGTGGCGAGCCGCGCTCGCCGGAACGGTCGGTGTCGGGCTGGTTCTCGGCCTGGCCGCCTGTGGTGACGGTGGCGGTGACGACAGCGGGGAGGACACTCCCTCGGCAGCGGCGATCGACTGCGCGCAGTTCAGCAGCTTCGGCGACCTCAAGGGCAAGACGGTCTCCATCTACACCGGCATCATCACGCCGGAGGACAAGCCGCAGATCGACTCGTACAAGCCGTTCGAGCAGTGCACCGGTGTGACCGTGAAGTACGAGGGCGACAAGGCCTTCGAGACCCAGGTCCTGGTGCGGGCCAAGGCCGGCAACCCGCCGGACCTCGCCTACGTGCCGCAGCCCGGCCTGCTGCAGCAGCTGGTGGCGACGGGCAAGGCGGTCGAGGCGCCCAAGCAGGTGTCCGAGAACGTGGACAAGTGGTTCGGCAAGGACTGGCGGGCGTACGGCACGGTCGACGGCAAGCTCTACGCCGCGCCGCTCGGCGCCAACGTGAAGTCGCTGGTCTGGTACTCCCCGTCGGAGTTCCAGGAGAACGGCTACACGGTTCCGACCACGCTGGACGAGCTCAAGGCACTGAGCGACAAGATCGCCGCGACCAAGAAGAAGCCGTGGTGCGCGGGCATCGCCAGCGGTGAGGCCACCGGGTGGCCGGTCACCGACTGGATGGAAGACTTCATGCTCCGGCTCAGCGGGCCGGAGAAGTACGACCAGTGGGTCAAGCACGAGATCCCGTTCAACGGCCCGGACGCGACCGCGGCGCTGGACGGCGTCGGGGCGTACCTGAAGAACCCGGCCTACGTGAACGGCGGCTACGGCGACGTCAAGAGCATCGCCACCACCACGTTCCAGGACGGTGGCCTGACCATTCCGGACGGCACCTGTTCGCTGCACCGCCAGGCGAACTTCTACGCGGCCAACTGGGACAAGGACACCAAGGTGGCGCAGGACGGCGACGTCTTCGCGTTCTACCTGCCCGGCAAGGACGCCAGCAGCAAGCCGGTCCTCGGCGGTGGCGAGTTCGTGCTGTCGTTCGCCAACCGGCCCGAGGTCCAGGCGTTCCAGACCTACCTGTCCACCGACACGTGGGCGAACGCCAAGGCCAAGCTCTCCCAGGGCTGGGTCAGCGCCAACAAGGGTCTGGACGTGAACAACCTGAGCAGCCCGATCGACAAGCTGTCGGCCGGAATCCTGCAGGATCCGAAGGCGGTCTTCCGCTTCGACGGTTCCGACCAGATGCCGGCCGCGGTGGGCTCGAACGCCTTCTGGAAGCAGTCGACCAACTGGATCACCGGCCAGGACACCCAGACGACCTTGGGCAACATCGAAAAGGCCTGGCCCAAGTGATCTGATCGGATGATCTAGGTCACACAGAGATCAAGTAACTTCGGACCGGCCGGGGCGGCACTCCGCCCCGGCCGGTCTCATCTAGAAGGTAGGTGGAGGAGGCCCAATGAATGACATTTTGGCGCTTCCCTGGCCGTTCGCTCCGGTGGAGACCAACTCTGGCAAGGTCGTCCAGATGGTCGCCGCGATCGTCATCTTCGTGGCGGTCATGGGGATCATCCTGTTCCTGGCCAGCCTGGCCCGGGGGCGCAACGGCGACCGGACCGTCGGTTATCTGTACCTGCTGCCGACGCTGCTGATGCTGCTCGTGGGGCTGGTCTATCCGGGCCTGCGCACGATCTGGCAATCGTTCTTCGACGCCGCCGGTGACACGTTCATCGGCCTGGGCAACTACGGCACGATCTTCAGCGACACCGAACAGCTCACGGTGCTGCGCAATACCGTCTTCTGGGTCGTGGTGACGCCGTTCGTGGCCACCGCGGTCGGCCTGATCTACGCGATCCTGGTCGACAAGGCCCGGATCGAGGCGGCCGCCAAGGCCCTGATCTTCCTGCCGATGGCGATCTCGTTCGTCGGCGCGTCGATCATCTGGCGGTTCGTCTACGAGTACCGCCCCAACCAGGGCAACGTGAAGCAGATCGGCCTGCTCAACCAGATCATGGTCTGGCTGGGCCTGGAACCCCAGCAGTGGCTGATCAACTCGCCGCTGAACACGTTCCTGCTCATCGTCGTGATGATCTGGATCCAGGCGGGCTTTGCGATGACCCTGCTCTCGGCGGCCATCAAGGCGATTCCGGACGATGTGATCGAGGCGGCCCGGCTGGACGGGGTCACCGCGTTCGGCATGTTCCGGTTCATCACGCTGCCGAGCATCCGGCCGGCCGTGGTCGTCGTGCTGACCACGATCGGCATCGCCACGCTGAAGGTCTTCGACATCGTCCGCACGATGACCGGCGGCCAGTTCAACACCAGCGTGGTGGCCAACGAGTTCTACAGCCAGAGTTTCCGCAGCGACAACCAGGGACTCGGCGCGGCCCTCGCGGTGCTGCTGTTCGTACTGGTGATCCCGATCGTCGTGTACAACATCCGCCAGCTCAGGGCATCGGAGGGATGATGAGCAGCGCACCGATCGCTCCGGTCACGGTGGCCGAGGCACCGTTGAAGGCACCGAAGGAATCCACGGCCGGCAAGGCCAGGCAGCGGCTCACCTCGCCGTGGGCGTCGCTGTTCGCGGTCGTCCTGGCCGTGCTGTGGACGCTGCCGACGTTCGGCCTCCTGGTGTCGTCGTTCCGTCCTCAGCGAGACATCCGCAGCAGCGGCTGGTGGACGTTCTTCAGCGACCCGACGCTCACCCTGGACAACTACAAGGCCGTGCTGGGCACGGACCAGTCCGGCGGGCTGGCCGACTACTTCTTCAACTCGTTCATCATCACCATCCCGTCGGTGATCATCCCGGTGACGCTGGCCGCCCTGGCCGCGTACGCGTTCGCCTGGATCAGGTTCCCCGGCAAGAATGTCCTGTTCGTCGCGGTCTTCGCCCTGCAGATCGTGCCGATCCAGGTGACCCTGATCCCGCTGCTGACGCTCTATGTCGACGGCGGCGTCGCGGGCACCTTCTGGCCGATCTGGCTGTCGCACTCGATCTTCGCGCTGCCGCTGGCCGTGTTCATCCTGCACAACTTCATGAAGGAAGTGCCGGCCACGCTGCTCGAGGCGGCCCGGATCGACGGCGCCGGCCACGTCGCCATCTTCTTCCGGGTGCTGCTGCCGCTGCTGCGCCCGGCCCTGGCGGCGTTCGGCATCTTCCAGTTCCTCTGGGTCTGGAACGACCTGCTGGTCGCCCTGACCTTCGCGGGCGGCGGCAACGCGGTCGCGCCGATCACGGTGGCGCTGGCCAACCTGGCCGGCACCCGCGGCAACGCGTGGCACCTGCTGTCGGCCGGCGCGTTCGTGTCGATCATCGTGCCGGTGCTGGTGTTCGTGTTCTCCCAGCGCTATTTCGTGCGCGGCCTGCTCGCGGGCAGCGTCAAGGGGTGACGTTTGCCGGGCGCGCCCTCGGACGCGCCCGGCAAGCCACCTCACTGCGGCGTGGCGAAATCCTGGACCCAGTACGGCGTCCGGTCCGAGTCGAACGCCAGCCCGATGCCCATCTGGTGCAGCTTGCAGTCCATGATGTTCTCCCGGTGGGACGGGCTGTTCATCCAGCCGTCGACCACCTCGTAGGCGCTGTCCGCCCCGCGCGCGATGTTCTCGCCGTACCGCTTCCAGTCGTACCCGGCGTCCTCGACCCGCTCCCCCGCGCCGTCACCGCTCGGCGACTCGTGCGCGAAGTACCCGCGCCGCGCCATGTCCGACGCGTGCCGGTTCGCGGCCGTGATGAGCCGGCGGTCGAGCGTCAGCGACTCGCACCCACCACGCCGCCGATTCTCGTTGACCAGGTTCAAGACCTGCTGCTGTACGGGCGCGGCCGGGCTCCCGGACACCGAGCCGGGCGTGACGTCCCGCCGCGCCGCGTCGACGGTGTCGGCCGGCTGGGCGGCCGGTTTCGCCGCCGGCTGGATCACCCCGACCGAGCTGACCCTGGACGACGGCCGCCCGGTGGTCGCCGGGTGGGGCGACACCGGTGGCCCGGTGATCCCGTACTACGCGTGG